>NZ_JMLW01000001.1 GCF_000686905.1 Marinospirillum insulare DSM 21763
TTTGCTTCTGTTGGTTTAGTACATACTCTAACGGCAGATAATGGTAAAGAGTTTGCTGAGCATCAAGCCATTGCAAAAGCACTGAATTGTGACTTTTACTTTGCAGACCCTTATGCTTCTTGGCAACGTGGATTGAATGAAAATACAAATGGCTTAATACGTCAATACTGCCCCAAAGGTTCATGCTTTAAGCACTTAGATGATGAGCATTTTGAATTCATTATGCATCGTTTAAATAACCGACCTAGGAAAACACTTGGAATGAAAACACCAAATGAAGTATTGTTTGAAGAATTACAGGCTGTTGCACTAGCAAGTTGAATCCAAGAAATATTGCTGAATAGCCTAGCCGCTCATTAAGGTTTATGGGTTACATATTATTTACAAGAGGCTAAAATAGTGCTGACTTAGGAGTAATAAATGAATCTATACCCACTTATTAAATTATTAAGTAATGGACACTTCCATACAGGTACCCAGCTAGGACTTGATTTAGGGGTAAGCCGAACGGCTGTATGGAAACAAATTCAGCAGCTCCCAAATTTAGGGCTAGAAATTATAACTAAAAAAAATGATGGGTATAAATTAGTAAAGCCACTAGAGTTGTTGGACATAGAACAAATTCAAGGATTGTTTCAAGAGCACAATTCATCGCTAACATTAAATTTTTATCCTAGTTTAGATTCTACAAATCTAGAGTTATCCCGACGCTGTTCAGACGGTTCAGGTTTATTAAATAAGCAGCTAATGCTAGTAGAAAAGCAGACTGCAGGGTTAGGTCGCCGTGGTAGAGGGTGGTACAGCCCTTATGCTTCTTCGCTAAGTATGTCTTTAGGGTTTAAAGTAGAGGGTGGTGCAAACGTTCTTCAAGCATTAAGTTTAGCTGTAGCAGTCGTAATTAAGCGTGAATTAGAAACCCAGGGTTTTGTAGGTATTAAATTAAAATGGCCTAATGACCTTTATTTTAATGATGCAAAATTGGGTGGGATCTTAATTGAGTTAAAAGGAGATTTAGCCGGCCCTTGTAGCCTAATAGTTGGCGTAGGGATTAATGTATATCGTACTTCTAACCTACCCGATCTAGACCAACCAATTTCTTTTTTAGATGATCAGCAGGAAGCCATAATTAATAGGTCAGCCTTAGCAGCAAACATTGCTCTAGCAATAGAAAAACTGGTTGATAGCTATCCTGAAACAGGCTTTGAGCCCTATATGGAAGAATGGAACCAAGCCCACCTATGGAAAGGAATGCAGTCTTATATTATGACTAGTAAAGAATCTATACCTGTTACCTTAGGTGGAGTTACTTCTACAGGTGAACTCGAGGTTGTTTATGAAAGTGGTGAGGAGGGATTAATTAATGCTGGCGAAGTAAGCCTGAGGCCAAAAAAATGATATTAGACTTAGATATAGGTAATACATTAACTAAATGGCGATTAAAAAAAAGTAGTAATAATGAAATTATTGATCGTGGATCAATTTGGACACGTGATCGCTGGGAAAACTCTGAATCTATTCCAGATTTTCGTGATATCAAAGTAATGCGTGTCTCTAATGTAGGTGGTAAAGAAGTCTTAGCAGAGGTAGAGCGTATAGCAAGGCGGTTCCGTGTTCCCTTGCATGTTGCTAGGTCAACTATAAAATTTGCTGGTGTAAGGAATGCGTATAAAGAGCCAGAAAAGCTAGGTATCGATCGATGGCTAGGTTTGCTCGCAGCATATCACGGGTTTGGTGCTTGTTTTGTCGTAGACTGTGGTAGTGCAATCACTATTGATTTAGTTAAAGCTGATGGCGGTCACTTAGGTGGGTTTATAGCACCAGGAATAAGGCTTATGAAGGAAAGTTTAAAGCTGGGTACCAAGAATGTAGCGATTGACCCAGATGATAGCCACAAAGGCTTGATGAACTTTGGTCAATCAACACAAGAAGCAGTCAGCCATGGTATTTACCTATCTGCACTTGGTCACATTAGTTTAGCTTATAAACAAGCCTACAATACGACACAACAAGAATTGCCAATAATATTAACCGGTGGTGACGCTTTACTTGTAGGTGGTGGATTAGAGCATGAAAGCTATTGTTGGCCAGATATGGTTTATGCTGGTTTAGAATTGATGTTTCCTGTGACTGATAAAGAAAAACAAGGTCTACTTTCAGGTAAGCCAATAAATAAAATTAAAATAGAGCTTGCCGAACTAGTGGGGAGCTGTTAAAGTTGCCGCCGTTGTCGAGAGAGATAAAGAAAAGTTTGACAACGGCGATAACTAGACTATAATTTGTCGCCTAGTTGGAGGGGTACCCTAGTGGTCAAAGGGAGCAGACTGTAAATCTGCCGCGCGAGCTTCGAAGGTTCGAATCCTTCCCCCTCCACCAAATTCTAAGGCTGCGGGCATGGTATAGTGGCTATTACCTCAGCCTTCCAAGCTGAAGAGGCGGGTTCGATTCCCGCTGCCCGCTCCAAGATTGCTCATGTAGCTCAGGGGTAGAGCACACCCTTGGTAAGGGTGAGGTCGACGGTTCAATTCCGTCCATGAGCTCCATGCTATAGTTTTTATTGAGCAGTAGCTCAAATGCCAGATACAGGCCAGTAGCTCAATTGGCAGAGCGACGGTCTCCAAAACCGTAGGTTGGGGGTTCGATTCCCTCCTGGCCTGCCAATCATCCTCAGATTGGTATTTTATCTATTTCCCAAAACCTGCTGATGCAAGGAGTTATCTTCTCTAATGAAAGCAAAAGCCGAAGCTCAGCCAGCCAGTCTGGATGCACTAAAGTGGTTTGCAGTACTTCTACTCTTGACCTTGGCTATAGCAGGTAATATGTACTACGCTGATTCACCTATGATATATAGGGTGATTGGCGTTGTTGTGCTTTGTGTGCTCGCGGGCTTAGTGTTTATGCTTACTAGCAAGGGAAAGCAGCTTGCTAATCTTGCACGCGAAGCAAGGGTTGAAATTCGTAAAGTGGTATGGCCAACACGTCCGGAAACAACGCAAACCACTCTCATTGTTTTAGCAGCCGTTATTTTGGTTGCTTTTTTGCTCTGGCTAGTAGACTCATTGCTAAGCTGGATCATTAAAAGTCTGATTTATTAGGGGTAGAAAATGTCCATGCGTTGGTATGTTGTTCACGCCTACTCCGGTTTTGAGAAGCAAGTTATGCGCTCACTGCTGGAGCGTATTAGTATTAAAAAGATGGAAGATTTGTTCGGGCAAATTCTTGTGCCAACGGAAGAAGTAGTTGAAATGCGTGATGGAAAAAAACGCAAAAGCGAACGTAAGTTCTATCCTGGTTATGTTTTAGTAGAAATGGATATGAATGATGACAGCTGGCACCTAGTTAAAGAAACGCCTAAAGTTCTTGGCTTTATTGGTGGCACTGCAGAAAAACCCGCACCCATTACATCGCGTGAAGCAGATGCCATTCTGCAAAGGGTTCAAGACGGTAGTGACAAGCCTAGGCCACGCACCATGTTTCAGCCGGGTGAGATGGTTAGAGTTCTTGATGGTCCTTTTGCAGACTTTAGCGGCACGGTTGAAGAAGTGAACTATGAGAAAAGCCGTCTGCAAGTATCAGTTAGTATTTTTGGTCGGCCTACACCGGTCGAGCTAGAATTTGGTCAAGTCGAAAAAGAGTAAGCTTGGCATTTTGAAATGCTGCTTAGGCAGTTTAATAAAACGGGGAGCCGAAAGGCGTTATACCCACTGGAGTTATCATGGCTAAAAAAGTACAGTCGTACATTAAGCTGCAAGTAGCAGCTGGTAAAGCAAATCCAAGTCCACCTGTTGGTCCTGCACTAGGTCAGCACGGTGTAAACATTATGGAATTTTGTAAAGCATTTAACGCTGCTACACAAGATGTAGAGCCTGGCTTACCTACGCCAGTCGTGATCACTGTTTATAGTGATCGTAGCTTTACCTTCATTACCAAAACACCCCCAGCAGCTATTTTATTGAAAAAAGCGCTAGGTTTGCAGAAAGCTTCTGCTGAACCCAACAAAAACAAAGTGGGCAAAGCAACGCGTGAGCAGCTTGAAGAAATTGCAAAAACAAAAGAACCTGACTTAACCGCGGCTGATTTAGATGCTGCTGTTAGAACCATTGCTGGCAGTGCGCGCAGCATGGGTATTGACGTGGAGGGCGTGTAAATGGCCAAGTTAACTAAGCGTCAAAAAACAATTGCAGAAAAAATTGATACAGCCAAAAGCTACAGTGTTGAAGAAGCTGTAGCTCTTTTAGCTGGACTACCTGCGGTAAAGTTCAAAGAAACAGTTGAGCTAGCTATCAACCTAGGTGTTGATCCACGTAAATCAGACCAGGTTGTTCGTGGTGCTACTGTATTGCCTAATGGTACTGGTAAAAGTGTTCGTGTTGCAGTTTTTGCCCAGGGCGCTGCTGCAGATGCTGCTAAAGAAGCAGGTGCAGACTTAGTAGGCATGGACGATCTAGCTGAACAAGTTAAAGCTGGTGAACTGAATTTTGACGTAGTCATTGCTGCGCCTGATGCAATGCGTGTAGTTGGTATGTTAGGTCAAATTCTAGGTCCACGTGGACTTATGCCTAACCCTAAAGTTGGCACAGTAACACCCGATGTTGCTACAGCTGTTAAAAATGCAAAAGCTGGTCAGGTGCGTTTTCGTACCGACAAAAACGGTATTATTCATGCTGGTGTTGGCAAAATCGATTTCTCTGCTGATGCTATACGTGGCAATATTGACGCGCTAATTTCAGACCTTAAAAAGCTTAAGCCTGCATCTGCTAAAGGTGTTTATGTTAAGAAAGTTACTCTTTCTAGCACCATGGGCCCTGGCTTAGCAATTGATACAGCAACTTTAGATTTAAAATAGTTGTGTAACTAACTTTGCGGATGCTGCCAGTTACATTTGCTGGCAGTAGCCTTCAAAGACCGTAGGTGCTTTTAAATTATTAAATAGCTTAATTTCCTACGCAGATGGATGACCGCCTACTTTCTGTAGGTCCAACCATCCTACCAGCTTCGGATCCCCGAAGGGTTGGAAACCGTGGAGTGCGATTCAATCGTATCTCTATATTAGGAGCAAGATAAAGTGGCACTTAATCTAAAAGACAAACAGGCCATTGTTGGCCAGGTCAACGATGCTGCCAAAGCTGCTCAATCTGTAGTTGTTGCTGATTCACGCGGCGTAACTGTTGGCGCAATGAGTGATTTGCGTAAACAAGCCCGTGAAGCTGGCGTCGATATGCGTGTTGTTCGTAACACTTTAGCACGTCGCGCTTTTGCAGAAACTAGCTTTGAATGCTTGACCGAAGAATTTACTGGTCCAACGCTTATTGCTTTCTCTATGGAACATCCTGGTGCAGCTGCCCGTTTGTTCAAAGAGTTTGCTAAAAGTGAAAAAGCTTTTGAAGTTAAGGCTATGGCTTACGAAGGTGAGTACATTCCTGGTACAGATATCGATCGTTTGGCTACCTTGCCAACTTACGACGAAGCGATTGCACAGCTTATGGCAACAATGAAAGAAGCAGCAGGCGGCAAATTTGTACGCACACTGGCAGCTTTACGTGACCAAAAAGAATCAGAAGCTGCTTAAGTTTTGCAGTCTTAATTCTGAATCTAAAAATACACTATTACCTAGGTAAAAAATATCATGGCACTTACTCAAGACGATATCCTCAACGCTATTGCCGACATGTCTGTGATGGAAGTTGTTGAGCTGGTTACAGCAATGGAAGAAAAATTTGGTGTTTCTGCAGCAGCTGCTGTAGTTGCTGGTCCTGCTGGTGGCGGTGAAGCTGCAGCTGAACAAACTGAATTTGACTTAGTTCTAACTGCTGCTGGCGAGAAAAAAGTTGGCGCAATTAAAGCAGTACGTGAAATCACCGGCCTTGGCTTGAAAGAAGCTAAAGCAATGGTTGATGGCGCACCTGCAACTGTTAAAGAAGGCATGTCAAAAGACGATGCTGAAGCAGCAAAAGCAAAACTTGAAGAAGCCGGTGCATCGGTGGAACTTAAGTAATTTGCATGGCAGCTTAAGGCTGCAGCAGAGTGGCTGGTGGTGCAAATGCACTGCCGGCCTTTTTCTGTTCAAAGCAGCTTAATTAATTAACTGCATATCACCATTTTACTGGGTAGATAGCAGCGGGGCGCGCCTCCCCTTGAAGGTGTTGTGACCACTGCGGTCTGGTTTTTGGTGAACAAGCTGGGGAAAATTGATGGCTTACTCGTACACTGAGAAGAAACGCATCCGTAAGGATTTCAGCAAATTGCCGACGGTAATGGATGTGCCTTACCTTTTAGCAATACAGCTAGACTCCTATCGTCAGTTCCTCCAAGAGGACATGGCAGGTGATGCTCGTACCGAAACTGGTTTACATGCGGCTTTTCAATCCGTATTTCCAATCGAAAGCTATTCAGGCAATGCAGCACTTGAATACGTAAGTTATCGTCTTGGAACCCCAGTATTTGATGTTAAAGAGTGTGTTCTGCGAGGAATAACCTTTGCAGCACCCTTGCGCGTTAAAGTGCGTCTGGTTATTTATGATAAAGACTCACCTAATAAAGCTGTAAAAGATATTAAAGAACAAGAAGTTTACATGGGTGAAATGCCACTCATGACTAAGAACGGTACCTTCGTTATTAATGGTACTGAGCGAGTAATAGTTTCGCAGTTGCACCGTTCACCAGGTGTGTTTTTTGACCATGACCGCGGTAAAACGCACTCCTCAGGTAAGCTACTTTATTCAGCTCGTGTTATTCCTTACCGTGGCTCTTGGTTAGACTTTGAATTTGATCCTAAAGATTTAGTTTATGTTCGAATCGATCGTCGTCGTAAACTGCCAGCAAGTATTTTATTGCGTGCTCTAAACTTTAGTTCTGAACAAATTTTAGACATGTTCTTTGATACCAGTAGCTACCATTTCAAAAAAGATGGTATCTATGTGGATTTAGTTCCCGCACGTTTGCGTGGTGAAACCTCCTCTTTTGAAATTAAAGACAAAGATGGCAAGGTTTTAGTTGAACAAGACAGACGTATTACTCAGCGTCATATTCGCTCACTAGAAAAGGCAGGTATTAAGCAATTAGCTGTACCGCTTGAATACTTGCATGGCAAAGTGCTTGCCAAAGATATTATCGATCCGTCCAGCGGTGAGCTACTGATCGAGTGCAATACAGAAATAACTGAAGAAGTCTTAACTAAGCTAAGTGAAGCTAAAATTAAGACCTTCGAAACGCTTTATACCAATGACCTAGATTGTGGTCCGTTTATGTCGGACACTCTGCGTGTTG
The DNA here is from genome assembly GCF_000686905.1 of Marinospirillum insulare DSM 21763. Lineage (GTDB taxonomy): Bacteria > Pseudomonadota > Gammaproteobacteria > Pseudomonadales > Halomonadaceae > Marinospirillum > Marinospirillum insulare. Next base: position 7,264 of record NZ_JMLW01000001.1, read on the forward strand.
ATCCAACCCGCAGTCAGCTAGAAGCTCTAGTTGAAATTTACCGCATGATGCGCCCCGGCGAGCCGCCAACTAAAGACTCAGCAGAAGGCTTGTTTAATAATCTGTTCTTCTCGCCAGAGCGCTATGACCTTTCCAGTGTAGGTCGTATGAAATTTAACCGTCGCTTACATCGTGATATAGATACAGGCGAAGCTGTTTTATCGCACGACGATATAGTTGATGTGTTGCGTGAGTTACTGAATATTCGTAATGGTAAAGGTGAGGTTGATGATATTGATCACCTAGGTAACCGTCGTATTCGTTCAGTTGGTGAAATGGCAGAAAACCAATTCCGTGTTGGTTTGGTGCGTGTAGAGCGTGCTGTTAAAGAGCGCCTATCTTTAGCAGAAAGCGAAGGCTTAATGCCCCAAGACTTAATTAACGCTAAGCCGGTTGCTGCAGCGGTTAAAGAGTTTTTTGGTTCTAGCCAGCTGTCTCAATTTATGGACCAAAACAACCCGCTTTCAGAAGTGACACATAAGCGTCGTGTGTCTGCGTTAGGTCCAGGTGGTTTAACGCGTGAGCGTGCAGGTTTTGAAGTACGTGATGTTCACCCAACTCACTATGGTCGTGTTTGTCCTATCGAAACACCTGAAGGGCCAAACATTGGTCTAATTAACTCCTTAGCGACCTATGCTCGAACTAACTCTTATGGTTTTTTAGAAACACCTTACCGTAAAGTTGTTGATGGCAAAGTAACCGATGAGCTCGCTTATTACTCTGCAATTGAAGAAGGTAAGTTTGTAATTGCTCAGGCCTCTGCAACATTAAATGAGCAGGGTGAGCTAATTGATGAGCTAGTACAGGTTCGTCACAATGGTGATACTACCTTTGTTACACCAGACCAAGTGACCTTGATGGATGTATCACCTAGGCAGGTAGTGTCTGTAGCAGCCTCGCTCATTCCTTTCTTAGAGCATGATGATGCTAACCGTGCCCTCATGGGTTCTAACATGCAGCGCCAAGCTGTACCAACTCTAAAAGCTGACAAGCCTTTGGTAGGTACTGGTATGGAGCGAGCTGTTGCTCGTGACTCAGGTGTGTGTGCAGTTGCACTTCGCGGTGGTATCGTTGACTCAGTTGATGCGTCACGCATTGTTGTGCGCATTAATGAAGATGAGTTAATAGGTGGTGAAGCGGGTGTCGATATTTACAATCTCACCAAATACACCCGCTCTAACCAAAATACTTGTATCAACCAGCGCCCCATTGTTAAACCAGGGGATAAAATTACCCAAGGCGATATTTTAGCCGATGGACCATCGGTCGACATGGGTGAGTTAGCACTAGGGCAGAATATGCGTATTGCATTTATGCCTTGGAATGGCTTCAACTTTGAAGACTCGATTTTAGTATCAGAGCGGGTTGTTGAAGAAGAGCGCTTTACGACTATTCATATCCAAGAGTTAACCTGTGTATCGCGTGATACCAAGCTAGGTTCAGAAGAAATTACTGCTGATATTCCTAACGTAGGTGAATCAGCACTTTCTAAGCTTGATGAATCAGGTGTTGTATACATTGGTGCTGAAGTTGGTGCTGGCGATATTCTAGTGGGTAAGGTGACCCCTAAAGGTGAAACACAGCTGACACCTGAAGAAAAACTGCTACGTGCAATCTTTGGTGAAAAAGCATCAGACGTAAAAGACACTTCCCTTCGTGTAGCCACAGGGATGAAAGGTACAGTTATTGATGTTCAAGTCTTCACACGTGATGGTGTTGATAAAGACAAGCGTGCTTTATCCATTGAAGAAACACAGCTAAACGAAGTTCGTAAAGATTTAAAAGAAGAATATCGTATAGCCGAAGAAGCGACCTTTGCTCGTTTACGCAATGCCCTATTAGGGCAGGGTGTTAACGGCGGGCCTCAACTCTCTAAAGGTGCAAAAATCACTGGTGAATACCTGGATGATTTAGCCTTTGTTGAATGGTTTAAATTGCGTATGCAAGACGATGCGCTCAATGAGCTACTTGCACAAGCACAAGTGCAGCTTGATGAGCGTAAAACCATCATGGAAGAGAAGTTTGAGGATAAAAAGCGCAAGCTTCAGCAAGGCGATGATCTAGCACCCGGTGTACAAAAAATTGTTAAGGTTTATGTTGCCGTTAAGCGTCGTATTCAGCCAGGCGATAAAATGGCTGGCCGTCATGGTAACAAAGGTGTTGTTTCCGCAATTATGCCGGTTGAAGACATGCCTTATAACGAACAAGGCACACCCGTGGATATCGTTTTAAACCCGCTAGGTGTTCCTTCGCGTATGAACGTAGGGCAAATCTTAGAAACCCACCTTGGCCTTGCATCTAAAGGTTTAGGTGAGCGAATTGCTGAGCTATTAGAAAATGAACGTAGCGCGCAGATTAAAGAAATTCGCAGTTTCTTAGAAAAAGTTTATAACTTATCTGACGGTTTGCGTTTAGAAGACCTAGATAAGCTAAGCGATGATGAAGTAATTGAATTGGCTCATAACCTGAAAAAAGGTGTGCCTATGGCTACACCTGTATTTGACGGTGCTAAAGAGCATGAAATCAAAGCAATGCTTGAGTTAGCAGGTTTGCCGCGTAGTGGTCAAATGGATCTCTACGACGGACGAACAGGTGAGAAGTTTGATCGACCTGTAACTGTTGGCTATATGTATATGCTTAAGCTAAACCACCTTGTAGATGACAAGATGCATGCTCGTTCTACTGGCTCTTATAGCCTAGTAACTCAGCAGCCTCTGGGTGGTAAAGCGCAATTTGGTGGTCAGCGTTTTGGTGAAATGGAGGTGTGGGCACTTGAAGCTTACGGTGCAGCTTACACTCTACAAGAAATGCTTACTGTTAAATCAGATGACGTTAATGGTCGTACCAAAATGTATAAAAACATAGTGGATGGCAACCATAAAATGGAGCCAGGCATGCCTGAATCCTTTAACGTACTGGTTAAAGAAATACGTTCCTTAGCGATAGATATCGATTTGGAATATTAAGAGTAAAGCCGAGTAGTTTTCTACTCGGCATTTTCCAGTTTTACTGGATGAAAAAGATTGCATGACGGGCTTATTGCCCGTCGCCACTCCAACGGGAGCTGCGGCTGATGAAAGATCTGGTTAGTGTGTTACGCAATCAGGGCCAACCTGATGAATTTGAATCATTAAAAATCTCTCTGGCTTCCCCAGACCTGATACGTTCTTGGTCTTTTGGTGAAGTTAAAAAGCCAGAAACAATCAACTACCGTACGTTCAAGCCAGAGCGTGACGGTTTATTCTGTGCCAAAATCTTTGGCCCTACCAAAGACTATGAGTGCTTATGTGGTAAATATAAGCGCATGAAACATCGCGGTATTATTTGTGAAAAATGCGGTGTTGAAGTCACTCAGGCCAAGGTTCGACGTGAGCGCATGGCGCATATCGAGCTTGCATCACCTGTTGCGCATATCTGGTTTTTAAAATCTTTACCTTCACGTATTGGTTTAATGCTTGATATGACGCTACGTGATATCGAACGAGTGCTTTACTTTGAAAGCTTTGTAGTTATTGACCCAGGTATGACTACGCTAGAAAAGGGTCAATTGCTAAACGATGAACAATACTTTGATGCTTTAGAAGAATTTGGTGATGACTTTGATGCCCGTATGGGTGCTGAAGCTGTCCAAGAATTATTGCGTGATATTGACCTAGACGATGAAATAGAAATCATCCGTGAGGAAATACCGCAAACTTCATCTGAAACTAAGATGAAGAAAATAACCAAGCGTCTAAAAATTCTTGAAGCTTTCCGCGACTCTAACAATCAGCCAGGTTGGATGGTTTTAGAAGCACTGCCGGTATTGCCGCCTGATTTACGACCGTTAGTTCCACTCGACGGCGGTCGCTTTGCTACATCAGATTTAAACGACCTTTATCGTCGTGTCATTAACCGCAATAACCGTTTGAAGCGTTTATTAGAGCTTAACGCTCCTGACATTATTGTGCGTAACGAAAAGCGTATGCTGCAAGAATCAGTCGATGCCTTGCTAGACAATGGTCGTCGTGGGCGTGCCATTACAGGAAGCAATAAGCGACCATTAAAATCTCTTGCCGACATGATTAAAGGTAAGCAGGGTCGTTTCCGCCAAAACCTTTTAGGTAAGCGCGTAGACTATTCTGGCCGTTCAGTGATTGTGGTTGGTCCAACCTTGCGTCTGCATCAGTGCGGTCTGCCTAAAAAAATGGCATTAGAGTTATTTAAGCCATTTATTTTTGCCAAGCTAGAAGCGCGTGGTTTAGCGACAACCATTAAAGCTGCCAAGAAAATGGTTGAGCGTGAACTACCTGAGGTTTGGGATATTCTTGCCGAAGTTATTCGTCAGCACCCAGTTATGCTTAACCGTGCACCCACACTGCACCGTTTAGGTATTCAAGCTTTTGAACCTGTCTTAATTGAAGGTAAAGCGATTCAGCTACACCCCTTAGTTTGTGCGGCTTATAACGCTGACTTTGATGGTGACCAAATGGCTGTACACGTACCTCTAACTTTAGAAGCTCAGTTAGAAGCACGTGCCTTAATGCTATCCACTAACAACGTGCTATCACCTTCTAATGGTGAGCCAATCATTGTTCCTTCACAGGATGTGGTTCTTGGTCTTTACTACATGACACGTGAAAAGATTGGTGACCTTGGTGAAGGCATGGTGTTTAGTGGTATAGACGAAGTTGAGCGTGCTCAGGCTACGGGTAGCGTTGCTCTTCATGCAAAGATCAAGGTTCGTATTACAGAAACAGATCAAGAAATTGAAGGCGAAGCGGTTACACGCACAATGCTTGTCGATACAACGGTTGGCCGTGCGCTACTTTCTCGCATTATGCCTTGTGGCCTGCCTTACGAATTGGTTAACCAATCGCTAAATAAAAAGGCAATTTCTCGATTAATTAACGAAGCCTACCGTCGTGTTGGTTTGAAAGACACGGTTATCTTTGCCGACCAATTAATGTACACCGGCTTCCAGTATGCAACCTGGTCTGGTTGTTCTATTGGTGTTAACGACTTTGTTATACCTGAAGAAAAAGCTGCAATCATCGCCGACTCTGAAGCAGAAGTTAAACAAATTGAACAGCAATTTGCTTCGGGTCTAGTAACTCAAGGTGAAAAGTACAACAAGGTGATTGATATCTGGTCTAAAGCCAACGATAAAGTTGCTAAGGCTATGATGGTTGGTATCTCAAAAGAAACAGTGAAAGATAAAGAGGGTGTAGAGTCTGAGCAAGACTCTTTTAACAGCGTCTTTATTATGGCCGACTCAGGTGCGCGTGGTTCTGCAGCGCAGATACGTCAGCTAGCCGGTATGCGTGGTCTTATGGCTAAGCCAGATGGCTCGATCATTGAAACACCTATCGTGGCAAACTTCCGTGAAGGTCTGAACGTACTCCAGTACTTTATTTCTACTCACGGGGCGCGTAAAGGTTTGGCAGATACTGCACTTAAAACAGCTAACTCTGGTTACTTAACCCGTCGTCTAGTGGATGTTGCCCAAGATTTAGTGGTAACAGACCAAGACTGTGGAACAGAAGAAGGCTTAACTATGCACCCAGTTATCGAAGGGGGTGATATCATTGTTCCTCTTTCGCAGCGTGTGCTAGGCCGTGTGGTTGCTCGTGACGTGCTAAATGCGGTAACGGGTGATGTGGTTATTGATAAAGGCACCTTGCTAGATGAGAAATGGTGTGACCGTCTCGACTCTTTAGGTGTAGATGAGATAGTTGTTCGTTCAGCGATCACCTGTGATACACGTTTTGGTGTTTGTTCCCTGTGTTATGGACGAGACTTAGCACGTGGACACCAAGTAAACGTAGGTGAGGCAGTGGGTGTTATTGCGGCTCAGTCTATCGGTGAGCCAGGTACTCAGTTAACCATGCGTACTTTCCACATTGGTGGTGCGGCTTCACGTGCCTCAGCTGTAGATAGCGTGCAAGTTAAGCATGGTGGTAAAGTTCGCTTCCACAACATGAAGTTTGTGACGCGTGAAGATGGTAAGCAAGTAGCTGTTTCACGTTCTGGTTCCTTGGCTGTTGCTGACGTCAAAGGTCGTGAGCGTGAGTACTACAAGCTGCCCTACGGTGCTGAAGTAAGTGTTGCGAATGACGAAGCAGTTGAAGCTGGACAGTTGGTTGCTAAGTGGGATGCACACACTCACCCAATTGTTGCTGAAGTTGCTGGCCGAGTTCAATTCATTGATATGGAAGATGGTATTACTATCAACCGTAACATTGATGAGCTAACGGGCCTTTCTTCAATCGAAATTATTGAAACCCAGCATCGCCCTGCTGCTGGTAAAGATAAGCGACCAATGATGTTGTTGCTTGATGCTCAGGGTAAAGAGGTAACTCTACCAGGTAGCCAAACAGCTGTTCAGTACATCTTGCCAGGCAAAGCCGTTGTTACAATAGATGACGGTGTCGAGGTAGGTGTTGGTCAGGTGATAGCGCGTATTCCGCAAGAAAGCAGTGGTAACCGAGATATTACCGGTGGTCTACCAAGAGTTGCTGACCTATTTGAAGCACGTCGTCCTAAAGAGCCATCGATTATGGCTGAAATTAGCGGCACCATTTCAATGGGTAAAGAAACTAAAGGCAAGCAGCGTATAGTGATTACACCCACTAATGGTGATGATCCTTATGAAGCTCTGATTCCTAAGTGGCGTAAAATCAACGTATTCGAAGGTGAAAACGTTGAGCGTGGCGAGGTAGTTTCAGATGGGCCTTCTAGCCCGCATGATATTCTACGCCTACTAGGTGTTAGCGAGCTGGCAAAATACATTACTACAGAAGTTCAAGACGTTTATCGCTTACAAGGTGTTGTCATAAACGATAAACATATTGAAGTTATTGTTCGTCAAATGCTACGTAAGGTAGAAATTCAAGAAGCTGGCGATTCTAGTTTCTTGGTGGGTGAGCAGGTTGACTACTTCAAAGTCTTGGAAGAAAACGAAGCGCTAATGAAAGCTAAGAAGTTCCCAGCTAAATTCGAGCGTCTACTGCTTGGTATTACTAAGGCATCTCTAGCAACTGAATCATTTATTTCAGCTGCATCTTTCCAAGAGACAACTCGAGTATTAACTGAAGCAGCCGTAAATGGTAAGCGCGACTTTTTACGTGGTTTAAAAGAAAACGTTGTAGTTGGTCGATTAATTCCAGCTGGTACTGGTCTTACTTACCATGCGCAACGTAAGCGTCACCGTGAAGATCAGCAAAATAATTTGGGTGGTCCTAGCGCGAGTGAAGTGGAAGCAGCATTGACTAGTGAGCTGTCTGCACTAGATCAAGACGAAGACTAAGTAATAAAACGAGAGGAATAGGGTTGAATAATCCTACTCCTCTTGACCTTTTATGCTTTATAAACGTAGAATGCGCTTCCTCAAATGAGGGGATAGGTGCGTCTATCCATTTTGTATTATCAGAAATCTGCCTTGTTGACGTACATAAGTACCGAAACAAATATTGGAGATTGCTTGCATGGCAACAATTAATCAGTTGGTTCGCAAGCCACGCAAACGCAGACTAGCTAAAAGCGACGTTCCAGCGCTTCAGGCTTGCCCGCAAAGACGTGGCGTTTGTACTCGTGTTTACACGACTACACCTAAAAAACCTAACTCGGCACTGCGTAAAGTTTGTCGTGTGCGCTTAACTAATGGTTTTGAAGTTTCTTCATACATTGGTGGTGAAGGTCATAACCTTCAAGAGCACTCGGTTGTACTTATTCGTGGTGGTCGTGTTAAAGACTTACCTGGTGTGCGTTACCACACCGTACGCGGTGCTTTGGATACCTCAGGTGTTCAAGATCGTAAGCAGGGTCGTTCTAAATATGGCGCTAAGCGTCCGAAGTAATTTTATTTAATACCGTCTGATAAGAGTAAGGCCAGGCCGTTCACGCTTTATGCATGTCCTGGGGTTACCTGAAGACCGTTTAGAGGGCTTATCATGCCAAGAAGAAGAATTGTGGCAAAACGTGAGATTTTGCCAGATCCAAAATACGGAAGTGACCGTTTAGCTAAATTCATGAACCACGTTATGGAACATGGAAAAAAAGCTACTGCTGAGCGCATTGTTTATGGTGCTCTGAGCAAAGTGGAAGAACGCACCAAAAAAGACCCGCTAGAGCTATTTGAAAAAGCACTAGAAGGTATTCAGCCGTTGGTTGAAGTTAAATCACGCCGTGTAGGTGGTGCTACTTATCAAGTACCTGTTGAAGTTCGCCCTTCACGTCGTACAGCACTTGCAATGCGTTGGTTAGTTGATTTCGCCCGTAAGCGTGGTGAAAAATCTATGGATCTACGCCTAGCTGGCGAGATCATGGATGCTGCCGAAGGTAAAGGTGCAGCAGTCAAGAAGCGTGAAGATGTTCACCGCATGGCTGAAGCTAACAAGGCATTTTCACACTACCGCTTCTAAGGGAGGCCTCAAGTGGCACGTACTACTCCAATCAAATACTACCGAAATATAGGTGTATGTGCGCACGTAGATGCTGGTAAAACTACCACCACTGAACGTGTGCTTTATTACACAGGTGTTAACCATAAGATGGGTGAAACCCATGATGGTGCATCAACCACTGACTGGATGGAGCAAGAGCAAGAGCGTGGTATCACTATCACCTCGGCTGCTGTTACTGCCTTCTGGAAAGGTATGAATCAACAGTTTGATGAGCACCGTGTTAATATCATCGATACGCCTGGGCACGTTGACTTCACTATCGAAGTTGAGCGTTCGCTGCGTGTTCTAGATGGTGCTATCGTAGTTTTCTGTGGTTCTTCAGGTGTTGAGCCTCAGTCTGAGACTGTGTGGCGTCAGGCCAACAAATACGAAGTTCCACGTATCGTGTTTGTAAATAAGATGGACCGTTCAGGCGCAAGTTTTGAGCGTGTTTTAGGTCAAATTAAATCACGTTTAGCAGCCAATCCTATAGCTATTCAAATGCCTATTGGCGCTGAAGAAGACTTCAAGGGCGTTGTCGATCTAGTTAAAATGCAAGCTATTTACTGGAACGAAGCAGATATGGGTTTAACCCATGAATATGCTGATATTCCTGCAGAGCTAGTAGAAGAAGCAGAAGCACTTCGTGAAGAAATGGTTGAAGCAGCTGCTGAAGCTAACGAAGAGCTAATGAATAAGTACCTAGAAGAAGGCGAGTTGACTGTAGAGGAAATTAAAGTAGGTCTACGTCACCGCGTTATCAATAACGAAATTGTACTAGCGCTTTGTGGTACTGCCTTTAAAAACAAAGGTGTTCCAGCGGTACTAGATGCGGTTATTGATTACCTTCCTGCGCCTAACGAAGTAAGCGCTATTGAAGGTGAGTTAGAAAATGGTGAGATTGGTGTTCGTCCAGTTGACGATAAAGAGCCCTTCTCTGCTCTAGCATTTAAAATTGCTACCGACCCTTTCGTAGGTACTCTAACTTACATTCGTGTTTATTCGGGTGTGCTAGAAAGTGGTTCGGGTGTATTTAACTCGGTTAAGGCTAAGCGTGAGCGTGTTGGTCGTATTGTGCAAATGCACGCTAATGACCGTGTTGAAATAAAAGAAGTGCGTGCGGGTGATATTGCTGCATGTATTGGTCTTAAAGATGTTACTACAGGTGATACTCTCTGCGATGCCGACCACAAAATTGTGTTGGAGCGTATGGAGTTCCCTGATCCAGTAATCTCTGTTGCTGTAGAACCTAAATCCAAAGTTGATCAGGAGAAAATGGGTGTTGCGTTAGGTAAGCTAGCACAAGAAGATCCATCTTTCCGTGTTCAGACAGACGAAGAGTCAGGTCAAACAATCATCTCGGGTATGGGTGAGTTACACTTAGATATTATCGTTGACCGTATGCGTCGCGAATTCAAAGTAGAAGCTAACATCGGTAAACCACAAGTTGCTTATCGCGAAACTATCCGTACGGGTGTTGAGCAAGAAGGTAAGTTTGTGCGTCAATCTGGTGGTCGTGGTCAGTACGGTCACGTATTGCTTAAAATTGAACCACTTACCGATAAAGGTGAAGATGGTGAGAAAAGCTATGAGTTCGTTAACGAAATCGTTGGTGGTGTTGTGCCACGCGAATACATTCCTGCAGTAGACAAAGGTTGCTTTGAGCAACTGCAGAATGGTGTTCTTGCTGGCTACCCAATGATCGACGTTAAGGTAACCCTATTTGATGGTTCCTACCATGACGTCGACTCTAACGAAATGGCCTTCAAAATTGCTGGTTCTATGGCAATTAAAGAAGGTGCTAAGAAAGCAGGTGCCATGCTACTTGAACCAATGATGAAGGTTGAAGTGGTTACACCTGAAGAGTACATGGGCGACGTCATGGGCGACTTGAACCGCCGTCGTGGTCTCGTACAGGGCATGGAAGACATACCAGCTGGTAAGGTCATTCGTGCGGAAGTTCCACTGGGCGAAATGTTTGGTTACGCAACAGACTTGCGTTCCGCAACCCAGGGCCGTGCTAGCTACTCCATGGAGTTTGCTAAGTACTCAGAGGCGCCGGCTAGCATTGTTGAAGCCGTCATAAACCAGAAGTAAATTTATAATCTGCCGTTAACTGAAGAGGTTATCGTTGTGGCTAAAGAAAAATTTGAACGTAGTAAACCGCACCTAAACGTAGGCACCATTGGTCACGTTGACCATGGTAAAACAACCCTAACAGCTGCACTTACACGTGTTTGTGCTGAAGTTTATGGTGGTGAAGGTGCAACCCGTGGTTACGACCAAATCGACAACGCTCCAGAAGAGCGCGAGCGTGGTATTACCATCTCAACCTCACACGTTGAGTATGAGTCACCTACTCGTCACTACGCACACGTAGACTGCCCAGGTCACGCTGACTATGTTAAAAACATGATCACCGGTGCTGCGCAGATGGATGGTGCTATCCTAGTTTGTTCTGCTGCTGATGGCCCTATGCCTCAGACTCGCGAGCACATCCTACTTTCTCGTCAGGTTGGTGTTCCTTACATCGTTGTATTCATGAACAAAGCGGACATGGTTGACGATGAAGAGCTACTAGAATTAGTAGAAATGGAGATCCGTGATCTTCTATCTACTTACGAGTTCCCTGGTGATGACACTCCTATCGTTATTGGTTCCGCACTAATGGCGCTAGAAGGTAAAGATGATAACGAATTGGGTGCTACTGCTGTAACTAAGCTAGTTGAAGCGCTAGATAGCTACATCCCTGAGCCTGAGCGTGCTATCGATATGCCATTCCTAATGCCTATCGAAGACGTTTTCTCTATCTCTGGTCGTGGTACCGTTGTTACTGGTCGTGTAGAGCGCGGTATTGTACGTACTGGTGATGAGATTGAAATCGTTGGTATCGTAGATACAGTAAAAACTGTATGTACTGGTGTAGAGATGTTCCGTAAGCTGCTTGACGAAGGTCGTGCAGGTGAGAACATTGGTGCACTACTACGTGGTACTAAGCGTGATGACGTTCAGCGTGGTCAAGTACTAGCTAAGCCTGGTTCTATTAACCCGCACACAGTGTTCGAAGCAGAAGTTTATGTTCTGTCTAAAGATGAAGGTGGTCGTCATACTCCTTTCTTCAAGGGCTACCGTCCTCAGTTCTACTTCCGTACAACTGACGTAACTGGTTCTTGTGAGCTACCTGAAGGCGTAGAAATGGTTATGCCTGGTGACAACGTTAAGTTAGTTGTTACTTTGATTGCACCTATCGCAATGGACGAAGGTTTACGCTTCGCTATTCGTGAAGGTGGTCGTACTGTTGGTGCTGGTGTTGTAGCTAAAATTGTTGCTTAATTTAGCTGATCGCTAGTCCAAAATAAGAGGGCTTCCAAAAGGGAGCCCTCTTTGTTGTTAATCTTTTTTTAATAAAAGTTTGACACGCAAGAAAACACGGCACTATAATGCTGCTCCTTTTTTAGGTGCAGGTGTAAGTGTCTGTACCCATGTAGCCCGTATCGGAGCATTGGATAATGCAAGACCAGAAAATCCGCATTCGGTTGAAGTCGTTTGATCATCGCCTTATTGATCAGTCCGCGCTTGAAATAGTTGAAACAGCTAAGCGTACTGGTGCTCAGGTGAAGGGTCCGATTCCACTGCCGACGCGCAATGAAAAATTTACAGTGCTAGTATCACCGCACGTAAACAAGGATGCCCGTGACCAGTATGAAGTTCGTACTCATAAGCGTGTGCTCGACATAGTTGAGCCAACTGAAAAAACAGTTGATGCGTTAATGAAGCTTGAGCTGGCTGCAGGCGTTGATGTGCAAATTAGCCTTGGTTAATTTGTTTAAGTAGTAAAGTGGTTAGCGTCGCGAGACGCAGTACAATTTAGATAGTGGAATGCCCTGGAAAAGGCAGCCATAGCGGGTGATAGCCCCGTACACTGATAGGAGACATACAATGGCTCTTGCTTTAATCGGAAAGAAAAGCGGCATGACCCGTATTTTCACCGAAGACGGTGCGTCAATACCAGTCACCGTTATTGAAGTCACTCCTAACCGTGTTACTCAGATACGTTCACCCGAGGTGGATGGTTATTCTGCAGTACAGGTTACTGCTGGTTCGCGTAAAGCGAAGCACCTATCCAAAGCGCAAGCTGGGCATTTTGCCAAAGCTAACGTTGAGGCTGGACGCATCGTTCGTGAATATCGTCTTGCTGATGGTGAAGAAGCTCCTGATCTAGGATCTGATTTAACCGTTAGTCTATTTGAGGCCGGTCAGTTAATTGACGTGATCGGTACATCTAAAGGTAAAGGTTTTCAAGGCGGCGTAAAGCGTTGGAACTTTGCCATGCAAGATGCAACTCATGGTAACTCTCTCTCTCACCGTGCACCTGGTTCCATAGGTCAAAACCAAACTCCTGGCCGTGTATTTAAAGGCAAGAAGATGGCTGGTCACATGGGTGCAGAGCGTGTAACTGTGCAATCCCTAGAAATCGTTCGGATCGATACAGATCGTAACCTACTATTAGTTAAAGGCGCTGTGCCTGGATCTACTGGTGGTGATGTTCTTGTACGCCAAGCGGTCAAGGCTCGCAGCTAAGAGGATAAAGACACATGAACCTGAATCTAGCCGGAGCTCAGGGTACTGTTGAAGTATCCGATGCGACCTTTGGTAAAGAATTTAACGAAGCCCTTGTTCACCAGGTAGTTACTGCTTATATGTCTGGTGCAAGACAAGGTACTCGTGCTCAAAAAACACGCGCAGAAGTTGCTGGCGGTGGTAAAAAGCCATGGCGTCAGAAGGGTACAGGTCGTGCCCGTGCTGGTACTGCAACATCTCCAATTTGGCGTAAAGGTGGTGTAACCTTTGCTGCTCGTCCTCAAGACCACTCGCAGAAAGTAAACAAAAAAATGTATCGTTCAGCGATGCGTTCTATACTTTCAGAGTTGGCTCGTCAGGATCGTTTGATCGCTGTTGAAGAGTTTACAGTTGAAGCGCCTAAAACAAAGCTACTAACGACTAAGCTTGATGAAATGAAGCTTAGCAAAGTACTGATTGTTACTTCTGAACTTAACACCAACTTGTATTTGGCTGCTCGTAACCTGCCACACGTTGAAGTTATTGAAGCTAGTGCCGTAGACCCTGTAAGCCTGATCGCCTACGAAAACGTGTTGATGACTGTTTCAGCACTGCGTCAATTCGAGGAGAAATTGGGATGAACCAGGAGCGCATATTTAAAGTGCTACTCGGTCCACACATGACCGAAAAAGCTACCTTGCTAGCTGATGAAAAAAATCAGTATGTATTTAAAGTAGCTACAGACGCGACTAAGCTAGAAATTAAAAAAGCTGTCGAGAAACTGTTTGATGTTAAGGTAAATGCAGTTAGCGTAATTAACGCTAAAAGCAAAACCCGACGCACTCTTCACGGTCTCGGTCGTCGCAAAGGTTTCCGCAAAGCTATGGTTAGCTTAGCGGAAGGACAAGCGATCGATTTCGCTGACGCGGAATAAGGCAAGGGGTTAATCATGGCAATTGTTAAAGCTAAACCAACATCCCCCGGTCGCCGCCACCTAGTTAAGGTGGTGAATAAAGACCTGCACAAGGGTGCACCTTATGCACCTCTGCTAGAAGCACAAAGCAGATCGGGTGGTCGTAATCACAACGGTCGTATCACTACTCGCCATATTGGTGGTGGTCACCGTCAGCATTACCGCATTATAGATTTTAAAAGAAATAAAGACGGTGTAGTAGGTATTGTTGAGCGTTTGGAGTATGATCCAAATCGTTCCGCAAACATCGCTTTGATCAAATACTTAGATGGTGAGCGCCGTTACATTATTGCCCCTAAAGGCGTAGTGGCTGGTGATCGCATTCAGTCGGGTGTAGATGCACCTATCAAAGCTGGTAATACTCTACCACTTCGTAATATGCCGTTGGGTTCTACACTTCACTGTATAGAGTTGAAGCCAGGTAAAGGGGCGCAATTAGCCCGTTCAGCTGGTGCCTCAGTACAGCTTGTTGCCCGCGAAGGTACTTATGCCACGCTAAGACTGCGTTCTGGCGAAACCCGTAAAGTTCTTGTTGATTGCCGCGCCACCTTAGGTGAAGTTGGTAATAGCGAGCACAGCCTACGTGTACTAGGTAAAGCTGGTGCAAGCCGCTGGCGTGGTGTTCGTCCAAGTACTCGTGGTATGGCAATGAACCCGATCGATCACCCTCACGGTGGTGGTGAAGGTCGTACTAAGGGTAAGAATCCAACAACTCCTTGGGGTGTTCCAACCAAGGGTTACAAAACTCGCAAAAACAAGCGTACAGACAATTTAATTGTTCGTCGTCGTAAAGCGAAATAACGTTAAGGGGATCCGCTGTGCCTCGTTCACTGAAGAAAGGTCCATTCATTGACCTTCATCTGTTGAGAAAAGTGGAAGTTGCGGTCGAAGGTAAAGACAAAAAACCAATTAAAACTTGGTCGCGTCGTTCAATGATCATTCCAGATATGATCGGCCTTACAATCGCTGTCCACAATGGACGCCAGCATGTACCGGTATTCATCACTGAAGAGATGGTCGGTCACAAGCTGGGTGAATTTGCTGCAACCCGTACATATCGCGGTCATGTAGCTGACAAGAAAGCCAAGCGCTAATCAGGAGGTTATGATGGAAGTCGCCGCTAAAATGCGTGGTGCACGTCTGTCCGCACAGAAAGCCCGCTTGGTTGCTGATCAGGTACGTGGCAAGAAAGTTGCTGATGCACTTAATTTACTAGCCTTTAGCCCTAAAAAGGGCGCGGTTCTAGTTAAAAAGGTTTTAGAATCTGCAATTGCGAATGCTGAGCATAACGAAGGTGCTGATATAGACGAACTGCGTGTTTCCACTATTATGGTGGATGAAGGTACAACCATGAAGCGTATTAAACCACGCGCTAAAGGTCGTGCCGATCGCATTCTCAAGCGCACTTGCCATATCACTGTCAAGGTTGCAGACCGGTAAGGAGTTAACCCTATGGGTCAGAAAGTAAATCCAACCGGCATACGCTTGGGAATCGTTAAAGAGCATACTTCTACTTGGTATGCTCAAGGTTCTGCTTATGCCGATAAACTGAATAATGACTTAAAAGTACGTAGCTTCTTAGAAGAACGTCTTAAGCAAGCAGCTGTTAGTCGTATTCAAATTGAGCGTCCAGCAAATAATGCCCGCATTACTATTCACACTGCCCGTCCAGGCATAGTGATAGGTAAAAAAGGTGAAGATGTTGAGCGCTTACGTAAAGACGTTTCCGACATGATGGGTGTGCCTGTGCACATCAATATCGAAGAAGTCCGTAAGCCAGAGCTAGATGCCGCGCTTGTTGCTCAAAGCGTTGCTGGTCAGCTAGAGCGTCGTGTAATGTTCCGTCGTGCTATGAAGCGCTCGGTGCAAAATGCAATGCGTCTCGGTGGTAAAGGCATCAAGATTCAAGTTGGCGGTCGTCTAGGTGGTGCTGAGATTGCCCGCTCTGAATGGTATCGCGAAGGTCGTGTTCCACTACACACCCTGCGCGCAGATATCGACTACGCTACTGCTGAAGCTCATACCACCTACGGCATCATTGGTGTCAAAGTGTGGATCTTCAAAGGTGAGATCCTGGGCGGGATCGAAGAGGTTCGTGCCAATGCTGCTAAGCAAGCTCAGCAGCCACAGCATGCACCTAAGAAAAAAGGTTCCAAGTAAGGGGATAGTCGATGTTACAGCCTAAGCGTACAAAATTCCGTAAGATGCATAAGGGTCGTAACCGCGGCCTGGCTCTACGCGGAAACAAGGTCAGCTTTGGTGAATTCGGTCTGAAAGCTACTGACCGTGGCCGTCTAACCGCACGTCAAATTGAAGCAGCGCGTCGTACTATGACACGTCATATCAAGCGTGGTGGTAAGATTTGGATCCGAGTTTTTCCAGACAAGCCGATCACTGGTAAGCCGTTGGAAGTTCGTATGGGTAAAGGTAAGGGTAACGTAGAATACTGGGTAGCCCTAATCCAACCTGGCAAGGTTCTGTATGAAGTTGAAGGCGTGAGCGAAGATTTAGCGCGTCAAGCCTTTGCACTTGCAGCAGCTAAACTTCCTATCCCGACAACTTTTGTTAAACGGACGGTGATGTAATGAATGCTCAAGAATTACGCGGCAAAACTGCGGAAGAGCTAAACGATGAGTTGCACAACTTATTACGTGAGCAATTCCAGCTACGCATGCGCAAAGTGACTGGTCAGCTTGGCCAATCGCATTTGCTTAAGCAATTGCGCCGTGATATTGCACGTATTAAAACCGTGCTGAACGATAAGGCGGGTAACTAAAATGGCCGAAGTCGAAAAGAAAGCTAAAACTGTCACCGGTAAGGTGGTTAGCGACAAAATGGAGAAATCCATTATCGTCATGATTGAGCGTAGTGTTGCTCATCCTCTGCTCGGTAAATATGTTCGCCGCTCCACTAAACTACATGCACATGACGAGAAAAACACCGCTCGCATGGGTGACACAGTAACCATTCAGGAAACACGTCCGATCTCTAAGACAAAATCCTGGAATTTGGTTGAGGTAGTTGAACAGGCAAAAGGTATTTGAGTTAACTCAAATACCCAAGCTGTTCAAGTTTGGAGATAAATTATGATTCAGACACAATCAATGTTGGAAGTTGCTGACAACAGTGGTGCCAAACGTGTCATGTGCATCAAGGTGCTAGGCGGTTCACATCGTCGTTACGCACGTGTTGGTGACATCATTAAGGTCACCGTTAAGGATGCTATTCCGCGTGGTAAGGTCAAAAAGGGCCAAGTCCTTAATGCCGTTGTAGTCCGCACTAGGGCAGCAGTTCGTCGTCCAGACGGATCAGCTATTCGTTTTGACGGCAATGCTGCCGTTATACTCGATGGTAAGGATGCCCCTATGGGTACCCGTATTTTTGGTCCGGTAACACGTGAGCTACGCGGTGATAAGTTCATGAAGATCATTTCCTTAGCACCCGAAGTGCTGTAAGGAGCGAGGCCGGATATGCGCAAGATTAAACGTGACGATGAAGTGATCGTCATTGCAGGCAAAGACAAGGGTAAGCGTGGCACAATAAAGCGTGTTCTTAATGATGATCGCTTTGTGGTGTCTGGTGTGAATATGATTAAACGTCACACCCGCCCAAACCCCTACGCCAATCAACCTGGTGGTATAATTGAGCGCGAAGCGCCCATTCATGCTTCCAATGTTGCCATTTTCAATGCTGAAACTGGTAAGGCTGATCGAGTAGGGTTCAAGGTCCTGGACGATGGTTCCAAGGTACGTATTTTCAAGTCGACTCAAACCGAGATCGGCGCCTAATCAAGTCAGGTATCAGTATGGCTAGATTGAAAGAGCTTTACAGTAAAGAAGTAGCAGCCAAACTGAAAGAAGAGCTTGGCTTAAAAAATGTAATGGAAGTTCCGCGCATTACCAAAATCACCCTTAATATGGGTGTTGGTGAAGCACTTAGTGATAAAAAACTATTGGACAACGCCGTTGCAGATTTAGAGAAATTAAGTGGGCAAAAAGTACTTGTAACCAAGGCTCGCAAATCTATCGCAGGCTTTAAAGTCCGCGAAGATTGGCCAATTGGTTGCAAGGTAACCCTACGCGCTGAGCGTATGTGGGACTTCCTCGACCGCCTAGTTGATGTTGCGATTCCTCGTATTCGTGACTTCCGTGGCCTAAACCCCAAGTCTTTTGACGGTCGTGGTAACTACAGCATGGGTGTACGTGAGCAAATTATCTTTCCTGAAATCAACTACGATAAAGTTGATAAGGTTAGAGGTTTAGATATCACCATCACTACTACTGCCCGTAATAATGACGAAGGCCGTGCGCTATTAACTGCACTTGGCTTTCCGTTTAAGAAGTAAGGGGATATAGATGGCGAAGGTATCTATGGTTCAGCGTGAGCTGAAACGCGCCAAACTGGTAGAAAAGTATGCTGCAAAGCGTGCTGAGCTGAAAGCAATTATTGCCAACCCACAGACTTCTGAAGAAGATCAGTGGGCTGCACTTCAGCAACTCCAGAAGCTGCCACGCGACTCCAGCAAATCACGTCAGCGTAATCGCTGCCGCGAAACTGGTCGTCCGCATGGTTTCTATAACAAGTTCGGCCTGGGCCGCACCGCACTGCGTAGAGCAGCTATGCGTGGCGATGTTCCCGGTCTGCGCAAGTCCAGCTGGTAAGCAGGATCCAGGAGTGCAAAGCGAATGAGTATGCAAGACACCCTGGCGGATATGGTTACCCGTATTCGCAATGCACAAATGGCAACTAAAGAGACGGTCACCATGCCGTCTTCTAAGATGAAAGTCGAAGTTGCTAGAGTGCTAAAAGAAGAGGGATACGTCGTGGACTTTCAGGTCCAGGGTGATGTCAAACCCGAACTGACTGTAACCTTGAAGTATTTTGAAGGCAAAGCGGTCATCGAAAAGATCGAACGTGTTAGCAAGCCAAGTCTGCGTAGCTATAAAGGTAAGAGTAGTTTGCCTACGGTTAACGCTGGACTAGGTGTTGCGATTGTTTCCACCTCTAAAGGTGTGATGACAGATCGCGCAGCTCGTGCGGCCGGTGTCGGTGGCGAAGTCATCTGCACCGTGTTCTAAGGGGAAGGTAAAAATGTCCCGCATTGCAAAACAATCGATAGAATTGCCAGCAGCTGTTGAGTTTAATCTCAACGACAGCAAGGTAACCGTAAAAGGTGCCAATGGCACACTTGACCTTAACCTTAGTAAATTGGTTGACGTTAAAGTGGAAGACAAAACTGTTACGGTTGCACCAAGCAACCCTAACAACAAGGCTGCCTGGGCACTTGCAGGTACCACCCGTTCACTCATCAATAATATGGTGGTTGGAGTTTCTGAAGGTTTTACTAAAAATCTTGAGATTTCAGGTGTTGGTTACCGTGCGCAAGCCAAAGGGCAAACAATTAATCTTACCTTGGGCTTCTCCCATCCGGTGGATTACACCCTACCTGAAGGTATTAGTGCAGAAACTCCTAGCAATACCCTTATTATTCTTAAGGGCGCTGACAAGCAAGTACTTGGTCAGTGTGCTGCAGAGATCCGTGACTACCGCCGTCCAGAGCCTTATAAAGGCAAGGGCATCCGCTATAGCGATGAACAAGTTCGTCGTAAAGAAGCCAAGAAGAAGTAAGGCAGGGTTATGAACGCGAAGAAAGAATCTCGTTTACGTCGTGCCCGCCGTGCCCGCGCCAAAATCCGCGAGCTAGGTGCAGTGCGCTTGTGTGTTAACCGCACACCGCGTCACATCTATGCACAGATTATTTCTGCAGATGGAGGCCAAGTTTTAGCGAGTGCCTCTACTCTCGACGGAAGTCTGCGTACTGGTACGACTGGTAATATCGAAGCCGCCACTAAGGTTGGCAAGCTAATCGCTGAACGTGCTAAAGCTGCTGGCATTAATGCTGTTGCTTTTGACCGTGGTGGTTTTAAATATCATGGTCGCGTAAAAGCCCTGGCTGATGCGGCACGTGAAGGCGGCCTAGAATTCTAAAGGGTGTAACAATGGCGAATAACGAAAAAACAGCCGGTGACCTGCAAGAACGTCTTGTTCAGGTTAACCGTGTCGCCAAAGTAGTTAAGGGTGGACGCATTTTTGCGTTCACTGCCTTGACTGTTGTTGGTGACGGCAAAGGCCGCGTTGGTTTTGGTCGTGGTAAGGCGCGTGAAGTGCCTGTTGCGATACAAAAAGCGATGGAACAGGCACGCCGCAATATGGTCTCCGTTAAACTAGACGGTACCACTTTGCAGCACCCTGTACGCGCTGCGCATGGTGCTTCTAAAGTATTCATGCAGCCAGCTTCAGAGGGTACGGGTGTAATCGCCGGTGGTGCGATGCGTTCAGTGCTCGAGTTAGCTGGTGTGCACAACGTTTTGGCCAAGATCTACGGCTCTACTAATCCAGTAAACGTAGTTCGTGCCACGATTAAGGGTCTGGTTGCTATGCAAGCACCAGAAGACATTGCTGCTAAGCGCGGCAAGACCGTAGAAGACATTCTGGGGTAATACCATGGCGAAAATAAAAGTAACTTTGGTACGCAGCCCCATTGGCATTTTGCCAAAGCATAAGCTGTGTGTTAAAGGTCTTGGTCTACGCCGCATCGGCCATCAGGTCGAAGTGGAAGACACACCCTCAGTACGTGGCATGATCAATAAGGTCAACTACCTACTGCAGGTTGAAGGAGCTTAATCATGCATTTAAACGATCTAAGCCCGGCACCAGGTTCTAAGCCTGCGGGTAAGCGCGTTGGTCGCGGTATTGGTAGTGGCCTGGGTAAAACCGGTGGTCACGGCCATAAAGGTCAGAAATCGCGTTCAGGCGGCACAGTAGCTCCAGGTTTTGAAGGTGGTCAAATGCCCCTTCAGCGCCGTCTACCTAAGTTTGGTTTTACATCTGTAAAAGCACCTCTATCTGCAGAAGTGCGCTTACACGAAATTGCCAAAGTTGAAGGTGAGTTAGTTACTGTACAAACTTTAAAAGATGCAGATGTAATCAAAGATTCAATTCTGTACGTTAAAGTAATTCTGTCCGGCGAAATCGACCGTGCTGTTACCCTACAAGGCGTTAAAGCCACTAAGGGTGCACGTGCGGCTATCGAAGCGGCTGGCGGTAAAGTCGAAGACTAGAAGTCGAGGACGAAATGGCAAAACCAGGAACCCTACCAGGTAAGCAAGGCGGATTAAGTGAACTTTGGATACGTCTAAGGTTTGTATTCTTAGCGATACTTGTCTATCGCTTAGGTGCTCATGTGCCTGTGCCTGGTATTAATCCTGACCAACTTGCTGCTATCTTCGAGCAAAACAAAGGCACCATTCTTGACATGTTCAACATGTTTTCGGGTGGTGCTCTTGAGAACATGAGTATCTTAGCCTTGGGTATCATGCCCTATATTTCTGCTTCGATAATCATGCAGTTGCTTTCAGCGGTTGTACCTAAGCTAGAAGCGCTGAAAAAAGAAGGTGAAGCCGGTCGTCGTAAAATAAACCAGTACACTCGCTACGGCACTGTCGTACTGGCAATATTCCAAGCGATAGGCATGTCAGTAGGTTTGGCCGGGCAAAGTGGCGTCGTCTATATGGCGAACTTCGGGTTTTACTTTGTAGCGGTAACAACACTGGTTTGTGGTGCAGTCTTCCTAATGTGGTTAGGTGAGCAAATTACAGAGCGTGGTATTGGTAACGGTATTTCACTGCTTATTTTCTCCGGTATCGTAGCAGGTTTGCCTGGTGCAATCGGTAGCTCGCTAGAAGTAGCCCGTAGTGAAGGTTCATGGAACCTAATTCCCTTATTGGTAATTGGTGTTCTTGGTGTAGCAACAATTGCTTTTGTGGTGTTTATTGAGCGTGGTCAGCGCCGTGTAACGGTTAACTACGCAAAACGTCAGGTTGGCAATCAAGTTTACGCAGCGCAATCTAATCACTTGCCGTTAAAAGTGAATATGGCTGGTGTAATACCACCCATTTTTGCTTCAAGTATCCTGTTGTTCCCCGCGTCCATAGGACAATGGTTTGGAAGTGCTGAAGGCTTTGGTTTGTTGCAGGACTTGTCGCAGCTTCTTGCGCCAGGTGCTCCACTCTATATCTTGCTTTTTGCACTCAGTGTTGTATTCTTCTGCTTCTTTTATACAGCACTCATGTTTAACCCCAAAGAAATTGCAGATAACCTGAAAAAATCAGGTGCTTTTTTACCGGGCATTCGCCCTGGACCACAAACTGCAAGTTATATTGATGGGGTAGTAACACGCCTAACCCTGTTCGGTGCACTGTATATCACGGCTGTTTCACTGATGCCTCAGTTTCTGCAGGTAGCTTGGGATATTCCTTTCTATGTTGGCGGCACATCACTTTTGATTGTCGTAGTCGTAGTAATGGATTTCATGGCACAACTGCAGTCACACATGATGTCGCACCAGTACCAGAATCAGTCTTTGCTTAAAAAAGCTAACCTTAAAAGCTACGGTCGTCGCTAAGTCTGAGAGCTTGAAAGGTAGGAGTAGAAGATGAAAGTTCGTGCATCTGTAAAAAAGATCTGTCGTAACTGTAAGATCATTCGTCGTCGTGGTTCAGTACGCGTTATCTGTATCGAACCGCGTCACAAACAGCGCCAGGGTTAATCTCTGGACAGGACCATAAAAGGTCTTGCAAAGCTACCCCTTGATATTTTTCTTATCAAGGGGTATGCTTTTTCGCCCTTTATGGACATAAAAACTGGAGTCGGCTTTTACCGGCTTGGAATCGGAGAATTTTG
This sequence comes from Marinospirillum insulare DSM 21763, assembly GCF_000686905.1. GTDB lineage: Bacteria > Pseudomonadota > Gammaproteobacteria > Pseudomonadales > Halomonadaceae > Marinospirillum > Marinospirillum insulare. The sequence continues at coordinate 30,001 of NZ_JMLW01000001.1, forward strand.
AATGGCACGTATTGCTGGTGTCAACATTCCGGATAACAAACATGCAGTTATCTCGCTAACCTATATTTATGGTGTTGGCAAAACGACTTCTAAGGCTATTTGCCTAAAGTCCGGAATAGAGCCCACTCGTAAAATTGGTGACTTATCTGTTGAAGAACTCGACACACTTCGTGGAGAAGTAGCAGCTTACACTGTAGAAGGTGATCTGCGTCGTGAAGTTACCATGAGTATTAAGCGTCTGATGGACTTAGGCTGCAACCGTGGTATTCGCCACCGTCGCAACTTGCCAGTTCGTGGTCAGCGCACTAAAACAAATGCGCGTACCCGTAAAGGCCCGCGTAAACCAATTCGTAAATAAGCCAATGAGCGTGTAGTTGCATCGCACGCCATTCGTGAATATTCAGGAAAAAAAGTACTATGGCTAACCCGCGTACTCGTAAAAAAGTTAGAAAGTCGGTAGTGGATGGCATTGCCCATATTCACGCCTCTTTTAACAACACGATCATTACGATAACTGACCGCCAGGGCAACACCCTATCTTGGGCTACAGCCGGTGGTTCGGGTTTTCGTGGTTCTCGTAAGAGCACCCCGTTCGCAGCACAGGTTGCTAGTGAACGTGCCGCAACTGCGGCAGCCGAGTATGGTCTGAAGAACGTCGATGTTATGGTCAAGGGTCCAGGCCCTGGCCGTGAATCTGCCGTTCGTGCCCTGAACGCTGCTGGTTTCAAGGTCACCAATATTACCGATGTGACCCCGATCCCACACAACGGTTGTCGTCCACCGAAGAAACGCCGCGTATAAGGAGGCAGACTCATGGCTCGTTACTTAGGTCCAAAATGTAAACTCTCTCGTCGTGAGGGAACAGATTTACTACTCAAGAGCGGTGTAACTGCTTACGAAAAGAAATGTAAGTCTGAATCAGTACCCGGTCAACACGGTCAGCGTCGTAGTCGTTTATCAGACTACGGTTTACAGCTGCGTGAGAAACAAAAAGTTCGTCGTATGTACGGCGTACTAGAAAAGCAGTTCCGTAACTACTATAAATCAGCGGCTCGTCAAAAAGGTGCAACGGGTGAAAACCTTCTGCAGCTTTTAGAAGCACGTTTGGATAACGTAGTTTATCGTATGGGCTTTGGCTCTACTCGTGCAGAAGCACGTCAGTTAGTTAGCCACAAGTCACTTACAGTTAATGGTAAGACAGTTAATGTACCTTCTTACCAGGTTCAGCCCGGTGATGTCGTAGCCGTGCGTGAGAAGGCAAAGCAGCAGCTACGCATTAAAAGTGCATTGCAACTGTCTGGTCAGCGTTCTGACGTTTCCTGGGTTGAGGTTGATTCCACTAAATTAGAAGGTACTTTCAAGTCTAAGCCTGAGCGTACTGATTTATCTGGTGAAATTAACGAAAACCTTATCGTCGAGCTTTACTCCAAGTAATTGGGGTAACCGTCAGGCAGCTAAACAGGTGTTTTTATGCAGCGTTCAGTGACAGAGTTTCTTCGCCCTCGTGACATAAAAGTCGAGACCCATAGTCCGACTCGTGCAAAAATCATTCTCGAGCCTTTTGAGCGTGGTTTCGGACATACCCTAGGGAATGCTCTGCGTCGTATTCTTCTTTCTTCGATGCCCGGTTGCGCGATTGTCGAGGCAGATATAGAAGGGGTTGAGCACGAATACAGTGCTATTGAAGGTGTTCAAGAGGATGTTATCGAAATTCTTTTGAATCTTAAGCAAGTTGCGGTGAAAATGTTTAGCCGTGATGAAGCTATTCTGACGCTGAGCAAAAAAGGCCCGGGTGTTGTTACTGCTGGTGACATCAAAGGTGATCACGATATAGAGATCATCAACCCAGACTTAGTTATTGCCAATCTAAACGCAGGTGCGTCTTTAAATATGACCCTGCGTGTAGAGTCTGGTCGTGGCTATGTTGCGGCTGACGCTCGTCAGGCTGATGAAGACGAAACTCGTCCTATTGGCCGTCTAGCGTTAGATGCTACTTTTAGTCCAGTAACTCGGGTTGCTTATACTGTTGAAGCCGCTCGTGTAGAGCAGCGTACAGACCTAGATAAGCTGGTTCTAGAATTGGAAACTGATGGTACTTTGGATCCTGAAGAGTCGATCCGTCGTGCTGCCACTATCCTACAAGAGCAGTTGGCTGCTTTTGTTGATCTAGAAGCAGATAACCAACAAGAGCCGGAAGAAGAGGAAGATCAAATTGATCCAGTCCTACTCCGTCCGGTGGATGATCTTGAGTTGACTGTTCGTTCAGCTAACTGCCTAAAAGCCGAGAATATTTACTATATTGGTGACCTTATTCAGCGCACAGAAGTTGAGCTGTTGAATACACCAAACTTAGGTAAAAAGTCCCTGACTGAAATCAAGGATGTTCTTGCAGCCCGTGGTTTGTCCTTGGGTATGCGGTTAGAGAACTGGCCACCTGCTAGTTTAAAGAACGACGACAAGGTAACTGCCTAAGCGTCAATTCAAGTCCCAAGGTTTGAAAGGATAAACGACAATGCGTCATCGTAAGAGTGGTCGTAAGCTAAATCGTAATAGTTCACACCGTAATGCTATGTTTAAAAACATGAGCGTTTCTTTGGTTGAACATGAAGTAATTAAAACAACCCTAGCCAAAGCTAAAGAATTGCGTCGCGTTGTAGAGCCGCTAATTACTCTAGCTAAGGTAGACAGCGTTGCTAACCGTCGTCTTGCTTTTGCTCGTACTGGTTCTGATGCTGCTGTGGGTAAACTTTTCACAGACCTAGGTAAGCGCTTTGCTACCCGTCCTGGTGGTTATGTTCGCATTCTAAAATGCGGCATGCGTGCTGGCGACAGTGCTCCTATGGCCTTTGTTGAGTTAGTTGATCGCCCTGAGGCCTCTGAAGCAGCTGAATAATAAGCTGTTTGATCAACCTAAAAAAACCGGCTTATGCCGGTTTTTTTATTACAACTTTTTATTATAAGTTAGAGTTAAGTTATAAAACCTTAGCCAGGAATTGGCCAGTATAAGACTCAGCGCACTTAGCAACCTCTTCAGGTGTTCCTTCTACTACCAGTTCACCCCCTCCTTTACCGCCTTCTGGGCCAATATCTACTAACCAGTCTGCTGTTTTTATGACGTCTAGGTTATGTTCAATAATAACCAAGGTATTACCTTGATCTCTTAAACGGTGTAAAACATTCAGTAGCATACGAATATCTTCAAAATGTAAACCTGTAGTGGGCTCATCTAAGATATACAGTGTTTTACCTGTATCCCGCTTAGCCAGTTCTTTTGCTAGTTTAACCCTCTGTGCTTCACCGCCAGACAGCGTAATCGCACTTTGCCCCAGACGTATATAAGACAAACCAACATCCATTAAGGTTTGTAATCGCCTTGCTACAGCAGGTATGGCACTAAAAAACTCTCGTGCTTCTTCTATGGTCATATCTAGCACTTCGTGAATATTTTTACCTTTATAACGTATTTCTAAGGTTTCACGGTTATAGCGCTTAGCTTTGCAGAGATCACAAGGTACATAAATATCTGGCAGGAAATGCATTTCAACCTTAATAAGCCCATCACCCTGACAAGACTCGCACCTGCCACCTTTTACGTTAAAGCTAAAGCGGCCAATTTTGTAACCTCTAGACCTTGCCTCTTGTGTGCCTGCAAAGAGTTCACGTATTGGTGTGAAAATACCTGTGTAGGTGGCAGGGTTGGAACGAGGTGTGCGTCCTATAGGGCTTTGGTCAATATCAATAACCTTGTCTAATAAATCTAAGCCATCAATAGCAGCGCAGGGCTGAGGTGTTAAGGTGGTTGCACCATTCAAAAGAGTAGCGGCATGTGGGTAGAGGGTACCGTTAATAAGCGTAGACTTACCTGACCCAGAAACACCCGTCACACAAGTCATTAGACCCAATGGAATACTAACGGTAGTTTCTTTTAGGTTGTTACCGCTGGCCTTATGTATGACTAGCTGCTTTTGTGGGTCATTCAAATGCCGTGGATGAGGAATGGCAATTTTACGTTTGCCCGTTAAATAGTCTGCTGTAATGGAACCTTCGCTTGCCATGACTTCTGTAGGGCTACCCTGAGCAACAATTTGTCCTCCATGCACACCTGCACCTGGGCCTATGTCTATTAGCCAGTCTGCTTGGCGAATAGCGTCTTCATCATGCTCAACCACTATAACTGTATTACCTAAGTCGCGTAGGTGGGTCAGAGTTTGTAGTAGGCGCTCATTGTCACGCTGGTGTAAGCCTATGGAGGGCTCGTCCAGAATGTACATAACACCCACTAACCCAGCACCAATTTGGCTAGCTAAGCGAATGCGTTGCGCTTCACCGCCTGAGAGGGTTTCAGCACTGCGCTCAAGTGATAAATAATCTAAGCCTACGTTCACTAAAAATGTTAAGCGCTCAACAATTTCTTGAAGAATGCGTATTGCTATTTCACCGCGTCTGCCCGTTAGCTTTAGGTTTGAAAAATATTCATGCGCTTCACCTAAAGACATGCTCACCACTTCAGGCAAAGTGATTTCACCTACAAACACATTACGAGAAGCTTCTTTAAGTCGGCTGCCTTTACAAGTGGGGCAAGAATGGGTTGTAAGCAAGCGCGATAAATCTTCGCGTAAGCTTTGCGATTCAGTTTCGTGGTAGCGGCGTTCAAGATTAGGAATAACCCCTTCAAAAGGGTGAGCTTTAAGCACTTTTTTGCCGCGGTCACTTATATAGCTGAAGTCTATATCTTCAGTACCGCTACCATGGAGTACAATTTGCTTAACTTTAACGGGCAATTCTTGCCAAGGCGTTTCTAGTTCAAAATCATAATGTTCGGCAAGGTTGTTTAATAGTCCAAAATAATAAACACTACGCCTATCCCAGCCTTTAATTACCCCTTCTGCTAGCGAAAGTTCGGGCGCAACAATTAGTTTATGGTCATCAAAAAACTGCTTCATGCCTAAGCCATCACAAGTAGGGCAGGCACCTGCTGGGTTGTTAAACGAAAAGATACGCGGCTCTAATTCGGCTACCGCATACCCGCAGTGTGGGCAGGCGAAGCTAGCTGAAAAGAGCATATCTGGCTGTTTGCCATCCATAAAGCTTACTAGCGTTAAGCCTTCGGACAGGTTTAACGCTGTTTCAAAAGACTCTGCTAAACGTAACTGCTGATCAGGCTTTACTTTTAAACGGTCTACAACCACTTCAATTGTATGTTTGCGTTTTTTGTCTAGGGTTGGGGTTTCGTCTAGCTCAACAACAGCGCCATCTATACGCGCACGAATAAAACCTTGGGCTCGTAAGTCTGCTAAAAGATTGACCTGCTCGCCTTTGCGGTCTTGAACGACCGGGGCCAAAATTAAAATGCGTGAATCTTCAGGTAATTTAAGTACTTCGTCGACCATTTCAGAAACAGTTTTTGCTTCTAAAGGAACTTGATGTTCAGGGCAGCGAGGAATACCTGTTCGTGCATAAAGTAAACGCAGGTAATCATAAATTTCTGTAATGGTCCCCACGGTAGAACGAGGGTTGTGAGAGGTCGATTTTTGCTCAATAGAAATAGCCGGAGACAGCCCTTCGATGTGGTCTATATCAGGCTTTTCCATCATGGATAAAAACTGCCGCGCATAAGCAGACAGGGACTCTACATAGCGGCGCTGCCCTTCAGCATAAAGCGTGTCGAAAGCAAGGGATGATTTGCCCGAGCCTGAAAGGCCGGTAATAACCACGAGTTTATCACGTGGGATTTCAATCGAAATATTCTTCAGATTGTGGGTTCGTGCTCCGCGTAAACGGATTTTATCCAAGGCCACCTGTTTTCTCCTAGTTAATCGCAACCGCTTATTATAGGTTTTATCTGACCCGCCTGTCTGCCTTTGTCTGGTTAGAAAAGGGTTAGCAGGGTACAATTCCAGCATTAAAGTAGCTTCCACTAGGTAAGCCATCACGAGTAAAAGGTAAAATGCGACAAGATTCACTAGCTAAGACTGAACTAAGAGCCATTAGCGGGTTAGCAGGCTTGTACGGCTTGCGAATGCTGGGTTTGTTTATGGTATTACCAGTAATGCCCTTGTTACTTTTAGAATATGAAGGTGCCGAGCCTTTTATTATTGGCTTAACTATAGGTATTTATGGTTTTACTCAGGCACTACTGCAACTGCCTTACGGCTGGTTATCAGATAAGTTTGGACGCAAGCCACTTATATATCTAGGTTTGCTCATTTTTGCTTTAGGCAGCCTGGTAGCAGCTATGGCCGACTCAATGCTTGGCTTATTAGTTGGTCGCGCTTTACAGGGGGCAGGAGCCATAGCCAGCGTTTTAATGGCGCTCTTAGCAGACCTAACCCGAGATGAAAAACGTACTCAAGCTATGGCTAGTGTAGGTATTAGCATAGGTTTAGCTTTTATTGTGGCTATGGCTGCTGGTCCGCTATTAGCTGGGTGGGTGGGTCTGTCAGGTTTATTCTGGCTGACTGCTGCTTTTAGTCTGCTAGGTATGTTTATTGTGTGGCGCTGGGTGCCTACACCACAAAGGGTAAGAAAACATCTAGATGCTGGGGGTATTGATACCAAGCAGGTCGGCAAGGTGCTGGTTAACCCACAATTGTTGCGTTTAGATTTCAGTATTCTTGTCTTGCACCTATTATTAACGGGTGTATTTATTGCCGTACCAGGCTTGCTTATTAACGCTGGTTGGACACTAACGCAGCATGGCTGGATTTACTTAACCACTATGCTGTTGGGTTTTGGTCTCATGATCCCGCTCATTATAATGGGTGAAAAAGGCCGTAAAATGAAAGCTGTGCTTATGATAGCGGTCAGTCTTATAGCTGCAGCGCTGGTGTTAATGCCAACTAACTTGGGTAGCTGGGCGCTACTGCCTGGTTTGTTGTTATTTTTTACTGGCTTTAACTTATTAGAAGCGAGCCTACCTTCTTTAATTAGCAAGCAGTCACCGGTTCAAGCTAAAGGTACGGCAATGGGTATTTACTCCACTTCACAGTTTGTAGGTGCTTTCTTAGGTGGGGTTTTAGGTGGTTTTATTCTTACCTACTGGGGGCCGGTAGAATTATTATGGAGTGCGGCTAGTTTGTGTCTGCTATGGTTAGTGGTATTGGTAGGATTTAAGCAACCTAGGCATTTGTCGAGCCGCATTTTTACTTTGCCTGCAATCAACAGCCAAGCCTTAGAGGCCCTTAAAAGTGAATTGGCTAGTATGCAAGGGGTGGTGGAAGTGGTTTTTTTAGAAGAAGAAACAACCGGCTACCTTAAACTTGATAAGCAACAATTAAATGAACAAGCCTTAGATAACTTGTTATTGAATTAGCGATAGTTAATTAATTAATATTTTAAAGATTTAAAAGGGGAAAAATATGGCACGCGGTGTAAATAAAGTCATTCTTATAGGTAACCTAGGTAATGATCCAGACATTAGGTTTACTCAAAACCAAAAGCAAGTTGCTAATTTAAGTATAGCAACCAGTGAACAATGGACAGATCGCCAAACAGGGCAAAGACAAGAAAGAACCGAATGGCATAAGGTGGTTTTCTTTGATCGTTTGGCAGAAATTGCAGGCCAATATTTAAAAAAAGGTAGCAAGGTTTACGTTGAAGGTAAGCTGCAAACGCGTAAATGGCAGAACCAGCAAGGTATAGACCAATACACCACAGAAATTGTGGGTAACGAGATGCAAATGCTTGATGGTCGTGGTGATGGCGGTGGTCAAAACTATGGTAATGCAGGCCAACAAATGCAGGGTGGCTACCAACAGCAGCAACCACAAAACCAAGCAGCACCTCAGCAACAAGCCTACGCTAACCCTGTTGCTCAACAGCCACAGCAGCCTGCTCCACAACCACAGCAGCCTGCTCCACAACAGTCTTATGCATCTCAAGCACCACAAGCCATGGCGCAGCAGCAACAGCCTTTTGCTAACAACCCTGCCCCCGTAGCTTCACAACCTGCTATGCAGCCAACGCACCAACAACCAGCACAGCCAGCCGCACCAACTCAAGCGCCTCAGCAGCCAGCGCAACAACCGCAACAATCATCGCCTCAAGCCTTCAATGATTTTGACGATGAGATACCTTTTTAGGATGCACCTAAGGCATGCAAAGTAAAGAACCTCCTTAAAGACCTGTTTTTACAGGTCTTTTTTAATTGTAAGGCTTTATATGGCGAGCTTGTGAACTTTGTCATTGATAGCCTACTATCCTTAAACTTACAAGAAACCAATGATGGAATGACTGGGTCAATAACAGGTCGATTTATAGCTAACTAAAACCCCTCCACACCCATCTCTGCTAAAAAGCTTGTCTGCTTTTTAATTTCCGGATGGTTGAAAAATACTTGCAGGTCTTTAGCTCTTTTTATTCCCACACCCTTTCTTAGTTGCCACTTTTCTAGGCTTTTATTTGAAAGGTTTTGCCAATTAGTTATTTCGCCATTATCAAATAGCCCATTATTTCCAGCTGGTGGCATACCTAAAGCTATTAACCAGGTTTCTAAAGGTTGGCTAGCTGCCAGCTTAAAATTACGAACCAAAAGCCTGCTGCGCTTTATTCCTATGCCTTTCACTTTTTCAAGTTGTTCTTGGGTTAGGTTAATCCAGTTGGTTAAATCAACCAGTAAGCCAGCTTCAAGTAAAGCCTCCCAAGTTGATTCGCCTACACCCTGCATAGCTAAACCTTGTTTAGAGCTTAACCAAGTTAAACGAGCTAAATACTGTTGCTTGCAGCCAATTGGGTAGGGAGAGTTTTGTATATCACTTGCCTTTAAACAGCTTAGGAAGTGAAAAGTATTTTCTGGTGGGTGATTGGCTTTTATTCTGGGTAGGCTTCTAACCAGCACTTCTTTTAACTGTGGAATGGTTAAACCTGCCAGCTGAATCGTTACTAAATCACCTGTTTGTAGATCAAGTTGTTTAAGCTTATTTAAACTACCAAGGCTAGTGCGGCTAAGGGTGCGCTGGTCTAATTCAAAGGGTTCTAACTCTAAAATAGGTGTAATGCGCCCCGTGCGGCCAACTGTATAAACAATTTTACTTACACGGGTAACCGCTTGTTGTGCTGGGTGCTTCCAAGCAATCGCCCAATCGGGTGGTTTGGCTTGCCAGTTTTCTGCCTTGGGTCTTTCTTGCTGGCGAATAACCACGCCATCGGTCGCCATAAATAGCGGCTGGGTGTACCACTGATTTTGCCAATGCTTAACGTCATTCAAACTCTTAACGGGCTGGGTTAAGCCTTGGCTGCGGGTAAAACCCCAATCGGTTAGCTGCCTTACTTGTGCCTGCATAGTTAAATCGGAGTTAGGCCAATCCCAAATATAAATTTCGACTTGCTTAGCTTCTTCAAGGTTGGTTTGCTGGCGCTGCATAAAACCGGCAATTTGGCTGCGTGCGCCTTGGCTATCTTGCTTGGCTTGAATATGCTTTTCTAAACGCCACACCAGCTCACCTTGTAGAACAAGCTGCGGTAAATTGGTGTTTATTTGCTGGGGAATATTAGGTAATTTTTTTACTTTCTCTGTCCAATCTTCACCTAGCTCGCCATTCCCTCGGCTAATGGCTTGGGTTAGCTCCCCATTTAAGTAGACCAAGCTAACTGCAACCCCATCGGCTTTGGGCTGCACCCATAATTCTTTATGTTGGTGTAGAGCTAACCACTTGGCTAGTTCTTGGCTGGAATACACCTTGTTTAAGCCGGTTTGTACAAGAGGGTGCTTAACCTTGTGTGATTGCTGAGGGGTTAAGCTGGGTAGTTGTAGTTGAGGAAAACAGCTTTGTAAAGCCAGAAAACGTTTAAGAGTTTGGTCATAAACATCATCGTTTACTAAAGAAATGCCTTGTTCATAGTAGGCAAGGTTCCACTGGCTGAGTAGTTCAGTTAAGCTTTTAGCTTCTGCGGCTTGGGCTTGGCTAATAGTTTGTTGATGAGTAGAGCAGTCTGCAAAAGTGAGCGTTGAAAAAATTAAACTAGCTAAGACAAAGACTAAACTAATTAATTTGCTGGCTGGCATAGAAGTCCCTCTCTCTCACTTAGGTTTTTTTAGACTAAGCTGTTTTAGTTGCCTTCAATTTGCCGTAATGCACTCACCTTGACCTTGTGACAGATCAAGCTTAAATAGCTTTCTAGTCATGGCTTTCTAAGAAAGGAATTTTATGAACCTACTTGCAGCTTTGGCAGTTGCTGCTGGTGCTAGTTGTGGTGCTTTAGGGCGCTGGTGGCTTTCGTTACAGCTAAACACTAGCCTAGCTTTTATACCTTTGGGTACCTTGTTAGCCAATTTAATCGGTGGTTACTTTATTGGCTTGGCTTTAGCATTTTTTGCCCAAAACCCGAATTTATCACCCGAATGGCGCTTGTTTTTAGTCACGGGTTTGTTGGGCGGCTTAACCACCTTCTCTACTTTTTCTGCAGAAATATTTAGTCTGTTACAGCAAGGACGTTACATTTGGGCTTTGTTAGGTGTTGCGGGGCATTTGTTAGGTAGTTTGTTGATGACGGCTTTAGGTTTTTTTACTTACAGCAGCGTGAAAGGCTTTTTTTAACAAGCTTTATATTCAGATAAAAAAGCCGAGCACTTGGCTCGGCTTCAAAAAAGTAACCTAAGGGTAAATAAGTTACCTACTAGCCTTGGGCTTTTAGCTTCAGGCGGCTGCGGTGCAGAACAGGTTCGGTGTAGCCATTGGGTTGGGCTCTACCGTCAATCACCAATTCTAGGGCTGCTTGGAAAGCAACCGATGCATCGAAGTCTTTATGCATGGGTACATAAATAGGGTCAGCAGCGTTTTGCTCATCCACAACTTTTGCCATGCGTTTTAGGGTTTCAACCACTTGTTCTTGGCTGCAAATGCCGTGGTACAACCAGTTAGCAATGTGCTGGCTAGAAATACGCAAAGTCGCACGGTCTTCCATTAAGCCAATGTTGTTAATGTCGGGCACTTTAGAGCAACCTACACCTTGGTCTACCCAGCGCACTACATAGCCTAAAATACCTTGAGCGTTATTATCTAATTCCTGCTGAATTTCTTCCGCTGACCAGTTAGGGTCAGTTGCTACAGGAATAGTTAAAATATCATCTAGGTTGGCGCGTTCGCGTGATTTCAGCCTTTCTTGAACTTCAGCAACATTCACCTGGTGGTAATGCAGGGCGTGCAAAGTAGCAGCCGTTGGCGAAGGAACCCAAGCAGTATTTGCACCGGCTTTAGGGTGACCAATTTTTTGCTTCAACATTTCTGCCATTAAATCTGGCATAGCCCACATACCCTTACCAATTTGGGCGCGGCCTTTTAAGCCAGTGCTTAGGCCAATGTCCACGTTCCACTGCTCGTAGGCTTGAATCCAGCTAGAGGTTTTCATATCGCCTTTACGAATCATCGGGCCAGCTTCCATGGAGGTGTGCATTTCATCGCCAGTACGGTCTAAGAAACCCGTATTAATGAAAGCAACTCGGTCTTTAGCAGCACGAATACAAGCTTTTAGGTTAACCGTAGTACGACGCTCTTCATCCATAATGCCCATTTTCAGGGTGAAGCGTTCAAGGCCAAGCAGGTCTTCAACCTTGCCAAATAGCTCATCGGCAAACTCAACTTCTTCTGGACCGTGCATTTTAGGTTTAACTATGTACATGCTGCCAGTGCGTGAGTTGGTTAGTTGGTTTTTGCCCAGCAAATCATGCTTAGCGATAAGAGCCGTTACCGCACAGTCCATAATGCCTTCAGGAATTTCAGAACCATCTTTAAGCAGAATGGCAGGGTTGGTCATTAAATGACCTACATTACGAATAAACATTAATGAACGACCGGGTAGCGTGAAGCTTTCACCGTTGGTGTTGGTGTAGTCACGGTCGCTATTCATAGTACGGGTAAAGGTTTTACCACCTTTAGATACAGGCTCTTCTAGATTGCCCTGCATTAAACCTAACCAGTTACTGTAAGCAAGGGTTTTATCTTCAGCATCAACCGCTGCTACCGAGTCTTCACAGTCCATAATGGTGGTTAAAGCGGCTTCCATTAATACGTCTTTAACACCGGCTGCATCAACCTGACCTATGTGATGGTTAGGGTCGATTTGAATTTCTAAGTGCATACCATTGTTTTCTAAAAGTACGCCTGAGGGTTGGTTAGCTTCGCCCGTGAAACCTTTTAACTGAGCAGCATTTTTAAGCCCAGTGGTGCTACCATCTTTTAAGCTAACCGCTAGCTTGCCTTCAACAACTGCATAACCTGTGGCTTCTTTATGGCTAGAGCCTTCGAGTGGAGCGCTTTGGTCTAAAAAGTCACGTGCAAAAGCAATAACTCTTTCGCCACGTACTGGGTTATAACCTGGGCCTTTATCGGCACCATTATCTTCGGGTAGTGCGTCGGTGCCGTAAAGGGCATCATACAAACTACCCCAACGCGCATTCACAGCGTTAAGAGCAAAACGAGCGTTAGTAATGGGTACAACTAATTGTGGGCCAGCTTGAAGGGCTATTTCTGTATCCACTTTGGCAGTGCTGGCTTGGAAGTCTTCGCCTTCAGCTTCTAAGTAACCAATTTCAGTTAAAAAAGCTTTGTAAGCTGTAAAATCAAACTTACCTTTATTGGCTTGGTGCCAAGCGTCAATTTTGGCTTGTAGCGCATCACGTTTTTGTAAAAGAGCAAGGTTTTTAGGAGCCAGCTCGTGAACTAGGGTGTCTAGTCCGGCCCAAAAAGCGTCACTTGTAATTCCGCTACCTGGAATGGCTTGTTCATTAATAAAGTTATAAAGCGTTGTGGCGACTTGAAGTCCGCCGGTTTGAACGCGATCAGTCATGTTAAATCGCCTCTTGGCTGGTTGAGTTAAATAATAATTAAAACCTGTAAACTTGCTAAAAGTTAGTGCTAACGCACTGTTTTATGTAGTAAATTTACAGAGTTGTTTAATTCAGTAATTAAAAGAAGATACAGTAATTTAGTCGGAAATACACCCTGCCTTTAGGTGAAGGGCTGCTGTAAAATTTTAACAAAAATACTAAGGAGGGCTGGATGCTGTGTGCTGAATTTAAAGTAAGGCTAAGGCTTTGGCCAAATAGTTTTGCAGATGCACCTTGGTTGGATAACCTACCTGAAGACTATGCTGCCTATTTAAACTTTTATCAGTTAGCCCATAAAAAAGACCAAAGTGGAATGGGAAAAGCACGAGCGGGGTGGATAATACTGGGTAAGGAAAGAGTATGGGCGCAAGCTTTTTTACCCGTAGCTAGTAAGGCTAGCAATAAAGAGATTAAAGAAGCAGAGGGCACTTTAGTGCACCTGCATGGTTATTATGACCATGGTGCCAGTTATCCTTCTTTACAGCGCTGGGTATTAAAAAATAACCTTAGTTATTTAACAGTAGACTTGCCTGGGCATGGTTTATCGAGTGGTGAGCGAGCGAGTATTGAGAGTTTTGATGATTACCAGCTTGTATTGTCTTCTTTGATAAAGGTGTTGGAAGAAGAAAAATTTCCTCGCCCTTGGATAATTAGTGGTTTTTCAACAGGTGGAGCTATTGCAATTGAGCAGCAGTTAACAGAAAGCAACTTTGATTTCATGTTATTGTTCGCGCCATTAGTTAGGCCGGTTGCTTGGCAAGAAACGTTAGTTAAGTACTTGTGGCTGCCCAGTTTGTTTATAAAAAATTTACCCAGAAAGTTTACTGCTAATTCAAATGACCTTGAGTTTTTAAAGTTTGCTAAGCAACAAGATTGTCTGCAGCCTAAGCAGCTTCCTCTAGCTTGGATTAGAGCGCTAGGGTGCTGGATTAAATTGATAGAAAGCACTCAACCCTCAGATGTGAATGCTTTAATTATTCAAGGTGATGCAGATTTAACGGTAGACTGGCAATATAACTTGGGTGTGTTACATAGGCTTTTGCCTCAAGCTGTCACGCAAGTAATAGAAGGTGGTGCGCATCAATTACTAAATGAGGGTGCAGTACAACGCTCTCAAGTTTTTGAATGCCTAGATAGTTGGCTAACTAAAATTAAAGAAAAGGAATAATGATGAATAAATTATGGGTTACCTTAGCCTTAGCTGGCGCTGTTCTTGTAGGTGGCTGTGCAAGTCTAGATCCAGTACAGCAAGAAAAAATTAGAGTTTATGAAGAGCAAAAGAAACGTGAAAGCATAGATAGATCACAAAGAGAATCAGACTCAGGTGGTCGAAGATTAGATAAAGCTATAAAAAACTAGCTGTTATAAAAGAATCTAAGGGAAGTAAAAATAGTGAAAATGAAGCTGCTAAAATATTTTTTAACCTGCACATTACTTATGTTGGTGGTGGGGTGTGCTAGTCATTCAAATAAAATGGAAGATGCCAAAACACTGATACGTTATGGCGAGTACTCTGCAGCCGCAGCAGAAATGAATGAGTTATTAAATGCGGAGCGTAACAAGCTCTTAAAAGAAGTTGAGTTAGGGGTGCTTAATCAGCTTAAGGGAGATTATCTTGCTAGTTTAGAGCATCTAGAGGTAGCAGACAGACTAGCTGATGAGCTTTATACAGTTAGCTTTGCAGATTTAGCTACTCGGGCTTCCACTAACGCTACCTTTACCACCTATCGCGGCAATATAGTTGAGCGGGTGTATATCAACTACTTTAAAATGCTGAATTATTTTTATTTAGCAGAACAGGCTACTTCTCAGCAAGAAACACAAGCATTGTTAGACTCTGCGCGAGTTGAAGCTCGACGAGCTATGATCTTATTAGATGAAAATGTGTTTAAAGTAGGTGACTATGCGCTAGCCAAAGAAGAAAAAGAGTCTGCTTTATATAAGTTGCAGCGAGTGTTTGCAGCAGTAAATGGCAGTGTTGTAAACCCAAAAGAGCTAGTTTTTAGAGACAATGCTTTTAGCCATTACTTAATTGGCACTCTATTTGAAAAAATGGGAGAGCGAGATTCTGCAAGAGTTAGTTATGAACGATCTGCCAAGCTATATGAGCAAGGCTATGTTAAGCAGTATCAGCTAGATAAGCACACTGCTTCTCAAGCTTGGTTTGATACAGCTCGCATGTTGAAAGCTACAGGCGATAGACGTTGGAATAAAGTTGCTAAAGATAAGCTTAGCTCAAATCAGCGCAATGAACTAAACCAGTCAGCAAAAGGCCAAGGTCAGCTAGTAGTAATACAAGAAGTGGATATGATTGCGCCGCGAGGAGAGCTTAACCTTTGGGTTTTAATTCAAAATAATCGTTTAGTTATTCGTCCAATCGTTACAGGCACACCTAAAGAGCAAGCTTATCAACTCGCTTGGTTTTATTACCTATATGCAGATAAGGGACTGTTAGGTGTCATTGAAAGAATTAGCGCTGAAGATTACCTAGGGCTACTAACTGCTAGTCATGAAAAAAAGCTGCCTATTCCAGGTGTGTTACGCTCTACCTTGGAATCGATAGGTCTTCTAGAAGCAATGAGTAGCACTGGTATACGTTTAAGTGTTCCTCTGCTCTACTACGAAGAACTACCTGTTAAAAAAAGCTATTTAACAATAAATGGAAAAAACCTTGGTAACTTGCATCTAGCCGATAATATTTCTGGTTTGGCTATGGCTCAACATTTGGTTGCAGCCCAAGCAGAGTTAACTAACGCTATGGCTATAGAAGCACTGCGTTTATCTCTATGCATGCAAACTGGAGCGCCTGCGCCACTTTGTGCTTTAGCAGCAGGTGCCAGTACTTCGGCAGATACTCGGTCTTGGTTGTCTCTACCTTATGAGATACGTACCTTACGTACCCAGCTGCCCGCAGGTGACCACCAGATAAAACTAACAAGTGATGTGGCTGGTTATCAAATAGAACAAAAACAGAGTGTGAAAATTGAAGCAGGCAAGGTTCATTTGGTTCGTTTACGAACCTTTGCTGTAGACCCAAGCCAGCCAATACCAGACAAGGTAAAGAAGGTACGTAAAAATAATGGTTTTGAGTTAACAAACACCAAGTAAACTGACATGGCTATTAATAATGGAGAAGAAAATGAAAAAAAATAATTTAGTAATTAAGTTAGCAATACTACTAATAAGTTTAGCTAGCTTAGCATTAACTGGCTGTGGTGGTACAAATGTACAGCGCCTAGATGCCGCAGAAGAAGTAGCTTTAACAGATCGCTGGAATGCTACTGACTCTCGTTTAGTATCTGAAGAAATGATTGATGATATGTTGTCTTTTCCTTGGGTCAGTCGTTGGGCAGAAGCTAATCCTAACCGTAACCGCCAACCTACAGTGATCGTTATGGGGGTTCGTAACCGCTCACACGAACATATTGCTGTAGATACTTTTATTAATGATCTGCGTCGTGCGATGATTCGCTCTGGCCGTGTAGATTTTGTTGCGGGTGGTGATGTTAGAGATGCTTTGCGTGAAGAGCGCAAAGATCAAGAGTTTAATGCTACGGCAGATACTGCCGCCCAGTTAGCAGCAGAGCATGGTGCTAATTTTGCTTTGTCAGGCTCGATTGATTCTTGGGTAGATCAGCTAGATGGTACACGAGTAACCAACTATCAAATCGATCTTACACTGTTAGATATTCAAACAGGTAGGCAGGTTTGGATGGGGCAGAAGAAGCTTCAAAAACAACAGAAACGTAGTAAGTTCGGGTTTTAAGCAATGTTGAATAAACCTTATTATTTCTTAACTGGTTTGCTCTTGCTCTCCTTAAGTTTAGTTGGTTGCAGTGGAAAACAACCTAAAACATCGCAGGTAGCTGCTGGAAATAAGCAGTCAATTTCTATTCAGCCAGAGTGGGTGCATAATCCGCCTAGGCGTGCTGGTTATGCTTATGGTGTTGCTAGCTCAGAAATTTACGGGTCAGAAGCTAGAGCACTAGAAACCGCCAAAGACAAAGCCAAAGCGGATTTGCTGGCTAGTATTCGTGTAGAAATTAGCAGTTCAACCGACTATAGCAAAAATGCTACCATGCAATTTCAAGGTGACATGACGCTTCAAGAAAACCTCAATCAAAAAATTAGTAGTAAAACCCCAGCTGTGGAATTAAGCGGTATAAAAACTACTGAGACTTGGGTTAATGAACAGGGAAAAGAAACTTGGGCGTTAGCAGAGCTAGATACACAAGCTGCAGCAAGGCAGTTGCTAACCGAATTAGCACAACTAGAAGAGCGTCTTCTAAAAAGAGGCGCTCTGCCTGATGCTAATAAACTAGATAGAGTTCGCTATCTAAAACCAAGTTTGCAAGAGTTGGTTGAGAGGCAGCAATTGTTGCAGCAACTAACTTTTTTGGGTGCAGCTACACAGGCTGATGCAGCAAGAAAACAGAAAGTAGAGCAGCTCGAAGTTGAAATTGCTAAATTAATGGCTAGTTTAAGTATTCAACTACAAGCAGTAACAAGTGAAGCGAAAGCTTTAACACCTCTGCTGGCTAGTGCTTTAACTGACCTAGGATTTAATTTAGTTAATAGTCAACCAGACTTACGTTTGGTTCTAGAGCTAAAAACTAGTCAAGTTAAGCGTGGTAATGGTTTAGTTTATGTTGATGCGAGTTCTAGTGGTAAAATAAATACGGCTAAAAACCGTACGTTACATGTTATTAATGCTTCTACTCGTGCAGTATCATCTGAGGCCAGTGTAGCAAATAATAAAGCAGTAACTGAATTAGCAGAAAAGCTAGCTGATTCTTTAATTGAAAGCTTGTACCAAAATCTTTAATTACTTAAAACTTGTGAAGGAACGATGATGAAAAAAAACATTCTATCTCTATCAGCTTTAACGCTAA
The DNA here is from genome assembly GCF_000686905.1 of Marinospirillum insulare DSM 21763. Lineage (GTDB taxonomy): Bacteria > Pseudomonadota > Gammaproteobacteria > Pseudomonadales > Halomonadaceae > Marinospirillum > Marinospirillum insulare. Next base: position 47,716 of record NZ_JMLW01000001.1, read on the forward strand.
CTTTTGCTGTAATGACTGGTTGTGGCGGTAAAGAGGTTGTAGAGCAGCAACCAGTGCAACCAACCTTTGTAGAACATTGTGAATATGCACCAGGTATTCAAGCCCCTGAGTGGTATTGTAATCCTAGTATTGAAGGTGGTATGGCTGCAATAGGTGAAGCTAAGCCTAATGTAGCAAATGATAATAATATGCAGCGCACTATGGCTATGGCTAATGCTCGTGATGCTTTAGCGCGTCAAACACAAGTAAAGGTGCAAAACTTATTAACTAACTGGTCACGTGCCACAGGTGCTGGTGAAGACCAAACTTACGAAGCCAACTTTGAAAATATTTCTCGACAGGTTTCTAAGCAAACACTTGAAGGAAGTCGCCAGCTAAAGCGCTGGGTTGCTCCTGACCGCACTTTAATCTTGTTAGTAGGTGTTGAAGATTCAGCTTCAATTAAAAATGGTTTAAAGACCAGCTTAAAAAATGAGGAAGCTCTTTGGCAACAGTTCCAAAGCAAGCAATCTTTGGAAGAGCTAGATAAACAAATGGATGCAGAGTTTGATTAAGCCTCCAAACTGGGCAGCTTTAGCTGCCCAATTTTTATTCTCTGGTGTTTCTACAAATAATTTTTAAAAGATATAGGTGTGCAACAAATGGATAGAAGACGTTTTTTACAAGGATTGAGTGTGACGGCAGCATTTTTACCTTTAAATCCAATTTTTGCAGCATCACCTAGTTTTGAAGATTATAAAAAGCAGCAGAATGATGGCTTTGCTAATTACAAAGCTGAATTAGAAAAGGATTTTGCTGCCTACCAAAAAGCTATAGATGAAGAGTTTAAGCAGTTTAAAGGCCAAGTGAAAAAAGTTTGGGGTGATGAAAATATCGGCTCCTCAACAGTTTACGTTAAATATTCAGACGACCTGAAAACCAGAACCATAATTGATTATGAAAAAGGGACCATGACGGTAGAGGTGGTAGCGGATAAAAACGCTACGGGCATGGGTTCTAAAGTTCGTCAGGAGATGATTGAAACAGCTGGCACTAGAGTTAGTGATGCTTATAAAAGTGATCCGCTACTTCAGAGAGTTGAAAAGCGTGTAGATAGCAGTGTCACTCACCAAGAAAAAGCTAGAGTTAGTAATGAGTTTGTTGTGGGTGATGTATTAACTGGAAAAGCTAATCCCACCAAGCAGGAGGTTCAAGAGTCGGTTGTTAAGGCAGCCACTGAAACAGGTAAAGGTAGTAAGCGTGATGCAGCCCAAGCGGGTGCAGCAGTTTTTGCTTTTAGTATTCCTTTAAGTCGTGTACGAATAAGCAATAAGTATGAACAGTTTATGCCAGCTGTTAAAAAATACTCAGCAAAAGAAAAAATTGATCCAGCCTTAGTGTTAGCTATCATGCACTCTGAAAGTGCTTTTAATCCTATGGCTAAGTCGCATATTCCAGCTTATGGTTTAATGCAGATAGTACCTAGGTCAGCAGGTAAAGATGCCTCAGAAAAGGTGTATGGCAAGCAGCGCTTATTATCAGCTTCTTATCTTTATAACAGTGATAATTGTATAAAAATGGGCTGTGCTTATTTGAATATTCTTTACTATCGTTATTTATCTAAAATAGAAAACCCTGAAAGCCGTACCTACTGTGTTATTGCAGCCTACAATACGGGTGCAGGAAACGTAGCTAAAGCTTTTGGTGCAGGAACCAACATTACGCGAGCGGCAGGCACTATCAATAGAATGTCGCCACAACAGGTTTTTAACAAGCTGGTTAGTGATTTGCCTTATGCTGAGACACAGAACTATATGAAAAAAGTAACACCTAGATACAAGGCTTATCAAACAGAAGTTTAGCTAGCTGTGTACAAACAAGTAACAAAAAAACCGCAGACTTATTAAAGCTGCGGTTTTTTATTACAGAAGTTAAGGCTTAGAACAAAACACGGCTGCGTACAGTACCCTTAACATTCTTTAAAGCTTCTAATGCTTGCTGGCTGTACTCACGGTCAACATCCACTACTACATAACCAACTTTTTCGTTAGTTTGTAAATATTGGCTGCTCACATTAATGCCGTTTTCAGATAGCACACGGTTCACTTCTGAAAGCACACCCGGAATATTTTCATGGATATGCAATAAGCGGTGTTTGCCTGGGTGGGCAGGTAAAGCAACTTCAGGGAAGTTAACCGCAAAAGTAGTTGTGCCATTATCACTGTAGCGAATCAGCTTTTCAGAGACTTCTTTACCTATGTTTTCTTGTGCTTCTAAAGTAGAGCCGCCTATGTGTGGTGTTAAAATAACATTGTCTAGGTCACGCAAGGGGCTAACAAATTCATCATCGTTACTGCGTGGTTCAACAGGGAAAACATCTATTGCTGCACCAGCAAGGTGGCCAGATTTTAATACGTCGGCTAGGTCTTCGATAACCACTACTGAGCCGCGTGAAGCGTTAATTAAATGTGCGCCTGCTTTCATCTTGCCTAGCTGTTCAGCGGCAATCATCCATTTAGTGGAATTCAGTTCAGGCACATGCAAAGAGACCACGTCTGACTGAGCCAGTAGCTCGTCTAGGGTATCAACCTGATGCGCATTACCCATGGCTAGCTTAGTCACTACATCATAGTAAATAACCTTTAACCCTAAAGCTTCAGCTAAGACAGACAACTGAGAACCTATATTGCCGTAACCAACGATGCCTAGTGTTTTACCACGTACTTCATAGCTACCTTCGGCAGACTTTATCCAGCCACCTTTATGGCACTCACGGCTTTTATGGGGAATGCCGCGCATTAGCATAATCATTTCACCTAGCACTAACTCAGCTACAGAGCGGGTGTTAGAGTAGGGCGCATTAAATACTGGAATACCACGAATTAAAGCTGAATAAAGTTCTACTTGGTTGGTACCAATACAGAAGCAGCCGACTGCCACTAGTTTTTTAGCTGCAGCAAAAACCTCTTCTGTTAACTGAGTACGAGAGCGAATCCCGACAAAGTAAGCATCTTCAATGGCTGTGAGTAAATCTGCTTCCGATAAAGATTTAGGGTGATACTCTATGTTGGTGTAGCCACTAGCTTTGAAGTTATCAACAGCCGTCTGGTGAACGCCTTCAAGCAGCAGAATTTTAATCTTGCTTTTGTCGAGTGAGGTTTTAGGCATGAGAGGTCAGTGTCCTGATATAAGAGGTAGTACTAAGGTGGAAAAAATGCGGGCAGGCAAGCCAGCCTTAACGCAGCTATGTTACCATATCAAGATCAATATGCAGCCCCCAGAGACAGATTCCCTAGGTGAATTTGACGCAAGTTTAAACTGCGATAGTTTCAATTGAGATAGTTTCAACCTAAGATTTAATTATTACCTTATAAAGAGCCGCCAAGATGACACCCGAGCAAATTAAACAAACCCTTGAAGCCTTAATTGGAAAAGATAGAGTTCGCCTAGATGGTGAAGCGCTCGATATTTATGGCCGAGATTGGACAAAAATTCATTCGCCTAAGCCACGTGCCATTGCTTTTCCTCGTACTACAGAAGACGTACAAAAAATAGTTCAGTTTGCTAACCAAAACCAAGTGGCTATTGTGCCTTCAGGTGGTCGCACAGGTTTGTCTGCTGGTGCGGTAGCTTCCAATAATGAATTAGTTCTTGTGATGGATTACATGAATCAAGTCGTCGACTTTAATCCTATTGACCGTAGTGTGACGGTTCAAGGCGGCATGATAACTGAGCAGCTTCAGGCTTTTGCTGAGGAGCAAGGCTTGTACTACCCAGTCGACTTTGCTTCAGCCGGCTCTAGCCAAATTGGTGGCAATATATCCACTAATGCCGGTGGCATTAAAGTAATAAAATATGGCATGACGCGTGACTGGGTGCTGGGTTTAACCGTAGTCACCGGTAAAGGTGAAATTTTAAACCTGAATAAAGGCTTAATTAAAAATAATACTGGCTACGACTTACGCCACTTATTTATTGGCGCAGAAGGCACCTTAGGTATTATTACAGAAGCAACCATTAAGCTCACTCGTACACCCAAAGACTTAACCGTCATGGTGTTAGGTGTGCCAAGTATGTCAGCGGTTATGGAAGTGCTAAAAACCTTCCAAAATACGATGGACTTAACTGCTTTTGAATTTTTCTCAGAAAATGCACTGGCCAAAGTAACGGCTCACCATCAATTGCAACGCCCCTTTGAAACAGCAACGCCTTATTATGCTCTGCTAGAGTTTGAAGCTGAAAACGAAGGTGTTATGGACACTGCCATGCAGCTATTTGAAGAGTGCATGGAAAATGCTTGGGTAGAAGATGGTGTGATTAGCCAGAATGAAACCCAGCTACAAAACTTATGGAGTTTGCGTGAGTTTATTTCTGAAACCATTAGCCACGAAACGCCCTATAAAAATGACCTATCAGTGATTGTCTCTAAAGTGCCTGAATTCTTACAGGCGGTCGATACCTTTGTGGAAGAGACTTATCCGGGTTTTGAGATAGTCTGGTTTGGTCATATAGGTGATGGTAATTTGCACCTTAATATCCTAAAACCTAAAGACCTAGATCAAGCAGAGTTTTTTGAAAAATGCCATCAGGTTAGTGCCAAGGTGTTTGCTATAACGCAAGCCTTTGGTGGAAGTGTTTCGGCAGAACATGGTGTCGGTCTGGTGAAAAAAGACTTCTTACATTTTAGTCGCAGCCCAGAAGAAATCCTTTATATGCAAGCCATTAAAAATGCATTTGATCCAAACAAGATAATGAACCCAGGCAAAATGCTAGACAGCTAAAGGAAGTTTTCCCTTGAATACAGAACCGCCTAACTTTGAAGAACTCATGCAACAATTAGAAACGCTGGTTGCGAGCATGGAATCGGGTGAGCTGAGTTTAGAAGACTCCTTACAAGCTTATGAAAAGGGTGTGCGTTTAACTCGCCTTTGCCAACAGCAGCTAACCCAAGCAGAACAGCGTGTATTAAGCCTGCAAGAACAAAAAGGCCAAGCCCATTTTGAGCCGCTTAACCTCAAGCCTGAAGCAGGAAACATTTGATGCAGCTAGAAGAGTTAACTAGGCTTTATGCAACCCGTGTTAATGCTGCACTAGACCAACTACTGACAGAAACGGCAGGCCCTAGTGAGCTACTTAAACAAGCCTTAGACTACAGCCTGCTTAACGGTGGTAAGCGTTTAAGGCCCTTATTGGTTTATGCAACAGGGCAAGCCTTAGGGGTAAGCTTAGCTGAGTGTGATCGTCCAGCCATGGCTGTTGAGTTAATTCATGCTTACTCCTTAGTGCATGATGATTTACCCGCAATGGATGATGACGACTTACGGCGAGGTCGGCCCACCTGCCACAAAGCCTTCGATGAAGCCACCGCTATTCTAGTGGGCGATGCTTTACAAACCCTAGCATTTGAAGCCCTTGCAGACGAGCAGCAGCCTTCCGCTTTGGCCATGGTAAAAACCCTAGCCCAAGCTAGTGGCACACAAGGCATGGTGGCTGGACAAATGTTAGATTTACAAGGTGAAGGTCAACAATTAAGCCTAGAAGAGCTAGAGCGTTTACATAGCCATAAAACAGGTGCGCTGATTCGAGCTGCGGTGCGCCTAGGTGGTTTAGCTGCTGGCGCTAATGCAGTTACACTCACTACCCTAGACACCTACGCTAAAGCTTTAGGTTTGGCATTTCAGGTGCAAGATGATCTGCTAGATGTGAAAGGTGATGAGACTACGCTAGGCAAGAAAACTGGTTCAGATGCCCTGCTCCACAAAGCGACCTACCCAGGCTTATTGGGTGTAGAAGGTGCAGAGCAAAAAGCACAAGAATTAGTTAAGCAGGCCTGCGCTAGTCTGAATAATTTATCAGGTGAATGGAGCAGTTTAGTTGCTTTAGCTAACTGGTCGATTAACCGTAATTTTTAATGAGCAATTTATTTCATGTTTGATGCCCTGCCCAAACAAGCACCCCCAACACCTTTGTTAGATGCCCTTAGGCAAACAGCAGATTTAAAAGCCTTATCAGAAAGGCAGTTGCTTTTGTTAGTGCGTGAAGTGCGTGCCTGGTTGTTATGGAGTGTTAGCCAAACAGGAGGCCATTTTGGTGCAGGCTTAGGTGTTGTCGAATTAACGGTTGCGCTCCACGCAGTATTTGACACCCCAGATGATCGGCTTGTTTGGGATGTGGGTCATCAAGCCTACCCGCACAAAATTTTAACCGGTCGTAAAGACTCGCTCTTAACCATTCGCCAAAAAAATGGCGTGGCAGCTTTTCCTAAGCGCAGTGAATCTGATTACGACGCTTTTGGTGTAGGTCATTCAAGCACCTCCATTAGTGCCGCTTTGGGCATGGCGCTAGCAGCTAAAGCACAAGGCAATAAGCGCCGCAGCGTTGCTGTAATAGGTGATGGAGCCTTAACTGCGGGTATGGCATTTGAAGCCCTAGCCCATGCAGGTCACCTTCAGCCAGATTTACTGGTTATTTTGAATGACAACGAAATGTCTATTTCAGAAAGCGTGGGCGGTATGGCAACCTACCTAGCTAGGCTGTTGGTCAGTGAACCTTTTAATCATTTAAGGGAAGGCAGTCGTCGAGTGCTTTCTAAACTGCCCTTAGCTTGGGAATTAGCCCTTAAAACAGAAGAACAGGTAAAGTCATTTATTAGCCCCAGTTCCTTGTTTGAAGAGTTAGGCTTTAATTATATTGGCCCAGTAGATGGCCATGATTTACCCGAGCTAATCAACACCCTTAAAAGCTTAAAGCATTTAAAAGGCCCACAGTTTCTGCATTTGGTCACTAAAAAAGGCAAGGGCTTTATTCCCGCCGAAGCTGATCCCATTGGTTATCACGCACTAAGTAAGTTAGAAAAACCTACTGCAGAACAAGCCCCCACAATTAAAAAACCCAGCTACTCCAATGTGTTTGGGCAGTGGCTATGCGATACAGCCGCGGTGGATAAACGCTTATTAGGTATTACGCCGGCGATGCGTGAAGGTTCAGATTTAGTTAAGTTCTCGCGTGAATACCCTGAAAGGTATTTTGATGTTGCTATAGCAGAGCAACATGCTGTTACCCTGGCAGCAGGCATGGCTTGTGAAGGCATGAAGCCAGTGGTGGCTATCTACTCTACTTTTTTACAAAGAGCCTACGATCAGCTGATACACGATGTGGCAGTGCAAGACTTAGATGTGCTTTTTGCTATCGATCGTGCAGGTGTAGTGGGTGAAGATGGGCCTACTCACCATGGCACCTTAGATATTTCATTTTTACGCTGTGTACCGTCCATGCTTATTATGGCTCCAGCAGATGAAAATGAATGCCGCCAAATGTTGACCACTGGCTATCAATATAAAGGCCCAGCAGCAGTGCGTTACCCACGCGGTAAAGGGCCGGGCGTTTTAATTGAAGAAAACTTAACTAGCTTGCCTATAGGTAAAGCCGAACTAAGGCGCAAAGCAGGCAGCACCAAGGGTAAAAAAGTTGCCCTACTTGCCTTGGGTAGCCTAGTAGCTACAGCGGCAGAAGTAGCAGAAAAAATCGATGCTACGCTAGTTAATCTACGCTTTGTAAAACCCTTAGATGAACAACTACTACTAGAAGTGGCCGCAGACCATGATTTATTAGTTACCCTAGAAGAAAATGTGTTGATGGGTGGGGTAGGCAGTGCTATTAATGAATTTTATGCCAGCCAAAATTTACAGCCAAAGTTACTTAACTTAGGTTTGCCTGATGCTTGGGTCGACCAAGGTTCGCAGCAAGAACTCTTAGCCGACTGGGGGTTAGATACCCAAGGTGTATTAACAGCAATTCAGCAACGCTTGGCATAAGTCATAGGTTTAAGGAATTAAAAACACTTTCCTTGATTATTTTAATTAATGCACCATACTTTTTGAATTAAATTCTTAATTAAAACCAGCAGGTAAAAGCCTATGACGCTAACGGAACTTAAGTATATTGTTACGCTGGAACAAGAAAGGCATTTTGGACGCGCAGCAGAGCGGTGTTTTGTTAGCCAACCAACGCTAAGTGTTGCAGTAAAAAAACTAGAAGAAGAACTGGGTGTTGCACTATTTGAGCGTAGTAAAAGTGCAGTTCAGCTTACACCCATCGGCGAAAAAATAATTGAACAAGCTCACAAGGTACTTGAGCAAACGTCTGTTATTAAAGAAATGGCTCAAGAAGGAAAAAACCAGCTGACTTCACCTTTGCGTCTAGGTGCTATTTACACTATCGGTCCTTACCTTTTTCCCCACCTTATACCCACGCTACAAACCTTAACGCCTGAAATGCCGCTTTATATAGAAGAAAGCTACACGGCAGTGTTGCGACGTAAGCTGCGTTCAGGTGAATTAGATGCCATTATTATTGCCTTGCCCTTTACCGAGGCTGATGTAGTAACGCGTGAACTTTATAGCGAACCTTTTGAAGTGCTGCTACCTAAAAGCCATGCTTGGGCAAAAAGAAAAGAAATTCCCATTAGCGACCTACCTAGTGAAAAACTATTAATGCTAGGAGAAGGACACTGCTTTAGAGATCAAGTGATAGAAGCCTGCCCCGCGCTAGAAATTAATATGAAAGACCCGCGCCAAGGCTTAATTGCTGAAGGTGGTTCTTTAGAAACCATACGCCACATGGTTGCCTCAGGTTTAGGTATTACTGTATTACCCTACTCAGCCATAGGTATGAACCAGTACGCGCCCGATGTTTTAGTCAGTCGCCCTTTTGCTGACCCTGTGCCTTCAAGAAGGGTTGCTTTAGCTTGGCGAGCTAGCTTTCCACGCCCTAAAGCTATTGAAGCTTTAGTACAGGCAGTGGCACAGCTAAAATTGGTATAACATCATGTCGGCCCTGCTGCAAAACCTAGCCTTAACCGAGTTAAAAGGTGTTGGCAAAGCCCTTGAAGAAAAGCTTCAGCGCTTAGGTATTCAAGATATGCAGGGGCTATTATTCCATTTACCTTTACGTTATGAAGACCGCACCAAGGTAAGCAGCTTAGCTAGTCTTAGAGTTGGCAGCACTGCGGTAGTGGAAGGTGAAGTGGTGTCTAGCCAAGTACACCTTGGGAGAAGACGCAGCCTGTTAGTTCGTATTCGTGATGCTACAGGCTTGTTAGGTTTAAGGTTTTTTCATTTTTCAGCCGCCATGAAAAGACAACTAGAGCCAGGTAATCAGCTGCGTTGCTATGGTGAAGCAAGGCCTGGTGCTACGGGGTTAGAAATATACCACCCAGAATTTAAAGTTTTAAATCAAAACCTTGCAGTACCAGAATTAGAGCAACGTCTCACCCCCGTTTACCCCATTACCGAAGGTTTTCAACAGCAAAGATTAAGACAGTTGGTTGAACAAGCGCTCAGCTATTTAGCTAGCCACCCACCTACAGAGCTATTGCCTTTAGCCATTCAACAAGAGCAAGCCTTCCCTCACTTAGCCGATGCACTCTATTACCTGCATCAACCGCCTGCCGATGCAGACTTAGCCTTATTAGAAAGCGGCTTGCACCCAGCTCAAAGACGCTTAGCTTTAGAAGAATTGTTAGCCCAACAATTAGGCATGTTACTTTTACGCCAACAAAGCCGATCACAAGCTGCTTGCCCGCTTTTACCTTATGAAGTGGCTAGCGACACCTCATTAGAAGAACGCTTTTTGGCTAGCTTGCCTTTTAAACCCACCAAGGCACAAGAGCGAGTAACGGCAGAAATTTTTTATGATTTGCAACTTGCTCATCCCATGTTGCGCCTAGTGCAGGGTGATGTGGGTTCGGGTAAAACCCTAGTGGCAGCAAGGGCCTGTTTAAGAGCCATTACCTCAGGCTACCAAGCTGCCTTTATGGCACCCACAGAGCTTTTAGCAGAGCAGCATTTTCAAAACCTTAAACACTGGTTTGAGCCACTGGGGTTAAATGTAGGCTGGTTAACCGGGCGTATGAAAGGCAAGGCACGCGAAGAAGTTTTAGCTCGTTTAGCGGCAGGAGAAATCCATCTGCTAACTGGTACACATGCGCTTTTTCAAGAAGGTGTCAACTTCCAAAGTTTGGCGCTGGTGGTGGTTGATGAGCAGCACCGTTTTGGTGTGCATCAGCGTTTAGCCCTGCGTGATAAAGGCGTCAAGGGAGAGTTTTTACCACATCAACTGGTTATGACAGCAACGCCGATTCCGCGCACCCTAGCCATGAGTGCTTATGCTGATTTAGATATTTCCGTTATTGATGAACTACCCCCAGGTCGACAGCCAGTTACCACTTTGGTGCTGCCCGATACACGCCGCAATGAAGTTGTCGAAAGAGTGCGCCATGCCTGTTTAGAAGGACGGCAAGCCTATTGGGTATGCACCTTAATAGAAGAATCAGAAGCTTTAGAGTGCCAAGCAGCCGAAGTCACTGCTGAAGAACTGCGCCAAGCCTTGCCTGAATTAAAAGTCGGCCTAGTGCATGGCCGTTTAAAAGCTGCCGAAAAAGCGGCAGTAATGGAGACTTTTAAGCAGGGTGAATACCAGCTATTAGTCGCAACCACAGTGATAGAGGTGGGTGTTGATGTACCTAACGCCAGCCTAATGATTATCGACAATGCCGAGCGTTTAGGTTTGGCGCAGCTGCACCAGTTGCGTGGCAGGGTAGGTCGTGGTTCAACCGCCAGCTTTTGTGTTTTAGTTTATCATCCGCCACTGTCTGCTCATGGGCGGGAGCGTTTACAAGTGATGCGTGAAACCAATGATGGTTTTATAGTGGCGCAAAAAGATTTAGAAATTCGTGGGCCGGGTGAGTTGTTGGGCACAAGGCAAACGGGTGAAATAGAGTTGCGTATAGCCGACCTAAAGCGTGACACAGATCTGCTGGCTAACTTAAAACCCCAAGCCCAAAAGTTGCTAGAAGAAACACCAGAAATAGCCCAGCAGTTATTGGCTCGTTGGCGAGGTGATAAGGTGCGTTTTGCACAGGTATAGCCAGTGGAATAGTCGACTTTTAACCAGTTAGCCTTTACTCTATGCCTAGTTATTTTATCAAGTTTTATTAGTGATTTTTAATCTAGCAGACAAGGTGGTTTGCAGCTTCTTGTTATGTTCAAGGGTTCATGTTCAAGGCTTCAAGGAGTCGTTAGTGAGTTCAGGGTCAATGAGTCAAAATACCATGCAAATTAAGCCAAACTACAGTCTTGCTGATTTAAGCAGTGAAGATTTACTGCAACGACTTGTACCACGAAGTCTTGCCACCCCTAATCAACTGCTTCGAAGCACCCTTTTACAAGCGGTAGACGGGTTCAATTTACAAGCAGTTTATCCAGCCCACTGTTTGCTTGATTTACAAAAACTCAATTCAGGTGGAACAGATTGGCGTGCTCGTTCGCCCGATTATCGACGTTCTTTACTAAGAGATTTAAAAATCCAGTCGCTGCCTGCCTTGCCAGGTATTTTATCTATGCCCTTGTGTGTTGACCTAAGCTATGTTGAAGGCGATTGGGTGTTTATAGAGTCGGGTAACCCAGAAAAACTCCTGCGTTTTACAAAAGAAGAATACCAATCACTAACGGAAGCGGCTGAAGCAGAGCAAGATAAGTTCTCGCTACCTTTAACAGAAACCAAACCTAATTTAGATCATCCCCATAGAGATGAAAGTGAAATACGCTCAGCCGTGGAAGCTATTACTCAGCAACGAGTCAGAGCACGTTTAAGTGAATCCATTGAAATAGCACCCCTGCCCTTAAGTTCACAACACCTATTAAGTTTAAAATCTAAAGAAGATGTAAGCGGCACAGAATTGGCCAATGTTATAGAAATGGACCCTAGCCTAGCTTCTCAAGTTATCAGTTGGGCTAATTCACCCTATTATGGTGCGCCGGGTAGCATTCGCTCTATACAAGATGCCGTTATTCGAGTGTTAGGTTTTGATTTAACCATGAACCTAGCCCTAGGTTTAGCCTTGTCTAAACAAATACGCCTACCTAAAGATGGCGTGCATGGTCATAAGCACTTTTGGCGTGATGCCCTATTGCGTGCCCTGCTGGTAGAAAAGTTCGTTAAAAAAATGCCGCCTTTGGCACGACCTTATACAGGTTTAGCCTACTTGGCAGGTTTGCTACATAACTTTGGTTACCTAGTATTGGCTGAAATTTTTCCGCCTTACTTTTCACTTTATTGCCGTAATCAAGAAGCTAACCCGCATGTACCCTCCATGTACCTTGAAAGGTTTTTGTTTGGTATTACCCGTGAACAAATAGCCAGTTACCTGTTCACCACCTGGAGTTTACCCAATGAAATGTGCATTGCTATAAGGCAGCAGCACAACCCTCATTACACAGGCGAGCATTTTAAATATGCTAACCTGCTTTACTTGGCAGAACAGTATTTACAACCTAGCTGGGAGCAGGGTTTAACACGCATTCCCTCAGCCGTATATGATCGTTTACAGCTAACGCCAGAAGATGCTTTAGAGGTAAGGCAAGAGCTAGAAGAACTGCCTAGTGATCAAATGGAAGACCTGGTTAGACTGCTAGACACTACTAAGCGCTGATTAATAGCTATAACACTGGTTGGTTAGTTGGCAGAAAAAAACCATGGAAATAACCGCTTTGCTAGGGAAAAACTAACCACCATGCCGCCATTTATACTGCTTTACGACTCATCTATTGAAGAAACAGTCGAAGACAAAATTCTACCTCTATTAAAAGAACCACCTAGCCTAGTTGCTTGGTCGGCTGGCGAAAAGCTTGCTAACTGGCCTGAAGGCACGCGTGTGGTGACTTACCTGCCTGATGAAGCGCTTTATGAATGCATTCCTTATGTAATTGAAAAAAAATGGGTGCTAGGCTTATTACCCCACCCTGAAATGAAAGAAGTAGCTAAAGGCTTTAAATTCAGCACCAGCCTAGATAAAGCCCTAAAAGAATTAGACCTAGCAGCCGAACCTTTAGCCGTTGACCAGCTTTACTGTAATGAAAAGCTGGTTTTTAACGCAGTCAGTATTGGTGATCCTTTTGGTTTACGTTCCTCTTCTAAAACTGAAAGCCTGAAATCTCGTTGGTTCAGGTTTAAGCGCTTGTTAGCTAGCCTTAATAAAGTTCGCCTAAGGTCTTTTACGTTAACCACGGACAAAGACAAAGTTTTAGAAACAGCAGCCTTAGGCATGGTAGCCGTTGATAGAGGCGATGCTAGTGCTTTTGCCCGTCGAGTGGTTGATGAAGTGCAAGCCGATGATTGCCAGCTGAACCTACTAATTTTATCACCACGCAGTTTAATGCAAGCCTTTAGCTTTTTGATTGCCTCAGTGTTTTTTGGCTTTTTAGGCGTTAATCGCCTTCCTAAATACCTAGGTGTAATAAAAAGCACTGGTGTAAAAATAGAAGCCAGCCAGCCGGTGACCTATATTGTAGATGGGCAAAAATATAAAAGTGACACCATCGAGTTAAAAGTTAAAGCAGGTGCACTAAACCTGCTAGGGAATTATTTGCATACGGGTGATCTGGCTAATAACAAAACCAGCGGTAAAGAATCTTTTAGAGTTAAAGGCTTGCCCACAGGTGAAGCTCGCCGTGAACTGGTTGCCTACCCTTTGCCCTGGATACATCATGCAGGCACGGATGAATTTAAAGATTTATTTCTAGTTTTAAAAGAAAACGCTAAAACCTCAGAGGCTTATTTAACTTTAATGGTGTTAGCTACTCTGCTAGCACTGATTGGTTTATTTGCTAACTCAGCACCCGTGATTATCGGTGCCATGATTTTAGCCCCCTTAATGTCGCCGATTATCTCTTTTTCTATGGGTGCGCTGAGGCAAGATGAACAGCTAATACTAGACAGTGGGCGATCCTTGTTCCTAGGAGTTGGCCTAGCTTTAGCCTGCGCAACAGTGATGACCTGGCTGATTCCGCTTTGGTCGATTAACGAACAAATTGCAGCAAGGCTTAGCCCAACACTGCTTGATTTAGGCGTAGCCATTATTTCTGGTATTGCAGGTGCCTATGCTCACTCACGCGCAGAAGTGGCTAAAAGCTTGGCTGGTGTTGCCATAGCCGTAGCCCTAGTTCCGCCTTTAGCTGTTGCAGGTATAGGTATAGGTTGGTTCGATTGGGCAGTCTTTTGGGGTGCTTTCTTACTCTTTTTAACCAACTTGGCAGGCATAGTTTTAGCGGCTGCCCTCACTTTTATGGTGTTAGGCTTTAGTCCTTTTAAGCTGGCGCGTAGAGGTTTAATTATTGCATTAGTACTAGTTGTGCTGGTGAGTATTCCTTTAGCCAGCAGTTTTGTGCGCATGGTGAATGAGCATGGTTTAACTAGCCGTTTAGAAGGACAGGTGTTTGCTAGCGTAACCTTAAAGGAAGTTAGCGTGAAACCAGGTGATGTTTTGTTAGTGTCTGCTCGTTTACTGGCTTCAGAACCAATCGATTTAGCGGAGCTAGACCTGATAAAGCAAGCCATAGAAGATGATTTGCAACAAGAGATACGCTTAGAGGCAACTTTAGTATTGGTGCGTTAGCTTATTGAGTTAAAATGCATGTAAGCTTAGAAGTACAAAGAATAAAGCAACAAAGACGTTTCCACTTAGAAGGAATTTTATAATGCTATCGAAGTTAACTATGACTCGGAAGTTAATTTTTACACTCTTCCCGCTAACGCTAGTGATTTTCTTAGGAATCATCCAATTTATCCATGTGACTATAGATAAAGCGGTGACCGAGAAAGCAATCATTTCTACTGAGGAGCTGGCTTTAGCTGAAGGTGAGCGAATTGTAGATAATTTAATGACTCGTTTAGGCGGCATAGAAGATTTAGTTACAGCAGTTAAAACAGTTGAGCAGTTCCCTGCCATGCAGCGGCGTAAAATTATTAATAGTTTTTTAAAGTCACACTTAGAAAACTACCCTAACATGCTGGGAACTTGGACTATTTGGGAGCCCAATGCACTCGATAACCTTGATGTGTTTTATCAAAATACCGAAGGTCACGATGCCACCGGGCGCTTTGCTTCCTACTGGGTTCGCCATAAAGGCCAGATTTTAAACGAAGTCATTGTTGGCTACGATGCAGTGGATGCCGATTATTATCAGGTAGCTAAACACACACGCAAGTCAGCTATTATCGATCCCTACATCTACGAAATAGAAGGCGATCAAGTGCTCATGGGTTCGGCTGCGGTACCCATAATTATAGATGGCGAGTTCCTAGGTGTTATGGGTTTTGACTTTAAAGCAGACAACCTGCAAAAGTTTGTGGGCGGTACCAAGCATTACGGCGGTGTATCAGCCTTATTTGGTCAACAAGGTATCATTATTGGTCACCCAGACCCCAGCCGTCTAGGTAAAAACATGCTAGATACAGAGCAGGACTTTATGGGCGATGAGTTACAAGCCGCCACTGATGCCGTTAAAGCAGCTCAACCCTATACAACCCAAATGTATAACGACTTATTTAATGAAAACGCTTTAATTGTTTATGTTCCTATTCCTTTAGGGAAAACAGGCAGCCACTGGTCTTTTGCTATGGCCATGCCTATGAGCGAAGTGCTTAAAGATGTGAATGCCATTGTTCGACAGGTTGTTTTTATTGGAATTGCTGGCTTAATTGTTTTAATGGCAGCTATGTATTGGCTGGCGCGAAGTATTGCACGTCCAATTGAAGCAGCGGCTGCAGCGATGGAAGACGTTGCCAGTGGTGAAGGCGACCTAACTCGCCGTTTAGCAGTAACGGGTAAAGATGAAGTCTCGCGCCTTAGTGTTGCTTTTAATACCTTTGCTGAACAAGTAAGAACAGTGATTGCTCAGCTAGCAGATCATAGCCAAACCCTAGCCAGCACTTCAGCTCAGTTAGAGCATACCAGTGGCAGTGCCTCGCAAGGTGCAAGTCAGCAGCGTAGTGAAATAGACCAGGTTGCAGCGGCAATGGATGAGCTAACAGCAACGGTACAAGAAGTGGCTAATAGCGCTCAACGTGCCTCTGCTGCTACTCAAGCTGGGCGACAAGACGTTGACGAAGGCAGCAAGGTGATTGAAAGTGTAGCTAGAACCATTAGCGGCCAAGCGGGCGAAGTTGAAAAAACAGCACAAAAACTAGCTGAATTAGAAGGCGCTAGTAGTGAAATTGAAGAAGTGATTACTACTATTCAAGCCATAGCAGAGCAAACTAACTTGCTGGCATTAAATGCTGCTATTGAAGCTGCTCGTGCAGGAGAGCATGGGCGAGGTTTTGCTGTGGTTGCTGATGAAGTTCGCAGCCTAGCCAACCGCACCCAAACCTCAACGGAAGAAATTAGCTCAACCATTGTAAGATTACAGACCATGACCGCCGATGCTGTTTCAGCCATGGGTGTGAGTAAAAATCTTTCTGAAGAAAGCGTAGAAAGTGCCAATGAAGGTTTAGCTGCCTTAGAAAAAATTGCTGAACAAATGCGCCAAATAGAAGATATGAACCTACAAATAGCTTCTACTACTGAACAGCAGTCTGCTACTACCGAAGAGTTGGCGCGTAATACTAACCGTATAGGTGAGCTAGCCGATGAAGCCACACAGGGTGCGAATGAAACATCCGAAGGCAGCCAAGCAATAGAAGCTTTAGCTAAAGAGTTAAATAACCTAATAGGTCGTTTTAAATACTAACTTTGTAATACCCAGGTGTTTAATGCAGCAACTCAGTACACAAAAACGCTATGCCACCCTAGAAGCAATGGGTACTCGCTTATGGGTACCTCGCTTTCAACTGCCCGGTGCTGCAACCAGCCAAGCTTGTGACTGGCCAGCACCCGTCAAGAAGTCCAGTGCACGAGAACGCCTACTAGAGCAACAAGCAGCTACACTAGCGCAAGAGACAGCAGCTTCAGCTCAGCCAAAAAGCCAGCCACTAGGTCCGCAGTTAGATCAACCAGCTGCCGAGCCAAATTTAGCAGCTCAACCTCTAGCTCAAACAAGCCAACAGCCCTTGCAGCCAGCAGCAGCTCCCTTGCAAGTGGTTGAGCCGCTCTATGCCGATGTTTGGCTGTTAGCGAATGGCTGGCAATTAGTTATGGAAAACTTAACCGGTCAACCCGGTTTGCAAGAAGTGGATATCAAGCTATTACACAACCTTTTGGTCGCCCTCTACCCAGGTGGGCTAGGCATTATTGGGCAGCAGTTTTTTAGTTGGCCTTTGCCGGGTATCCCTATAGAGGCAGGTAATGAAGGCGAGTTAAATATGAGCTTGCTCGCTTTTTTAACCGGCGCCCGCTTTCAAGGCGTGCAACTAGCTGGTTGTTTAGTTTTTGGTGAGCGGTTGCAAAGTCTAATGAGTAAAGCTGCTTCTAGTTTAAGAGTGTTCCCAGCCCCTTCCCTAAGAGAGCTTCAACAAAGCTCCACCGCAAAACAAGCCTTTTGGCAGCAAGCAGGCAGCTCAGGATTAAGAGCCAGCTTCGCTAGCTCTCCGGTTATTTTATAAATATGAGTTTTGAACAGCTAAATTTATCTAACTTGTTAGAAGTGGTAGAGCTAGCCGAAAGGTCTGATCCTTATGCTTGGCCAGAAGAGCAATGGCGATCTAGCCTAAGAAATGACTGGGTTATTGCCAAGCGAGAAGCAGGCAAATTAGTAGGCTTGTTAGTTTTACAAGCTAGCTTTTTTGAAACCGAACTGCTTTACCTGCTAGTTGCACCAGAAGCTAGGCGCCAAGGTGTAGCTGGCAAACTGCTAGATAAAAGCCTAGAAGAGAGCAAAGAGCTTAATGCCGAGCGAATGTTGCTAGAGGTTAGAGTGTCTAACCTAGCAGCCCTAGCGCTTTACACCAACAAGGGGTTTGTTAGGGAAGGACGACGTAAAAATTATTACCCCCTGCTAACCGAAGATCAATCAACTGAAAGCAGGGAGCGGGAAGATGCTTTATTACTGACACACTGGTTTATAGAAAAACCAGACTAGCTTTAGTCTTCAAGTGTTTCATCTTCTAGGCTAGCTGATTCATCTTGCGCAGTGGCTTCTAGCTCACTAAATTTACTCAGCAGCTGACCAAGCCTAGCTTCCCAAGCTTGTTTTTCATTTCTAAGGATCGTATTTTCCTGCTTTAACTCATCCATTTCCATGCGTAGCATTTCTAGAGAGTCAAGCGTGGTTTGAACCTTCGCTTCTAATTGATTTAGTAATTCCAGGCTCATAAAATACTCCTGCATAAAATATGTAAAATAGTTCAGCTAAACGCCAAAGCTTTGTTATCTAGTGTAGATCGGGGCTATTAAAATCATTTTTATGACTTAACGCAACTGTATTCTTTCTTCTACAGGAAACTAAAGCATATCTTTGAACGGGTTAGACAAATTTAGATTCACTTTTTGTGTATAGCCGGGTATTTCTAGCTCGTCAGCCGTAAATTTAAGCTGCTCACCATCTAGCACATTCACACCAAACTGGTAATTCAGATTAAAGCGCCCTGCCGTAAAGTCAGCATCATGCTGTTCGCTATTGGCTAGAGTGTGTTCTAACAAAGTTTCATACTTTTGTATAGCTTTAGCACCATGTCGACGCGCTAACATGCTTTGTGTAACCTGGGGTGATAAAACCAAGGCACTGGCATTATTGCCACCGAAACCCTTAGCATTTAAAAGCGCCATATCCATCGCTTCTTTGCCAATTTCTTCATGCTTATTGCTAAGTTTTAAGTTTGAATCTTCAATATCGCTAGCAAAATTATCCACCGTGGTAATGCCTGGTAACCAACCCTCAGCCCAAGTACCTAAGGCGCTCATCATTTGATCACCACCAGCAGTACCTTGAGAGTGCCCCACATAAGCTTTAATAGCGGCTACTGGCCAAGCGCTGATACCCATTGCCTTGGCAACTTCATTAATAACATGGGATTCAGTGGTACGATTTTTAGGAGTGCTAGTACCATGCGCATGAACATAGCTACGCTCTTGCAGTGACTCTTCACCTAAGAGGCTTCGACCCAAGGCAGCAGCTTTGGCTAGGGTTAAATAGTTACCAATACCTGGAGCAGAAATAGAACGCTTAAAGCCATCGGCATTAGCAAACACCTCGGGTACAGAACCTAAAATTTGCGCACCCGTATTCACTGCTAAATCATCAGCCACTAATAAAATAAATTGTGCAGATTCAGCAATAGTAAAGCCACAGTTATCAGCAAAGGGGCGGCAAGCGCGGCGATAATGAGCATCGGTGAGCTGCTCAACACTATCTAGGTTACGCAAACTAGTGTTGTCGGCCAAAGCACCCATGGCACGAAAGCCTTCGATAATTTCTGGCGTAACAGGCGCATCAGAAGTACCCACCACGGCAATTTTTATACGCCCAGAACGAATACCATTAGTGGCCGCTTGTAAGTTATACAAGAAGGTTGCACAAGCACCCAAGAGTCCACTAGATTGCCCTACATTGCCCAGCATATAAGCGTTAATAAAGTCGGCAGTCATTTGAGCATAGCCTAAAGGCATTTGCTTAGAGGTAGTTCGCTTACCGATAACTGGGTTTTGTAACAAACCGCCCCAGCCCTCTTGGTCTAGTTGGCCTATGGAATTACTAGCAAATACACCAACTTGATCAGGGTGAACCTTAGCCGCTAAGTCTTGCCAAACAAGGCCACTTTGGCCAAGCAGGTCTGATACACCAAAAACAGCCATTTGCAAGGCGCGGGGATGGTTAGCACTACGGTAATGAGCGCCCGGATTAAAACCTGTAGGCAACATGCCCGCTGCTTGTACTAGCGCTTCTCTTGGGTCTGAAATAGTAAAGTCTTGTGGGCCAGTAATGGTGACTTCAACTTCTGTGGCGGTTAAGTCTCTTAGTTGCCAGTTAGCAGGAATACGCTCGGGAAGCTGGCGCTGACGTAGAGTGAACCTAAGGGGCTGATCGTGTGTTTGTAAAGTAAGAGCGCGTCTGCCAGGTTGGGCATGAACATCAAACCAGTTTGGGTGAATACGGCGAATTAAAGAGTCATCAAGTAGCTGCTGTTGGTAGCGCTCAAGCAAAACTGCAGCAGTTAACCTGTCACCTTGAGCCGTTAACCATTCATCGGCAGCCGTTTGTGTCGCTAGCCCACTTAAACTGGCTAAAGACAACAAGCTGGCTTTCTGTTGGTTTTGTGAAAGCTCACTAACTATTAAGCGTTTAAATGCGTGGTGTCCCGATGTGCGTCCTGCTGGGCTGACGCCGCCCATACCGATAATGACTGGAAGGTGTGACAAAAGACTATCCTCAGGATAAAAAATTCTGCATAGCTTAACACTATATTAAAGCAACCTTAATTCTCTTGCTCTAGTTAAAGCTTGAGTTCGTGAACTGACATCGAGTTTACGCAGAATATGACGTATATGTGTTTTAACTGTATGAAGTGAAATAAATAATCTTTGAGCGATTTCTTTATTTGCTAAACCCTCAGCCACCAATATTAGCACTTGTTCTTCTCTGACTGAAAGCTCCTCTAGCGGGCGAGTTGGGTCTTTGCTAGCAACATTGCTAGAAAGATTAAGCTGACCCAGCAAATGCTGTACAAATTTTAAACTGCTAGAGCCTTTAGCTAATTGTTCTTTCAAGGGTAGTAATAACTCTAAAAGGCTTTTATCAGCATTTAAAAAAGGCATACAAAAGTTTTCTGGCTCTGCAAGTTGCAAGGCTTTACGCAAAGTGGCCAAGGCCTCTTTAGTTTGGCGGCTATGTTTAAGTGCAAGGGCTTGGTGTACCAATAAAAACACCCCAGCTGTTGGGTAGCTGGAAGTAAGGTTTAATTGTTCATTTAGCAGTATTAAGGCTTGATCATAATGGCGGTGGCTCATTAAAGCTCGGCTATAAAGCAGATAAAGTAACTGGTTTTGTAAAGGCAGTTGCACTAAGGCAGGCTCAGGCTCTTTATCAACTAATTGCTGTAGCCAGGTTAAAGCTAGGTCTAATTTACCTTGATCTAACCAAAGACTGGCTTTAAAAGCTGTAATCATCGGCTGCCAGCTAACCGAAGCTGGGTATTGTAAATGCAGTGCTTTTTCTGCTTCTTCTAACCAGTCAAAAGCCGAAGTTAAATTATGATTAGAACGAGCCACAAGGGATAAAATTAAATAACCACTAATTAAATGCTTATCACCACTGGGTTGTAAAAATGCTAGGGCTTCTTCTAGTAGCTGAGTGGCTAAAGCTGCCTTGCCTTGAAGCCAATAAAGGTAGCCTTGCAACAGCATTAACCTAGCCCTGGGTAAGGGTTGGTTACTGGGAAGCTGTAAAGCTTCATTTAATAAGTGTTCAGCTAGCTTTAAATGACCTTTGTTTACCTCTAAGGTAATTTGGTCATAGGCTAAAAGCTGTTGTAGCTCTGGGCTTTTAATTTGCTGAGCCAACATCTGAGCTTCACGGTTAAAGCCTCTGGCTGCACGCAAGTGGTTACGAGAGGTATGCCAGCTAGTAATTAAATGTAGGGCATGAATTGCAATCTCTGGTTTGTTTTCTCTTAGTTCTGGGTAGAGGGTGAGCGCCTCTTGTATTGCTTGGTCATTTTTTTGTTCACTCACCAATAAAAAACAGTTAATTAACCTGGCCTCGGCTAGTGAAGAAAACTCACTGGCATGTAAAAGGTTGCTAGCAGCCTGAGTTTGGTTGGCAAATAGCAAAGCCCAGCAGCTAATAAAAGTTAATGCTTCGGATGAGGTAATTACTTTTATATCCAGTGCATTACGCCAAATTAAGAATTGGCTAGGGTCTAGGCTGCGTAATAAGTGACTGGCTAGCTTTTGCATATAAGTGGCAAGCAAATCGGTTTCTTTGGCTAAAAAAGCCTGTTGAGCAGCAGGAAAAAACAAACCTCGTATAGCTAAGGCCTGAGCTGCACGCTTATGAAAAAGCAAAGTTTCAGTTGAGGCTGGGCTGGTTTTTTGAAAGACCATTTTAGCCAACAAAGGATGCAGCCTAAACCAAGGCTCAGGATTAATAAAATCGGTTGATTTAACGCATTTGGCCGCAGCCGAACAGGGCAGAATTAACCCGACTGCGGCTAGGCGCCAGAGGTCTTGCTCGGTAATTGTGTTAGCAGTGAGTTCGGTTAATAACTCTGCACTAGCTGCATCAAGTGAAGCTAACCAAGCCAATAGCTGCTCTTGCTGGTCTGTTAAAGAGCCAAGCACCTCTTGCTGTAAAAAAGGCCTGACTAGGGCAAGGCTGGTGGTTATATCCTGGCTATTGCTTTGACAAATAAACTTAATGGCTGCAGGCCAGCCGAGGGTGATCTGCCAAATGCTAGTGACAGATGAAAGGTGGATGGTTTTGTTAAGTTGTTGTAATAGCTGCCTAATTTCATCTTGGGTAAAGTCTAAATCATTTCTTTGGATTAGGGTTAGCTGGTCTGTTAGCTGCAAAGGAGTGAGTTGCTTTAAAGGCAGGTAAGCACGACTTGCAATAATTAAACTCAGCTTACTAGGTAGGGCTTGTAATAAGAGGTCTATAAGATTAAGTACGGCTAAATTAGGCTGGTCAGAAGGGCTAAGATTTTCTGCTGCATCTATTACTAACTGGCTGTTACTTTTAAGCCCGGTCTTAATTTCTTCTATTAAAGGTAAAAGCAGTTGTTCTAAGCTACCAGAAGGGTTAGCAGCCAAGCTTTCTAGTGTTGCTTCACCCAGCTTATTAGAAAGTTCACCTAGTTGGCGCAGGCTCTTAACTAAGCCATAAATAAAACTAGCAGGGGTGAGTTGGCTAGAAGTTAAATTGAGCCAAGCAATGGGCAGTCTTTGACTGTTCTTCCACTGTGTTAGTAGCAAGGTTTTGCCACTACCTGCTGGCGCTAATACTAGGGTTAAACGACAGGCTGCAGCCGTTTCAAGCTGGCTAAGAAGGCGGTCACGCACCAGAGTTTGGGCTGGCATTTTGGGGGGAGAAAAACGAAAAGAAAGTAAGCTGTTGGTCATTTAACCCTTTATCTCATTTGCTGCTAGAGCCTTTAAACTAAACCAACTTAGGCTAAAGCAGCAAGTGAGACAAGGAGTTTAAGTTTTAACGACCACCAGTACGGCGTAAAGCAGCAGGGGTAAAGCTACTACGCTTGGCGTTGTAGTCCCAGTTATAACCACGCGTATCGTTGATTAAACCCGACACTAGGTAACGACCATTCACCAAGTCATAAACAGTTTCTGCAGAGTACCAAGGAATTTGTACATCTTGGAATTGAACAGTGTGCCCTTCGGCTACACGCCATAGGTTATCTCGGCCATCGTAGTGGTCAACATGGGCTAGCTGGTAAGTATCTTCATCAAAATACATAACTCGCTTAGCGTAGATATGACGCTGACCATCTTTTAGTGTGCCTTCAACTTCCCAAACACGGTGTAATTCATAACGTGTGTGATCAGGGTTCATATGGCCTGCTTGTACAACATCGCCAACACTTAAATCTGTATCTAACAGCTGGTAAGCGTTGTAGGGAATGTACATTTCTTTTTTGCCAACTAGCTTCCAGTTGTAACGGTCAGGAGAACCGTTAAATACGTCTAGACCATCGGAAGTACGCTGACCATCAGCTGCGGTACCTGGACCGTCATAAGCAACTTGAGGTGCGCGACGCACACGGCGCTGACCGGCGTTGTAGATCCAAGCACGGCGTGGTTCTTTAACCTGGTTCATGGTTTCTTGTACTAGCAGAACCGTGCCCGACAAACGCGCTGGCGCGGTAACCGATTGTAAGAAATAGAAAAGGCTATTTTCTACTGGGTCACCAATAAACATAAATTCTTCAGAAAGGGTAACCGCTGTGTAGCTACCACCGGCTTGCGGAGTTACCAAACTGACTTCACGTTCTGCACCTGTACCTCGGTAGCGAGTGGAGTGGTTCCACACCAGTTCTACACCTGTTTTTGGTAGAGGGAAGGGCGTTACTTCAGTAAAGTTTTCAACCCCGTTACCACCATCAACTAGCTGCGCGGTTTTAGCATTCTTTTTAACCTGATCGTAAACCGACTGAGGGTAGCTAGCGGTACGATGGCTTTTATACACAGGAATTTTATAAGTATCTGGGTACTTTTTAAGCATTTCTATTTGGCCAGGCGCCATGTTTTTTTCATACTGCTGATAGTTTTGGGCAGTAATCACAAACAAAGGCTTTTCGTTAGCAAAGGGGTTGCCATAACCCTCTTTCCAACCACCTGGTGCATTTTTTAAGCCGCCCTCCCAAGCAGGAATTTTGCCATCGGCACTGCCGGCACGTTCTGCACCCATAGGGGTGAGTTTATCACTATCTAGGCTGTCAGCAGCAAAAGCTGAACCAGTGGTTGCCAATAAACCCGCTGCCACTAGGGCTGTTGCCAGCCCGCTTAAAGAAAAGCTTTTAGAGAAATTATGATTTAACTGTTTCATAAGACTTGTCCTTCATGATTGTTTTTATAAGGCTTGGGGAAGCCTTTTGAATGACGTTACTGAAGACGCTAGCACAAGGCATAAAGTTACGAGAAAGCGCAGTTTACAAGTTGGTAAATGAGCATTTTGAGTAAACTTTTAACGCAGTGCTAGCTATGTAAGTAGTTATTCAATGGCTTCCTAAAAGTTTACGCCAACGTTTAGGCTAATAAAGTCACGGTCATCTAAATCCCAGTAATCAGTAGAGAAGTAGTTGGTGTAGCTAAGGTTAGCCGTGTAGGTATTCATATACTCAGCACCTAACGCAGTACCCAAAATCATACGACCTTCATAAAACTGACTGCCTGGCTCTGGGCCGTAACCGCTTACATCATGGCTCCAAGACAGCGTAGGCTTAAGCGTTAAACCACTGATTAAAGCGTTGGTGTACTCCAACTGACCCACTAAACGGTAGCCCCAAGACAGGTCAGTTACATAACCGTTATCGGCAAAGGTTTCAGTTTCGCTGCCGTAAGAACCATAAACCGATGAGCGGCCAAAGCGCATTTCACTGGTGTCGGGCAGGTCATTCACATAGGTAAAGCCCACCTCACCTATTAAGCGCAGGTTATCAGCCGCTAATACACGGTTAAAGTCGTGAATAAAGGTCGATTGGAATTGGAATACATCAAATTCGTTGTAACCTTGTTGTGGACCTGCTTCTAGTAAACCTGCCTCTTTAGGAAGGCGAGCTAATAAAGCTGTATAGGATGCGTGATCAGGGTTATTTTCGTTATAGGTTTCTGGGTCGTACCCTAGGTTACCTAATAAACCTCTAATGAGTACGTCATTAGCATTAATTTGGATAGGTGTGTCTGGACGGTAGGTGAGCTCACCTGACCAAGCTGTACCTGTAGGTAATAGAGTGGCAAAAGAAGCCGCAAAGATTTTTTGATCTTCAGGGAACTCAATAAAGTACTTGGTTGGTTCATCTTTGCCTGCAGCGGCAATCATTGCCTGTGCTCCAGCAATATTTGGATCATTTGCAGGGTTGGTTGCAAGGACTTGGGCTACTTGAGCTACTCCTGCTGCGTGAGCAGGGTCTGTTACATCTAAGCCTTGTCCAGCGGCCATTGTCTTTAGTACCTCAGCATAGGTAGCTGCTTTATGCGGGTCTGAACCTGCGCTCACCTTACCTCCAACTATGGGTAGTCGGCTATGCACATTCTGGAAAGAAAGCCCGAATTCTGTACCGTTAAGCTGTTCTGCATACCATTTTAAAGCCACACCAAATTGCCCGCTAGAACTAGGTTCTTCATCATCCAAACGCTTAGCAATGTTTATATCTGTTTTGCTAAGCCCTAGCTGACCATAGCTATTAGCTAGTGCATAAGCGCCTTCTAGAGTGGCAAAAGGTGTGCCTAGCACTGTGCCTGCGTTATTAGCTTGTTCAGTTAAGCCGCTTTGATAATAAACTGGCCCACAACCCTCTGCGGCAAAGTCACTATTCGCAAAGTAGGTACCGCAAGCATCGGCGCGGGTGCGTTCCCACTCTAGTTGGTAATAACCTTCTAGGTTAAAGTTACCCATTTCATCTAAAGCTATCGAACCTGACAGCATAGTCACAGGTAATAAGGCATCTCTTAGTTCAGCACCCGGACGTCTTAGGGCTTGTACGTCTATTGGGTTGGCTGCGTTTTGCCCACCCTGAATAAAAGTGCTTTGACCCCAGTTAAGTACATGGCGGCCTAAAATGGCTTGAGCAGGAAGGCCAGCTACATCAAACTCACCCCAAATATAGGCATCCATTAATTCGATGCCGCTTTTAGCATCATCAAAGGCTTTGGTGCCTTTCCAGTCGTCTCTCATGCCAGCATTGGTTGGGCCATCTAAATCACTTAAGGCATGGTCATACCAGTAACGAAAACTAACCTTGGCGCCCACATTACGATAGTCATTGTGAGTTAAACCTAGCGTGTGGTTACCGGTAATCACCTGTGAAAAGGCATCGTTTTTATCAAAATTCATATTACCGTTATCAGTGTTACTAGAAGAGTTACCTTGGTAGGTGGGGTTGGCGGAGCTAGCACCCGGCGACACTGCTTCAAGAGTACCTTTGGCTATATAATCATTATTACGTTTTTCTGTACGCCAGCTAGAACCCAGCGTCAGTTTTGAGTCGGCTTTTAAGTTAAATTCACCCATTTCAAAGTCGGCAGCTTGTACTTGTGACATGCCTGCTATGGCTAAAGCCAATAGGCTTAAGCGAGGGAGTTGTTTGGTAAAGCCGCTAGAAGTGCGGCGCTGTTGCTTACTCATGATCTTCACCTCTTGTTGTTATCTGATCTTGCTCGTTGGTGTTTTTATCAGGTTTTCTTTTATTTTGAATGACTGCTTAGCATAGGAATGTTATGTAAACAGGTGTTTGAATAGCTTGGGTTCAGTTTGGTGTGCTTAAAGTTTTGCAGCTATCACTCTTTAGGATGATTTTTCAAACGATTTGCTCAGTTAAGTGTGGGGCTGGGGTGTTAGGTAACACTTTGATGTGGCTTGGTTCACTTTTTAAACCACCTAGCTTGCTTTTTAAACCACCTACTCACTTTAAACCAAAGGTTGCTTGCAGCAGGTTAAGGCAGGTAGCAGAATGGATGCTAAATTTTTTGTGGCTTAGCAATTTTGAGGAAAGCACCTATGCGTCGAGTTGTATTTAATCAGAAGGGTGGTGTGGGTAAGTCTAGCATTACCTGTAATCTGGCGGCTATTAGTGCTGCTAAGGGCGTACCCACCTTGGTGGTTGATCTTGACCCACAGGGCAACTCCACTCATTACCTAATGGGGCAGCCAGCGCAAGATTTAGATTCCAGCATGTTCGATTTTTTTGAACAAACCTTAACTCTAGGTGGTGGTCGTAAATCCATAGCTGATTTAATTTATGCCACACCCTATGAAAACTTGTATGTGTTGGCGGCGCATCCTGAATTAGAAAGCCTAGAAGCTAAGCTAGAGTCACGCTATAAAATTTATAAATTAAAAGAAGCCTTACAGCAGCTAGAAGAAACCTACCCAGCTATTTGGATAGATACCCCGCCAGCACTCAACTTTTTTACCCGCTCTGCTCTAATTGCCGCCCAAAGGTGTTTAATACCTTTTGACTGTGATGCTTTCTCGCGTCAGGCGCTTTATTCATTAAATGAGTCGGTTGAAGAACTAAAGATGGATCATAACGATGCGCTAGAAATAGAAGGCATAGTGGTGAACCAATTTAATGCTCAGGCTAAATTACCTAAGCAACTAATAGATGAGCTACTAGCAGAAGGCCACCCAGTGTTGCCCGTGCACCTAACCAGCTCGGTTAAAATGCGTGAATCGCACCAGGTGTCTAAGCCGCTTAACTATTATGCGCCCAAGCACAAGCTAACTCAGCAGTTCCAAGCCTTGTTTGAGTTGTTACATGCAGGCTAACAAGCTTTCTAGCCCAGTGGTAAGCAACCAAACCCAGCCTTATGAGAAGCTAGCCGAAGTTATACAGCGCCACCAAGAAGCGCCTTTTCAAAAGCCCATTGCTAGTTTTAATCAGCAAGCATTTGATCAAGCAGAGCAGCGTTTAGCAGCGCATGGCGGCCGGCTAATTTTAGATTCGGGTTGCGGAGTAGGGCAAAGCACCCGCCTGTTGGCTGAACGCTTCCCTCAGCATTTTGTTTTAGGCATTGACCGTTCAGCAGACCGGTTAGAAAGAAAGCTGGGTAAGCTGCCAGAGAATGCGGCTTTAATTCGCGCAGACTTAGTCGACTTTTGGCGTTTAGCGGTTGCGGCACAGTGGCAGCCAGATTACCATTTTTTGCTTTACCCTAACCCCAGCCCTAAAAAGAAAGACTTTAAGCTGCGCTGGCACGGTCACCCAGTATTTAACTACCTAGTGGCTTTAGGTGGGCAGTTAGAATGCCGTACTAATTGGCAACTTTATGTATTAGAAATGCAACAAGCACTGAAGTTGATGGGGGTAACGGCCGATCTAAACCCCTTAAATAAAATAGATGAACCCCTAACCCCTTTTGAAAAAAAATACGCTCTTAGTGGTCATCAGCTTTGGCAGCTAAAAGCACAAATTAATTAAGGAAAAAGCATGAACAAGGCGTTGAAGCAGTTTAATCAGATGTTCCCACTCTGGGCATTGTTGCTAGCAACGGTAGGTTATTTTCAGCCACAGTTGTTTATTGGTTTAGGTGACCTGCCCTACCTTACGTTGGGCGATTTAATTTTTTATTTGCTGGCGCTGATCATGTTTTTTATGGGGGTCACGCTAAAAATTAGTGACTTTGTGCGTGTATTTGTTCAGCCGCATAAAGTGCTAATAGGTACGCTTATTCAGTTTACTGTTATGCCCTTGGCTGCGTTTATTATTAGTAAAGCTTTATTGCTGTCTCCTGAACTCACCGCAGGTATGGTGCTAGTGGGTGCAACAGCAGGGGGTACTTCTTCTAATGTGGTGACTTATTTAGCTGGTGGCAAGGTTGCGCTTTCTATCACCATGACATTGGTTTCTACCCTAGTAGCCATAGTTGCTACTCCTTTATTGGTTGATCTGTATATAGGTGGTGAAGCTCTGGAAGGTACAGCCTTAGATGTGCCGGTAGTGGATATGATGAAAGACATAGCCAAAATAGTGATTGCTCCTGTGGTTTTAGGGGTGGTTATTAACAGCTTGTTTAGCCGTAAGCTTCGTAAGGCAGGTAATGCTTTGGCAACTGGCTCTATGCTGTGTATTTTATTGGTTATCGCTATAGTGGTTAGCTTAAACGCTGGCCGTATTGCTAGCCTTGGTCCACTGCTAGCATTAGCGGTTATGCTGCACAATATCTGTGGTTTTGCAGCGGGGTATTTTGGTGCCAAGTTATTGAAATGTAATGAGCGAGAGTGCCGCACTATTGCAATAGAAGTGGGTATGCAAAACTCTGGTTTAGCTGCTGGTTTGGCTACTAAATACTTTGGTGCTGCGGCTGCTTTACCCGGTGCGATTTTCAGCGTTTGGCACAATATATCTGGGGCTGTTTTAGCAGGTCACTGGAGCCGCATTAGAGTAAAAGATGACAGCTGATACTTTTGAACCCACCCCTTCAGCTTTTGAGCTGGAGGTGCGTCGGGTTGCCAATAACCCTAGCAAAGCTGCTTATCCACGCAAGGCATTTAATGCCCGAGGCAGCTTTGTTACCCGCTGCGATGCTTGCCGTATGCCCCGCCTGTATTGCATTTGTAAGTTTCGTACCCCAGTAGCTTCTAAAGCCGTTTTTTGGGTGTTAATGCACAGTAACGAAGCCTACAAACCTACCAATACCGCAAGGTTGATTGGCGACACCCTGCCAGAAACCCAAGTATTTGAATGGAACAGAACCCAGCCGCCCCAAGCCTTTTTAGACTTATTGGCTAACCCTGACTACCAGCCGTTTTTAATTTTTCCAGACGACCAGCCAGATTACCAAGATAGAGTGGTTAACTTACCCACAGCCCGTTTAGGTAATGAGCAGCGTCGCCCGGCTTTTATTCTATTAGATGGTACTTGGCGGCAAGCCAGAAGAATGTTTCGTAAAAGCCCTTGGTTAGCAGATTTGCCAGTGTTGCCCTTGCATAGCACAGAAAAAACCGACTACCGTTTACGCAAGGCTGCTTCAGAAGAACACCTGTGTACAGCAGAAGTGGGAATTGAGTTGTTGAAATTAGCAGGCGAAAAAAATGCTGCCGAAGTGCTGGGTTATTACTTTAAAGTATTCAACCAAGGTTATGCCGCTGCAAGGCACCAGAAGCCCAGTTTAGAGCTAACAGATGCCATGCAATGGTTGGTCGACTATCAGTTAAATCAGTCGGCTAGCGCGTCTAAATAGCGCTCCGCATCTAGGGCGGCCATACAGCCCATACCTGCAGAAGTCACCGCTTGGCGGTAAACATGGTCACATACATCGCCCGCAGCAAATACACCGTTAACACTGGTGGCTGTGGCGTTGCCGTCTAAACCGGATTTAATTTTAATGTAGCCGCTGGTCATGTCTAACTGGTCATTAAAAATATCAGTATTCGGTTTGTGGCCTATGGCAATAAACACACCCGCAACGGGTAATTCTTGAGTAGACGCATCGGCAGTCGATTTTAGCTTTAAGCCAGTAACGCCAGAAGCATCACCCAAAACTTCTTCTAGCTGATGATTCCAAAGAATTTCAACATTGCCGTTTTTAGCTTTTTCTAATAGCTGATCTTGCAAGATTTTTTCTGATCTTAGGCTGTCGCGGCGGTGAACTAGGGTCACTTTTTTGGCGATATTCGATAAATACAAAGCTTCTTCAACAGCGGTATTACCCCCGCCTATCACGGCTACTTCTTGGTTTTTATAGAAAAAACCATCACAGGTAGCACAGGCAGACACACCACGCCCCATAAAAGCTTCTTCGCTAGGTAAACCTAGATACATGGCGCTGGCACCTGTGGCAATAATCAGTGCATCACAAGTATAAGTGCCCTGGTCGCCAGTTAAAGTGAAAGGACGATTTTTAAGTTCAACGGTATGAATGTGGTCAAACAGCACTTCGGTATCAAAGCGTTCAGCGTGTTTACGCATTCTTTCCATTAGCACTGGGCCTTCAACACCTTCGTTATCACCCGGCCAGTTATCTACATCGGTTGTTGTAGTCAGCTGACCACCCATTTGCATACCGGTAATAAGCAAAGGGTTAAGGTTGGCGCGTGCAGCATAAACAGCGGCTGTGTAACCAGCAGGGCCTGAACCTAAAATAATTAATTTGCTATGACGCTTGTTGTTCATGGAAACTCCTGAAAACACAGAAAACTTCTAAAAATTATTAAAAGCCATAAAAAAAGGGGGCGGTTTGCACCGTCCCCTATTTTAGCACTAACTAAAGCTAACTGCCCTAAGGGCTTTTATAGCTAGAACTTACAGCTTGTCAGACTCAGTTGCTAGGTAAGCAGCAACGCCTTCTGGGTTGTCTTTCATACCTTTTTGGCCAGGAGTCCAGCCAGCTGGGCAAACTTCGCCATTTGTTTCGTGGAACTGTAGTGCTTCAACCATACGGATCATGTCATCAACGTTACGACCTAAAGGTAGGTTGTTAACGGTTTGGTGCTGAACGATACCGTCTTTGTCGATTAAGAAAGAAGCGCGTAGTGCAACGCCTTCTTCTGGGTGCTCAATACCGTAAGCGCGAGTAATTTCGTGCTTAACGTCTGCAACCATAGTGAATTTAACTTCACCAATACCGCCATTTTCAGGGCTGGTTTTACGCCATGCGTGGTGAGTAAACTGGCTATCAATAGAAACACCAATCACTTCAACGCCTAGCTCTTCAAACTTAGCCATACGGTTGTCGTGGGCAATAATTTCTGAAGGGCAAACAAAAGTGAAGTCTAAAGGCCAGAAAAATACCATGCGGTATTTGCCATTAGAATCTGACAGCTTGTAGCTATCTACAATAGTACCGTCGCCTTTAACGGCGGGTGCATCAAAATCGGGTGCTTTACGAGTGACTAGTACGCTCATCTTTTATATCTCCTTTGAGAATAATCTAAAGTGTGTTTAGCCCTACTAGCTAAGTATCTAAGCAGGATGTAGCTAAGAATAAGGTGTTAAGCAGGGTTAAGCAACTTGATTAAGTTAATCGACATAATAGCTGTTGGCTATCAAAGCTATAGAGTGTCAAAGTTATTCGCTATACAAATACTGCTGAAAACCAATAAAGGTTTCGCGTATTGTTGCTGTAGAACCTAGCTCTACCGCTGCATCGCTAATGGTATTGTATTTAAGCTCAATAAGGCTACGCATTTTGTTAGCGGCTAATTCTTTTACGCCCTCGGCAACGTATTTATCAAGAATAAAATCAATAAATTCGTGCTGTTTATAATGGGTAAAGGCAGACTTAATTAAGGGTTTGGCGCGTTGAACACGTTCACTGCGTGTACTGGTTTCAGCGGTGTAAGCCACATAAGCCAAAACGTCATACACATCACTGTCTTGGGCATCAATTAGCTCTTTCATGCTGTCTAATTTTTCATCGTCGTAACCCGCTTCTGCTAAGTCTTCTAGCAGTTTTTCACGCGTGGTTGGGTCGCTCCATATTGCTCGTAACTGGTCTTCATCTTTAAAAAATTTGGGCAGGTCGGCAAACATTCGTTCAAGAAACTCTTTTGCAGTAATTGGTTTGCCTTCTGCACTCCAATACATAGCCGATGAAATATGTTTTATTTGCCTTGCACGGCCATCCGATAATTCAATTTCTAGCTTCTCACAAACACAGGGCCGGCTAGCACAAAGCTGGCAAGCTTCAGGTTCTGTCTTTTCACAGTTACAAGGCTTTTGTTCGCATACCTTGCACGCTTCTGGCTCGCCTGTACCTTCGCCAGTATCTTCACATTCGCACGGGGTTTTGCCACATTCTGGACATGCTTCATTTGGAATAGGCTCACCATCCCAAGCTTCGTCGGCAAAGTTATGGTGGGCTTTTACAAAATCGTAAAGGGTAAAATAATCTTTTCCATCGTAGGTACGAGTGCCACGACCAATAATCTGCTTAAATTCAATCATATTATTGCAGGGGCGCATTAACACGATATTACGCACATTACGCGCATCAACACCAGTCGATAGCTTGCGTGAAGTGGTTAGAATGGTTGGAATAGTTTTTTCGTTATCACAAAAGGTTTTCAAATCATTTTCGCCTGCTAGGCCATCATTAGCAGTAACACGCACACAATAATCAGAGTTAGTCGTCCAGCCCTTTTTAACCGCATATTGGTTAATAAAATCGCGCACTATGCCAGCGTGAGCTTGAGTTGCACAGAATACTAGGGTTTTTTCATGGGGGTTGAAGCGATCCATCCAATAGTGAACACGGCGCTCTTCTCGCTTTGGAATGGTAATAATGCGGTTAAAGTCGCTTTCTTTATAAAGCCGGCCCGGCTCTAATTCACCCTTAACGACTAAACCATCACCCGGCAAGTAGGTGTATTCATCCATAGTGCCAACAATTGGTAGCACCTTGAAGGGCGTTAAAAACCCATCGTTAATGCCTTCTTTTAAGGTGTAGCTATAAACTGGCTCACCAAAGTAACTATAAGTGTCGGCATTGTCTGTGCGCTTGGGCGTGGCAGTTAAACCTAGCTGTACGGCGGGGGCAAAGTAATCAAGAATATCGCGCCATGCACTTTCATCATTTGCACCACCACGGTGGCACTCATCAATAATAATTAAATCAAAAAAGTTGGCTGGGTATTGCTGGTGATAGGGGTTGGCATCTGGAATGGTTTTGCCATTTTCTTCGTCTTCGCTACCTTCTACTAGCTGAGTATTTGGCCCACACACCAAGGTTTGGAAAATAGTAAAAAACACACTGCCGTTTTTAGGGACGCTGCCAGATTTTCTAATCTCTGCAGGGCTAATACGCACCAGCGCACCAGGGTTATTGTTTTCAAATGCTCCA
Organism: Marinospirillum insulare DSM 21763; assembly: GCF_000686905.1. Lineage (GTDB taxonomy): Bacteria > Pseudomonadota > Gammaproteobacteria > Pseudomonadales > Halomonadaceae > Marinospirillum > Marinospirillum insulare. Next base: position 81,422 of record NZ_JMLW01000001.1, read on the forward strand.
AAATCATTAAATGCCTGATTAGCTAAAATATTACGGTCGGCTAAAAATAAAATACGTGGGCGCTTTTTAGCCAAGTTAATGTCTTTTTGCGCGGTTAAGCTCCAACGGGTTTGAAATAACTTCCAAGCCATTTGAAAACCAATACAGGTTTTACCTGTACCTGTCGCAAGGGTGAGTAAAATACGCTGCTTGCCTTGGGCAATGGCTTCAAGTGCATTGTTAATGGCGTTTTCTTGGTAATAGCGTGGGGTCCAATCGCCTTTGGTTTCAAAAGGAATGGCTGAAAAAGCTTCTCGCCAAGCAGTGGTAAAAGCTGCTTCTGGCTTATCATCAGGTTGCTTAAAGGTTAAGTCCCACAGGGTTTGTGGTGAGAGGTACTCATCGACCAGCTTTTCTTCACCCGTTAGCCTATCTATTTGGTAAATAGCCTGTCCATTGGTGGCGTAAGCAATTCGGCATTGCAGGCGTTGAGCATAATCCTTGGCTTGGCGCACACCTTCGCTATAAGGCAAGCTCTCTTTTTTGGCTTCTATTGCAGCTAACTTACGGCCTTTATACACCAGCACATAATCGCAAGGTACAGGGTTAGAACGCTTGCCACCTGCCATAATTTGACCAGGGCAAATAAGCTCACGGCGAATAAAGCTGTTATCTACCACACCCCAGCCAGCAGCTACTAGCTTAGGGTCGATTAAATTTGCGCGGGTATCGGCTTCATTCATAGCCATTTAACTAATCCTTTAAAAATGCTTGTGTAAAAAACTCATATCCAAGTTTTAGCCAGTAACTTTGCTTTGCTGCGTCTGGAATCGAAAAAAAGGCTCTTCTAACTAATTTGAGGAGCTTGTACGCGCCACAAACTCATTTGAGGAGCGCGAATTAAAATATAGGCTCCTCAAAATCATTTGAATACTTCGCGCCCTTCCGCCAAATTGAGCAATTTAGGAAAACATAAAACAGCGGCTCTACGGCCACTTCCTGCTTGTAGCTCCATTAACACTCCAGCCTCTTTAAGCTGCCTTAATAAACCGGGTGTCGTTTTTTCGTGGATACCATGCTCTTGGCTAAAGCGTGTAATTAAGTCGGTTGTTTTAAAAATGGGCTTACTAAACAGTGCGTCTAGCAAGTGAACCGAGTATTGAGAGCGCGTTACCTCATGAATGCGTAATTTCATATCATCGTATAAAGCCATAATGGTTTTCACACGATCACTATTTTGCTTAGCTTGTACGGTAATAGCTTTTAGAAAAAACGCAATCCAGCCGTTCCAGTCACCTTCTTTAGAAATGTTATTTAGGCGTTGGTAATACTCATCTCGATTAGCTTCAAGGTATTCACTTAAATAGAACATGGGTTGCGACAAGACTTTTTTCTGGAATAAAAACAAGGGGATTAATAAGCGTCCAATCCGGCCATTACCATCTTTAAATGGGTGCAATAATTCAAACTGAGCATGAACAACAGCTACTTGCAGTAGAAAGTCGGAATCATCAAAATCCAAATAGTCTTGCCATGCTTGTAAGTGATCTTGTAGTTGCAAGGGTGAAGGTGGCACAAAACTCGCTTCTTCCATGCTGCAGCCTAAACGACCAATCCAGTTTTGGTCTTTGCGAAACTCGCCAGGGGTTTTACCTTGGCCACGCACACTGTTTAATAAAATACGGTGTAGCTCTAAGATAAGCGACAAGCGAATGGGGTAGCCTTTTAAATGCTCGCTGGCTTGAAAGAGAGCTGAGCGGTAATTGGATATTTCTTGAATATCCTTATATTTTTCGCCATGCTTTTCTAAGCCTGCTTCATGCTCTAACACTTCATCCACTGTAGCTTGTGTGCCTTCAATCTTAGAGGATAATACCGCTTCTTGAGTCGTTAAAGGCGATAACATTACCGCAGGATTGGGAATACCCTGCAATAAACCATCGTATCGAGCTAGTTCGGCATTCGCTGCGCCGACTAAAGCAAACAACTGGCGATAATCTAAGTTTTCAAGTGGCAGCGAGTCTGGCTGATAAGGCCTAGAGCCATTAGTGGTATTAGAGTTAGGAAGCATTAGCCTAGCGCTCCTTTAGGGTTGATTAAATTAGCGCGGGTATCGGCTTCATTCATAGCCATTTAACTAATCCTTTAAAAATGCTTGTGTAAGAAAATCATCTTGCACCTTACATATAAATAACCATATATAAAAAAACATTGAGAAATTTACATATGGGTAACGATACCAAGTCTTTCACGTACAGGCACAACCAAGTAAAAACAATTATTTCTGGTTAAGCGGCTAACAATCAAGACAGAACCAAGAAAACAAAAAACATAAGCCATTGATTTAAATGATATAAAAATATAGTAATTAACAAAAAACCACTGATAATCAAGAGCCGATCAAGAAGCCTATGTTCATTTATGTAAAATTTAAAAGCTATTTTTAGCTAGCTCACCAGAGAAAGCTTTTTGCAGAATGGACTGTTTGAGTTCTTCGATATTCTTTGCCTTAGAATTATAAATCTCTTCCAAGCGTTCAATTTCAGACGCTAGTGTTGCCAGTTTTAATGCAATATTTTTTTGTACTGAGGTTGGTGGAATAGGTAATATCGCCTTTTTCACAAGATCTCCACTAATGTTCTTCACAATAGCGCCTGCTGCAAGGCTTTGAAATTGGTCTTTTAAATATGGGGAAGACAGCAGGTAATAAAAATATTCGGTATCAATGTTTTCGGGAAGCCTTAGTACAAACCAGCCATCATGAATGTAGCCTTGTGTTGCCATTATATAGGGTCGCCCAAATGACATTGAATTAGAAAGAATAAAGTCCCCTACATCAACAAAACGTGACTTTTCAGCACCCTTGCGAGTGATCTTTTCTTTCGTTTTTTCGATATATTTCTGACCTTCTTTTGTATCTCCGATTTTTACCCAGTTCACTCCATCAACACTATCGGTTTGATAGTTTTTTATAGGTCTAGGTGAGCTTCCGCGCTCCACTGTTACAGCTTCCCCCAGCGTTTTCTCAACCCACCCCTTACCACGCTGGCTAAATACTTGCTGCAAGTAGCTTTCAAACAGTTCGCGGGCGTTTTTTAGGTTTTGCTCGGTCTTGGCGCGGGCTTGTTCGATACCGGCAAAGGCTTCATCAAGGATGGCGACAAGGCGCTTTTGTTCATCAACGTTAACTGGTACATGCACAATTTCATCGTGGACATGGTTGCGGTTAAGTGTTGGCACACCAGCTCCGCTCGTATACCTACTTAAATTAAAGCTTTCGAGAAGATAAAAAACAAAGCGAGGGTCATTGCCATGGAAATCTTTAATGTAAAGAGTAGTATTTAAAGGCCAGAAATCTTCTTTGATATAGAACACTTGACCGATGCTACCCGAGCGACCTGTAACCACACCGGGACCTTTAACTTTAGCCACAGAGTGGAAGTCAATGTAGCCACTCGAGCTTATTAGCGGGAATTCACCGCTTTTGCGCTGCGCCTTGGGCAAGTCAAATCCCCGCTGTAATATGCAAACGTCCATCAACTTTTTATGAGCCCACCCCATCACAACAACTCCTGAATACTATCCAGAATTGCTTCGCTTTCCTTATCTAATTGCATGATCTCTTTAATAATTTCTTGTGGCGCTCGCAGTGGTGCTTCTTCGGCGACGTTGGGGTTTTTAACCGATAAATCCCAAGTTGCTTTATCTAAATCTGCTGTAGCTAATGACCAAGATTTAGCGCTGTCTTTAAAGTCTTTCTGTAACTCTACAAATTCTTTTAAATCGTTGTCGTTGAGTGGGTTGGTTTTGCCAAGGCTGCGGCCTGGGTCTAGCTGATAGAACCAGGTTTTCTGTGTTGGCTCGCCTTTGGTGAAAAATAACACGACGGTTTTTACCCCTGCGCCTAAAAAGGTTTTGGCTGGGCAATCAAGCACGGTATGTAGATTACAGTTTTCTAGCAGTTCTTTACGCAGGGCTACCGAGGCGTTATCAGTATTACTTAAAAAGGTGTTTTTAATGACGATGGCAGCTCGGCCACCGGGTTTAAGCATCTTCATAAAATGCTGCAAAAACAAGAAGGCGGTTTCGCCGGTTTTAATTGGGAAGTTTTGTTGTACTTCTTTGCGCTCTTTGCCGCCAAAGGGTGGGTTGGCCAATATAATATCGTGCTGCTGGCTGGGGGTTATGTCTTGCAGGTTTTCGCCTAGGGTGTTGGTGTGAATCACGTTGGGCGCTTCGATGCCATGCAAAATCATGTTCATAATGGCAATCACATAAGCTAACGATTTTTTCTCTTTGGCGTAAAAGGTTTTTTCTTGCAGGGTTTTTAAATCGCTGGTGGATAATGACTTTTGGCTGGCTCCACCTTGGCGTAGGTAATCGTAAGCTTCACACAAAAAACCTGCCGAACCTGCTGCACCATCGTAAATGGTTTCGCCTATTTGTGGGTTTAGTACGTCTATCATGGCGCGAATTAAAGGGCGGGGTGTGTAGTATTCGCCACCATTTCGCCCTGCGTTGCCCATGTTTTTAATTTTTACTTCATACAGGTGTGATAGTTCGTGCTTTTCTGCTTGGGAACGAAAGCGTAGCTGGTCTATTTTTTCTAGCGCATCACGCAGTGAGTAGCCGCTTTGGATTTTATTTTTGATCTCGCTAAAAATCTCACCAATTTTGTATTCAATGGTGTCGGGTCTTTCTGCGCGTTGTTTAAAGCTTTTTAAATAGGGAAATAATTCACCATCAACAAAGTCCATTAAGTCGCTGCCGGTTAGGGCGTTGTTGTGGTCAAACTCGCCCTTAGCAGTTTTAGGCGCAGCCCAAGAGCCCCAGCGGTATTTTTCATCAATGATGTAGTGGTAGTCTTCTGCCATTAACTCGGCTTCTTGAGACTTGGTGAACTCTAGGTCATCTAGGTATTTAAGAAATAGCATCCATGAGGATTGCTCGGTGTAGTCTAATTCACTAGAACAGCCAGCATCTTTGTGGAAGATGTCGTCGATATTTTTAAAAGTTTGTTCAAACATGCTGGTGTGGTAATCCCTTAAATGGTTTTGTGCGGCTAAAAGGTAGCTACTTAAACAGCAACTATAGCAAAAAACACAATTAGGGCGTTAATGAGCAAGTGTTTATAGGAGATGATGGCTTTTGGGGGAGGGTGCTGCTATTTTTGAAGGCTTAAAACAAAAAAACAGCCAAGGAGGCTGTTTATTAGTTAAGCTATTGAAAAGCTTGTATTTTTTTAGTGGTGCCGACACCAAGAGTCGAACTCGGGACCTACTGATTACAAGTCAGTTGCTCTACCAACTGAGCTATGTCGGCTTCACTAAAAATTTTTAGGTGGCTGGGGTAGGAGGATTTGAACCCCCGGATGGCTGGACCAAAACCAGCTGCCTTACCACTTGGCTATACCCCAACTGATTACCTAATATTACTGTGTTGATGGTGGCCAGAGGCGGAATCGAACCGCCGACACAGGGATTTTCAATCCCTTGCTCTACCGACTGAGCTATCTGGCCTCAACGGAGACGTATTAAATAGATTTAGTGCTGGTTCGTCAAGTGTTTTCTAAAGATATTTTGTTCTTTTCTTTCAAAGCCTTACAAATCAAGGCTTAGCAAAACAATAGTTTAATCTTCTTTAGGCGGTACATAACCTTCAATTTGGTCAACTTCTTCATTGTTGAAGAATTTTTCCATTTGTTCTTGTAGGTAGCTGCGTGCTTCTGGCTGAAATACTTTGAGTCTTTTTTCGTTGATTAAACGTGTTTGGTGGGTCATCCATTCATCCCAAGCTTGTTTTGAGATGCTGCTTAGAATGTCTTGGCCTTTTTGACCGGGTAGTGGTGCAACGCTTAAAGCGGGTAAATCTTTTTGGTATTTGCGGCAAAATACGGTAGCGGACATGCAGTTTTCTCCTGAGTTGGATTTTTTAGCAAGAAAAGTATTTTTTGATAGGTGCTGCTAAACCTATGTTTCCAAATTTCTTCTGATCATACCAGTTTAACTGGTTGGTGTAGTTGGCAGGGTTTTCTGCTAGTTGGGGTTTGGCTAGTTGTGCTACCCATAGGTGAAGGGTGAGTTGGTAATGGCTAAACAGGTGGCTTTGAGTTATTTTTAGACTTGGTTCAAGTTTTGCTAGGGGTTGGTGGGTTAGTATCCATTCTTCTAGTGCTTGTGGGTCAGTAAATTCAGGAAAGCTCCATAAGCCACCCCAAATGCCTTGATCGGGTCGTTTTTCTAATAGAACAGCTCCTTGGCTGTTTAGTACCACTAAGGCATAGCGTGTTTTTTGAGCTAGTGTTTTTTTAGGTCTGGGAGTAGGCAGTTGCTCGGTTAGGTTTTGTGCTTTAGCGGCACAACCACTGGCAACAGGACAAATTTCGCATTGGGGTTTACTGCGCGTACAAAGCGTTGCGCCTAAATCCATAATGGCTTGAGTGTATTCGGGCAGTTGTTCGTTAGGGGTTAATTGATCTGCTGCTTGCCATAATTGTTTGCTGACTTGTGCTTTGCCGTACCAGCCTTCAATTGCAAAGTAGCGAGCAACCACACGCTTTACATTGCCATCTAAAATAACGGCTCTTTGACCAGTGCTAAAAGCACAAATAGCGGCGGCTGTTGAGGGGCCAATACCGGGTAGGTTTTGCATGGCTTCCAAACTGTGAACTGGAAATTCTCCCTGGTGCTCTGTCACGACTTTTTGCGCGCAGCGGTGGAGGTTTCTGGCGCGGGTGTAATAGCCTAAGCCTGCCCAAAGGTGCATTACTTCATCTGTGGTGGCTGCTGCAAGGCTGTTAACGTCGGGGAAGCGTGCCATAAAGCGTTGATAATAGTCGATAACCGTTACAACTTGAGTTTGCTGTAGCATGATTTCTGAAACCCAAATGTTGTAGGGCAATCGATTTTTTTGCCAGGGTAAGTTTTTACGACCTTGGGTTTGATACCAGTGCAAAAGTTGGTGAGCAAAGCGCTTGCTTGACATAGGTTTCTCTAAGTAAAATTCGGGGCTAGCTTAATGATGATATTAATTTGCATGTTAGGCTTTTAGTGTTTGCATTTGCTAACAGATGGCTATAGATTGACTCGCTAAGATATAAATCTAAAGTTGTATAATAACAAAAAATAAATAGTGCATTTTGTAGGCTTGCGCTAGCTATTCTAGTTGAGGGTGTTTTAGAGATGGATTCTCAAGTTTTAAAGGATGACCAAAAAATAACCGTTGCTCAAAAGCTTAGGTTAAGGCGTTCTTTAATGGCTGTAGGTGCTGGCTTTGCTAATAGTCTAGTTATTACAATTGCATGGCAGTTTGGCTATGTTTTTGTTAGTGGTGAACTGCTTTTTGCTTACCTTGCTGTTTCCAGTATTGGTTATGCTCTCTTTCCTTGGTTAATTCTAACCAAGAAAAATTTGAATTTTTCAGACCCTAGCATGACAAGCTTTCAAATTGGTTGGCAGCTAATAATGATTCTGGTGTGTATGTATGCAGCACCAGGTATTCGAGAACTGCTAATTGTTAACTTCTTGCTGATTCTGCTTTTTTCTGTGTTTCGTTACCATCCTAAGCAATTACCTTTTGTTGCTGCTTTTTTGCTGAGTAGCTACCTACTGGTTATTTTAGCTCAGCTCATGTGGAGTTCTGCACCTATACACTGGCAGTATGAAGTGGTGACTAGCTTGGTGTTTGTGTTGGGTTTAATTGGTGTTAGTTTGCTGGGTGTGGAAATAAGCAGCCTGCGCGTTGCCTTAAAAAGGCGCAATGAGCATTTGGCGTTATTAACTGCAAAAAATGAGCAGCTAGCAGTAACCGATGATTTAACTGGTTTGTATAATCGCCGTCATTTAATGCGTATTTTACGCCGCCAAAAGAGTTTAAGTGACCGGGGTGGCTATCAGTTTTCTATAGGTTTTATTGATTTAGATTTCTTTAAACAGGTGAATGACACCTATGGTCATGCTGCAGGTGATGCTGCGCTTGTAGCTGTCGCTAAAGAAATTAATCGCACCTTGCGTGATGTGGACTATGTGGCGCGTATAGGTGGTGAAGAGTTTGTTGTGGTGCTTTCACAAACTGATTATGCCGAAGCTTTGCGTATTGCAGAGCGTTTGCGTGCAGACATTGCTCAGTTAAAAATTGACTTAGGTGAAGGGCAGCCCACCATTGCTTTAACTGCTTCTTTAGGAGTGGCGACCTACCGTTTAACGGAAACCCTTAATGATTTAATTCATCGGGGCGATAGTGCCGCCTATGCAGCTAAGAGCTGTGGTCGTAACTGCATAGTAGGTGAAAAAGAATTGCCTGAAACTGAGCAGTATAAGAACCCTTTAGCTAGTTCAAAGCTAGAGGATCCAGACTTAGTCTTTCCTGCGATTGTAGACTAATGAGTTAGCGTTTAGGTTTAAAAAAGTCTTCTAGGTGTTTTTTGGCTGCTGCCTGCAGTAAACCACCTTTTACCTCTAACTGATGATTAAACCAAGGTTGTGCGGGTAGGTTGCATACCGATGCAATTGCCCCTGTGCGTGGTTCTTTGGCGCCGTAATAAAGGGTTTTAATGCGGGCATTGAGAATTGCACCTATGCACATGGTGCAAGGCTCTAGGGTGACGTAAAGCGTGCAGTTGTTTAAACGGTAGTTGCTGGTGTTTTGGCAAGCATCGCGAATGGCTTGAACTTCAGCATGGGCAGTTGCATCTTGCTGGCTAATGCATTGGTTAAAACCACGGCCAATAATTTCGCCTTCAGCATTAACAATAACAGCGCCTACAGGCACTTCGCTTAGAGCTGCGGCTTCAGCAGCTAGCTCTAAAGCTCGGTGCATATAGTATTCAGGCTTGTGAGCCATTATTCCCTTTCACCACTATTCCCACTCAATGGTCGCTGGTGGCTTAGATGAAACATCGTAAGCTACGCGTGAGACTTGTGGGATTTCATTGATGATGCGGCTAGAAACCTTTTCTAACAACTCATAAGGCAGGTGTGCCCAGCGAGCGGTCATAAAGTCGATGGTTTCTACTGCGCGTAGGGCAATAACCCACTCGTAGCGGCGGGTATCACCCACTACGCCTACCGATTTAATGGGTAGGAATACTGCAAAAGCTTGGCTGGTTTTTTCGTACCAACCGGCAGCACGTAGTTCTTCAATAAAAATAGCGTCGGCTTCACGCAGAATGTCTGCATAGTCTTGCTTAATTTCACCTAGAATACGCACACCTAAACCTGGCCCTGGGAAGGGGTGGCGGTAAACCATGTCGTGAGGTAAGCCTAGTTCCACACCTATGCGGCGCACTTCATCTTTAAAAAGTTCGCGTAAAGGTTCTACTAGTTCCATGCGCATGGTTTCTGGTAGGCCGCCTACATTATGGTGAGACTTAATAACGTGGGCTTTACCATCTTTAACGGCAGCCGACTCGATAACGTCTGGGTAGATAGTGCCTTGGGCTAGGAAGTCGACATCGGTTAGTTTGGTGGCTTCTTCATCAAAAATATCTATGAAGGTGTTACCAATAATTTTGCGCTTGGCTTCAGGGTCGCTTTCGCCTTTTAGTCTGTCTAAGAAAAGCTTGGCTGCATCTACACGGATAACTCTTACACCCATGTTGTCAGCAAACATTTCCATGACTTGGTTGCCTTCATTTTTGCGTAATAGGCCGTGGTCGACAAATACGCAGGTTAGCTGGTCGCCAATTGCCTTGTGTAATAGGGCTGCCACTACAGAGGAATCGACACCGCCTGAAAGACCTAAAAGGACTTTTTTATTGCCTACCTGTTCACGCACACGGGTGATCATGTCTTCGATGATTTGTGCGGGTGTCCAAAGGGCTTGGCAAGCGCAAATTTCTAGTAGGAAATGTTCTAGCAGGCGCTTACCTTGCAAGGTGTGGGTAACTTCTGGGTGAAACTGAACACCAAAAAAGCGTTTTTCTTCATGACTAATGGCGGCAATAGGGCAGCTAGGTGTTGAGGCGGTTACCTGAAAACCTTCGGGTAGACTAATTACTTTATCGCCATGACTCATCCACACATCGAGCAGCTTTTTGCCATCTTTTAGGTGGTCGCTCATGTCTTGAAATAGGGCAGTTTCGGCTTCTAGCTGAACTTGTGCATAACCAAATTCACGCTGGTCAGAGCTTTGTACTTTACCACCAAGCTGTTCCGCCATGGTTTGCATGCCGTAGCAAACACCTAAGACTGGAACGCCGAGTGTAAACACGGCTTCTGGAGCGCGTGGTGAAGCGTTGGCTGTTACTGACTCTGGGCCACCCGCAAGAATAATGCCTTTGGGTGCTAGGGCTTTTAGGTCGGCTTCTTTCATGTCATAGGCATGAATTTCACAGTAAACGCCCAGCTCGCGAACTCGGCGTGCAATAAGCTGGGTGTACTGAGAGCCAAAATCTAAAATTAAGATTTTATGCGCGTGAATATCTTGCATGCTTTTAGACCCTTTAGCTGACACGGTAGTTAGGCGCTTCTTTAGTAATTTGTACATCGTGAACGTGGGATTCTTGAATGCCCGCGCCGGTGATTTTTACAAAGCTGGTTTTGGTACGCATTTGTTCAACATTGTTGCTGCCTGTGTAGCCCATAGAGGCGCGTAGACCACCCATTAGCTGATGAACTATCGCGTTCATGGTGCCTTTGTAGGGTACGCGTCCTTCAATGCCTTCGGGTACTAGCTTTTCTACGCCAGCATCTTTGTCTTGAAAGTAACGGTCTGATGAGCCTTCGGTTTGACCCATAGCACCCATAGAGCCCATGCCACGGTAAGCTTTGTAAGTACGGCCTTGGAATAGCTCAACTTCGCCTGGTGCTTCTTCTGTACCTGCAAGTAAGCCACCGACCATAATAACGTGAGCACCTGCTGCTATGGCTTTAGCTAGGTCGCCTGAGAAGCGTACACCGCCATCGGCAATCATGGGTACGCCATAGGGTTTTAAGGCTTCTGATACATTAGATACAGCGGAGATTTGTGGTACACCAACACCGGCAACAATGCGGGTAGTACAAATAGAACCTGGGCCAATACCCACTTTAACGCCATCGGCACCTGCTTCTGCTAAAGCCACTGCGGCTTCTGCCGTGGCTATGTTGCCGCCGATCACATCAATTTGTGGAAAGTTGTCTTTAACCCAGCGTACACGTTCGATAACACCCTTAGAGTGGCCGTGAGCGGTATCCACAACAATGACATCGACACCTGCTTCTACCAGTGCTTTAACACGGTCTGGGGTTTCTTCACCTGTGCCTACCGCTGCACCAACTCTTAAACTGCCGCTAGTGTCTTTGGTGGCTAAAGGGTAGGTTTGGGCTTTTTCAACATCACGGAAAGTCACTAGCCCTGAAAGATGGAATTGTTCATCTACTAAGAGCATTTTTTCAATGCGATGCTCGTAAAGACGCGCTTTTATTTCTTCCAGTGGGGTGTTTTCTGGCGCAGTAATTAGCTTGTCTTGGGGAGTCATAATAGCTGCGACAGTATCGCCGCCGTGGGGCTTAACGCGCAGATCACGCCCAGTAACTATACCCACTAGCTTACCTGAGTCGACTACAGGAAAACCTGAGAAGCCATACTCTTCAGCCATTTTTAGTAGCTCGTGAATTTTAGTGGTTGGGGCAACGCTGACGGGGTCTTTGACTACTACACTTTCGTATTTTTTGACCTTGCGTACTTCTGCAGCTTGCTGCGCAATGGTCATGTTTTTATGGATAATACCTAGCCCACCTTCTTGTGCCATTGCAATAGCAAGGCGCGATTCGGTGACTGTATCCATGGCTGCAGAAACTAAAGGGATGTTTAGTTCTACATTGCGAGTGATGCGTGTTTTAAGGCTGACGTCTTTAGGCAGGATGTCGGAATAACCGGGTACCAGCAAAACATCATCGAAGGTGAGGGCTTCTTCAACGATACGTAACATAGATGACCTGCAATTCTGGGAGATGAAAGAAGAAAATATTGGTGCCATTTTAGCTGACCTAGGGATTATCGTAAACGCTAGGTTTTATTAATTGCCTAGTATAGCGCTTAAACACTTGTAAAGGATGGCTCGCATCCTGATCTTGATATGTTAGATTAGTAGGCTTGCTATTGGTTTATTGTTTTAACAAGGATACACGCTTACATGACCGCCTCCAGTACCGGAGAGATTTTCCCACCCCCTAATTCAGTTGGGCTGGTTAAACCTGAAATATGTCAATTTACTCAACCGCTACAACTGGCTAGCGGTAATGTGCTGCATGATTGGCAGTTAATGATAGAAACCTACGGCAAGCTCAATGCTGATGCCAGTAATGCTGTGCTTATTTGTCACGCTTTGTCGGGGAATCATCATGCCGCCGGCTATCATTCAGAAGAAGACACTAAACCTGGCTGGTGGGATGCCTACATTGGCCCAGGTAAGCCGATAGATACTCGGCATTTTTTTGTGGTGGCACTCAATAATTTGGGTGGCTGTCACGGCTCTACCGGACCTTCTTCCATTAACCCCGTAACTGGCAAACCTTTTGGCCCAGACTTTCCTGTGTTAACGGTCAGTGATTGGGTAGATTCTCAAGCACTTTTAGCGGACCGCTTAGGTATTCAACAATGGGCGGCTGTGGTGGGTGGCAGTTTAGGAGGAATGCAGGTTTTAGAGTGGTCTTTACGTTATCCACAACGCTTAGGTCATGCGGTGGTGGTTGCTAGCTCACCTAAGTTATCAGCTCAGAATATTGCATTTAATGAGGTGGCTCGCCAAGCCATTATGTCTGATCCAGACTTTCGTGATGGGCGCTACCAAGAGGCCGAAGTGATTCCGCGTCATGGTGTGGCTTTGGCGCGCATGGTGGGACACATTACTTATTTGTCGGAACACTCGATGGGTGAGAAGTTTGGTCGTGATTTGCGTACCGACAAACTCAATTATGGCTATGATGTGGACTTCCAAGTTGAGTCTTATTTGCGTTATCAAGGTAAAAGCTTTTCTGAACGCTTTGATGCTAATACCTATTTATTGATGACTAAAGCCTTAGATTATTTTGACCCTGCTGAAGCTTTTGACGGTGATTTGGTTAAGGCTTTAGCGCCTATTCAATGTCGTTTTTTGGTGGTTAGCTTTAGTACCGACTGGCGTTTTTCACCCCGCCACTCTGAAGAATTAGTCAATGCTTTAACCGCTGCACAAAAGCGTGTTAGTTATGCACGTATTAAGTCACCCCACGGGCACGATGCATTTTTAATTCCAGATCAACGCTATGAAGCAGTGTTTACTGCTTATATGCAGCGGGTAGCTAAAGAAACTCGGCAAGGGGAGGTTAGTTAAATGCGCCAAGACTTAACCATTATTGCCAACCTAGTTAAACCTACTAGCCGAGTGTTAGACCTTGCCTGCGGTGATGGCGAGCTGCTGCATTATTTAGAAGAGCATAAGTCAGTCACCGGTTATGGTTTGGAAATAGATGCTGAACAGATTACTGCCTGTATCGCCAGAGGTGTCGATGTTTTAGAGCAAGATTTGAACCGTGGGTTAAGTAACTTTGCGGATGGAAGTTACGATACAGTGATTATGACCCAGGCTTTGCAGGTGCTTAGGCGACAAGACCTAGCCTTAGATGAAATGCTAAGGGTTGGTAAAGAGGCCATAGTGACCTTCCCTAACTTTGCGCATTGGACCAACCGCTTTTATTTAAGTTGGAAAGGCCAGATGCCTATGTCTAAAACGCTACCGCACCAATGGTATGACACGCCCAACATTCACTTATTTACCTTTAAAGATTTTGAAGCCTTATGTATGGAAAAAGGCATAAAAATTTTAGACCGCGCTGTGGGTGACTTTGCTTACCAAAGTCATTGGAAAGCACGTTTATGGCCCAATTTATTTGGTGAAGTAGCCATTTATAGAATAGGTCGTTAATTTTTGAGGAGCTGCATTATGCTAGGTCGTAATTTATGTCAAAAGATAAGTCGAAATTTTTCACTAGCCGCCCTGTTCTTGCTTTTAGTAGCTAGCCCTGCTTTTGTAGCGGCCGCTCAAGAGGGTATGGAGCGAGTAGGTGAGTATGAAATTTATTACAATGTTTTGCCTACTAGCTTTTTAAACCCGCAAGTAGCGCAAGGCTATGGTGTGGTGCGTAGTAAAGGTCAAGGCATGGTAAGGGTGACAGTTTTACACCGTTTAGCGGATGGTTCTAGCGAGCCAGTTAAAGCACGTGTTTCTGGTCATGCGGGTAACTTGGCAGGGCAGTTAAATGGGTTAAGTTTTCATACCCATCAGGTGGGGCAAGATAATGGTTATTTTAACCTAGCAACCTTCCGTTTTGCGCACGATGACCCCATGCGTTTTAACCTACGTGTTACTTATAATTCTAAACAGCCGGCTCATGAGCTAAGTTTTATTCGTCGTTTATACATGGACTAAACCTATGACCCAAGCTAAGCAGAAGTTGATTTTAGCCAGTGGTAATGCTGGCAAACTCAAAGAGTTTTCAGGTTTGCTAGCGCCTTTAGGTTGGCAAGTAGAAGCACAGAACTTATACCCAGTGCCTGAAGCAGAAGAAACCGGTTTAACCTTTGTTGAAAATGCCCTAATTAAAGCCCGTAACGCTGCTTTGCATACAGGCTATGCTGCTTTGGCAGATGATTCGGGTATAGAAGTGGATGCCTTACAGGGTGCGCCAGGTATTTATTCAGCACGTTTTGCAGGTGAGGGCAGTAAAGATGCCGACAATAACGCTTACCTGTTAGATAAGTTGCAAGGCTTACCCACCGCAGAACGTACTGCGCGTTATTGGTGTGTTTTGGCTTTTTTGCGTTTTGCCGAAGACCCCACGCCAATCATTGTTCAAGCTAGTTGGGAAGGGCAAATATTAACTGAACCCAAGGGTGAGGGTGGCTTTGGTTATGATCCTTTATTTTGGCTGCCTGAACTTGGCAAAACAGCGGCAGAGTTAAGCAGTGAGTTAAAGAATAAACTTTCGCACCGTGGCATTGCTAGTCAGCAGCTTATTCAGGCATTAAACCAACGCTACCCTGCTAATGACTGAGTTAGCTCAACCTCTGCCGCCCTTATCGCTTTATGTACACCTGCCCTGGTGTGTTCAAAAATGCCCCTACTGTGATTTTAATTCCCATGCGTTAGCTACCAGTGCTGGCGCGGGTGCTAAACCTCGTTTAGATGCCTTAGTTGAAAAGCAATATGTAGAAGCTTTGCTAGCTGACTTAGATTTTGATTTACAAGCTTTTCCAGAGGTGGCAAAACGCCCGTTAGTGTCTATTTTTTTTGGTGGTGGTACGCCTAGTTTAATGTCGCCACAGGGTTATCAAGCCTTTTTTGCTGGTTTGAAAAACCGTTTACAGTTAACTGCTGATTGCGAGATTACCCTAGAAGCCAACCCTGGCACCGTAGAGCAAGGTAAATTCAGCGGCTACCGTGAAGCGGGTATTAACCGCCTTTCAATGGGTGTGCAGTCGTTTGCCGATAAGCAGCTTAAAGCCCTAGGGCGTATTCACAGTGGGCAAGAAGCCGTTGCTGCGGTGGCTGCAGCACGCAAAGCAGGCTTTGATAACTTCAACCTAGACCTAATGCATGGCTTGCCAGAACAAACGCAAAGCTTGGCACTGGCCGATATTCAACAAGCATTAGATTTACAGCCCACCCACTTGTCTTGGTATCAGCTAACCCTAGAACCTAATACGGAATTTTATCGCCGTCCGCCTAAGTTGCCAGAAGAAGATACTCTGGCGGCTATTCAAGATGCCGGTAGTGAGCTGATTCAACAAGCAGGCTTTATTCACTATGAAGTTTCGGCTTTTGCACAAAAAGGTAAGCAGGCTGCACATAACCTAAATTATTGGCGCTTTGGTGATTATTTAGGTTTAGGTGCTGGCGCACATGGCAAGTTAAGCCGTTTTAATTCGTCAGGTAAGCTGGTGATTGAAAGGCGTTGGAAGACTCGTCAGCCTCAGGCTTATTTATCGCGTTTAATTGAAAGGCGTGATTTTTTAGCAGGCACTGAAATTTTAGCAGCTAAAGAATTACCCATTGAATTTATGATGAATGCACTGCGTTTGGCCGAAGGTGTTGAAGCTAAAAGTTATCCACTAAGAACCGGGCTAACTTTAGCTGATTTACAGCCTCAAATTCAGGATTTAAAGCAGCGTGATCTCTGGACAAGTGATGAGAATAGGATTGCTTGCTCTCCTTTAGGCTGGCGCTGGTTAAACACAGTGCTTGAACAGTTTATAACAATTTAATTAACAAAGTTATCCACAGGCAAGGTGCTATGAAAAAACATATAAAATCTAGATTAGTGGTTAGTTTGTTGTTGGCAAGTCTAGTGCTACTAACGGCTTGTTCTAGCGATGAATCTAAATACCCTGAACTACCCCAATTGGATATAACTACTGAGCGTTTATACATTGCTGGTATTTCTTCAGGTGGTTATTTGACGCACCAGTTACACCTTGCTTGGCCTTCTGAAGTGCAGGGTGTGGCTGTGTTTGCGGCAGGTCCCTATGCTTGCGCTAAAGATGGTGTTACTGCTGCTTTATTTAATTGTATGGCGGTTAGCCGTGGTGCACCCAGTGCTAAAACCAGTTTGAAACTAATTAAAAAGGCGGCTGAGGAAGGTGAGCTAGGCGACCCTGAGCTGCTGGCTAAAAGTCGTGTTTATCTTTATCAGGCAGGGGCAGACCCAGTGATCGCTCAGCCTGTTTCTGAAGCCTTAGAAAAAACTTATGCACAGTTGGCGCCTGAAGGTTTGAAAACTCATACACAGGCCTTGGCTGGTCATGGATTGCCTAGTTTAGATGCTGGTGTTGCTTGTAATAAAACAGCTGCACCCTATGTGAATGCCTGTGGTTATTCGGGTGCAGCAGAAAGCTTAAACCACCTAGATGGACCGGCTAAACAATCCGTTCAAGCAGAGCCTCAAGGTCAGTTATTTTCGTTTAATCAAAATACGTTTAAAGCTGAAAAAAGTAAGGGTTTAGCTGAAGAAGGTTTTTATTATGTGCCTGAGCAATGTGCAGCAGGTGGCTGTGGTTTGCAGGTAGTGCTGCATGGTTGTGAGCAGGGCGCTGAAGAAGTAGGTACAGACTTTATGCAATTAAGCGGTTATTTACAGCAAGCCGATGCGCGAGACTTAGTGGTGCTTTTTCCTCAAGCAAAAACCAGCTTGGCTAACCCTAAAGGATGTTGGGACTGGTGGGGCTATGAATCTAGTGAGTTTGCCACTCGTAAAGGCCCGCAGATGCAAGCCATTCATGCTATGTGGCAGCATTTAAGTTTGCAGCCTAAAGTGCAAGAAGCTAATTAGTTTTTACAGTGAAATCAAAATAACTGCCATAGGTGGTGTGAGTATCGGTGGCGGATTGTTCTTGGCCGGTGTTGTTAATTAGCACACTGGCTCGCCACACCATAACGTCTTCAGTGCAAATACTTAAAATGGGGTTAGCGGTAAACCTGCCAAAACCTTGGTATTCCATGGGGGTGCGGTTATAGCCCATGTACATATCCCGCCCTTGTAGGTCTATTTCAACTTGTAGGTTTTCTAACTCGGCATCGCTATAACCTTTTAGTTCTACGCTAAGGGGTAAGGTTTCTAGGGGCTTGGGTTCTGCTTTATGTAAAGTGAAGGTGAATTGCTTGGGCTTTTCTAGCTTAACTAGGCAGGTGTCTTGTGGAAGTTGACAGCCAGAGGCAGAATACCAGGTTACCTGGTCGTCTTGCTTTTCATTCAGGTAACCCGTGACATACCAGACGGCAAGTAGAATGCCGACTAGCGTGACTAGAATCAGCAGATTAACTGGGTAGGGGTTTTTGTGTTTAGCTGCAGGGTTCATGGATTTATATCTCAAAAAAGCAGCTTTTCAGCTTAACAAAGCGCCATCTAAACTGCCTGTGGTTAGATGACGCACAAATAGGAGTTTTAGGTCGATGCTCTCATTAGTTCATGCACTGGGCCCTGTTTTTATGGTTATTCTAGTGGGCGTATTTCTTAAAAAAATAAGATTCCCATCAGTCGAATTTTGGCCGCAGCTAGAGCGCCTTGTTTATTTCTTTTTATTCCCTGCCATGCTCGCCACCCGTTTGGCTTTAGCTGATTTTTCTGATGTGGCAGTAGGGCGAGTGCTTTTAGCTGTATTTTTAGTCTTGCTAGCAATGACTTTATTAATGTTGCTAATACGCCGCTTAATAAGCCGTAACGGTGCAGAATTTACCTCGGTTTACCAAGGTGGTATTAGATTTAATACCTATGTAGCTATAGCCGCATCGGCTGAATTGTTTGGCGGTTTAGGCTTGGCTTTAGCGGCCGTTATTATGGCGCTCATGATTCCGCTACTGAATGTTTTATGTGTGATTGTTTTTTCACTTTATGCAGGCGAGCAGCGTATGGATATGCGTAAAACGCTAGTAACGGTTATTAAAAACCCACTGATACTGGGGTGTTTGCTAGGTATCTTCTTAAATATTACTGGTATAGGTATGCCAGGCTGGACTCAGCCGGTGATGGAAATTATTTCTCGTGCCGCCTTACCTTTAGGTTTGTTAGCGGTAGGTGTGGCACTGAACTTAGCCGCTTTGCGTACAGCGGGTAAACCCTTAATTATTTCTACTCTATTAAAGCTGTTAATTATGCCGTTAGTTGCGGTAGGAATTAGCCTGCTGCTTAATCTAGAAGTGCAAGAGCAGGCTATGCTGGTTCTTTTCTCCGCTGTGCCAACGGCTACCAGTGCTTATATCTTAGCTCGCCAACTGGGTGGCGATGCACCTTTAATGGCGGCTATAGTCACTGCACAAACACTGGTCGCTATGCTAACCCTGCCGCTGGTTATTTATTTAAACCAGTTGGCTTTTGGGCTTAGCTAAGTTCTGAGTGAACAATTTTAGTGCAGGCATCTTCAACGTAAGCAATGCCATGTTTTTCTGCTAGGGCTTTACAGTCTGGGTTGCTGATACCGAGTTGTAACCAAATAGATTGTGCACCTATCTTTACTGCTTCTTCAGCAACGGGCAGGCAATCTTCTGCTTTGCGGAAAATATCCACCATTTCTACTGGGTCTGGAATATCACTTAGGCTGGCATAACAAGGCTGGCCTAGTACTTCTTTATATTGTGGGTTTACAAAGTAAAGCTGGTAACCTGCATTCATTAAATAAACAGCAACCCGATGGCTAGCACGATCAGGTTTGTTTGAGATACCCACAAGGGCAATGGTTTTTGTGTCTTGCATCAACTTTTGTGCGGTGGTATTCATGGTTGGTCCTTTTGCGATGAATAATAATGATTCTTTTGGAGAGCATAGCATGACAAATACAAAAAATGATGCCATTACACTAGCGGATTTAGGCCAAGGTGTGGCTTTATTAACCCTTAATCAGCCAGAAAGCCGCAACAGTTTATCGCTAGCTATGTTGGATTTATTAGACCAGCGTTTAGATGAAGTTAAAGACGATAAAGCATTTAAAGTGATTGTTATTGCCGCAGCAGGCAAGGTGTTTTGTGCTGGTCATAACTTAAAAGAAGTGCAGGGTCAGTTGGGTGATCACCAAGCGCAATTAAAATTGTTTAAGCGCTGTAGTGAAGTGATGCAAAAAATTGTTGAGCTACCTTTAACAGTGATTGCTAGTGTAAGGGGCGTGGCTACGGCTGCAGGATGTCAGCTGGTGGCTAGCTGCGATTTGGCTATTGCTTCAGAAACTTCACGCTTTGCAACACCAGGGGTTAATATTGGTTTGTTTTGTTCAACACCCATGGTGGCTTTAACCCGTAATGTTCACCCTAAACATGCGATGGAAATGCTGCTAACCGGTGAAATGATTTCTGCCGCTCGAGCGGAGCAAATAGGCTTGGTTAACCGAGTGGTAGCCGATGAAGAATTAGAGCAGAAAACCTTTGAGTTTGCTGAATTGATTGCATCTAAATCACCTAAAACCTTGGCGATAGGTAAAGAGGCTTTCTATACCCAAAATAGCATGTCATTAAATGAAGCCTATAACTACACGGCTAAGGTAATGGCAGCTAACCTAGATATTTTAGATGCCAAAGAAGGTATTTGTGCGTTTGTTGAAAAGCGTCATCCCCAATGGCAGGGTAAGTAAGAGTAAGGACAGTAAAAATAACTCAGCCACCTTCAAAAATGAAAGTGGCTGATTTTTAGTAAGAGCTGAGAGAGCTATCTACTCATTTGCTTCTTTTACAACCGCATCAAACTCTTGTTGAACTTCTTCGCTAGGCTCAGGGCTAACTAGGCTCATAACTATCATAGCGATACCTGCCAAAATAAAGCCGGGGACTATTTCATAAAGCTCAAAAATCCCACCGCTCATGTTGGCCCAACTTACTACAGTTACCCCACCCACAACGATACCAGCCATAGCACCTAAGGCCGTAGAGCGCTTCCAGAAAAGTGCTAGCAGTAGAACAGGACCAAAGGTGCCACCAAAGCCAGCCCAAGCATAAGAAACTAAGTCTAATACTGTGCTGTTTTCGTTAAAGGCTAAAAGCATGGCTGCTAGTGCAATAATTACCACGGTTAAGCGACCTACTTTAACGAGTTCTTTTTCACTGGCATCTTTACGGAAAAGTGACTTATAAAAATCTTCGGTCAGTGCTGAAGAAGAAACCAGTAACTGGGAGTCAGCCGTTGACATAACTGCGGCTAAAATTGCTGCTAATAAAATACCCGCAATCAGTGGGTGGAAGAGGGCGTTCACCATAAACATAAAGATGGTTTCGCCATCACCTAGGTCACCTTTAATAAACACCGTACCGATCAGGCCTATTAAGGTAGCGCAAACTAGGGTTAAACCACTCCAAATCACTGCAATTCTGCGCGCTGTTGGAATTTCTTTGTGCGATTTAATGGCCGCAAAACGTGCCAAAATATGTGGCTGGCCAAAATAACCCAGCCCCCAAGCAACGGCACTAATAATACCTATAGCGCTTAAGGCTTTGCCTTCGGCATCACTAAACCAAGTTAAAAGGTTAGGGTTAAGTTCATTGATACTGCTGAAAGTAGCACCAATACCACCTAACTCGCCCATAGCCCAAAGTGGCACTATCGCTAAGGTGGCAGCCATCATTAAGCCTTGTAGTAAATCTGTCCAAGAAACAGCTAAGAAGCCACCGAACATGGTGTAGGACATAACCGCTAAAGTGCCTAAGATAACAGCGATTTTATAATCAACACTGAAAACAGTTTCGAAAAGCTTACCTGCAGCAACTAGGCCTGACGAAGTATAGAAAAGGAAAAACAGCAGAATAAATAAAGCTGAAACGACCCTTAACATATTGGTCTTGTCACGAAAGCGCTGCTCTAAAAACTCTGGCAGGGTTAAAGAGTTGTTAGCTTTAAAGCTGTAAAGGCGTAATCTGGGTGCCATAAATAGCCAGTTCAGCCAAGTACCAGCAAGTAAACCTATGGCTATCCAGCTAGCACTTAAACCTGAAGCGTAGGCTGCACCTGGCAGACCTAAAAGCAACCAGCCAGACATATCCGAGGCGCTAGCTGAAAGGGCGGAACTCCAAGGGCCAAGGCTTCGGCCACCAAGAATATAGTCCGCAAGGTTTTGGGTTCGCTGGTAGGCTATCCAGCCTATTGCCAGCATCACCCCAATGTAGGCAACAAACGTCCAGCCCACGATAGTGTTATTTACAATCATTTTTATTACCCTTTATTTTTATAGTTGAGTCGTATCTTCGTCAGACTGGGCAAGCAGACTGGCGTTGCCCCCTATAGCAGCGGTATTAATAGTACGCGTGCGCTCTGTAGCAAAGCGCAACAAGTAATGTGGACCACCCGCTTTAGGGCCAGTCCCTGACAGCCCCATACCACCAAAGGGCTGAACACCAACAACTGCACCAATTAAGTTGCGGTTGATGTAAAGGTTGCCAACCCTTAGCTGACTATCTAAGTAGGCGGCAAATTGTTCATTACGACTCTGAATGCCACAGGTTAAACCATAGCCAGTACGATTTATACTAGCAATAACCTGATCTATTTCAGAGGCTTTGTAAGTGAGTAGGTGCAAGATAGGGCCAAATTGCTCTTTTTCTAACTCTTCCAGTTGGTCAATTTTTATAGCAACTGGTGCAACAAAAAAACCTTTACTTAATTCACTAGCTAGCTGGGTTTCAGCAATCAGCTGTCCTTTAGTGCGGTATTTATCGATATGAGCCACTAGGCCTTTTTTGGCTTGTTCATCAATTACTGGCCCTACATCGGTCGCTGGGTCACGTGGGTCGCCTAGTTGTAGTTCAGCCATGGCTCCGGTTAATACTTCAGTTAAGCGTTCGGCAATATCTTCTTGTACAAATAGAATACGTAATGCCGAGCAGCGTTGCCCTGCACTGGTAAAGGAGGACTCAACTATGTCTGCAACCACCTGTTCAGGCAGTGCTGTTGAATCAACTATCATGGCATTCTGGCCACCTGTTTCAGCAATTAAAGTGGCTAGGGGAGCGTTTTCACGTGCAGCTAACGAGCGGTTAATAACTTGAGATGTCTCTGTTGAGCCAGTAAAAGAAACCCCTGCAACGCGTGAGTCGCTGGTTAATAAAGGTCCAATTTCTGAGCCCTTGCCTGGTAATAGCTGTAGAGCTGCCCGCGGAACGCCCGCTGCATAAACCAGCTCCATACAACGGCTAGCGACCAGTGAGGTTTGTTCAGCAGGTTTGGCTAACACGCTGTTACCTGCTACTAGGGCTGCTAGGGTTTGACCTAGAAAAATCGCAACGGGAAAGTTCCAAGGGCTAATGGTGACAAAAATGCCTCGTCCAGTTAAATAGAGCTCGTTAGATTCTCCTGTAGGGCCAGGCATAAGTTTTGCTTCAGCAAATTTTTCTTCGGCTTGTAGGGCGTAGTAACGACAAAAATCAACTGCTTCACGAATTTCAGCAATACCATCGCCTAGCTGTTTGCCTGCTTCTCTAGCACATAAGGCCATTAGCTCGGGCATATTCTCTTCTAATAAATCAGCTAGTTTATAAAGGCAAGCTGCTCGCTCGATCACAGGGGTAGCGTTCCAGCTAGGAAAGGCCAGCTCGGCAGCATCGAGTGCTGCGCTGACCTGTTCAGGTGAAGTCCAATGCATTTCTCCAACCTGTTGCGCTTGATCAAAAGGGCTGAAAACTTTACTGCTAGAGACAGTAGGTAATTGAATGGATTCTGCTAGCCAAGGTTTACCCGACCAGAGGTGTTGGTCGTAGCTATGTATGTTTTCTAACAGTGGTTCTAGTTGTGCGTTGATATTCAAGCTAAGCCCCCGAGCATTAATACGGCGTTCACCATACAGATTTAAAGGAAGAGGAATATTAGGGTTAGACCAGGTTTTTTTATTGGCCAGTTGTTCAAGTGGGTGAGTCGATAAGTGTTCAATAGGTACTTTTTCATCGACTAGCTGATGTACAAAAGAGGAGTTGGCACCATTTTCTAATAAGCGTCTAACTAGGTAGGGCAGTAAATCTTTGTGCGCACCAACGGGGGCATAAATGCGGCAGTAACTACCCTGGGGCGCAAGTTCTAGTGCTTGTTTGTAAAGTGCTTCTCCCATGCCGTGTAAACGCTGAAACTCCAGAGGTCTATCACCGGCCATTTCTAATATGCAACTGAGTGTATGGGCATTATGGGTAGCAAATTGTGGAAAAATGCGGTCTTTAGCTAGGTCGGAAAGGGCCAAACGAGAACAGGCTAAATAGGCTAAATCTGTGTTGGCTTTACGGGTATAAACTGGGTAGCCAGCCAAGCCTAATTCTTGGGCATGTTTTATTTCTGTATCCCAATAAGCCCCTTTAACTAAGCGAACAGGAATAACATCGCCCTGTTGTTGCGCCAGTTTTATTAACCAGTGCATCACAGGTAAAGCACGTTTAGAGTAGGTTTGTAATACCAAACCAAACTCTCCCCAACCTTCTGCTGCTGGGCTGGTATAAACTGCTTCAAAAACTTCCAATGATAGCTCTAAACGGTCAGCTTCTTCGGCATCAATAGTGACAGCAACATCTAGCTCTCTAGCCCTTTGAGTCAGTTGCATTAAGCTGGCGGTTAATTCTTTTAAAATACGTTCACGTTTGCCTGCTTCATAGCGTGGGTGAAGGGCAGAAAGCTTAATGGAGATAGATGGTGCAGGGGAGTCGCCAGCTAGTTTGGCACCTTTTTTACCTAGTAGCTCGATTGCTTCTAGGTAGGCATCAAAATAGCGCTGGGCATCTAGGGCTGTTCTTGCTGCTTCACCGAGCATATCAAACGAATAGGTATAGCCCTTTTCGAAAAGTGGCTGACCATTTTTTAAGGCTTCGGCAAGAGTACGACCTAAAACAAATTGATGCCCCATAATTTTCATCGCCTGTGCCATAGCAGCACGAATCATGGGTTCGCCTAAACGGTTAACCAGTTTATTAAGTACGGGCACTGGCTGTTGATTACGTTGATCTAAATTGACCAGCTTACCCGTCATAAGCAGCCCCCAAGTTGAGGCATTGACTAGGAGGGAATCGCTTTGGCCTAGGTGTTGTTTCCAGTCGGCTACGGAAAGTTTGTCACGAATTAAAGCATCGGCTGTTGCGCTATCAGGTACTCGCAGCAAGGCTTCTGCTAAACACATAAGCAGTACACCTTCGTGAGTATCTAAGCTGTATTGCTGGAGTAGTAAATCAATACTGTCCACAGCATCATTTTGTAGGCGAACATTTTTAACTAGCTCTGCTGTGGCTTGTTTAAGGTTGGTAATATCTTCAGGTGAGTGGTTAACAATTTTTACCAGCTCGTCCATAAAGCTGTTTTCATTGGCTAAAGCATGTTGCGTAATCTGCTTTTCAATGGCAGCAAGGTTAGTGTTTTCTAAGTTTGGGTGAAGTAACTGCTCTGCGCTTAGATGGTTAGCGGTTTGATCCCAAGTGTCCATGGGTAACTCCAAATAAGTATTATTGTTGTTTAGTTACCTTATTCTGGCTGCTACTAAGGTAGATTATTTGTTTGTAACTCAGGACATTTTGTTCCAAACTCAGAAGTAGAGTTAATTAGTAGGTCTTTAATAAAGAGTGGCGGCTATGCAGACAACAACAAGAATACGTTGCTTCCCATTACCAACTCAGTGCTTGCACCATGACCATGATTATCACCAGTTGGTCATTGCTTTGTCGGGTAGTGCAGAGTTTGAAATAGCTGGCTATGGTGGAAGGGTGGATGCTTTGCATGGTTGCTTAGTACCCTCGGGTGAAGTGCACTTCTATGAGGGGCTGGGTAAGAATAAGCACCTAGTAATGGACTTGCCTCTGTTGGCAGCAAACCATAACTTTCAGCGTTTATTTGATAAGCCACGTTACTTTAGTGCGGATACTAGCCTGCGTTTATTGCTTAGCTTTATGGCTAGAGAAGCAAGACTTTGGCAGGTTTCAGAGGATTCTACAGAGGGTATGAGCCAGGTGTTTTTGGGGTCGCTTTATCAGCGCTTGTTTAAAGCTAATCCTCAGTTATCTACTTCTCGTAAACGCTTAGATTTAGTCAAACTAGAAATCTATATTCAACAGCATTTAACAGAAAAGCTTCCAGTAGAGCGTTTAGCCGAAGTAGCCTGTGTAAGCCCTGGGCATTTTCACCATTTGTTTCGTGAAGCAACAGGTAAAACCCCCGGGCAGTACTTACTACAGGCTCGTTTAGAAAGAGCTAGAGAGCTATTGATACAAACCCATCTTCCTTTAGAGTTGGTTGCTCATCAAGTAGGCTTTTCTAGCCAAAGCGCATTAACCCATGCCTTTAAGCGAATTTACCAGCAAACCCCAGGGCAGGTAAGACGCTTGCACTGACTTAAAATAGAGTCTTACTATTAATTATTAGGCTAAGACATCTAGTCCTTTTTTTGCTACAAGATTAAGTAGCTTAAGTGAAGGCCCATTAGGTTTTTTTGTACCTTGCTCCCACTTTTGCACGGTAGAAATACTCGTGTTTAAGTAAGCTGCAAACACACCTTGGCTAACTTTAATATGTGTGCGAATACTTTTAATTTGTGATGCTGTGTATTTCTCTACAGGAGGTAAGCAAAGTGCATCAAACTCGCGCAAGGTGGCTAAATCCATTACACCAGCATCATGTAAGTCTTCAGCACTAGAGTGAATGACATCTAAAAGGGATTTATTCATTTTTTGTTACCTCAATTAATGCGCCCTGCAAAAGTACTTTAGTTAGTTCTTGATCACTGTAACTAAAGTAGTCTTTAGCTAGGTTTTTCAACTAAAGGTAAACCACTAAGCTGATGAATTTCTTGCCAATAGCGTTGGTAATCTGGGCTGGCTTCAGCACTGTAGTTGAGGTTTTTAAAGGCGCTGGTTAAGCGAGTGAAGTGTTCGCGTATTGCATCTTTCTCACTTAAAGGTGGATGTTCAAATAAGCAGCGTTCTAGTAGAGCGAACATGGTTTGCTGGCGCTGCATAGAGGTTGAACCATCAACGTCATCAAAAGCATCTTGTTGCAAATACACCTGGTCTAAACACTGTGCACGGTTAAAGATTAAAAAGTCTTCCAAGGTTACCCCTTCTTCCCCCGTGACCTGCATCATCTGCTGCATTTCTTCACCCTGCAGCAGTAGGGTATGCATTTTTTTAACCTTGTTAACCCAGTCTTCACTCAGGTTTTCACCATACCATTCCGAAAGCTGATCTAAATAACGTGACCAAGAAATAAGCGGGTCAACAGCTGGGTAGGCACGTTTATAAGCTCGGTCGGCACTTAAACCTAAGAAGGTTTTTACGGTACGCAGGGTAGATTGAGTCACTGGTTCTTCAAAGTTACCACCCGCTGGGGAAACCGTACCTATTAGGGTTAGGCTACCTAGCTGACCTTCATTATTGGCTATTAACCCAGCTCGTTCGTAAAGGGCACGAACGGAGGAATCTAGGTAGGCGGGGAAGGCTTCTTCACCTGGGATTTCTTCTAAGCGACCTGAGGTTTCACGCATGGCTTGGGCCCAGCGTGAGGTTGAGTCAGCGATAACTAACACGTTGTAACCCATTTGACGGTAATATTCACTGAGTGTAATACCCGTATAAATAGAAGCTTCTCGTGCAGCAACCGGCATAGAAGAGGTGTTACAGATAATGATGGTTCTATCCATTAAGGTGCCACCCTTAGGGTCAGGCAAGGCAGGAAATTCAGTAATGGTTTCAACTACTTCACCCGCTCGCTCGCCACAGGCAACAATCACAACGATATCAACATCTGAAAAGCGTGAAATAAGGTTTTGTAGAACCGTTTTACCGGCACCAAAAGGCCCTGGAATACAGGCCGTTCCACCTTTAGCAACAGGAAAGAAGGTGTCTATTAGGCGGATGGAGGTCAGCATGGGTTCATCTGGGTAGCGTCGTTCACTAAAACGCTGGGCTAAAAGTGGCTGAGAAACAGGAATGCGTACGGGCCACTTTTGTTGCATGGTCATTTCTTTTTCATTGCCATGCTGATCTCGAAAGCGAGCAACGGCGGTATCGACTGTAAAAGTACCTTCTTGAATCCAAGTGATTTCTACTTCACCTACTTGCGCAAAGGGCACCATAATTTTGTGCTTAAAACGGCCTTCTTGAACATGACCTATGGGGTCACCAGCTTTTAATTTTGCGCCTACTTTTACGCTGGGTTGAAAGGCCCATTGTTTTTGAGTGTCGATACCTTCGACTTGTAAACCACGGGGTAGGAAAAAACCATGCTGGGTAGCAATTTGTTCTAAGGGGCTTTGCAGGCCATCATAAACTTCACCCAGCAAACCTGGGCCAAGGGTTACAGAAAGCATTTGTCCTGACTGGCGTACGGGGTCGCCTATAGCTACACCACGTGTATTTTCAAACACTTGCACATCGGCTTCACCATGACGAACACGCAAAACTTCTGCTTGTAAAAATTCTTGGCGACCATCTTCTGGGGTGCGTGTTGGGCAAATATAAACCACTTCATTTTTGACGAGAGGGAATAACTTCCCCTTGTCATCGGCTTCAAGTCGAACGGTGACTATGTCATCGCGTACACCTGCGACTCGAGCAGTAATTTGTGCATCCTTCATTAGGAAAGTTCCTCAAAGGCTGATTCTAAGTGTTGCGTGATGGCTGGAGTGCCCAGCAGTTGCTCACTCATGCGCTTAAATGTAGCGAGTGCGAGCTTGGCATCACTTTTAATTTGTTTTTCGGCTAGTCCCCAGCGGAGTACAAAGCAAATCACTGTTTCTAGAGTGAATTGAAAGCTTCGCTCAACAAAGAGTAAATCTTTCCAGAGTAGCTGGTTAAGCTGGTATTCAAGCTCACCAGAATGACCTTTATTGAGCAGGGGTTGTAGCTTGCCTAAAAAGGGTAGAGCAGCGTCTAAGCCAAATAAGGGATCATGCCAGTTACGGCGAATGCGTTGCGTCCAGCGCCCAAAGCCTTGAAAGTCTTCTGGTCCACTGGATCCATTTTGGCGATAGCGTAAAGCAGCTAAGAGTGTTTGCCATTCAAGACGATTACTAATGCACTCACGTATCGAGGGTGAGGTTATTTTTTCCAGCTGGCGCTGCCAATCAAGCACTAGGGGTTTGTCTGGCAAGTTCTCTAGTGACACTTCACTCTGATGGTAAAGCTTTTCAGCTAACTCTAGCTGTAGCAAGTCTGCATCGCTCAGTAGGGTTAAGCGTTTATTCAAGGCAATTCTTGAAATAGGCAGTTGTTTGCACTCTGCCAAAGGAGGCAGGTTTGGCAAGGCTGTTACCAGAGTGTAATAGTGAGTCACTAGCGAATTACTCCTTCGAGTAGCGCCCTAAAACGTGGTTGTAAATGCCTAAGTAAAAGCTGGGCTATGGCTTTATCGGTTAGGTCTACTTCCACTTCCTTGTCGATTAGGCGAACACGAATGCCCTCGCCCTGATGGCTATTAAAGCTAACACCATCACGCAGCAGGTCGGCTGAAAGTGATTGTACAAATTGGCTTAAACGACCTTCTTTGTACTCACTCGCATTGCGGCGCAGTTCATCTAAACCTATAAACTGGGCGGGTAGAAGCACTTCTAACTTATCTGTTTCGTTTATTTCAGACTGGTCTCTCACCCGGCCTACCAGCTCTAAGATCATTCGCTGCATAAATTCTTGGCTGTCTATCTGCTGTTTTATAAGCCGCTCAACCTGATCTGTAAAACTTCTTGCTAGGCCTTCTTTTACATCAAGGAGCAAATCACGGGCAGCCATTTTTAAAGCATCTTCACCCGCTTGGTGGCGTTGGGCAGCCTCACTTTTAGCCTTGGCTTTAAGCTGGTTTGCTTCGTCTTGTGCTTGCTTAAGCAATAAATTGGCTTCTGCACGGGCATCTTTTAAAATTTGTGCTGCTTCATCACGACCTTTCTGTACGCCTTGTTCTTTCAGTTGGTCGATTAAAGCCTCAATGCCTGAGGAAGCTCGATTTTTTTCTAGTTCAGTCATTTTCAGCTCCTAGACAGGTACACCCGCACTGATAACCAGAGCAAAAATAAAAGCAAAAACAGCAAAGCCTTCAACAATAGCGGCAGGCGCTAAAGACATACCAAAAATTTCTGGACGAATTTTAGATACGTTAATTGAAGAAGCACAGCTGCGACCTTGGTAAATAGCACTGAACATCAAGGCTAAACCACACAGCAAGCCAATAGCTGCTAAGCCGGGTGCATTATCTAAGGTGAGTTCACGGTTAAGTGCAAACATAACCACTATGCCGTAAATAGACTGGGATGAAGGCATAGCAGAAATACCAATATAACGACCATGCCCTGTTTCAGTTTCTAAAAGTGCGCCTGCTGCAGCTTGACCCGCTAAAGAACAGCCAATCATGCTACCTATAGCGCCTAGTGCCATAGGGCCGTAAAGACCAGCCCAGCCAAGGGCGAGTATTAGGTTGTCCAAGGTATTACCTCCTGTTTTGCAAAAGGCTGGAAGGGGTAGCCTTCATCAGCCAAACTCCAGTTATAAAATTCGATTAGGTTTAAGCGCAGGCCATGAATCACCCCGCTGACCACGGTTAAAACAAAGTTTAATAAATGCCCAATAATTAAAATAAGCACTTGTAACAACAAACCTATACCCGGCAAAGCTGCACCTACATCGGCAGCTAGCTGATTAAAGGTTAAGGCTAGAGAAGCACTGGCTAAACCTAGTGCAAATAAGCGCAGGTAGCTGAGTACATCCCCAAAAATTTTGGTCAGGTTGGTTAAAGCCAGCAAACCTGCTACTAGCGTTGCAAGGCTGACATTGGTTTTTTCGCCTGAAAAGAGTAATACCATGACTAGGCCAGCAGCAAAAACACCCCAATAAAGATTGCTAAAGCCGAATATCCAACCTAATAAAGCAACAAAAACTGCCAAAGCCCAGCCTACAGATGACAAGGCTTGCGTTGATTTGCGTCTAACCCAAGCCATCATAAGGTTGCCCAGAATTAGGTGGGCTGCACCTATACAAATAGATAGAGTCATCATGGTGTCGAAGTCATTAACATCGAGCACTTTTAATGAGCCAAGGAAAGGCAGAGGGGCGGAAGCACCAAAATAGCCACCCACCATGACACCCCAAATAAAGCCAGCTCCAGCAAGGGCTGCCCCCATAGCACGCAGGCGACGATGAGTTTCAGTACGACTCATGGCTTTCCAATAGTAGGCAATAATACCGCCTAAAATAAGTGAATAACCCGCATCAGACATGATGATGGCAAAGAAGCTAACGAAAGAGAAAAACACCACGCGTGATGGATCCCAGCTTCGATAGCCGGGTGTTTGGAAAAAGCTGACCACTTCTTGACCACCGCCAACCCTTTCAGAGTTATCCATATAGGTAGGTGGGAGCTCTTCATCTTCAGGGTCTTCTGTTAATAAAACCAGCCCCTGCTGTTCAGCAAACATTTGCAGCTGATCTAAATCCCGTTCAGCTAGCCAACCTTGTAGGGCAAATACTTCATCAAAGTCTAAAGACTGGTTGGCTACTTCAGAGAGTAAAGAAGCATCGGCAGTGCTGGCAATACTGCGCTGTAGTAGATAAGTCCAGCGAGTTAAAGCCTCGCGTTCAGCCTCAGTAGCTTCTAAAGCAATTTCAGCTTCTTCTAGTTTTTCACGTAATTGGCTAATAGGAATATAACCAGTATGGGTACGCGCGACTGGCAGTAAGTTTGCCGCTGGCTCTTCAGGTGAAACCACCACCAGATAACTATTACGGTTACCCTGATGAACCACTGTCCAGGGCAGGCTAAGCGCTTCAACTTCTTTCATTTTAAAGTTGGGTACTAGATAGAACCAAAAACGCTGCTGGTTTAAGTCGTTTAAATCAGGCAGAACAAAGTCACCCCAAGGCTCTAAGTCTTTTATGCGCTTTTCTAAAAAGTCTCGCTCTTCTAGGAGTGAGAGTCTTTCGGAGTGATTTTTTTCAACCGCACTGATTACTTTTTTAAGGTTAAACTGCTTTTCTTGCGTTACTTGGCGGCGTTTGTTCGGGCAGCTCAGCAGGTATTGTAAGGAGCGTTTTAATAGCTCTGGATTAACTTCTTCATCTTCTTCTATTCGCTGGCTGCTTAACTCTTGTAAGGGAATAATATGCATTAAACCTAGTTTTTGTAGCTTATCTAGGGTGTGCATTTTATTTTCTGTTAAGCCGATTAATGAGGCTTTTTTAAGTTGCAGAATACTCATACTTGTTCTGCCTTAGTGCGTTTATTCTTAGCAATTTTAGAAGTAACCACGGCTGCACGCTCATTATCTGAAAGCACAATACGAATTTTACGAATGTTTTTTTCTGCCTGTGGAATAAGTACCTTGTCGAAAAGGTTTAGGCGTTGGGTGGTTTTTTGTACACCTTTATTAAGCAGCTCTAAACGCTTATGAAGTATTTTTTGTTGCAGCTCAATTTCTGTGGATTTAATGAGCAAGTCTGCCAAGTGGTCCATCCAATGGTCGGTAGCTAAAAAAGAGTAGGGCTTAATAGCTAGCTTTAGGCTGGTTATTTCTGGCAGAAGTAGACCCACTAAGTTGACTTGGCTGACTTTAATTTCTTGCACATCAATAAGCTGATCGACTGCACCTGGAAAGTTAGCCAGCATGGGTAGTTGTTGACTGACCTCTTGGTGCAGTGCTTCTAGCTCTTGAGTGCCTTCGGTTAGTGCTAAGCGTGCTTCAGCACGAGCAGCCAGTAGTTGCTTGCGCTTTAAATCCAGCGCAGGAACAAACTTTTGATAGGCTTTAACCTTGGCGTTTTCTTTATTTAATGTACTTTTATTGAGTGCCACTTTTCTCACGGCTGTAACTCCTGTTAGGCGTTTTCAGCAGCGACTTGCTTGGGAAAATACTTATCAATTAAGTTTTGACGCATCAGCAGCTCTTCTTCTTTAAAGCACTCAGCAAGGGTTTGCCAGCCAAGGTCTAAGGCTTCTTCTAAAGGCATACTAATACTGATTTCCATAAAGCGTTCATGGAAGAGTTCACCAAATTTAAGTACCCGCTCGTCAAACTCACTTAAATCAAATGACATAGACTGTTTTTGCTCGGCATCTTGTGCGGCGGCATAAAAGCGAATCAGGGTGTTCATGATTTGACTATGGTCTTCGCGGGTTACCTTGCCAATTACATGCTGCTTTAAGCGAGATAGCGAGCCGAAAGGATCAATAACACCATTATTTAAGTAAAATTGCCCTTCAGTAATATAACCCGTGTTATCAGGTACTGGGTGAGTTACGTCATCGCCGGGCATGGTGGTAACCGACAAAATAGTGACTGATCCAGCGCCTTTGTAGTCACAAGCTTTTTCATAACGTCTGGCTAGCTGAGAATATAAATCGCCGATATAACCACGGTTAGAAGGAACGTGCTCCATTGAAATACCGACTTCTTTTAAAGCATCGGCATAGGCGGTCATATCCGTTAACAGTACTAAAACCCGCTTGCCTTCATTCACGGCATAGCGCTCGGCAACTGCCAGAGCCATATCAGGAACAAGTAAAGCTTCTACGGTTGGGTCTGAGCCTTGATGCACAAACATAGTAGTGCGAGCTGAAACACCTGCGTCTTCAAAGGTTTTACGAAAGAAGTGATAGTCATCAAAAATAAGCCCAATACCGCCAAAAACAATAATATCGGCATCGGCTTGGGATCCAATTCTTGCTAGTAACTGGTTGTAGGGCTCACCTGCTACGGAAAAAATAGGGATTTTTTGACTTTCAACCAAGCTATTGAAGACATCAATCATTGGCACGTCAGTTCTTATCATGCGAGAGGCAAGAATGCGCCTGGCTGGGTTTACCGTTGGGCCATCAATTTCTATCTTAGGTTCGTCTGCTAAAGAAGGGCCGCCATCAATAGGGCTGCCTGTACCAGAAAAAGCACGACCTAAAATATTGGGTGAAAAGGTGACTTCCATAGGGCGCCCTAAAAATCGCACTACCGAATGGGTTGATAGGCCTTTAGTGCCCGAGAAAACCTGTAGTGAGACTTCTTCACCTTTTAATAAAATAACCTGAGCTGTTCTAGGCAATACATCTTGGTTGTCTGTGCTACCTTCAATAAGGGCAAGGTCACCAAAGCTGATTTGTGAAGAGCTATCTTCTGAGGCGGGAACCTGTACCTTGACGATATCACCAATGATTTCAAGGATACGAGAATAACGAATTAACAACTGGGACACTTCCACCTCCATGCAAAGCGGGAACGCTAAAACTGACTACCATTTAAGCAGTTTACATATATTTGGGCAAGCAAATAGTCTTTATAAGACAAAAGATCATTAGATAGATGGTTACGAAGCTCTACTTAGTTGGGTATAATCAGCCAACAAATTTTTAGCTTGAAACTAAATACAACAGGCAACAGCAGGCTTAAGGGTGTGAATCTTATCCTAGTTGCCAAAAAACAGACTAGAGGTGGTGAGAGTGAAACATAACATTCAGGTTGCCCGTATTCTGGCTGCAGCAGCTGTTTTAGGTCTAGGCCTTTTAATTGCAGCTCAAGCCTCAGCCAGCACCGTCAGTGCAGACACTATTGCTGAGCGTCTTAAGCCATCTGGCGAGCTTTGCTTGCAGGGCATGGATTGTGGTGGTGTAGTGGAAGCTGTAGCCGCTGGACCTCAATCTGCAGAAGACGTTTATAACGGTTTATGCATGTCTTGCCATGATACCGGTGCTGCTGGCGCTCCTAAGCGTGGTGATAAAGATGCTTGGGCTCCACGATTAGAGCAGGGTATGGCTACTTTGTATGACCACTCTATCAATGGTATTCGTGGTATGCCTGCTAAAGGTGGCAATCCTAAGCTGTCTGATGAAGAAGTTCAGTCGGCCGTAGATTATATAGTTGAAGCTAGCCGTTAATTTATAAGCTAGTTTGATGTAAGCAAAAAAAGCACTGAATAACACCAGTGCTTTTTTTATGGCTAACTATTTAACATAGCCCTTAAAGCACTAATCCTATCTTTTTTACGCTGTTGCTTGTCTTCAGTTGTTTCTTCTTCTGTATTGCGCCCTTCCCACTTTAGATCTTCTTCGGGTAACTCATCTAAAAAGCGACTGGGTGTGCAGTTCAACATTTCACCATAAGTTTTACGCTGCTTGGCCATAGAAAGGGTTAACACCTTTTGAGCACGGGTAATACCCACATAGGCTAAGCGTCTTTCTTCTTCTAGGGTGTCAGCTTCAATTGAATTACGGTGAGGTAGCAGCTCTTCTTCCATACCGATTAAAAACACTTGAGGAAACTCCAAGCCTTTAGAAGCATGTAGGGTGAGTAGCTGCACCTTGTCGGAATCGTCTTCTTCTTCCTGTTGCTCTAATAAATCACGCAACACTAAGCGTGCAATGGCTTCTCGAATACCCGCCTGGTCATCATCTTCTTGCATACGCTTTAAGGTTTCTGCTAGAGAATCAATTAATACCCATATATTGGCATAGCGGCGCTCTGCTACGGTGGGAGAGCTGGCATTTTGATGCAGCCAAGCTTCATAATCCATATTTCGAATCATTTCACCTAAGGCGGCAATAGAGTCACCTGTTTCACACTGTTGCATAATATGGCCGAGCCAATGGGTAAAGCGCCTTAAACGCTCGACTTGGTTTTCTTTTAGGTACTGCTCTAAACCCATTTCATCACAGGCTGCAAAAAGACTGATTTCACGATCTTTAGCATAGGTGGCAAGCTTTTCTAAAATGGCAGGGCCTATTTCACGGCGTGGGATATTAATAATGCGCAGAAAAGCGTTGTCGTCTGCTGGGTTAATAAGCAGGCGTAGGTAGCCCATAATGTCTTTAATTTCATTACGTGCAAAAAAGCTGGTGCCGCCACTTATTTTGTAAGGAATTTGGAAAGCTTGGAGCTTTATTTCTAAAATGCGTGACTGAAAATTGCCTCGATAGAGCACAGCAAAATCTTTCCAATGGCAGCGCTCTTTAATGCGTCGCGTCATTATTTCTGCTGCCACTCTTTCAGCTTCAGCTTCTTCGCTAGGGCATTCAATGACTCGTATGGGGTCACCAAAACCTAACTCGCTCCACAGCTTTTTTTCATGCACATGAGGGTTGTTGGCAATTAGCTGGTTAGCAGCTTTTAGAATGCGCTCGGTTGAGCGGTAGTTTTGCTCTAATTTAATAATTTTTAAGTTGGCAAAATCTTCACTAAGCTGATTAAGGTTTTCAGGTCTTGCGCCTCGCCATGAATAAATAGACTGGTCATCATCACCCACTACGGTAAAGGTTTTTCTTAGGCTAGTGAGTAGTTTTACAAGGCGGTACTGACTGATATTGGTATCTTGGTATTCGTCTACTAAAAGGTAGTGCATTCGATGCTGCCACTTTTCTAGTACTTCTGGTTGGTTTTGAAAAAGCAGTACCGGCAGGCGAATTAGGTCATCAAAATCTACAGCATTGTAAGCCCGAAGGTGGCGGTTATATTCTTTATACACTTGGGCAGCTAGTTGGCTTTTAGGGTTGTCGCTTTCTAGTCCTTCGGCTTCTTCTGGTTCAACTAAATCGTTTTTCCAGTTAGAAATAAGGTATTGAACTTGGTTAATTGTGTCTGCATCTGCCTCAGCATCTTTGTGCATTAGGTCTCGCATCAAAGCTTTGGTGTCTTCGGTATCAAAGAGTGAAAAACCACTTTTGTAGCCCAGGTGCTTCACTTCTTTACGAATAATATCTAAGCCTAACGAGTGAAAAGTTGACACAGTTAAGCCTTTGGTTTCTTCGCGGCCAAGCATTTTACCAACCCTTTCACGCATTTCACGTGCAGCTTTATTGGTGAAAGTTAGCGCGCAAATGTTGCGGGCTGCCATGCCACGACTACGAATTAAATAGGCGATTTTGCTAGTAATGACACTGGTTTTTCCAGAGCCAGCACCTGCTAAAACTAAAAGCGGGCTATCAACCTGTTTAACGGCTTCTAGCTGGTATTCATTAAGGCGGGCAAGAATGGTTTGCATAACTAAACAATTGCTCAAGTAATAGAGAGGGTAGCTTAACGGCTTGTAGCTAGCTCTGCACCAGAAAAACCTAGCTGCTTCCAGGCTTCGTAAACAATCAAGCTGCAAGCATTGGATAGATTCATACTGCGACTTTTGGGCAGCATAGGAATACGAATGCGTTGATCTTCTGGCAGGCTTTCAATAAATTCAGCAGGTAAACCACGCGTTTCTGGACCAAAAATTAATAGGTCATCGTCATGGTAGTCAACTTGATGATAGGAGCGTTTGCCCTTGGTCGTTAAAGCTAATATGCGTTTTGGGTTAAGGCTAGTTAAAAGTGCTTCTAGGTTGGGGTGTACTTTAACGGCTGCCCACTCATGATAATCTAAACCTGCTCTGCGTAGGCGCTTGTCATCTAACACAAAACCTAAAGGTTCAACTAGGTGTAACCGAAAGCCGGTGTTGGCACAAAGACGAATGATATTGCCAGTATTGGGTGGAATTTCAGGCTGATAAAGCACGATGTCGGGCATTAGGGGGTTCCTGCACTGCCAAATTAAAAACTACTTACTGGGGTGGTACTTCTAAGGGCGGTAGTTTATCAGACTGTTCACGAGGAAAAATCAAACTAAAACGAGCACCGAGTAAATGAGGGCTGCGGTCAACCAAAGCACTGCCTCGATGCCAATAAATAATGCGCTGCACTATAGATAACCCTAAACCATACCCGCCAGAACTACGTGTACGACTATCATCGAGTCGAGAGAAGGGCATAAAAACACGCTGACATTCTTCTTCTGGAATCCCAGGGCCGTCATCTTCAACGTCTACCCTGAAAGTGTCATTTTCTAAGTGGCAACTAATACGAATTTCTTGCTTTGCATAGCGTACAGCATTGCCTATTAAATTTTGTACAGAGCGTTGAAAGTAGCGACCCTCTATGTCTGCCTTAGGGCTAAGGTTGGCAGGGTTATTAATAACAAAACTAATAGCTAAATCAGGGTTGGTTCGCTCAAAGCCATATAAAACCTCGCTAATTAACCCAGTCACATCTTGGCTTATAAACTGTAGCTTAAGTTTTTCTTGTCCTAAGCGGGCATAGGTTAAAATTTCATCAATAAGGGTATCTAATTCATCTATGTCTTGGTCTATGCCATAAATTTGCTTGGCTAATGTTTCGTGTGGGCTGCCTTGTTCACTTAAATCTTCAATCATTTGCAGACCAAAGCGTATGCGAGCAACGGGGGTTCGTAACTCGTGAGAGACTGCATGAATCATTTCTTGTTGTGTGCGTAATAAACGCTGTAGCTGCTCAGCCATGCGGTTGAAAGCTAAAGCAAGTTTGCCAATAAAGTCATCGTCAGTGATTTTAACTCGGGCATGTAAATTACCCGCTGCTAGCTGGGTTGATGCTCGCTCTAAATGGCGTAATCGGCTTTCTAAGCCATAGAGGAACCACCAGATAGCAATTGCAAGCACAAATAAAGAGGCTAGAAATACGCTGGCAATCAAGGTTAGAGGGTAGCTGTCAAACAGTGGTACAGGTCCAACTTTTAACCAGCTATCTTCGCCTAGTTGAATATAGCTAATAATGCTGCGTTCCTTGTCTAAAAATAGACTGACCTGCTCGCCTCTTGCTAAACGACTTTTTTGTAATTGGTCTGCAGTTTTAGGCAGCTCTGATAACAGCTCCAATGGATAGGAAAAATACTGGCTTAGCTGCTTAAGTCGTTTTTGTCTTAACTCAGTAGGAGTGCGCTGTAAGTCACGCAATACTAAGTAGATGGATGCATTAGCCTGCTGTTCAGTTACTCGGGTGAGT
Source organism: Marinospirillum insulare DSM 21763 (assembly GCF_000686905.1). Lineage (GTDB taxonomy): Bacteria > Pseudomonadota > Gammaproteobacteria > Pseudomonadales > Halomonadaceae > Marinospirillum > Marinospirillum insulare. The sequence goes on from NZ_JMLW01000001.1 coordinate 119,590, forward strand.
TGGGTAATTAAAAACTGCTCAGGCTTGTGGGTAGGAAAAACCAAGTTGAGATGGTCAGTTTTATCTATCACCAGTAAGCGATCTTCATCAAGGCGGTTGAGTTGGCGCCGACTTAAATTTTGATTTTTTAAACTGCTGGTTACAACGCTTATACCTAAGGTTTGGTTAATCTCACCTAGCCATTCAGCTTGTTTGCTGTGAGGCACATTAGAAAAGTCATCAACTAGGGTTGTGTAAAGCCCTGATAGTAAATCTTCGTGATAAGCCTCTAGCCGAATTTGGTTGGTGAGGTTAACTAGAAAAATACTCAGTAACAGGGTGCCTATAAATGCACCCAATACCCCTAGGTAAACACGTAATAAAATATTACCTAGGCGTTGGTGTTGGCGTTTAAAACCGAGCATTAGCTATGAGTTAGATGCTTAGAATAAAGGTTAGAGTTCTTTAACAAAAAGGTAGCCTTTGCTGCGCACCGTTTTAATACGGCGTGGATGCATGGGGTCATCACCAACCTTGGGACGAATTCTAGAAACACGCACATCTATAGAGCGGTCTTGGCCATCGTATTCTATACCACGCAAAGCAGTGAAGATTTCTTCACGGGTTAAAACGCGGCCAGCGTTGGAGGCAAGCAGCCAAAGCAAGTCAAATTCAGCGCTAGTTAAATCGATGGTTTCACTGTTAAGCCAAGCTTCACGCATGGATGAGTCAATAACTAAATCACCAAAATCTAAGCGAGCTGCATGCGTTGAACTGGTGTCTGGTGAGCTGGCTTGTGCTTCAGCACGACGCAGCAAAGCACGAACCCTTGCAAGTAAAACCCTTGGGCGAACGGGTTTGGCAACATAGTCGTCTGCGCCCATTTCTAAACCAACCACTTGATCCATGTCATCGGTACGCGCGGTCAGCATTAAAATTGGAATATCTTTTTCCATTTTAACTTTGCGGCAAATGCTTAAGCCATCTTCACCCGGCAGCATTACATCGAGAATGATGAGGTCTGGCTCTTCACGAAATACGCGTTCAACCGCTCGTGAGCCATCGCCTTCTATTGAAATTTGAAAACCATTACCTTCTAGGTATTCACGGGTCAAGGTTGCAAGACGTGCATCATCTTCAACAATCAAAATATGGGGTGATTGGTGTGCGTCCACTTTAATAGGTCTCTCGCTTAGGTTCCGAGTTTAAAATTAATTGGCTAACAATTTCTAGATATTAGCTAAGCATCATCATACCGTAATAACTTAGGCATGAAAGGGGTAGAAATCAAATGATTTAAGTTAGGGCGAAAAATACCCGCATTTAATCAAGGGACTTACAAAACACTATAAAAAGGCTTAACAAAGTAAAGAAAATATACAAAGCCCTAGTCTGCATATATTTGGGCTTGTATAGCTAGTAATTGCCTAAAAAACGGATGAAAAACAGCATTTTTATGTTGTATTTAGCGGGTCATAAAAAGCCTTTACAATACTACTATTAATAAAGCTGCTAAGGTATTTGCGATTATCTTAGCGCTGTGGTTATCTTATGCAACAAACACTAAAGCTCGTATTTAAAATCTAAGAGCAGGCTTTTAAGCAGGTGGATAGGAAAACTATGAAAGGAATGACAAAACGAACCTTACAACTACAAAAGCTAGGGATTAGCAGTTTTTTTGCCTTAATTTTTTTATTTGCTGCATCTTTTGCGTGCGCTGCACCCGGCGATGTGTGGCAGGTTTCAGTGCCTGTTGGAAATGCACGTGCTCTACCCCAAACTTCTGCAGATTTAGTTAATCAGTTGCCAAAAGGTACGAGCGTGACTGAGTTGGCGCGTGAGGGTGTATGGCTTAAAGTGCAGTTGGCAGATGGCAGTGAGGCTTGGATGCATCAGGTAACGCTGAGTCAAAGCGTAGAGCTTTTTGATTTGTCTCTGAATACTGCTGATCGTACAGCTATGCGCAAAGCTATTCGCACCAGTAAAGTTAAGGTCGTAAGAGAAGTCGATACCTATCCCTATGACCTTTACGATCCTAGTCAGTGGAAAGTGGGTGCAACTGAAATGACACTCGGTTATACCCTGAAAGAACAGCTTTTTGCTGTGGCTGAAATCACTTACCGCTCAGAAAAAGATACTGAACAAGTGCGCCAAGTTGCTGAGGCGGTTCGTAAAGAATTAGGACCTTGGCAACGTGTGCTTGGTCGCCGCGCTAAAGGGCCGGTAGAATTTGAGTGGCGGCGTGGCGATTTACGTGTTTTAGTACACCGTGGCTGGCCAGACACAACTACCTATGTTGTGTATGAGGTAACCGACCGGTTAAACGAAATGCAAGCCGATTTAGAGCCGCGCTAATACATATTTTTTGCTGGAGACTGCAATGCTATTGGATTTAGCCTCGCTAAAGCCTAACACCTGTTATCACCTGATGACTCAAACCATAACTCCTCGCCCTATTGCTTGGGTACTTTCTGCCTCAGATAACGGAGAGCTTAATTTAGCACCCTTCTCCTTTTTTAATGGTGTTTGCTCAGATCCACCCCTTGTGATGCTTTCAATCGGTAAAAAAACACCTGAAGAAGCTAAGGATACGCGCCATAACCTTCTTTCTGGTAGAGAGTTTGTTATTCATTTACCTACTCTAGCTCAAGCAGAAGATGTGACTGCCAGTGCTGCTACCTTGCCCTATGGAAAGTCTGAGTTAGAGTTAATGCAGGATAATGAGCTGGTTGAGTTTCCTGGTAGTCCCTTGCCTCGATTAAAAGCTGCGCCTATTGCATTTCAAGCTAAGTTGCATGATGTGCATTATTTAGGTCATCAAAAGCAAGCCATTATTTATGCAGAACTCATTCAAGCCTATATAGATGATGCAGCCATTGAGGTGGATGAAGAAAGAGGGCGCTACACAGTAGATGCTAAAGCAATTGATCCTCTTGCTAGACTCGGTGGAACCAATTATGCGGGTATCGACAAAGTATTTAGTGTCGCTAGACCTAAATAAGTGATTGTTCCAGCCTTATAGGGAAGCGGCAGACCTTGCCGCTTGATCATACAAACCTGAAATACCTCTCAAAAGCACTGCTACTTCACCTAGGTCATCTTTAGCAAAACCCAGTGTTTTAAGTGAGTCTACTAAGCAGTTTTCTCTAACCTCGCTGTAAACTTTGCAACGCTCAGCACCCTTGTCGGTCACTGAATAAAAGGTTTCTTTACCACGTTTTTCAGATTGAACCAGCTCTTGTTTAAGCAGTTTTTTTAATGAATAAGTAACCGTGTGGGTATCTTCAATATTTAAAACCATGCAAATATCGGATACTTTTTTTGCGCGGCTGCGGTGGTTAGAGCTATGTAATACCAGCACATCTAAAGGGCTCATATCAGGTATTCCCGCAGCACTTGCACAGTGAATCATCCAACGATTAAAAGCATTGCTAGCAACAATCAAACCAAACTCCAACTCAGATAGTTCACTAGAGCGACCTGAAGCCAAATGCGCTGATGACACTATAGGGCCAATTTTACGCTTAGGTTTAGCTGGCGCTTCTGATTCGAGGTTTTTAGTTGTCTTGTTGCTCATAGTTAAATTTCTTCACTTTAAGATTGAATGCTAGTTACCCATTTGGCTGGGCAAATAGGTGACAATTTCTGGAAAAATAGTTATCAAGATAACCGCTGATAAAATTAACAAGAAGTAAGGGAAGGCAGCCCAAGCAATGCGAAGGATATTCTCGCCGGTTAGACCTTGAATCACAAATAGATTAAAGCCAACAGGTGGTGTTATCTGACTCATTTCTACCACTATAACCAAGTAAATACCAAACCAGAGCGGGTCAATACCTGCAGCCTGCACCATAGGCAAAATAATAGAGGTAGTGAGTACCACCACTGAAATACCATCTAAAAAACAGCCGAGCAGAATAAAAAATAACGTGAGTACTAGGAGCAACATTTGAGGCGACAAATCCAGAGTGCTTATCCAGGTTGCTAATTCCCTTGGAATACCCGTAAAACCCATGGAGCTAGTTAGAAAGCTGGCGCCCACTAAAATAAAGGCAATCATGGAAGAAGTTTTGACAGTACCCATTAATGCCGACTGAAAAGTTTTCCAGTTCATCGAACCGGATTGAATAGACAGCAAGTGAGCTAGGGCAACACCCACCGCAGCAGATTCAGTGGGCGAAGCAAGCCCTGTATAAATTGAACCTATAACACCCACAATAAGAAGAAAAACAGGAATTAAGGGCTTGCTGCGTTTCACTTTTTCAACAAAAGATAGTTTTTCAGACTCGCCCGCTGGTGCACCTTTAGGGTTAAGTAAAGACCAAATGATGACATAGCCAGCAAAAAGAGCCATCAACATTAGGCCAGGTAAGATACCCGCCACAAATAAACGTGCGATAGACTGTTCTGTGGCTACGCCATAAACAATCAAAATAATGGAAGGTGGAATAAGCAGACCCAAGGTGGCAGAGCCAGCTAAAGTACCTAAGACTTGATTCCTGTTATAGCCACGGCGGTCTAGCTCAGGCAGGGTCATTTTACCTATGGTAGCAGCTGTGGCAGCAGATGAACCCGATATGGCTGCAAAAATACCGCAACCCACTATATTAGTGTGTAATAAGCGCCCAGGTAGTTTGCCTACCCAAGGTGCTATACCTCGAAACATTTCTTCAGACAGGCGAGATCTAAATAATACTTCACCCATCCAAATAAACATGGGTAAAGCCGCTAACTCCCAAGAAACACTGGAGCTATAAAAAGCAGTCGCTAAGCTATCACCAACAGGAATGCCGCTAAAGAAAAATAAGGCAATGCAGCCTATGGCAGTGAGTGCAAAAGCAACCCATAAACCAACACCTAATAACGCTAAGAGCACTAGCAATAAGATAAGGGTCATCCAAATCATGTCCACCAGTTACTCCTGCGCTGCGTCAGTGTTGAGCTGAGTGATGCGACCACTCAATAAAGAAAATAAAGCATCGGTAAGAGCAATAAATAACCAAAGCAAACCTAAAGACATACCCACCTGTGGTATCCATAAAGGTACTGGCACCATGCCAATCGATAAATCACCATAGGCGTAACTATCAAGGGCTAACAAAACACTAAAGCCCAATGCAAAACCTGTGATTGCCATAGCAATAAGTAGCATGAGTGAATCTAACCAGCGTTGGAGCCCTAGCGGTAAGCGCTGAATTATTAGCGTTACACGAATATGACCCCCTTGCCAAAAGGTATAGGCTAGACCAAAAAAAGTAGCGCCTAATAATAAGAAGGCAGAAATTTCTGCCAAGCCGGGTAGGTGCAAGCCTAAAGGATTGAAACCCACCCAAAGTAATAGTTTATCTAGCACCCGGCCGAGCACTTGTAGCACTATAAGCAGCATAATGGCGGTTAAGTGAAGGGCAGAAAGCAACCCCCCTAACCGATATAAATTATTTAGTAGATTACGCATTGCCACTCCTGCTCAGCGGGCATTAAATAAAAAGTTAATTATTTAGCTTGATAGGCTTTGAGTAGCTTTTCGCCATCTTTGCCAGCACGTTCTAACCACTCTGCAGTCATCGACTCACCCACAGCTTGTAAGCGTGTCATTAATGCTTTGGATGGCTCAGAAATTTTGATGCCGTTATCTCGCATAATAGCGATTTTAGCTTCAGTTTCTTTTTTGCTTGCTTCCCACCCACGCTTTTCAGCACGCTCAGCAGCAGCCATAACAGCTTCTTTAGCCTCATCAGATAGACGGTTAAAAGCTTTAGCATTAATGATTACCATGTTTTTGGGTAGCCAAAGTTGCGCATGGTTAAAGTCGGTTAGGTAGTCCCAAGCACGAGTGTTAGCACCCGTAGAAGGAGAGGTAATCATGGCATCAACACGGCCAGTACCAAAAGCAGTAGGAATATCAGGCACTTCAACCTGAGTAGGTAAGGCACCCAGCAAGTTAGCAATTTGTTCGCTAGACTTATTGTAAGCACGCATTTTTACACCACGTAATTCCTTACCAGTTTCTACGGTAAAGCTGGTGTAAATACCCTGAGGAGGCCAAGGCACACTAAAAAGCAGCATTAAGCGTTGCTTTTCTAAGCGTTCAGCAAGTATGCCTTTGGATGCTTGCCACAAGTTCCAAGATTCTTCGTAGTTGCTTGCTAGGTAAGGTACAGAGTCGACCTCAAATAGCGCATCTTCGTTGGCAAGGCGAGACATAATAACTTCACCAATAGGTACTAGGCCACGGCGCACAGAGTTTTTGATTTCAGCGTGTTTAATTAACGAGCCACTACTATGAACAGTAATATCTAGCTCGCCTTTTGTTGCTTCACGCACTTCATCTGCAAACTGTTTAATGTTTACCGTATGGAAGTTGGTGTCACCGTAGGGAGTTGGCATATCCCAGTTTGCAGCTTGTAGGCTAGTTGCGCCTAAGGCTAAAAAGGCAGCTGCAGCTAAGTGCTGCAACTTAGTTTGCATTTTTTTTGCTTTTAAAATCATGGTGTTAGTCTCCGGTCGACCACTGATTATTATTGTAAAGACGGCCAGCCAAATGCTAAAGGTAAGCAGTCTCTAAGTGAAAACTAGCTGCCTTGCTTTCTAGTGTCAAACCTTTTATTAAAAATACATCGATAAATATTCTTTGTAATGCAGGCAATTTATAGATAAATTGCTAAGGTGAAGGTGATTAACTAGCCAAACAGTAAGCAAGGGGTGAGTGAATGCTATTAAATTGTGATTTAGGTGAAAGCTTTGGTGCTTGGACTATGGGCTTGGATAGGGAAGTTATGCCACTAATCGACCAAGCCAATATCGCTTGTGGATTTCATGCTGGTGACCCTTTAATCATGCAAAAAACACTCAGCCTAGCCATAAGTTATGGTGTTAGTTTAGGTGCTCATCCTGCTTATCCAGATCTGCAAGGTTTTGGTCGACGTTCTATGGCTTTTACACCTGAAGAAGTCACTGCTTTAGTGCTGTACCAAATAGGTGCCTTACAGAATATAGCTGCTGCAGAAGGCGGCCAGTTAAGCTATGTAAAACCACATGGCGCACTGTATAACGATATGATGCGTGATTTTAAGCTGCTAGAAGCAGTTCTAATTGCCATTAAAAAATCCCCTTTATCTCTAGCGTTAATGGCCATGTCCACTGCAGATAACACTAAGTTAAAACAGCTATGCGCAGAGCAAAAAGTTCCACTTTTGCTGGAAGCCTTTGCTGACCGAGCTTATGACAAGCAGGGCTTTATTGTTTCACGCTCTACCCCTGGTGCGGTTTATCATCAACAAGAAACCATAGTAGAACAAGCAACTCAACTAGCCTCAGGGCAAGCCATTCAAACTTTAGAAGGTGAAGATTTACTTTTAGAAGCAGACACCCTTTGTGTGCATGGTGATAATCCCGAATCTATACAAGCGGTAGAAGCCATAAGAGCAGCCTTAGGGGCAAAAGCCTAATGCAGTGGCGTTATGATGTTAGTGGTGTTGATACAGTGACCCTGCATTTTGGCGAACGTATTGATTTAAGCTTAGTGAACCCCATTCAACAGGCTGCACAGGCTTTGCGTCAAGAACTAGGTACCCGCCTATTAGATGTAGTGCCTTCTTACACTTCAATCATGTTGCGCTACAACTTATTGAAAGATGACCTAGCTAGCTTAATGGCGGATGTCGCTCCGCTGCTAAATAATCTATCCACAACCACTAGCAGCCAGTTAACTTCAAATATTATTGAAATTCCTGTTTGGTACGATTCAAAAGTCGGCCCAGATTTGCCGCGTATAGCTGAATTAGCAGGCATCACTGAACAAGAAGTGATAGAGCTACATTCCAGTCAGCCTTATCAGGTTTTTGCGATAGGCTTTGCACCAGGCTTTGCCTATTTAGGTGAAGTGCCAGAGCAACTTGCTGTAGCTCGTCTTGCTACACCTAGAGTTAAAGTACCCGCGGGTAGCTTAGGTATTGCCGATACCCAAACGGCACTCTACCCTCTAGCTTCACCGGGTGGGTGGAACTTGATAGGCCGTACACCGCTGACACTTTTTGACCCTAAGCGCGAACCAGCCAGCCTGTTAAATGCAGGTCAGCAAGTTAAATTTACCCCTATAGATTTTGCTGAATACCAAGCATTAGGTGGGCAGCTAGATGAATAAACCAAAGCAAAGCCCTTTAGGCTTAAAAGTGATGAGTGCTGGTTTTTTAACCTTGTTACAAGATGCAGGGCGCAACCAAGTGATGCACCAAGGGCTGGCTAATGGTGGTGCGATGGACAGACACGCTTGGGCTTGGGCCAATCGCTTATTAGGTAATGCTTACAATACACCTACTTTAGAAATTACCTTTGGTGGCTTGCAACTAGAAAGCCAAGTGGCAACACGCATTGCCATTACGGGGGCAAAAGTACCGCTAACCGTTAATGGTAAGCCACAAAATTTATGGTCGAGTATTGTTTTGGCGCCAGGCGATCAGGTGCACTTAGGTGCACCCTTGGCAGGCTTGCGTAGTTATTTAGCCGTGACTGGTGGTTTTAATGTGTCACAAAATTTAGGTGCTAGTTGCGCAACACTTATGCGCGAAGGCACAGGCGGACAAAATGAAGATGGACAAAAGGTAGCCGCTGGTGACTTGCTACCTTGCAAAGCACTAACCAGTCATGCACTAAACCAGCAAGCGTTTAAAGTACCCGCCAGCAGGGTGTCAGATTACCAAGCCCCCTTGTTGTTAGACGTTATTTTAGGAGCGCAAGTTGACCGTTTTCCTGCTCCTAGCCTAGAAAAATTCTTTAATAAAGCCTATCAAATTAGTCCACAAACCGATCGTATGGGCGCACGTTTAGACGGCCCTGCTTTAGATGTTATTGGCGAGCGCTTGATTTCAGAAGGGATAAGTTTAGGTGCTATCCAAGTTACCGCTGATGGCCAGCCAATTATTTTATTAAATGATCGCCAAACCATCGGTGGTTATCCAAAACTAGGTGCAGTAACGCCACGCAGCTTAGATGCTTTAGCCCAGCGTTTACCTGGTAGCGAAGTGCGCTTTAACGCAGTTAGCCTCTACCAAGCACAGCTAGCAGAAAGAGAGTTTTTGCAGTTTTTTAAAGGTAGCTAAAGTTGGCATAAATAAAAAAGCCCTACAAAATAAATTCTGTAGGGCTTTAAGCGCTTTACCTAGCTATTAAAGCAGGTGAGCAACGCCTTGTTTTTCTTGCTCTAGTTCATCCAACGTAATATTGATGTACTTTTGGCTGAACTCATCAACTTCTAAACCTTGAACGATTTCGTATTCACCGTTAGCACAGGTAACAGGGAAGCCGAACATGGTACCTTCAGGGATGCCGTAAGAGCCATCAGAAGGAATACCCATAGTAGTCCATTCGCCGTTAGTACCTAACCACCAGTCATGAATGTGGTCAATTGCAGCGTTAGCAGCAGAAGCAGCAGAAGATAGGCCACGCGCTTCAATGATTGCTGCGCCACGCTTACCAACCGTAGGTAAGAATACGTTAGCATTCCACTCTTGGTCGTTAATCATATCTTTTACACTTTCGCCATTAATGGTAGCAAAGCGGTAGTCAGCGTACATGGTTGGGCTGTGGTTACCCCAAACACATAGGTTTTTAATATCTTTAACATCTTTACCGGTTTTTTCCGCAACCTGGCTTAGCGCACGGTTGTGGTCTAAACGTAGCATGGCAGTAAAGTTTTTAGGGTTTAGGTCTGGTGCAGACTTCATAGCAATGTAAGCGTTAGTGTTAGCTGGGTTTACCTACCACTAAAACTTTAACATTACGGTCAGCAGCAGCATTTAAAGCACGTCCTTGAACGGTAAAGATTTCGGCGTTAGCAGCTAGTAGATCTGCACGCTCCATACCTTTTGAACGTGGACGAGCACCCACAAGAATAGCTACCTGAGTGTCTTTAAAAGCAACTTCTGGATTATCAGAAGCAACCATGCCAGCTAATAGAGGGAATGCACAGTCTTGTAGCTCCATCATTACGCCTTTAAGCGCGTCCTGTGCTTGAGGTAAATCGAGCAACTGCAAAATAACAGGTTGATCCTTGCCAAGCATTTCGCCACTAGCAATACGGAACAACAAAGCATAACCAATTTGGCCAGCTGCGCCTGTAACAGCAACACGTACGGGTGCTTTCATTGTGCGTCTCCAAGTTTTTACTACTGAATAAATCTGTGAGAATTTGGGGCTCTTGTAAGCTAAACCCTAAAAATAGGAAATAGAATTTTACCAAAGCCAGCGAATTAAGTACAAGGCTACTAAAGGTTAGGTAAGAATTAGGCTAAGCTAGCAGGCATTTTGAAATAAAAGGATGCAGTTGCATAGAGTAGGGCAAACCATGATTTTATATATCGCCGAAAAGCCCAGTGTTGGCAGGGCTGTAGCCAATGTTTTACCCAAGCCACATAAAAAAGGTGATGGCTATATTCAGCTTGCCAATGGCGATCTAGTCACTTGGTGTATAGGTCATTTACTAGAACAGGCCGAACCAGAAGCCTACAATTCTGACTATAAAAAATGGCGTAAAGAACATCTACCAATAGTGCCAAGTGAATGGCAATACCAGGTTAAGCCTGCCACCAAAAAGCAATTTAATGTGGTTAAAAAACTGATTAAGCAGGCAGATGTTCTGGTCAATATGGGCGACCCAGATAGGGTTGGGCAAATTTTAGTGGATGAAGTGATTAACTATTGCCAAGTGCCGCAAGCCAAACGCCTAGCTGCTCAGCGTTGCTTAATTAACGATATGAATCCAGCCGCTATAAAGCGTTCTCTAAATAACCTGCGCCCTAATATAGAATTTATTCCCCTAGCCACCTCTGCCTTAGCTAGAGCCAGAGCAGACTGGCTTTACGGCATTAACCTCACGCGTTTATGTACTTTACAAGGGCAAGCGTCAGGCTACCAAGGAGTCTTGTCGGTAGGTCGAGTACAAACGCCACTTTTAGGATTGGTGGTGCATAGAGACATCGAAATAGAAAACTTTGTCAGCAAGCCTTTTTATGAAGTGTTTATCGAACTTAAAACCCACAAAAAGCAAACCTATACCGCCAAGTGGAAACCCAGCGAAGCTTGCCAAGCCTATATGGATGAAGAAGGCCGAGTGCTGCTAAAAAAACTGGCAGAAACCGTGGTGAATAAAACCCTTAACCAACCCGGCCAAGTTGTTGACGTTAAAGAAAGCGTTAAAAAACAAACGGCACCCTTGCCTTATAGCTTGTCATCTTTGCAAATTGATGCCTCCAAGCGCTTTAATTTTAATGCCCAAAAAACTTTGGATATTTGTCAGCAGCTGTATGAAAATCACCAGCTAATCACCTACCCACGTTCAGACTGCCGTTACCTACCTAAAGGCCATTTTCAAGAAAGAAATGCCGTAACCCAAGCCATAACTCAAACCAGCTCGGCGCTTAGTAAAGCCGTACAAGCAGCTGACTTGTCTTTAAAATCTAAAGCCTGGAATGATGCCAAGGTCGGTGCACACCATGCGATTATTCCTACCAGCCGCGCTATGGAAGCTGGTCGTTTATCTAACGACGAACAAAAAATTTACGAGCTGGTTGCCAGACAATATCTAATGCAGTTCTACCCGCCCTTTACCTACCAAGAAAAACAAATTGATACCCAGGTGAGTGGTGGGCTGTTTATTAGTCGCCAAAAAGAAGTGCTAGATAAAGGATGGAAAGCACTGCTACCAGAGCGCAAAGACAATAAAGAAGATACAGAGTATTCAGCAGTGCAACTACCTAAGGTGGTTAAAGGCGAAAGCGTGTTGTGCATTGATGGGCGACTCGATGAAAAACAAACCAGTCCACCCAAACATTTTACCGATGCTAGCCTGCTAGCCGCTATGACAGGTATAGCCCGTTTTGTTACCAACCCAGAGATTAAAAAAGTACTGCGCGAAACGGATGGTTTAGGCACAGAAGCCACCCGCGCAGGCATTATAGAACTACTTTTTAAACGTGGGTTTTTAACCAAACAAGGTAAAGAAATACATGCTACCTCAGTAGGCAAACAACTTATTTTAGCCCTGCCCGAAGCTATGGTTGTGCCCGATATGACCGCTCATTGGGAAGCCCAGCTAGAAGCCATTGCCGAAAAACGCTTAAACTATAACCAGTTTATGCAACCCTTGTTAGAAGGTTTATCGCAACTTATAAGTCAGGTAAAACAGATACGTTTTGAAGGATTAAAAGGCCAAGGCACAACTCCTAGGCGGTTTAAGAGGAAAAGAAAGTAGCGACACTCTTTGTCGTTGCTAGCTGCTAAGCTAGCTTTCAATAATTTAAAAGGTAACTTATGACTCATCACTCAGCTAGCCAGTTAGAAGAAAATTATGTTTTAGTTTACGGCACCCTACGCAAGGGTGGATCTAACCATAGCTTAATGCAGGAAGCGCACTTTATTACTGAAGCTACTTTATCAGATTTTACTATGGTTAGTTTAGGTGGCTACCCTGCTGTATATAAGGATAAAGCAGCTAAAAATGACATTCTTGCAGAGCTTTATAGCGTAGATAATCTAACTTTTTCAGATTTAGATGAACTTGAAGGTTACCCAGATTATTACCAGCGTAGCCAAGTGGAAATATCCTTAGCTAAAGAGCAAAAGATTAAGGCTTGGATTTACCATCAATCTAAAGATGAGCTAGCCAGCTATGAGCAGATTGAGGGTGGTGATTGGATAGCTGTATCCGAGTAGAAGTGCTCTAACCACAAGCTTAAGTATTGCCCACAAAATAATTTCAAAAAAGGAAACATTGAATGCGTATTCTCCACACTTCAGATTGGCATCTAGGCCAGCATTTTATGGGTAAAACACGAGAAAGTGAGCACAGCGCTTGGTGTGCGTGGCTAGTGCAAACTGTGATTGAGCAGCAAGCTGATGCCTTAATTGTGGCTGGTGATATTTTTGATACAGGCACCCCACCCAGCTATGCACGAAGACAATACAACCAGTTTATTTTGCAAATGAAAGCCACCGGATGCCAGCTTATTCTTCTGGCGGGAAACCATGATTCCGTCACCATGCTCAATGAAAGCAAAGACCTTTTAGCCGAACTGAATACCCATGTCATTGCTAGTGTTAGCGATAACCTAGAAGAGCAAATTATTCCACTTAAAAAACGCAATGGCGAACTAGGTGCTGTGCTTTGTGCCGTACCTTTTATTCGTGCCAGAGACATTCATTACAGTCAAGCTGGGCAAAGTGCCGACGAAAAACAAGGCAGTTTGCAAGCAGCGATTGCCGAGCATTACGCCCAACTATTTGCTAAAGCCACGGCATTTTGTGAAGAACAAGGCGCTCAACTACCCATTATCGGCACCGGTCATTTAACCACCGTGGGTGCTAGTTTAACGGAATCAGTACGTAACATTTATGTGGGCAACTTAAGTGCCTTTCCTACCAATGCTTTTCCAGCTTTTGATTACCTAGCCCTTGGCCATATTCACCGCCCCCAAAAAGTTGGGGGTGAAGAACACCTACGCTATAGCGGCTCACCCATTGCTTTAAGTTTTGATGAAGCTAACCGTCAAAAAGAAATTCTTTGTGTCGATTTTGATGCCACCAGCCTAACCGCAGTAACGCCTATTCAGATTCCCGGTTTTCAGCGTTTAATCGCTTTAAAAGGCAACCTAGCCAGCCTAAAACAACAACTAAGTGAACTAGCCAAAGAGCTGGCGCCCGAACCCAAAGCCTGGCTAGAGGTGACGGTAGAAGAAGATGACTTTTATTCAGACTTAAGCGAAAGAGTTAACCAGCTGTGTGCCGATTTACCCGTGGAAGTATTAAGAGTAAGACGCCAGCGTAAGCAACAACAGGCCAATTTAAGTTACGAAGCAGGTGAGGTTTTGGCTGAACTCACTCCCGACGATGTATTTACTAAGCGCCTAGCCCAAGAAACCCTAACGGATGAACAGGTAGTAACACTTGAAGGCTTACATGCTCAAGTGCTAGAAGCTTTGCAGGAGGTAGACTAATGAAGATTTTAAGCGTGCGCCTTAAAAATATTAATGCTTTAAAAGGCGAATGGAAAATAGACTTCACCCAAGAACCTTTTAACGTCAGCAGCCTGTTTGCGATTACCGGCCCCACAGGTGCAGGAAAAACCACCCTACTCGATGCTATTTGTTTAGCGCTTTACCATTGCACACCCCGCCTTAAAAATATTTCAGCAAGCACCAATGAATTAATGACCCGCCACACAGCTGATTGTTTAGTCGAAGTAGAGTTTGCTGTTAAAGACAAAGTATATCGAGCTTTTTGGAGCCAACGCCGTGCCCGCAATAAAGCTGATGGCGCATTACAAAATGCCACCTGTGAGCTTGCCTATGCAACAGGCGAAATAATCACAGAAAAACTTAGTGAAAAAGTAAAAAAGGTTGAAGATATTACTGGCTTAAACTTCCAGCGCTTTACTCAATCCATGCTCTTAGCTCAAGGTGGTTTTGCAGCTTTTTTAGAAGCCAATAATAATGATAGAGCCGGATTATTAGAACAGCTTACTGGCACAGAAATTTACGGGCAAATCTCTATCTATGTGCATGAAAAGCAGAGAGACTTAGGCCAAAAATTAACTAACTTAACCAGTAGAGCAGAAGGCTTTCAACTCTTAACAGCTGAAGAGTTAACCGCAGCTAAAGAAGAACGAACTCAGTTAGAAGCCCAAGCTAAAGCACTAAAACAACAACAGAAAAAACTGTACGAAGAACACCAATGGCGCAAGAGTTTAGATGAAGCGCTTGCCAACCAGCAGCAGGCAGAAGAGCAACAAGCCAAAGTAGAAACAGAAAAGCTAGCCGCCAAACCAGCCATGCAACGCCTTGCCCAGCATCAACCAGCGGCTCAATTACAGCCGGTTTACAATAACCTACAAGCTAGCGAACAAGCCGTAGCGCAAAGCCAGCAAAACCTAAATCTTGCTCTTGCAGAAAAAGGCCAGTGCCAAAACCAGCTGGCCGATTATGCTTGGCAAAGCTACCAATATGCCCAGCAAGACTTAAATGCTCTTAATGACCAACTAACAACCACCCGCCAAGAAGAGAAGCAGCTATTAGCCGAAGTAGAAAGTAATGCCCAGCACGGACGGCTAACGGAATACTTAACCAACTGGCAATACCAGTTTGAATTACTCAATAAATACCAGCAAAACCTAGAACAAAATAAACAGCAGCAACAAAACTTTTTAAGCCAATTTGAAGCCATTCAAGCAGAGGTAAAACAACTGGCTAGCTTGTTAGAAAAAGAACAGGCTGCGCTAAGGCCTTTAGAAGAAACTAAACAACAAGAAGAGCAAAAGCTTGAACAACTACTCGAAGGGCAAAGTGTTGCTAGTTGGCAAGAAGCGTTAAACCAACAGCATGAACAAAACAAACACTACCAGTGGCTAGAAAGCTTTTACCTAGCCTTGCCTAGTAAAAAGTCTGCCCTAGAAAACCTAGCAAAAGAACAGGCTGGGCTTGCAGAAGCAATTCAGCAACAAGAAAAGCAGCGTGATGAATTACGCCTTGTTTACAGCCAAGTAAAAGAACAGGTTGACGATAAAGAGCGCCTCTTAAAACAAGAAGAACGCATTGCCAGCTTAGAAGTGCATCGCCAACAATTACAAGCCGAAGAGGCTTGCCCTCTGTGTGGTTCTAAAGAACACCCAGCTATTGCTGCTTACCAAGCCTTAAATGTTTCGGTAACAGCACAAGAACTAGCGGCTAAAAAAGCTGAATTAGAAAAGGTTACAGCAGAAGGGCAAGCCTGCAGCGAAAAGTTAGCGCAACTGACTGGGCAGCAAGGCTCTATAAAAACTCAGCAAACTAATCTGGAGCAAGAGCTAGAAACTTTTTACACTAATCAAGCCACTCATTTGGCTGCTTTAAACTTGACCAGTAATCTAAGTGCTGCCGACTTTACCGCCGCCTACACCAGCTACCAGCAAAACTTAATAGCTAATCAAACCCGCTTAACTACTGTTACACAAGCCCAAGAAAGCTTAAAAACAAGCGAACAGCAATTAGCTAACGCCCAGCAAACACTGGCTGCTAGCCAGCAAAAGCTAATAGAAAAAAAGCATCAGCTAGCTAGCCAAGAACAGCAGCAAGTGAGTTTACAAGAAACAATTAACAAGCAAAAAGATGAACAAGCAGCCCAGCAAGAAGCATTAAGCCAACAGCTAGCCGAGCTAGGCTATAAACTTCCCGATAATCCACAAACTTGGTTAGAAGCAAGGCAGAAAGAAGCTAAAGCCTACCAAGTCAATACAGCAAAACTAGCCGAATTAAAGCTGCATCTTAACCAGTTAGAAGCCCAGCAAAGCAGCGCCCAAGAAAACCTAGCAAATGCGCAAGCTTATTGGCAAAGCCTTGGTCTAGCAGAAAAAACCACTTGCCAACCAGTGGCTGATATTAAGCAAGCTTTATTGGAAAGCCAAAAACACCTAGAAGCACAAAAAAGCCTATTGGCAAAACTAGAAGGACAAACTCAAAGCCTAACAACACGCTTAGAAGAAGCCCAAGCAGCCCACAAAGCACAGACAGAAGACTGGCAGCAAGCATTACAAATCAGCCCTTTTGCTGACCAAGCTGCTTACCTAGAAGCCTTATTACCCGCAGCAGAAGCCGAGCAACTGCAAACACAAAAACAAGCCTTGGATGCCGCCCTGCAAGAAGCAACCACCTTATTAAATGCAACCAAGCAAAGAATAGCCACACTTAACCAACAACCCAAAACAGAGCTAGCCCTTGCAGAACTAGAAGTATTAGTAGAGGAGCAAGACGCAAAAGTAACGGAGCATAACCGTCAGTTAGGACAGCTAGAAGGTCGCTTAGCCACCGATACTAAAAATCGAGCCGCTCAAAAAGACCTACTCGAACAAATTCAGCAACAGCAAACAATCTATGAGCGCTGGAAACTACTCGCTGGGTTAATCGGTTCTGGCGATGGCAGCAAATACCGCAGGTTTGTGCAGGGTTTAACGCTGGATCATTTAATTGTTTTAGCTAACCAGCAGTTAAATACCCTGCATGATCGCTACCAACTTAGCCGCCACGCAACAGCCGAGTTAGAAATAGAAGTGATTGATACTTGGCAGGCCGATGTAAAACGTGGCATTAAAACCTTGTCGGGTGGTGAAAGTTTCTTAGTAAGCTTAGCGCTTGCCTTAGCGTTATCTGAATTGGTTAGCCAAAACACGCGTATTGAATCACTCTTTTTAGATGAAGGCTTTGGCACTCTAGATAGCGAAACCCTAGAAATGGCACTCAACGCCCTAGACAACCTAAACGCCAAAGGCAAAACCATCGGCATTATTAGCCATGTGGAAGCCTTAAAAGAACGCATTCCAGTGCAAATACAAGTGAAGAAAAACGCAGGCATGGGCTACAGCCGGTTAGAAGAGCAGTACCGGGTAAGCTAGCCTAGTAGCTGCCCCGCGGTAACTGGTTGTAAGGCTGATCTGCACGCCAAGTCATGTTTAAATTCCTAGCTAATTTAGACACGTATTAAGTTGCTTGGCAGTTTATGTCGATAGCATCGACATAACAAGGTGACGTGTCGATACTTTATGCTCTAACAAAGCTAAACCTCTTAGCTTTTTAATGTTTTTTTCTACGGCAGTAGTGCTAATTCGCAACTGTGCAGCCGACTCTTTTATGGTGATTTTATTATCAAGCGTGGCGCAATCCGTTTGCGCTGTACTTAGTGCTCTGGCCTTTTTCATAACATCTGCAGCGGGTATCGCTTGAACTGAACCATTATCTAGTTCTTCTGCACGTTGTCTCGCCTCATGCAACCAGTTTGTTTTTAGCTCTTCTGCGGGTGGGGAATCCAAACTCAGCACTAACCGTTGAATCAATTGTGATCGCTCTTCTCTAGTAAGGTGCAGAGCTTCATTTTCAATTTTTTGCAGGTTCATAGATAAAACCTCTTATTTAAATCCACTTTAATTTTGTCACGAATAAGCCATTAATGTACAGGTCAAAAAATCTATGCTACAACCTATGAAAACAATCAAGTTATGCACAAGCTGTTTTAAGCCTTAGGCTACACCAAAACGGGTAAGTCATACCCAAGCCAAAATGGCGACTACTTATTAGCGCTTTATACGAGTAAATAGTTCAAGTCAAAATAATCATATCTAGGTTGTAATAATCCAACAGACGCCTTACCTCGCGCCTACCTTCAGTTTGAACTGTCAAATATTTTTTGACCAGTTGCCTCTGGTGCTAACTCACCTTCTTCGTAGGTTAAATTAATATGGTGACTAATATTCTGCTGTTAGCCTTACCTTAAAACAACCAAGCTAGGTATAGCATCAGCGCCGCCATAAACAATGGCATTCTGTTCAAACTCAGTGCCTAGCTGTTTAGCCAATACCAAGCTAATAGCAGGAATATAAAGACTCGCTTCACCCGGCCACAAACCCTCAATATCTTCCCCAACACCTTCAATAAAAGACAAGTTCAAAGCTTTAACTCGCTTTATTAAAGCCTGTTGTAAACTAAGGTTTTTAGCATCACTGCTTAACTCAACTTCTAATCTGCCAAAAGCCGTCTTTACGGCCACCTTTACGCTCTAACAAAGCTAACTCTCTTAGTTTTTTAATGTTGTTTTCTACGGCAGTAGTGCTAATTCGCAACTGTACAGCCAACTCTTTTATGGTGATTTTATTATCAAGCGTGACCCAATGAAGAATAGCCTGCTGATTATCGCTAAGCTCTTTACCCAACCTTTTACCCAACCTGTTTTCATTTATAAGTTGGGTAAAGGTATTGGCAATGGTTTCCAGCATAAACTCGACAAATGCGGCGCAATCCGTTTGCGCTGTACTTAGTGCTATGGCTTGGTAATAAGCTTGCTGGTGTTGATAAACCAATGATTCCACGGGCAAATTAGCAAAAATAGGGTTCCATTTAGCCAGAATAACACTTTGCCAAAGCCTTCCCATCCGGCCATTACCATCGGCAAAAGGATGAATAAATTCAAACTCATAATGAAACACGGCACTGGCAATCAGTGGATGGTGGTCGGTCTGCTTTAACCAAACAAATAGCGCTTTCATTAAACGTGGCACTTGATTGGCAGGTGGAGCCATGTGAATAACCTCTTGACCACTCATCACCCCCACACCACCGCCACGATACCTACCCGCTTCATCCATAAGGCCAAGCATCAAGAGTTGATGAGCGTGTAATAAATCGTCTTCCTTGAGAGCATTAAATTGTTCAAAGCGTTCGTATACCGCTAACGCATTTTTAACTTCTTGTACCTCTCGTGGTGGCGCGATTACAGGCTTACCCTCAAGCACAGCGGTGATTTGCTCCACGCTTAAACTGTTGCCTTCAATGGCTAACGAGCCTTGTATGGTACGAATTTGATTAGCGCGTCTTAGTCGAAGCGCCTGCGCTTTGTTTTCGCGCTCGTCATACCGCCCTAGCTGTTCACTAATTTTGGCAACCAAATTTAAGATTTTTGGGGTAATGGTTAAAGGCGGCTGATAAGTCCCCATCATTAGCTCCTGCTCTATTTGTTCGATGTAAGGTAGGCTAGTTTGCGGTTCTAAAACAGAACGAGAACAACCGTACTCGACTGCTTGCTGAGAATAAAATATACGTAGCGAACTCACCATCCATAGTTTGGTAAATTAAAAAGCCTCTAGCGACTCTAGTTGTCGTGCACATGCTTTAATCTGTAATAAGACCAAGGCACACAGGCAAGCTTAACTTGAAGGGGTACATTATGGCTAACCAAGAAGGTAGAAAAAGCAAAGAAGAGTGAGAGCAAGGAAAATAAAATGAACCTAGAAACAACAATAAAAAAACCAGCAGACTGCAATCAAGAAGAGCTTGCAGATTTTGAGCGCTTAATTAATGAAGGTGGTGAAGTTACCGCCGTAGGTTTAAGAGGCCGTATTCTACAAGCTGAAAAACTAGTACTTATTAACCAAGCTGGTAAGTGCGTTGCTATAGGCGCAATTAAAAACCCTAACCCTGGTTACAAAGTAGGTGTATTCAATAAGGCAGGCGTTGCCGCTAGCCAGCAATACAAGTTTGAACTGGGTTGGTTGTATGTGCCTGAAGAAGAAAGAGGCAAAGGCAACGGGCGGGAATTAATGCGAGTAATTACTGAAAGCTTAATAGGTCAAAAAAGCTACGCTACAACCCGTGAAAACAACCAAGTTATGCACAAGCTGTTTGAAGCCTTTGGCTACACAAAAGCGGGCAAGTCATACCCAAGCCAAAATGGCGACTACTTATTAGCGCTTTATACCAGCGGTTAAGCCCTTTGGCTTATATCAAAAGGTGTAAATTCGTGGAAACTATGCGGAAGGTTTTGCAAGAGCTGGCTTGATAAAAACTAAGTAACTTAAGTTTTATGCTAAATTAACAAAACACCACCTAAAAAATAAAGGGAATTATGACGGTCAATTATTACAACCAACAAGCTGCCGCTTATTACAGTGCTACTGTTGATGTCGATATGCAGCCTGTTTACCAACGCTTTTTACCTTATTTACCTGAAGGTGGTCATATCCTTGATGCGGGTTGTGGTTCAGGACGTGATGCAAAAAAGTTTATGGATTTAGGTTTTAAAGTAACCGCCTTTGATGCCAGTAAAGAGCTAGTAAACCTAGCCAAACAACACTCAGGCTTAGCTGTTAAGCATTCCACCTTTATAGACTTTTCTACACCCACACCTGTGAATGGTATTTGGGCTTGTGCCTCTTTACTTCATCTTCCCTTGTCAGAGCTTGCAGCAACACTTAATCATTTAGCCAAATTCTTAGTAGAAGGCGGTGCTTTTTACTGTTCGTTTAAATACGGCCAAAACGAAGTAAGCCGTGATGGTCGGCACTTTACCAACCTTGATGAAACTCAACTCGAACAACTTATAAAAAACTTGCCACTAAAACTAGCTGAGCATTGGATTTCAGGTGATTTACGCCCAGGGCGTGAGCAGGAAACTTGGCTAAATGCTGTATTGATAAAGGAAAACCAATGAGTGGGCTTTTTCTTGTAACTGGTGGGAGCCAAAAAGATCCTAGCTTTGACCAGCAACTATTACCTAGGCTGTTAGATGCTATCAATAGCACCACGGAAGTAAGCCATATAAGCATTGCAGTTGCATTTATTCGGCATAGTGGCTGGTGTCTATTGCATGAAGCACTATTTGAAGCTTTAGCCCGTGGCGTTGCAGTGCAAATTATAACTTCTGACTACTTGGATGTGACTGAGCCGATAGCACTAAGAAAAATGATGCTGTTAGTGGAGCGGGGTGCAAAGGTAAGTATTTATGAAAGTGCAGATAATGTTGGGTTTCATCTTAAGTCCTACTTATTTATCCAGCAGCAGACTGACCAGCACTTAGTTGGCTTGGGTTTAGTAGGTTCAAGCAATATTTCACTTGCAGCACTTACCCAATCCTTAGAGTGGAATTGGGAACTATGTATTGATGGAGAAGTTACCAGCCCAGAAGCTAAAGCTCTTTTAGCACTAAAAGCACAAATAAATAAACTAGTAGAAGACAATCGTTTAACACCTTTAACCCACACTTGGATAGATGCTTACTTAGAGCGTTACCAGCAAAGTTCGCTTAGCGATTTACGTGCTATTACTGGGGATAAAGCTAACGATGAAGTAAGTGAGCTTGAACCGCCTTCACCTAATGAAGTTCAAGTAGAAGCTTTGGCTGCCTTACATGCAACCCGTGAAAAAGGATTTAAGCGAGGTCTAGTTGTTATGGCTACTGGCTTAGGTAAAACTTGGCTGGCAGCTTTTGATGCAAGGCAACTCAAAGTCAAAAAGCTTCTTTTTGTTGCTCACCGTGATGAAATCATACGCCAAGCACAAGCAACTTTTATTCAAATGAACCCCAACAAAGCACACACGGGTTTATATAACGGGCAACAGCAAGAACAAGCAGATTGGTTATTTGCTTCAATCCAAACTTTAGGACGACCGGAACACCTACAGCAGTTTGGTGAAGATTATTTTGATTACATTATTGTTGATGAGTTTCATCACGCCACGGCACCAAGTTACCGCCGACTATTAGATTATTTTCAGCCCCAATTTTTACTGGGTTTAACTGCTACACCAGACAGAACAGACCAAGCCGATATTTTGGCTTTGTGTGATGATAATTTAGTGTTTGAGCGTGGTCTGCGTGATGCGATAGTTGATAAGCACCTTGTCCCTTTTATTTACCAAGGTATTTACGACGAATTTATAGATTACGATGAAATACCTTGGCGAAACGGACGCTTTGACCCCCATGCTTTAGATGTAGCTTTTGCTAGCCATAAAAGAGCAAATCATGCACTCGAAAAATGGCAAGAGTTCTCACAAACCAAAACCTTAGCTTTTTGTGTTTCACAAAAGCACGCCGATTTTATGGCCGGTGTTTTTAATCAAGCCGGTGTTAAGTCGGCAGCAGTTTACTCTGGCTCGGCTATACCACGTAACCAAGCATTAACTGAGCTAGCTGAAGGCAGTTTAAAAGTTATTTTCTCGGTTGATTTGTTTAACGAAGGGACTGATTTGCCAGCAATAGATACTTTGCTGATGTTACGACCGACTGAATCACGCATAGTTTTCTTACAGCAGTTTGGACGCGGCTTACGGCTTTGTTCAGGTAAAACGCACTTGATGGTTATTGATTTAGTCGGCAACCACAAAGCTTGTTTATTCAAACCAGAATTACTTAGGTCAATAACACAAACCCCGCCAGCTGATAAAAACATAAACAACGAAAAAGAAGCTGCTCTCCCTGAAGGCTGCTTTATAAACCTAGAACCAGAGCTAATCCCGTTATTAGAAAAGCTACATTTTGGTGGTCGCCTAAAGGTTGTTGATGATTATCGTCAACTAAAAGAAGAACTGGGGTATAGACCAACTGCAGTACAAGCTTTTCAAGCAGGTTTTAATTTCAGTAAACTACGTAAGCAGCACACCAGCTGGTTTGAGTTGCTAAAAGATGAAGAAGATTTAACCGTTTCTGAGTTAGTAGTGTTGAAAGAACTAGGCAGTTTTCTCTTAACTGGAATAGAAGCAACCACACTAAATAAAAGCTATAAAATTATTTTGCTACAAGCATTATTAGATTTAGATGGATTACGTAAGCCACCAACCTTAGCTAAGCTTGCTGAAAAATCACGCCAAGTATTAGAACGGCACCCAGATTTGTTAAAGCTAGACTTACCAGCAGCACAAATTAAATCAGAAGCTAATTCAAAGAGTTGGTTAAATTACTGGAAAGCCAACCCAATAAAATATAGTACTGGTGGTGATAGTAACTCCCAAGCAACCTATTGGTTTGAAATAAAAGATGATTACTTTACACCTCGCTTTTCACTACCAGAAGAAGAGTTAGAAACCCTGCAGCAAATGATGCAAGAGCTAGTTGACTTAAGGTTGGCAGAGTACAAATTAAGAAAGATTAAATAATATTTTTATAATAGGGAGATGATATGAAAGTTTTATTAAGTGGCTTAACAAAAGATATGAGAAGTAATAATGTTGTTTTTGTTGATAATAAGGAAAATGTTTTTAATAAGGGTGATGACTATACTGATTTATTTAATGACGATGAATATATTTTATTTCGAAGAAATGACATAAATGAAGAAAGTTTAGTGATTAAACCAATTCTAAATGGGTTTACAATCGAAATAAATAATTTTAATAATATTTTTAAGTTTAGGTCTATGGTATACCTAGATGTAGAAGATCAAGTTGTTGAAAATCAGCGGTATCTTAGAGGGAAACAGCCAGAAAACAACTATATCTATAGGCAAGGATATTATCAAGGTAATGTAGTAAGTGATGTAGTAAGTGATGTGGTAAGTGATGTGGTAAGTGATGCTGAGGGATCTGGAGAAGATATATTTAGAGTTTCATTTATATTAAAAACCAAAGGAAAAGTTTGGGATGATATATTTGACTTTATTGAAGGTTTTAATATTGTTGGTATAAGTGGTGCTAGCAGTGTGGCTAATGAAAGCTATAAAATAAAACTTTTAGGTTATTTAGGATATAATTTTGAACAAAAAGAATCACATGTAAGGGCATATTTTCACTTGGTTGGCTCGTTATATGAAATAGTTAAAAAAATGGCTTTGTTGTGTTTGACAGTAGAAACCTGCATGTATTTATATGATTTATCTATTTCTAACGATGTTGTAGTTTTAAATAATAACGAAGATGAAAATCAAGACTTAACAATTGATACGCTTTCGGAGTATGATTTATTTAAAAATTATTGTGAAGTACAAAAAAATAATAAAAAATTTAATTTAGATAGTTTTGATAAAGATAATGTGGTTTCTGCTCTTACAGGGTTATTAATGGGTAAACACATTATATTTTCTGGACCTGCAGGTTCAGGTAAGTCTACTCTAGCAACTATGATCGCTAGTTATTGGCTTAATACTAAAATGAGGGTATCAAATGATGCGGATCATTTGCCTATTATGTGTACCGCATCACCAGCTTGGTCTTATGGTGACCTTGTTGCGCGTTATATTCCAAGAAATGATGGTCATGGCCTTGAAGTAGATGAAGGTTTTTTGCTTAAAGCGCTTAGTGAAAAAAAACCATTAATAATTGATGAAATAAATAGAGCTAATATTGAATCTTGCTTTGGTGAGTTATATACACTAATGGCTGGGCATAGTGTTACCTTACCATTTAAAAAAATGATAGATAGTGGGGAGTTTGAAAATATAAAAATAAATTATGGTGAGGATCCAACTGATAGTATTAACTATTCTTTTTTTAAAAATTTTAGAATTTTTGGAACTATGAATGATAAAGATAGGACTATTTTACATGACCTTTCTTTTGCTATGTTAAGAAGGTTTTTTGTTATAAGTATACGTCACAAAGAATCTGTAGGTGATTTAGCTGAGCTTGTTAATAATGAAGTTTGTGGTGTTAATACGTTAAATGAGATGGATTTATTTGTTAAAAATTACATGAAGTCAAGTGATGCTTCTGAAGCTAAAGCTAGGCAGTTAGCTTTAACTCATTTTATTATACCAATGATTGATGCTATTGATATTCTGAGTGAGAATATTTTAATCGAGGTTTTAAGTTCTATGATTAGGTATGTTATGAGTGGGGAAGGGTGTAATGACAATGATGTTAAACTTCTAAAAAATGATCTGCAGTATAAGTATAAAGACTCATATTTACCAGAAAGTATAAAGAAAATTATTTTTGATAATTAGGATGATGTCATGTCGAAATTAAATTTCTTTATTGATAGTATTTGTAGTGACTGGGCTAGCTTTCCAAGTTTTGAAGGGAAGCTATCATCCAATGTATTTATTAAAATGGTTCTCTCATGGCTAGGGGACAAGAATGAAGAGACAAA
Source organism: Marinospirillum insulare DSM 21763 (assembly GCF_000686905.1). Taxonomy (GTDB): domain Bacteria; phylum Pseudomonadota; class Gammaproteobacteria; order Pseudomonadales; family Halomonadaceae; genus Marinospirillum; species Marinospirillum insulare. The sequence goes on from NZ_JMLW01000001.1 coordinate 144,940, forward strand.
AGATGAATTAATGAGAATATTTTTAAGCTCTATTTACATAACAGATGAACGATTAGCATATGAAGACATGCTTTTATGTTATGTGTATTCATTAAAGCCTAAAATTATTGATTCACAAGTGGAATCATCAGATGGGAATGTGGACTGGGCAAAAACTTATTTGTTAAAAATTACTGGAGTTAACAAATTTATCGTTATAGATAATAGCAACTATGGCGAGTTATCCAAGGTGCTACTTTATTTTGTTAGTGAAGCTTTGGATGATTTAAATGAATACCTTAGGAACTATTCTGAATTAGATTTAAATAATCTTAATTTATTTATTAAAAGAAAAAATAAAATGGAGGCTGCTTATAAAAGGCTGATTTTTTTAACTAATGGCTATGGTGTAAGTGTGAATAAAATTAGCCCTCCTTACCTTTTAAGAGTAGGTATTAAATCACAGGACATTAAGTTTTTTATAGATAAAATAAATCCGTTTGTTTATGGTGAAATAATAAAAAACTTTTATATGGATAGATATTTATTTTCTGATGAGGTATTTAAAGTTAATGAAGATTATATGTTTGAGGGTGCTGTTTTTATGCGAACAGTTCTATCTATATGTAATTCATTACAAAGAAAGAGCATCCCATTTTTATTGAGTTTCTGTAACTTAGAGAGGCTTTTTAAAATCGAATTTAACAATTTTACGGTGCGTATTGGTAAAAAAAGACCAGATATTATGCTTGCCAGCTTTACAAGTAAAGAGTTCTCTTGTCTATATAAAGATTCAAGCTTAGAGGTAGTAAACAAATACATTTCAAAAGCTTCAGGGTTAGAGCCAGATGTTGTTATCTGTAGAGCTAGTATTGATTCTGATGGAAAAATAAAGCCTAAGTTCTGTTTTGTTGATGCAAAAAATTATAATGAACTTAGTTCAAAAGTTATACGGGATCAATTTCTTTATAATTATTTATATCGTTTAGATGTAAATGGCTTTAACTGGTCGCCTGGCTCAATTTTAGTTTTTCCTACTAAAGAGGTTTTTAATAAAGGTGAGAATGTTTCTTTTGATTCTAAAGACCCAGTAAAGATTTTTTCTATAGATCAACTGAGCTCAGATAATGAGATTTTTGATTTCTTAATTGATGATTATTCTTAATTTTATATACAAGTAGGTTATGCATAGTTTAATTAGAGTTTAAAGCTAATTTTAACTTTAGGAGGTAAGTATTATATTTAAAAGAACACAATTATTGCAGCAGTTCTTTTAGCCTGGTAACCAGCTTGCCTTGATTTTTATTCTTCTTCGCCATTAATTAAGATACTGGTTAACCACCAAACGAACCCAAACAGGGTAACCCAAAGTGCTCTGGTTGTTAAGGATTTATCTTTACCAAAGATATTTTGAATAGCAGCTAGGGCTACTAGTGGTAAAACAAGCGCATAAATAACTTTAAAGGGTGCAACCAGTAACCCTGAAAAAATGCCTTCATTAATAAAAACACTGCGTACTGTTACGCCAGCGGCTACGGCTAAGCCAGCATAGATGAATAGGTTTAAATAGTACTCTTCACTTGCTTTCCAAGCTTGCCATTCTTGGGTACTAACTTCGGCTTGCTCTGGCGCCATTATTCCTACAACAATTCCGCCAAGCAGCAGAACGCCCCAAGGTGCAAAGGATAAAACTAAGTCACTTATGGAGTTATAAAAAACTAATTTATTATTAGCAACAGCAACCACCAAGCCAATTAAAAATGCCAAAATAGCTAAGCCAATAACAATTTCCATTAATAACCTCCTTTTATTAATCTAAACGCTTTGCTGGTATTTATTAAACACTTCTACCAGCTTGTCTATGGCTTGGCTTTCTCCTGCCTTGTAGGTGGTTTTTAAAATCTCCATTACCTCCAGTGAAAACTCTGGCTCATCTTCTTCATCTTTATCAGGCACTAGCAGCTTGCCTTGGGTGGCTGGAAACCTTTCATCAAACAGGCTTAGGTTTTGGGTTATTAAGCTTAAAGCATGGGTGATAACTTCGATTACCCAAGTGTCTTTAAGCAGGTTTTTTGTGTGCCAGTATTGAATCCAGTCATCTAGTTCGGGTGTGGCGGCGGGATCATCAAAGAGCGCACGAAAATCTTCAAGGCTAATGCCTGCTATATCAATAGCTATTAACTTGTTACCTGTGCTTAAGCCTTCTAATATTTTGTGTTTGGTTTTTTCTAATAATGCCAGCATTTCACGGCGTTTTAGCTGGGTAGCGCAGGTATGAATAATTTGCCAATCTGTAAACCAAACCGTAAAACTTTCAGGGGCGCTTAGTCTGTCTGTATTCCATGACCATTTTTTGGGCATTTTAAAGCTGCGCATTTTTTTGTGGCGCATAACTAGGTGTTGGCGTGTGCTCCATACCCAATTAAGTGAAGCTTTGGTTAGCATTAAATCCCTTAGCTCGGTGAGTGCTAACGGAAGACTTTCAACAGCTTTTTCTTCTAGGGCGCTGCGCATTGCTTGACGGTTGAATTTCATGGGTGTTTCTCCTTAAATTATTAAGCTGCTTCTAGTTGTTGGCTAAGTGCTAAAAGTGCATCGGCTAGGTCGGTTATGTCTTTGCGCCAGGCAAGTTTTTTTAACCAAGCTTTGGGTAACTGTTCTTCACCGTAAGCAGCACCGGCTAATTGCCCGGCTATGGCTGCGACGGTATCGGCATCACCACCTAAATTGGCGGCTAGCAGTAGGGTGGATTCTAAATCTTCGCCTTGCCAACAAGCCCAAAGGGCATTTTCTAGCGCTTCAATAACGTAAAAACCATCGCCTAGGTGTTCTCTTTTTAGGTGTAAGTATTCACCGTTGAGTATTCTTTGAATAGCAGTGCTTTTGGGTAAGCCTGGGTGTTCTGGGTTCATTAACACGCTGCGTAAGCTTTCGCCGCTGATTACTCTGTCTAGAATGTTGGCAAAAACTAAAGCTGCATCTATACAGTCGGGGCTGGCGTGGGTGGTGCGGGTGCTGTCGATTACCCAGCGCCATATCAGGGTTTGTTGGCCGTGGGCTGCCAAAACCGCTGGCGCTAAGCGCATTAGAGCACCATTGCCGCTCATGCTGGGGTTGGTGTCGCCTGCCCAAGGGTCGTCGCTTAGGTTGAATCTTGCTAAAGCGCGGTGAGTGGCGTTGCCTATATCGAAGCAGTCGCCAGTGCAGCTCATGTAGCCTTCACTGTACCAACGCCAGTAGCGTTGCATTTGGTCTTTGGCGCAAAAGCCTTGTTTTTCTACCAAGCTTCTAGCAAGGCATAGGGCTAGGCTGGTGTCGTCTGTCCATTGGCCTGCTTCTAGGTTCCAGCAGCCGCCAGAGCTCATGCCGGTTAGGGGTTCAAAGCTGTCGCGTCTTCTAAATTCTACTGGTGCACCTAGCGCATCACCGCAAGCTAAACCCAGCAGAGCACCGCGGTAAGCAGAAGTTAAGTTTTTCATCTTGCTTCTCCTAATTAAGTGGGTTTAGCGTTTAACAGCAACAAAGTGCTGGGGGTGAATTGCTTGGCCAACAGTGTGGCGATAAGCAACTAAAGTGCCGCCATAGGCAACGCCAAAGTCGGTGCAAACTTGAAACTCGCTGATGGGTTCTAATTCACTTTTGGGCTGCAAGCCGTAATGACCAAAGAAAACTGGCGCATCAGAAGTGGGCGGTGCCAAATCCCTTTGTAGGGGAACTTCTGAAAACTCATAGTCGGCAACTGGGTTCTGCCACCAGCGCACACGTTGTCTGCGTGTAATAAAACCACTGCGGTCGGGCTTATCTAAAGGTGTGTGTTGGCAACCAGCCACGATTAAATCAATAGCGTAATAAACGGGGTTGCCTTTGCTGATGCAGGCATTGAGCGCAGCATCATTTAGGCTAGTAATTTTGGCCTTTTTGAGGCACTCAATGGCTTTATCATCCCAGCAAGCATGAACTACACGTAAATCTGGTTCATCTATCCATAGGGGCTGTTTCTTTAACCAAATTAGTGCTTCTGCTAGCGCTTCTTGCTGGCTAATTAATTCGTCTGCAAGGGTGTTGTAGTCATAAAAATGATGGTCAAGTAAATAATCAAACAGGTCATAAGCAAAGTCTTCATCTTGCCAGTCCAGTAGTGAATCTTGCACTGTACGCAATAAATTTAGCTCGTGGTTGCCTACCACTGCTTGGGCGGCACCGGCTTCTACCATGGCTTTAATTTGGAGTAATACCTGGCCTGCTTCTGGGCCTTTATCAATTAAGTCGCCTACAAAAATGGCTTGGCGTTCTGGGTGTTGCCATACGCCTTGTTCTTGACGGTAATCTAGGTCAGCTAATAGCTGGTTAAGTAGCTGTAATTCACCGTGTACATCACCAATAATGTCGAAGTGCTTTGCTGTTTGATTTATGGCTGTCATCCTGTTTCTCCTAAGTGAACTTAAGAATAACCCGCCGATGCGACAATCAGTGTCGCTCATAATTTTTATTATTTATAAATACTTAAATATGAGTATAATGCTTGAATAAAGGCTAGATATACTTATATTTGATACTTTTTAGGGTGAATGCTTTGGCGCTAGTACAGCTAGGAAACAACTTAAGGGCGGCTCGTAAAAAACACTTCCCTAGAGATGATTTAAACGCTTTTGCGTTACGCATAGGTGTAAGTCGAGCTACTTTACAGCGTATGGAGAAAGGGGATTTAAGTGTTTCTATGGGGAGATATTACCAAGCTGCACAGGTGCTAGGGTTAGAAGAGCCTTTTATGCAACTTCTGGAATTGCCAGTGAGCCTATTTGATGATTAAGCGTTTTGACCTTTATTTAAATACTGCAGAACTAGGTGTTATTCATTTAGCTGATGTTGCTTTGCAAGAAGAGCAAGGCACGGTTAGCAGGGTAGGCTTTCGCTACACAGCTAAATACCTTAATCATCCTCAAGCTTTTGCTATAGACCCAGCCCAGTTACCTTTAAGCAATAAAGAATTTAACTTAACTTGCAAACAAGCTGCACCTGCTTTTATTGATGATTATTTGCCTGATGCTTGGGGCAGAAAAGTATTAACGCGCTTAGCAATGCAACACTATAAACAACGCTTAAATGCTAACTGTATTAGCGAAATGCTTAGCTTTTCTCAACAGGTTCATAGCCGTATTGGTGCCTTGTGTTTTGTTGAGCAGGGACAAGCACCTAATTATGCTGTAGGTATTTCACTTGAACAATTACAGAAGGCAGAGTTAACAGCGCATAAAATTGATCAACAAGATTTTGTGAACTTGGATGTTAATGCTATAGGGCTAATGTACTTAGCTAACTCGGGTTCTGGTGTAGGAGGTGCAAGGCCTAAAGCTTTGGTGCATGACCAAACTTCAGCTTATTTAGCTAAATTTAACCGTACCAGCGACCCTTACAATAATGCACGAATAGAGCTAGCTTGCTTACTAATGGCGCAGGGTGCAGGTATTAATATCGGTAAAGGTAAAGTTGTTACTGATATTAACCAACGTGATGTTTTGCTCCTTAACCGCTTTGATATTTTGCGTACTACTCGCCATCATTTAATTACTGCCAATGGTTTGCTTAAGCAACCTAATACACAGCAAGACCCGGGTTACAGCTTTAGTTACGATGATTTGTACCGGCTTTTGCAGCGTTATTCTTTCAATATAGAAGAAGATTTAGAGCAGCTTTTAAGGCTTATGTTATTTAATGGTGCAATCAATAATACCGATGATCATGAGCGTAACTTTAGCTTTATTCACACTGCTCAGGGTTATCAGTTAGCACCAGCTTATGATTTGGTGCCGAGTATGGTTTTAGGTGAATACCATGCAGCAGGTTTTGATTACAAGCCCTACCTTCCTACTCTTACTGAAGCCGAGAAAATGAGCAAAATATTTGGTTTACCTAAAAGTAAGGTTAGTGCTATCGCTCAGGAAGTACGCCATGCAATTGAGCAATGGTTTAGTTATGCAGAACAAGCGGGTGTTAGTGAAGAGCAGGCGCAAAGGGTTCAGCAAGTCTTTAAAACCTAAACTTAAGTTTATCTTAGTCATTTTCTTTCGTAGTCAACTGACTAAAAGCTAGCGTTAATGCACGTTGCCTTAGTTTTTGCGGGTCGAGTTCACTAAAGTCGATTGAGGGGTCGCAGTTGGTTTGCATTTGTTCGCTGGTTTGGCTGCCAATTATTTTTAGGTAGCTTCTGATTTGTTGTACTACTTCTTGCTGGTCTTCTTTTACATCTTTAGCTGGGTTGGCGTTCAGTTCTAAAAAAGTTTTTTCTAGTGTTTCTAGTTGCCAAGGCAGGGGCGTGCAAAGGTAAACATATTGGCTAAAAAGTGGGTGGTGTTTAAATTTAGCTAGCCATTGGTAAATGGGGTCTTGGTGGGGGCGCAAGAGTACTGGCTTAGCTTCTTGTGGGTCGCTGCTTTGCAAAAAATGGCTGTAAGCCGTTAGCCAATCTTTTAGTCGGGCGTTGAGTTGCACTTGCATACGGTCGTTGATAGTTCCGCTTGCCTGAATCCATTTGTGGGCATTTTTATTTAACCAAAGGGCTAAACCTTCGAGTTGGTAGCGTTCTTCAAGCAGTGGCCAGGTGGTTTTTTGCATTGCCTTCCTCTTGGGTGGTTGGGTTGGGGCTGCTAAAAGCTAGGCTTAGCGCTCTTTGTTGTAAGCCATAAATATTTAAGTCGTTAAGGCTTATGTAAGAGGTCATACCTTCTAGTTTTTCGCTTGCTTGGCTGCCGAACATTTTTAAATACACACGTATTGAAGGTGCGTTTGCTCGCCAAGCTAGGGTGAGTGCATCCATTGTCCAAGGTAAAGGAATGCATAAATAAATATAGCGAGCCAATGTTTTAGGCGGTGGGTTTTGCTGGCTTAGCCACTGGTAAAGCGTGTCGTCATGCCTTGCTAGTTGAAACAAGCGCCTACGACCTAGTTGGTCTTTTTCTTGGCAACTAGCTGCATATTTTTCTAACCAAATATCTAAGCGCTTGAGTAGGTTTTCTTCCATGTGCAGTGTGTGTTGGCTGCGATTGCCATAAAACTGCCAGCGGTCGATGGGGTGGCTGTGCAGTAACCAAGTAGCTAGCCCTTCTAAAAGAACACGCTCATTTTTTAAGCATTCTTCTTGTGCCTGCTTTTCAAGTTCTTCAGGAGTTGGGGCTGTATCAAAAAGTGGATCAATGCTTCGAAAAAAATCATCTAAATCATCTAAATTATCTTCAGTCATAAGCACTCCTAGTCACTGGTTGAATTGTTTAAGTAAACAACATTGCCCCATTCTGCAGGTTGTTCGCCATCTTCGGTTAGTACCCAAAGCACTGGGTAGCTAGGTGGGTGAGCTGGCGCTGGACCAAAACCATCCGTCAGGTAAATAAAGCAGTCGGGCTGCATACTGGCCGCACGTTCAAAAGGTGGAATTAAGCTAGTGCCACCGCCGCCTACCACTTCAAAATCATCTAATTTATGCAGGTCTTCAGAGCTAAGTTGTTGCTCGTGAGTAATTTCGGTGCTGCACTGTATTAGCGTGAGTTCAACCTTGTCGAAGCTGGTTAACAGGCTTTTTAATTCGCTAACAAAGGCGGGTAGTTCATCGGCTGTACTGCCGCTAATATCCAGCGCGACCACTAGTTGTAAACGACTGCCTTGCATGCCGGGCAAAATAACTTTGCGGTGCAGGTGGCGGCGTGAAGGCCTGTTCCAGCTGCGGCTACCGCCATAAGTACGCTGCACAAATTGGCGCAGCGTTTGTTGCCAAGGCACTTGCGGTATAACTCGTTCGTTTATCCAGCGTTTAAGTGTTTCGGGCAGGTTGCCGTATTGTTGTGAAGCTTGGCTGGCGGCAACAAGGCGTTCTTGCCATTCACGCTTAACCTGTTCACCACCTGAGCCGGGTGCATAGTCTGGGTCTAAAACCCACTGCTCGTTTTCTTCGCCCTCTTCGCCTGAGCCACCACTTTTTTCAGCTGAATGGTCGCCAGCAATGGGGTTGTGCAGGTCAAAGCTTTGTTGCAGGTTCGCTTCTTTAGGGTTGGCTAATAGCCACTCATAGATATTTTCTGCACTGGGCGTGGTGTCTGGGTGTTGGGCTAGGTATTTTTTAAACAGCACTGCATTGGATGGCATACTAAAACCATCTTGTACCAAAAGGCTGTTCACCTCATGGTCGGTGGCTAAATTCCATAAGCGATGGTCTCTGCCCAGCGCTCTATCAAAGTGCTTAGCAACACAGTGCCAAACCTCATGGGCGAGCACAAACAGCCGGTTATCTGGGTTGAGCTGTTGTAAAAATAACGGATTAAAAAATACCCGCTCACCATCCGTGGCGGCGGTGGGTAGGCGTGAATCGACCACTGGAATAAGCTCTAGGTGCAAGGCTAGGCTGGCAGTAAAAGGGTGCTGCAATAATAGGCGAGCACGGTCATCTACCCAAGCTTGTAACATGGCTTTTTTAAGCGCCTGTTCTTCTTCGTTAGGCAACCTAAAGCTATTTTTGGTGGCCGCTTCAATCATAGTGAGTTACCTGCCATTTGCGGTAGCGCCTCGCTTGTTTGGCCATCTTCTTTATCAAAACAATGTTGCTGGGCACGGGCTAACACCTGCCCATGCAGTTTTGACCAAGCGTCAAACTGGCCGTGAGAAAAAATAGCCTCCGCACGGGCGAGTTGTTCGGCTTCATCTTTACCGTCCATTGCATCCATCATGGCCATAGTGGCAAAGTCACTGGGTAGCTTTAGGCCAATTCTAAAAAAGTGCTCTAGGTAAATTCTTTGTTGTTTTTCATCTTCCGCACGCCATAGGTGATAACCCAAAGCAGCACAAAGGGCGAAGCGTTGGTCAGCACGTTCGGGCAATTGAAAGCTAATATCGCCTTTTAGCAAGGCTTGAATATCCGGCAACTCGTCTGCCCAACGGCAAAAGGCTAGAAATTCTGTGGCACTGGCTTCACCCACTAGGCCATGCACCATTAGCGCAAAAGAATCTTGGCTTAATAACTGCTTGTGGGTCATTAAACGAGCAACCCTTTCCCAGCTGCGAGGGCTAGGCCAGCCACGTTCTAGGTTGCCTTGCATACTAAAAAAGGCCTGAGGGCGAAAACGTAAAAAAGCCGTTACGCTAGGATTAAGTGCTTGGCTAGAAGCCCAGCGCACCCATTCGTCTAGGTTAGGTGCTAACTCTAGGTGGCAAAAACGGTTCGCCAAAGCGCTAGAAAGCGTCATGGCTACCGCTCTGTCTTCAGAACGGTTACCTGCCGCACAAATTAGCCAGCCATCGGGTACTTTATAAAGGTCGCCAAGGCGGCGGTCTAAAATAAATTCATAGGCAGCCACTTGTAGCATTCGGTCGGCTGCGGTGAGTTCATCAAACAAAATAATGCCACGGCTGTTAGGGTCTCTGGGCCATTCAGAAGAAAGCAGCCAGCGCACTTCATCGCCTTCGGGCACAGGTAAACCACGCAGGTCTACAGGTTCACGCTGGGCAAGGCGCACATCAATAAAATCAACGCCCTGCTCTTTGCAAAGCTCACGAATAACCGTGCTTTTGCCCACCCCAGGCGGCCCCCACAACATAATGGGCGGTAACTGAGCAGCCATTTCTGGGTGCTGCCAAAGTAGTTGTAATTGGTGTTTAATGATTTCTTGTGTTTGAGTTAGGCTAGCGGTTTGGCTCATGTGTTTTCTCCCTGTCGATGCTTCAACTATAAACTGAGGTAGCGACAAACTAGGTCGCACTTAGTTAGACTAAGCAGTTAACATTACCTTTGGTTACCGGAATAATCTATGCCTAATACAAATAACTCATTACTTATTCACCGTGCGGAAGGGGCGTTACTTGGCCATGCGTTAGGTAATGCCTTGGGCTTGGGTTATGAATCTTGCAGCCGTGAAACCCTGCCCTTTATTGACCGCCTAGCTATGCCGGGGCGTTTTCTTCCCCCGGGTAGTTGGTCGGATGACACAGGTTTAATGTTGAGCTTGGCTTATAGCTTGTTAGAAAAAGGCTTTGAACCGGAAGACCAAATGCTGCGCTATTTAGCTTGGCAAGATAAAAAAGCCGATAAACGCTGCTGGCCTTTAGAGACACCGCCGCCACCTTTAGGCAGTTCAACCCAAGCCGCGCTGGAAAAATTTCGCCATACTGATGAAGTGTTTAGTGGCAATACTTCCAGCTATTCAGCAGGTAATGGCGGCTTAATGCGTTTATTGCCATTGGTGATTTGGAATTTAAACCTAGCCGATGAAGGTAAGTTTTTACAGCAGGTGGCGGATGCAACACGCACCACCCACGGTAGCTTAATTTGCATAGAAGCCAGCCAGCTACTGGCTTTATTATTGCGCCATATTTTGTTGCGTGATGAAACCGCTGAGATAGAAACCTGCCTGTTAGCTTTTGCAGATGCCTATTGGGAAGATGAAGATATTGGCGCTTTAGCTGCCGGTGATTATTTAACTAAGCCAGAAGCCGCAATTCGTTCAGGCGGTTATGTTTTAGAAACTTTAGAAGCGGCTTTATGGGCTTTTTCAACCAGTTCAACAGCAAAAGAAGCACTAATAACCGCAGTAAATTTGGGCGGTGACTGCGATACCGTAGCGGCCATTACCGGCTCCTTAGCTGGCGCTTGGTATGGCGTTGAACAGCTGCCAGAAGATTGGCTAGATGATTTAGTCGAAGCCAGCAGTATTAAAGCCTTGGGTAAAAAGTTATTAAAAGGGGCAGCGGTATGAGCGAGGCTAACAAGGAAAAGTTTAAATTCGAGCTGCTAATGCTCGAAGTATTAGAAGCCCACCCTAAAGGCATTACTGCGCGAGAGTTAACCCAAGCCATTCGAAAACTTGCTGAAGAACGTAGACTAGAAGAACTGATTAATTCACCAGAAAATAACTTAAAACGCCGAGTTGAACGCAACCTTAAAAAACTAAAAGCCACCTATGGTGATTTAATCGACCTAAATGATTTGCAAAAGCCTTATATATGGAGCTGTGTAGGTTCGCAATCACTTATACCTAATTTATTTAAAGCCGATTTACAGCTGGCGCTTTATTTACACCTGCACCAACAACGCACCCTGCAACTACTGCCCAGCAACCTACAAGAAAAACTCCGCAAGCTAAATGCTTTTGGTAGTTTTAATCTTGAAGCCCATTTTTCTGAATTAACCCAATTATTTAGCCGTGCTTTAAGCATTACCAAAGACTCTATTCACCCAGAGTTTCCTCCTGTATTAGAAGAAGTACACCAAACCCTATTAGACGCATTAAAAAACGAACAATATTTAGATATAACCTACCAAGCCTTAGCAGGTGAGCAAAAATTAAGCCGCCTACTGCCGCTTAAACTGGTGGTTTTAAAAGACCGGCTGTTTTTATTGGCAGTACAAAAGAGCGCTAGTGAGCCAGAACCTGTTTTGTTAGCACTGCATAGAATGGCCAGTGCAAATCAGGTTGGGTTGTATTTGAATTTATCAGAATTTGAGGCAGAAACCACCCTAAGGAAAATGCTGGGTACAGGCGCAAGCAGCCAAAAATTAGAATTACAAGTGACCGCAGAACTGGCCGATTACTTGCTAGATTACCCTTTAGGCATAGGCATGAAATTAACACCCCTAGCCGAAACAACCAGCCCTTACACCCACCAACTCACCTGCTGGATAGAACTAGGAACAGACTTTAAATACTGGTTAACGCAACACCAAAACCAGCTAAAAGTTATGGGTTCAGAAAGAGTGATAAGGTGGTTGAAGCGGTTAGAGAGGGGGTAGTAAAGTTTTAGCTTTTTAAGGCTTAGCCAAAGCATAAATAATTTCACCGACCATTTTTCGCTTTTCTGGCGGCAAAGATAAAAACACCTCCATTGCTTGGCGCTCTTCAGGCGTCATAGCAGCATCCCAGCGCTTACGCTGTTGCTTTACCGAGCCGTGCAACTTTTCACCAAAACGCAACCAATGCGGGTCTACATTCAGCCACTCGGCTAAAACCTGCAATCTGTCTTGGGTAGGGATAGCTTCACCTCTTAACCATCTTCTGCCTGTTTGGAAGGAAATAGGCTTTCCCCAATAGCGCTGATTAAACTCATTTTCTAAAACTATAGGGCGAGAAGCATAACCAGCAGCAAGCAGGGATTCTATTAGGCGTTCACTAAATAATTTGGCTTCATTCATGACTTGGCAAGTTAAAGCAAATTAAATGCAGTCATTTACTTCCAGCTAACAAAATTGAACAAAGTAGTTAATTCCGGTTAAACTGCTGTGAATTTTTTAACGGACAAAAAAATGACAGCAGCAAAAAACCAACCAACTCCCTTTAGAGACGATATCAACGGCCTGCGTGCTTGGGCTGTAATAGCCGTTTTACTTTTCCACTTTAAAGTACCCGGCTTTAGCGCTGGCTTTATAGGCGTGGATATTTTCTTTGTTATTTCTGGTTTTTTAATGACAGGAATAATTGCCAGAGGCTTAGCCAAAAATAACTTCTCTATTTGGCAGTTTTATATGGCACGCTTTAGACGCATAGTGCCTGCGGTAGCCGCTCTAATTGCTGTGTTATTAATTTTGGGCTGGTATTGGCTGCCAACGCCTGACTACCAAACGCTGGGGGCGCAATCGGCTTACTCATTAAGCTTTTTATCGAATATTCATTATTGGCGTTCTGCTGGTTATTTTGATGCCGCTGCTCACGAAAAATGGTTGCTGCATACCTGGTCTTTGGGTGTGGAAATGCAGTTTTACCTATTGTTTCCAATTTTTGCGTTAGTTGTTTGGAAGCTAAAACCCAGTTTAAAAGTATTTTTTTACTGCCTAGTGGTTCTAGGTTTAGCGTCTTTAGCTCTGAGTATTTTAGCCAGCAGTTGGAAGCCAGTTGCCGCTTTTTACTTGTTACCTACTCGCGGTTGGGAGTTAGCTGCTGGTGGTTTAGTTTACTTCTTAAGCCAAAACAAAAGTTTTACCAGCCAGCAAAACAAACTGTTTTATTTAATTGGCTTAATTTTATGGCTGATTAGTTTTGTGGTTATAGACAGTAGCCTAGCTTGGCCTTCAGGTTGGGCGCTTTTACCAGTGGCGGGTACGGCACTTATTATTTTGGCAGCACAAAACAACACCTTGCTAATGGGTAACTTTATTGCCCAATGGCTGGGCAATATTTCTTACTCGGTTTACTTATGGCACTGGCCGCTAGTGGTGGCTTTATATTTTGCAGGCTTGCAAGGTGACTGGTTATGGATAACCGGCTTTTTTGCACTAAGCCTAGTGCTAGGCCATTTAAGCTATAAGTTGATAGAAATCCCAACCCGAAAAGGTTTAGTTAAGCTAAGTTTTAGCAAACAATTTGCCAGCTTTGCCCTATTGGCTTTAGTGATAGGCATAAGTGCAGTCAGCGTTAGATTATTTACCTTTGAAGGTAGGCTGCCAGAAGCAGTAGAGATAGCTGCGGCAGAAGCAGAGAATAAAGACCCTAGAGCTTCTGAGTGTGCTCCTAATCAAGAACAAGTTTCACCTAGCTGTATTTATGGTAGCGGTGCACTAGGAGCAATTATGATAGGTGATAGCCATGCTATGGCAACCATCACAGCCTTACAAAAAGCAGGACAACTATTTGACAAAAGCTCATTATTTTTAGGTAAAAGCGGGTGCAGGCCAGTAAGAAATCTTAAGAGTATTGAGAACAGTCAGTGCTATGATTTTAACAATAAATTATTAGATTTTGAGCTTCCCAAGCTTGCTAACACAGGTGTTCCGATTGTTAATGTAACAAGAATTACAGGGCAGTTTATGGGGCCAAATGAAGACTCAGATAGCAAACCAACGGGGTATTTTAATAAGGTACCTAAAAACCATGCTGATCAAACTTTTATGATGGAGTTTAGAGATGCTTTTATAGAAACAACCTGCAAAATGGCTGAACGTAATCCTGTATATATAACTCGCCCTATACCAGAGGTTGTTCAGCATGTTCCAAATACTTTAGCTAAAAATATGATGTTTGGTCGTAAGGCAGAAGACGTAAAAATAACGCTTGATGAGTATTATAAAAGGCATACTTTTACTTGGGCAATGCAAGATGAAGCAGCAGAAAAGTGCGGTGTGAAAATTCTTAACCCATTACCCTACTTGTGTGACGATACCTATTGTTATGGTTCTAAAAATGGCAGACCGCTCTATTACGACGATGACCACCTTAGCGAATACGGTAATAAATTCTTAGTACCTATGTTTGAAGAAGTGTTCAAAGCCAACTAAGTTTTAGCGCTCCACCCCAACAAGCAGCAGGTTGTTTGTTTTGTGAATTTGGCGTGGGGCGTTGCGCTTCTTGCTAAGCAAGGCGTTAAAAAAGAACCTGTTTGAGCAAGCCTGCTTGCGAGTTGTTCTTTTTAGCCAGCGCAGCTTAGAAGCACAGCCCCTAAGCCTTAAACAAAATAAATACCTGCACTTCCCACCCCTTACTTGCAACTATTTTGACCTACCCTCAAGTAAAGCAACTAATCTATTGCTTAGCTTGCATTAAGAAGCTAATGTGTTGCTTATATGTCAAGAGGCAACTTATATGCTTACAAAGTTAGGTTCACTACACCAGCAGCTTAAACAAAGGCGACTTGCATTGGGTTTAAAACAGAGTGATATGCTGATGCGTGTTGGTATGTCACGTCAGCAGTATCAGCGTTTAGAATCACAAGGTAATCCAAGATTAGATACGCTAGAGTTAGTTGCCAAAGGCTTAAATGGTCAGGTGGTTTTTATTCCACAAGAAAAACTAAGCGAGGTAATGGCGGTGTTAAATCAAAAACAACACGAGCCTAGCCAGCATTATGAAAACTCGTTACCGCTAGCAGATGACCCATGGCAAGGCTTGTTGGGAGATAGTGAGTGAAAGTCACAGTTCTTAAGTTAAGCTTACATGGCCAGCTAGTTGGTTATTTGGCTGGCTTTCAAAATGGCAAAAATGTTTTTAGTTTTTCTGAAGAGTTTAAAGAAAACTTAAGCCGTCCTACCTTAAGCTTAATTACTCACCCTACATTTCCTTTTCGAATAATTTAAATATTGACTTTATTGCGAATATTTCAAATAATTGAAATGTTTCACTAGGAGGTCGAAAAGATGAAAAATATACAAAACTTACCAAGTCCTGAAGAGATGGTTTTGGCAAAAATGAGCAGCCAAGAGCTTTCTGCGATAGTGAAAACTACCGGCAACTCACAGCAATTACAGGTCTTAGGAAAAGATGGGAAGAGCCACCAGATAGAAATACCATCGAGTGCATTAAAGCTACTTGTTGAGGTTTTAACTCAGCTAGGCCAAGGTAATAGCGTTAATATAATTCCTGTTCATGCAGAACTAACAACACAGGAAGCGGCAGATATGTTGAATATGTCACGCCCAACTTTCATAAAATTATTAGATAACAAAGAAATACCCTATAACCGCAAAGGCAATCGTCGAAAAGTCGCTTTTGTGGATGTGATGGAATATAAAAACACCCTAGATGCAAAGCGGTTAGAGGTATTAGATGAATTAAGCACTCTAGACCAAGAGCTTGGTATGGGTTAAAACCTTAAATTTGCTATCTAAGCAAAAGCCAGCGACTTACTTTGTCGTTTCTAACTGGTTTAATGGATAAATAAAAATACTTAAAGGAAGTCTTATGTCCTCAACACTGTCCCCTTTAGAACCTGGCTTTATGCTGTTGCAAGGCAATCGCTTGGAAGACTTGCGTGATTTGCTAAGCGAATGGATTACCAGCTACCCACTAAAGCCGTTAGAAGATGAATGCATTTTAGTGCAAAGCAACGGTATTGCTCAGTGGCTTAAAATGGCTTTAGCCAGAGACCAAGGGGGTTGTGGAATAGCTGCAGCCATGAAGGTAGATTTACCCGGGCGCTTTTTGTGGCAGGCTTACCGCAGTGTTTTTGATGAATTACCCGAGATTTCCCCTTACGACAAAGCCCCCTTAACTTGGCGACTTTACCGCCTGTTAGGTGACTGGCCTGCTTTAGAAGCTTGTGTGCAAAAACTGGGCGAAAACCTTGAAGAACTAGAGCCATTAAAAGGCTTTCTTAACCAAGATACCGACCCCCGCCGTTTACACCAGCTAGCCGCCAACCTTGCCGATTTATACGACCAATATCAGGTGTACCGTGCCGATTGGCTAGAGGCTTGGGAAAAAAATAATAACAGCTTAATTA
This sequence comes from Marinospirillum insulare DSM 21763, assembly GCF_000686905.1. GTDB lineage: Bacteria > Pseudomonadota > Gammaproteobacteria > Pseudomonadales > Halomonadaceae > Marinospirillum > Marinospirillum insulare. The sequence goes on from NZ_JMLW01000001.1 coordinate 161,101, forward strand.
CTGCAAAAGGCCAAGTTAAACCACTAGAAACAGCCGACCTTTGGCAAGCAGTCGTCTGGCGTTTATTAGTAGAAGATGTACAGCAAGATACCGACTTGCCCGATGCTACTAGCCCTTGGGCAAGGGCTAGCCGCGCCACTATTCACCAAGCTGTGATTAAAAAATGTGAAAGCTATACGCCAGAAAACCGCCCTGAAGATTTACCCCGCAGGGTGTTGGTATTTGGTATTTCTTCCCTGCCACGCCAAACCCTAGACCTGCTACATGCTTTAGCACCTTTCACACAAATTATGGTATTTGCCAGCAACCCTTGTCAGCATTATTGGGGCGATTTAGTAGAAGGCAAAGAACTGCTGAAGCGGGAATACAAGCGCATTAGCGAACGCAAAATTTCTGCCGACCTTAACCCGGAAGATTTACACCTAGAAGGCCACCCTTTATTAGCTTCTTGGGGTAAACAAGGACGTGACTATTTACACCTGTTAGATGAACAAGACGAACCCGATAGCTACCGTGAAAAACTAGCCTCAATTAAACGCAGTATCGACCTTTACCGTGACCCGCTTGATGAAGGCAACAGCTTACTAAACCAGCTGCAATCGGATATTTATAATCTGCGGCCATTAAAAGAACGCCAAGAACTTAACACCCCAATCGACCCTGAAAAAGATACCAGCCTGCAGTTTTTAGTTGCCCATAGCGCCCAGCGTGAAGTAGAAATTCTGCATGACCAACTGCTAGCTACTTTTGAAAAAGCCCAGCAAGAAGGTAAAGAACTGCCACCCAGAGAAGTGCTGGTGATGGTACCAGACATTAATGTGTATGCGCCGCACATTCAGGCAGTCTTTGGGCGTTACGCAGGTAAATATGAAGAAAGAGACCCACGTTTTTTACCTTTTCATATTACCGACCAAAGCCAGCGTGGGCAGAACACCTTATTGATTGCCCTAGAAAAACTACTGCAATTACCTAGTTCACGTTTTGCGGTTAGTGAGCTGCTCGATTTATTAGACACCCCTGCCTTACGCGAAAACTATCAACTTGAAGAAGCCGACCTACCACGCCTTAAAGAATGGATACAAGGCGCTAATATCCGTTGGGGCTTAAATGCCCAGCAGCGGGGTGATTTAGGCTTACCCGAAGAAGAACAAAATACTTGGTTGTTTGGTTTACGTCGTCTATTGCTGGGTTTTGCTAGTGGTGCAAGTGAGTCTTGGCAAGGCATAGAACCTCACGATGAAGTTGCTGGTTTAGAAGCCGCCTTGTTAGGCCCGCTAGCACAGTTATTAAACGATTTAGAAACTACTCTTAATGAGCTACAAAAAAAGCACACGCCAGCGGCCTGGCTAACCACCTTTACCAATCTAACTCAACGCTTTTTTGTAGAAACCAGCCAAGCCGATGGCTGGGCTTTAGTGAATTTAGAAAACCAGTTAGAAAACTTAGAAAAAGTTTGGCAACACGCCAGCCTTAATCAACAAGAATTACCGCTTGAAGTTGTGGCAGAAGAATTACTCAGTGCTTTAGACCAGCCCACCCTAACCCAAAAGTTTTTAGGTGGCTCAATCAACTTTGCAACTCTAATGCCTATGCGAGCGATACCTTTTAAACAAGTATGGCTACTGGGAATGAATGATGGCGATTACCCTCGCAGTGTACGCCCTGCCGACTTTGATTTAATGGCCAAAGACTACCGCCCAGGCGACCGTTCTCGCCGTGAAGATGACCGTTATTTATTTTTAGAAGCCCTGCTTTCAGCACGAGAAAAACTGGTCATCAGCTGGATAGGTCGTAGTATTCGAGACAATACCCCCCGACCTGCCTCCGTATTGGTTGGGCAACTGCGAGACCACCTAGCCGCTGGCTGGAATTTGAATTTAGAAGATTTAACCACCGAACACTCCTTGCAAGCTTTTAGTCGTCAGTATTTTATGCCGAATAGGTTGCCGCAAATTTTTACCTATGCGCATGAATGGCGACGATTGCATGAGTCTCCAGAAAAAGTTGAGCAAGACTTGCCACCTTGGCAAGCTGAAGCGCCTGTCACCCTTAAAGAGTTAGCTGCTTTTTTACGTCACCCAGTTAAAACCTTTTACACTCAGCGGTTGGGTGTGAACTGGTATAACCAAAATGAAACTTTAGAGGATGAGGAAGCCTTTACTTTAAATGGGTTAGAAGTTTGGTCTTTGCAAAATAAAATGATTGAGCAAATTACCCAAGCCTTAGCTTTACAGCCAGAGCAGCCAATTTCACTATTGTTGAAAGAAACAGCAGCAAAAATTGAGCGTAGTGGTGACTTAGCTGTACCGCCTTTTGCTCAGAGTCAAAGCTATGACTTACAAGAAGATTTATTGCTGCCTTTAGAAGCTTATAAGCAATTGCTGCAAGATTACCCACAAGCCTTAGCGCCACAACTAGTCCGTTTAGAGCTAACCGATGAACAAGGTAAATTGTTACTTGAAGACAGCCTAAGCGATTTGCGTTGCAATGCAGCTGGTGAAAGGTTACGGCTAGTAGTGCAAGCCAGTCGAATTCATAAAGGTAAGAGCTATAAGTGGTATCACCTAGTTCGCCAGTGGCCAGCGCACTTGTTTGCTCAGTTAACGGGTGCTACCCAAACGCGAGTACTTGGACCTGACACCGACTTAGTAATGCCAACACTTGAAGCAGAAGAGGCAGAAAAGTTGTTGCTAGAAATACTCGCTGCTTGGCGCTCAGGTATGAGCCAGCTACTGCCTTTACCTTGTAAAACAGCTTTTGATTTTTTAGATAAAGAAGGCAAGCCTTGGGATACCTATGAAGGTAATCAGAGACTTGCAGGTGAAGTAAGTGACCACCCAGCTTTTGTGCGTTTCTGGCCGAGCTATGCCAGTTTACAAAAAGAGCCGCTCTTTACTGAATTAAGTCAGGGTGTTTATCAACCTTTAATGGACATTCTAACTAGCTCTAAGCAGGAGGCTGAAACCAATGAGTAAGGTTATTGCAACAACTAGCCAGCTAAACCCCTTAACTTTTCCTTTGTGGGGTAGCCGCTTAATCGAAGCCAGTGCGGGTACGGGTAAAACCTTTACCTTGGCACTGCTTTATGTGCGTTTAGTTTTAGGGCATGGCACTAAAGAAACGCAATTTAATCGACCACTAACCCCTAGAGATATTTTAGTAGTAACTTTTACCGATGCGGCGGCAGAAGAACTGAGAGACCGTATTCGTAATCGCTTGGTCGAAGCAGCCGCTTACTTTCGTGATGGCGTTGCTAATGCAAACGACCCACTTGAAAAGCTTCGCCAAGATTACTCCCCTAAAGAATGGAATACCTGCGCCTGGAAGTTGCAAATGGCTGCTGAAGGTATGGATGAGTCACGAGTTTCAACCATTCATAGCTGGTGTAATCGGGTTTTAGTTGAGCAAGCATTTGATACGCGTGGTTTATTTAACCGCCAGCTAGTTACAGACACTGAAGATTTATTAGCACAGGTCGTTCGAGATTACTGGCGGGTGCATTTTTACCCGCTAGATGAAATGGCCGCTGGGTTAATTAGTGATGAACTTAAGTCACCTGCTGAGCTATTAACTGCCATTCGCAACCTTTTAAAAGCCTCTAGCCAAGGTGTAACTTTTAAAGGCGAAGTGCTGAAAGTTACCGACTTAACCCCCCATTTAGCAGCGCAGGGGGCTTACCAACAAGCTAAAGATGAAGCAGCACAAGCCTTTGCGGTAGAAGCTGAAAAACGCCAAGCCTTTGAAGCAGAAGTTAAAGCCCATTGGGTTAATAACTGGCAAACCATTGAAGAGCACTTGTTAGAATTGCGTAGCAGTTTAAATGCTAGAAGCCATAAAAGTGGTTCTGAAGCAGACTATCTTAAGCTACTTGGTGAAATTTATGCTTGGGCAGCTAATAATGCCGAGCAACCTAGCTTGCTTAAAAACTTTGCTGCTGGTGAGTTTAAGTTTGTAAAAAACAAACCTTTCCAACAGGAAAACTCGCTGGAAGCTTTTCAGCTTTTAAAAGACCTTTTAGAACAAGCTAAACCAGCGGCGATAAATATTGAGCAGCCCGAACTGCCTTTAAAGGCAGCGGTGCTTGCCCATGCCTTGCCTTGGGTAAAAGCTGAGTTTAATAAGCGCATGAAACAGCGTGCTGAAATGGGCTTTGATGATTTGCTAGTAGAGCTAGATAAAGCCCTAGATCCAGAACTAGCCAAAGACTCAGCCGAGCGCCTTGCCGCTGTTTTAAAAGAACGCTTTCCTATAGCTATGATAGATGAGTTTCAAGATACAGACCCTATTCAGTATCGAATTTTTGATCGTATCTACCAGTTAGAAACAAATAGTGCTGCTAGTGGATTATTTATGATAGGTGACCCTAAACAGGCCATTTATAGCTTCCGTGGTGCTGATATTTATACTTATTTACAAGCTCGCACCGCAACCGAAGGGCGGCATTATACTTTGAAAAAGAATTTCCGTTCTACCCAAGGTGTAGTGGAAGCTTGTAATGCCTTGTTTAAGCAGGCAGAAAGTTATGACCGAGCGGCCTTTCGTTTTAAAGAAGAAAATAAAAACCCCATTCCTTTTGTTGCGGTCGAAGCCCAAGGTCGGGATGAGCAGCTGTATTTGCCAAGCGGTGAAGCTGCACCCTTAACCTTTTGGTATTTCAGTCCAGAAGAAGATGAAGACCAGTCGTTAGCTATTACCCGTTATCGAGAACTAGCCGCAGCAAGTGCCGCTAGTGAAATTGTGGATTGGCTAATGGCGGCTAAGCAAGGTAAGGCTGGCTTTGGTAAAGATAAACAAATAACCCAGCCACTTAAGCCTGCTGATATTGCTATTTTGGTGCGTACTGGCACCGAGGCAAAAGCTATGCGTGAAGCTTTGCAAGCACGCCAAGTGCCCAGTGTTTACTTGTCTGATAGAGAATCATTGTTTTCCAGCCAAGAAGCTCAAGATATGCTGCACTGGTTATATGCCTGCGCCAATCCTTTGGATGAGCGTTTAGTAAAAGCCGCTTTAGGAACTAACAGCCTTGATTTACCCCTAGAACAACTAGCTGGCTGGCAAGAAGATGAGCTGGCTTGGGAAGCCCAGATGGAGCTTTTTCAGCAGCTGCACTGGCAATGGCAAAGGCAGGGTGTTTTGGTTATGTTGCAGCAACTTTTACAACACTACCAACTGCCTGCCCGTTTAATGCAAGCCCCAGATGGTGAGCGCCACTTAACTAACCTGCTGCATTTAGCCGAATGGCTTCAAGAAGCCAGTGTTGAGTTGGATGGTGAGCAGGCGCTTATTCGTCATTTAGCAGAATATTTAGACGCTGGTGATCAGCAACAGTTATTACGCTTAGAAAGCGATGCTGAGCGGGTTAAAGTGATTACTATTCATAAATCTAAGGGGCTGGAATATCCTTTAGTTTTACTACCCTTTATTGGCAGTTGGCGTGATATTGATGGCAATACACGTGAAGTGGATTACCAACTAGAAACGGGCAAATATCAGGAGCTAGCAGGCAATAAGACCTTTAAAGCCGCTTGGGATGCAGCTAATGATGCACGTATTAGCGAAGATATGCGTCTTTTATATGTGGCTTTAACCCGTGCTAGCCATGCACTTTGGTTAGGTGTGGCAGCTTTAAAATCGGGTAATGCTAAAAAGCCCCAGGTTGAACGTTCTGCTTTAGGCTATTTACTAAATGCTGGACAGCCTATTGCTGATGCAACTGCCTATGAAGAGGCACTTAAACAGTTGGCTGCAACTTCACTGCATCTTGTACGCCAAGCAGCCCCTGCAATGCACCCTCACTTATTAGAACCAGATGATGCATTAGAGCTAGACAAAGCCGTTGCTGCGCCTAATTTAAAAGACCTAACCAACTGGTGGATTGCCAGTTATTCAGCGATTCAATTTCAATCCGTTAATGGTCAAATAATAGAAGGCACCCAGGAGGTTGCAGATAATTTAATGCTACCAGCATCACCAGATAAAGAAGCAGAAACTCCACGAGAAGATCAAAGAGATGAAGAAATAAAAACCTTTCAACCTCCACCAATAGCAGAGGCTCAACCCCAACAAGACCTAGGGCCTATGTCAGATGTGAATGTAATGCACCACTTCCCAGCTGGCGCAGTTTGGGGAACCTTGCTGCACAGTGTTTTAGAGTGGGCGGCTATTCAGGAATATAAACCTACAAGTGGCAAAAAAATAAAAGGTTTTGCCGCAGTGATTGCTGAAAATACGGCTAGCCAAGAAGCCTTTAAACGCTTCTGTGACAAGCGCAATATTGAAAACTTCTACGAACCGCTTTGGGGTTGGTTGGTTAGCTTTGTACAGAAAAAATGGCAGCTAGATGCTTTGGGCAAAGATGTAGAAGGTAAGGCTATTAGCTTTTCATTGAGTGATTTAAAGCCTGCACAACTAGCCGTAGAGCTAGAGTTTATGCTAGAAAGCCATCAGGTAAATACCCTGACCTTAGATAAATTGATTAGAGAAAATACCCTAGAACAAGTTAGCCGCCCAGTTGCTAAACCCAATTATTTAAACGGCTTGTTAAAAGGCTTTATTGACTTGGTTGCCGAACATGATGGTCGTTATTACGTGATTGATTGGAAATCAAACCGTTTAGGATTTAGCGATAGCGACTACACCCAAGCAGCCATGCTCAAGCAGATTTTAGAGCACCGTTACGATATGCAATACGTACTTTATTTGGTGGCATTGCATCGCCTGCTTAAAGCCCGCTTGCCAGACTATGATTATGACCAGCATGTAGGTGGGGCTATTTATGTGTTTTTACGGGGCATGAATGCCAAGCTGAGTGAAGGCTTGTTTTGCGATAAGCCGCCCAAGGCGCTAATTGAAAAACTAGATGCACTATTAGCAGGAGCTCACTCAGAGCAACAAGGAGTTTTGGTATGAGCAAGCTAATAATTCAACTAGAAAGCTGGGCGGAAAAAGGCGCTTTACGTTTACTGGATGTGGCTTTAACACGCTTTATTAAAGAACAAATACCCCAAGCCAGTGATGCTTTACTTTTAGCAACGGCGCTGGTGAGTGAGCGTAATGGGCATGGCCATGTATGTTTAGATTTACAAACCGTTTTGCAGCAACCAGAACTGCAGTTAGTAGAAGATGAGCGAATAGATACTACTGAAGAAGCAGTTAAAGTGGCAGATGAATTAACGGACCTAATAGAAGGCTGGACACTGGCCAGTTGGGTAGAGCAATTATTAACCACCGATGCCGTGGCAGATAAAAGAACAGCTAATGCCGCTAGCGATTCAGCTAGTAATTCTAGTCCTTTGGTGCTGGCAGGCAGCTTAAAAAAACCTTTTTTATACCTACGCCGTTATTGGGTGTACGAGCAACAAATTCACAAGAGTATTCAAGCACGTTTAAAGCTAGAGCAAAACTTACCAAAAGAAGCAACTCGCCTGCTGCTAGACCAGCTGTTTGAAGACTTTAAACCTTCTAAAAATCAGCCGATTGATTGGCAAAAAATCGCTTGCGCCTTAGCAGCTAGAAGAGGTTTTGGGATTATTACCGGTGGCCCGGGCACGGGTAAAACCACCACTGTTGTTCGCTTGTTAGCTTTATTACAAGGCCTGCAAATGCAGGCTGGAAAAACACCTTTAGTAATACGCCTTGCTGCACCAACGGGTAAAGCAGCGGCACGGCTGAGTGAATCTTTGGCTGGCAGTGTAGCGCAGGTGAAATTACCTGCTGATTTGGCTGTTTGCCGAAAAGATATACCAACCGAGGTTTCAACACTGCACCGCCTTTTAGGTAGCCAACCAGGCACCCGACATTTTCGTCACCATGCAGGCAACCCGCTAGCTGCAGATTTGGTAGTGGTTGATGAAGCTTCTATGGTAGATGTGGAAATGCTGGCGCGATTATTAGATGCCTTAACGCCAGAAACACGTTTAATCTTGCTGGGCGATAAAGACCAGCTAGCCTCAGTTGAAGCGGGTTCGGTGTTGGGTGATTTTTGTCAAAATGCAGACCAAGGCAACTACACTCAAGCCACACAAACCTGGCTAAAAGAAAATTCAGGACAACTACTGCCCAGTGAAATGCTTAATGAAGAAGGTAGTCTTTTGGCCCAAGCTACCAGCATGTTGCGGCACAGCTACCGTTTTCATACCTACCCAGGCATAGGTGAACTGGCTGAATTGGTTAATACTGGTCAAGCTTCTGCTAAGCAGCTAGAAGCAGTGTTTGCTAGCTATCAGCGTGAAGACGAAGCAATAAGCACTACAGCCAACCTAGCGCTAATTAAACTCGCTAAACCCAATTATCAAAAACCAGCCACTGAACAACAAGACCCACTAGTTCCCCTTAAAAGTTTGGTTAGGAAAGGCTATAGCCATTATTTAACCACCCTAATCGAACAAAAACCCAGCACTGCAAACCGTGAAGACCTAGATGCTTGGGCATTAGCAATTTTTGCAGCTCACCGAGAATTCCAGCTACTCACTGCGGTAAGGCGAAGTATTTGGGGTGTAGAAGCGCTGAATGAAATGACCCTGGCAGCTTTAAAACAAGTCGATAAGTTTAAAGACCTGCTGACTGGCACCCAGCTTTGGTATTCAGGCCGCCCAGTGTTAGTGACACGAAATGACTACAGCCTAAAACTGATGAACGGTGATATAGGAATTTGCCTAGAGTGGCCAGCTAGCGATGACTCATCTAACAAGAAATTGCTTAGAGTGGCTTTCCCTGATGGAAAAGGCGGTGTGCGCTGGGTTTTACCGAGTCGCTTACAAGGTGTAGAAACCGTTTTTGCCATGACCGTCCATAAATCACAGGGTTCAGAATTTACCCACGCCGCCTTGGTGCTACCTTCAGCCGATAACCCAGTGTTAACCAAAGAGCTACTTTACACAGGCATTACCCGATCTAGCCAAGCCTTCACCCTTATATACAGTGATGAAAGCGTGCTAGAAAGCGCCTTAACCAAAAAAGTAGAAAGAGCCAGTGGATTACAGGCAAGTTAATAGATCAATATGGAGAGAAAGATAATGACTAAGTCTTATAAAGTTAAAGGAACCGTAGAAGCTTGGGAAAAAGGCTTGCTAGGTCGCGATGAAGATTTTGTTCAAAAGGTAAATATTGAATCTGAAGTGATTGATGATGCCTTAGCTTTACAAGCTATCTCAATTCGTTTGCAAAAAGGTTTATTAGAAGACCTTAAAAACATTGCTCAAATTAGAGGGTTAGGCTACCAGCCATTAATGAAACAGGTGCTAAAACGCTTTGTTGATGCTGAGAAAAAGCTTTTACTAAAAGAGCTTGCTGCAGAAGAAATCAAAGAACAGGCATAAGCTTAACTAATCTATTAGCGACACAAAAAATAAGGACATTTATGCAGCTAGGTTTTTACCTTAAAAAAATGCTAGGCATGATGTTAATGCCGATTCCCTTAACTCTGCTTTTGTTAGTTGCTGGTTTAATTACCTGGCAGCGTGTACCTAAGCTAAGTCGAGGACTAATTATTGTTGCTGGAATTTTATTAGCACTTACCAGCTGGCAACCTGCTAGTGATGAATTGATTCGACCGTTTGAAGAAGATTATCCACAGTTTAACCTTGATCAACCAGTTGCAGCAGTAGTGGTTTTGGGAGGGTGTCATAGTACTGACAAACAAATGCCTCCAGCTGCACAATTGTGTTCTTCTAGCTTATTTCGATTAATTGAAGGCTTGCGGATTTTGCAGGCCAACCCTCAAGCTAAGTTATTAGTGTCTGGTTATGCCAGTAGCGATATTCGCCCGCATGCTGAAGTTATGCTGGAAGTAGCTTTAAGCATGGGAGTAGCAGAAGACAGAGTACTTGTTTACCCCACCCCTAGAGATACTCAAGAAGAAGCAGTAGTAATGTGCTCCGAGCTTTATGGAAAAAGCTTTGCTTTAGTTACTGAAAACTCACACTTACCTCGTGCCATGCGTTTTTTTGAAGAACAGCAACTAACCCCTATCGCTGCACCCGCGTTAAAAATGAGTGCTAATAAATCTGATTGGCGAATAAATGCTCATGCTGCCTTAAAAAGTGAACGAGCTGCTTATGAGTTTTGGGGTAGTCTATGGCAGCGTTTTAAATAAGGAGAAGAGCTTGCATCTAAGTATTTTAACTTTAAATTTTTCGCTGCCTGGCTGTAGGTCGTTAAAAGAAAAGCGGCAGCGTATGGGTGGTATGCATGAGCGTTTTGGGCGCAACCCAGCTGTAGCAGTTTGTGAGAGTGGCGAACATGATTTGCACGAGTCGAGCGAATGGTCTTTTGTAGTGGTGGGCAATTCTAAGCGGGATGTTGAATCTTTATGTAGCCAAATAGAAGAAAAAATCCAGAGCAGTGTTGATGGGCGTGTTATTAAAGCTGTAAGAGAATTTCTTTAATTAGTTTGCTTGGCGACATGATTTGTCGTAGCTATCCCTCAAGCTAGCCAAGATTAGACAGAGGGACAAAATATGGCACAGCAATTTGCAGTTTCAAAAAAAGATTCTTTAGGGGGTTTATACCTAGAAAACACTCAGCTCCGTGAATGGCAATGTTCAGATAAGCAAGTCCAAAACCTTGATTTATGGAATGCCCCACACCTAACCCATCTAGACCTTAGTCAGTGCCAAGCTGGCATGCACCTGCTTCTGGTTAATTGTCCTAACCTTAAAGAAGTGATTCTCCCAACAGGCGCTCCTTGTTATTTGCACCTAGCTTAACCATTAAAGGTTCGGGCGATGTGATTAATTTTATGAGTGCTTAATAAGCTTCTTGCTTCGTCTGAAAATAACTGACCCAGTCCTGCTTTACTTGCTTCAGATAGATGGCTAATGCGGTAGTTCATCAACTGCTGGTACCCTCATGCTAAAAACAGCAGCAAGCATAACTAAAGTGGCACTCGATAACCGCGTGATTTTCATTAGTATGCTGGCCAGTTGCAGCAAGACCGAGTGTATTTAATTGCAAAAGGTAGATTATACACGTCAGGGGGACTTGGTTTTTTGTGAGAACTAACCTTGTCTAAGAAACCCGACTCCTTTTCTAGTGAGTTAGAGTCTTTCTACACTTTAAATGCGAAGAGCCTCTTATGCAGCGACACCTTAGCTGAACCTTACAAGCTGTACACCTAAAGCAATCTAGCCAAATCGCTTAAGCTTCTTGGCTAGATAGTTGAATTATAGCATGGGGTTTAGTGGCAATTTTTATTTGCTGACGCTCGTTAAACGCTCGGCAATATCGTTACCGTATCTGTCAGTTAGCTCCAATTCTTTTAATTCATTGTAACTTAATAGTTCCAATGCTTTTTCATTAAAAGCAGTTTTAAAGCTAGGATCATTCAATAGTTCTTCAGCTACCATCCCAAGAAGTTTGAATCGTTGATTGTGTGCTTCTTTAAGACGTGTTTCAAGCCGTGCTGTTTTTGCTTCTTGTTCTGCTATCTGTTGTTCAAGTTTACGTGTTTTCATGCTCAACCCTATATTTTTTTGATGTACTTAGATTGTAGCGAGTATTTTTATGCCTGCGAAAGCACAAGAGCAAAAGTTAAAAGCTGCAACTTAATGTGTGCCAAGAACTAGGGGGTTGCGCACTTAGGAGTCAAAGTTTTTTGATTCAATCTGTTCATTTAGCTGAAAAATATTAAGCACAGGTTCAAGTATTTAGATTGTGGTTATAGCTGTATTTAACCCATTTATAAATCTTGGAGTTGCTCATGGCTATTTTTCATTTTCATGCCAGGGTCGTACAGCGTTCAAAAGGAAAATCTGCGGTAGCAGCAGCGGCGTACCGCTCAGGTACGACACTAGTAGATAAGCGAACTGGTAAAACATACGATTACACAGATAAGAATGATATTGATGGTGCTTTTATATTCGGCTGGGCTGGTTGTCGAGATGAACTTTGGAATACAGCAGAGGCTACTGAAAAACGCAAAGATAGTACGGTAGCTCGTGAGTACATTGTAGCCCTACCAAGGGAGTTGGATCCGCTTAAACGACAAGCATTGGCAATTGAATTAGCTGAAGAAATATTTATCCGTTATGGCGTAGCAGTGGATCTTTGTCTTCATGGTGCTAAGAGTAAAAATCCTCATGCACACTTTCTAACAACAACGCGCGAAGCTTGTTCCACTTACTATGAGCTAGGTAATAAAAGTATAGTTGATATATCAAATACAGCCCGAAAAGAAAGGAGTCTCCTAGGCTATAAGCAGCAATTAGATTCACTTAAAAGTTACTGGTGTGAGCTAGTCAATAAAGCATTAGAGCTTAATGGTTTTGATGAAGAAATAACCCATCGAAGTTTTAAAGCTCGAGGTATTCTAAACCGAAAACCACAAATCAAAACTTATGGAAATCCTAAGCGAGTCGCTGTAAACAACATAATAAAAGAATATAACGAGGTAAAAGATGAGCTTGATAGCTTGTATCACGAAATCTATTTAGAAAAACTTGAGCGTGAGAAAGAATACCAGCGTTATTTAGAAGATGTTGAGCCACCAGATCCTGAACCTATAAATTTACCACAGTCCGAGCGCATTACGTTTGTAGATCAGAAGGATGATACCCTTAGTGCCAGTGACCGTTTGATGGCAGAATTTGAAGCTGAATGGGTGGTTGAAGATGCAGCAAATGAAGCAGCGGAAAATACACGAGTACATAACCTTAGCGGCCAAGCAAATAACAGAAATAATGAACCAGGTTTATGAGCTGTTAATGGGCTCTTCGTATTTAAGGGTGCTGTAATTAATTTCTTGGCATAAGCTTTTTACCTCGTCTGCGGTCTGGTTCGTTGTAGGCTGTCACAACTCAATTTAAAAAAACCAATTACATCTTATCTCCATTTTCTGGGTCAGCTTCCTTTCTTTGTTCTCCTTTCCTAAACAATTGCTATTTGATTATGTTTCTTAATCGCGTTAAGCTGCGATCCTTAAATTATTGCTAATCATTCTCATTGCAGTTGGTGGTTATGAAAGGTTTTTCTTTTCCTAGATACAAACTCTCACGCAGTCAGCGTTGGGTTCGTCCGTTACATGCATACAGCTCCATGCTAATGCTATTTATTCTGCTGTTTTTTACTTTAACTGGTATCACGTTAAATAACCGCCAATGGTTGCCTACACCGCAAGCCTCGCAAGAAATGGAATTAGCTTTGGCTGAAAAGTTTGCAGAAATACCCATTGAAACCATTAGTGCAGAAATGCAGGGAAAGGCCATTTGGCAGTGGTTAAAAAAAGATCAGGGTTTATCGGATGGTGAATTAAATGTGGAATGGTATGCCGATGAAGCTTTGCTTTTATTAGATGTAAAGCGCCCGGGTGGCTATACCGCTGTAGAAGTGTTCCCTGCAGAGCAGTTGGTTTGGTATGAAAATCAAAAACTGGGCTGGATGGCCGTAGTGAATGACTTACACATGGGGCGTTATAGCGGTAAGGCTTGGAGCTGGTTTATAGATTTGTCAGCAGTAGTGATGTTGTTTTTTACCTTAACAGGTTTTTGGTTGGTTTTATTTCATCCTAAACGTCGTAGCCGCACTTTATTGCTGAGTGGGTTCGGCACTTTATTAATGGTAGTTCTTTATTTTTGGATGCTGTCATGAGTCAAATAAAAAAAGTAAACAAGCTGGCTGCCTTGTTATTAGTAAGCACTTTAACCAGTGTGTCTTATGTGTCAGCTGCTGAAGTGAGTATCGAAGTTAATTTGCCAGCCAGTGAAGGTTCGATGAATTATCGCCCTTACGTTGCCGTGTGGGTAGAAGATGAAAATGACCAAACCGTAAAAACTGTAGCTGTATGGCGTAAGGAAGCCGATTGGTTAAAAGACATGCGCCGCTGGTGGCGTAAAGCAGGGCGTTATGACCAAGGTGAATTAGACAGCGTAACGGGTGCAACGCGCCGTCCGGGTAAACATCAAGTAATTTGGGATGCGACTAATCAACAAGGCGAGGCAGTGCCTGCAGGTGACTACACCTTAAATATTGAAGCCTCCAGAGAACACGGCAGCCGTAGTTGGGTTCGCCAAACGATTACGCTTGGTGGAAAAAGCCAAAATGATCAAGTTTATACCACTAAGGCTGCTGAAGAATTGGGCAGCATGACCATAAAAGTTACTCAATAAAAAGCATGAGTAGTTATTAATTAAGGAGTTTCACCATGAAAAAACGTCATTGGCTAGGCGCTGCAGCCTTGTCATTAGCTTTGTTAGCACCGAGTGTTCAAGCCCACCCTTTGTGGATGTTGCCCAGCGAATTTAACCTTTCCACTGAAGAATCTTTTTGGATAACGGTGGATGCCACCGCAGCGCATGGCGTGTTTACTTTTGATAAACCGTTGGGGTTAGATAGCGTTAGCATTTATAAACCAAATGGCGACCGTCAACGCATGGGACCTTATTTTAAAGGCAAGCGCCGTAGTGTATTTGATTTAGAAATTGATACTGACGGTACTTATAAAGTGGAATTAAGCACGCCCCAGCGTTATTTCACAACCTATGAAATAGGCTCACGCAATACTAAGCGCCGTATTTTTGCTAACAAGCAAGAAGCTGAAGTTCCTAAAGGCGCTAAAAATGTTAGGACCACCGCAGTGCAAACCCTATCTGCTTTTTATGTAACCCAAGGCGCACCCAGCAACAAGGTACTTGAAGCAACAGGCAAAGGTTTTGAATTGCACCCGTTAACCCACCCCAGCGATGTGGTAGCGAAAGAAAATACACGCTTTAAGTTTACTTTTGATGGTAAGCCCCTAGCTAATTTAGATGTGGAAATTACCCCCCACGGTACGGCATGGCGTGATTCACGTGACCAAATGAATTTAAAAACCGATAAAGAGGGTGTGGTTACTTTTAAACCAACAGTAGCAGGACCGCATTTGTTAATGACCAGTATGCGTAAAGCTATAGATAGCCCTTTGGCTGATACGGCAGGGGTTAATTACCACCTAACTTTTGAAGTTTTATCCCAGTAATCACTTTTGAGCTTATGTAATTAAATAAAGGATTCCCACTATGACTAAACAATTGATTCGTGCAGGCCTAGCGCTTTTGGCTATGGCTTCATTTTCAGCTTGGGCACATTATCCAGTAATGGACTGTAGCCGAGAGGGCGAAAAAATTGCATGTCAGGTGGGTTTTAGCGATGGGACTCTAGCGCAAGGGCAAGAGGTAGTTATCTACTCTTATGACGATGAGGAGCTGGCACGAAGTGCTGCGGACGGTAGCTCCGTAGCTCGCTTCAACTGGCCTAAAGGTGAGTTTTATATTCAATTTGATGCTGGCCACGAAGATCCAGCTGAGTTTGATTATGTCGAATTCTAGCCTTAAAGCTGAAAAGGTAATCATAGAAGTCGTTCGCCCCGATGACGGTCGCCTAGAAAGTGTTTGGGTAACCTTATTTATACTTGGAGTTTTATTGTTGGGTGCATTAGGTATTTGGGCAAGGCAAACGCCTGCCCTACAAGATAACCCGTCGGCCAGTTTAAATACCCTAGAGCGTCAGTTGCTTTTGGAGTTATCCATTGCTGCAGATGAAATTGAGTTTATGCAAAGCTTTTTAGACGGTGAATCATTAACTTTGGAGAGTTTAACTGAGCAGGCATTGTTGCCGGTATTTGCAGGACAAACTTTGCAGGCTTGGCAAGCGATTGATCAAAACTGCTTTTTTTTATTGCAACCTAAAACAACCGCTGCTTTTGCATTGAGCTTGCCAAGGAATGCACCTGCTAGAATTTTTTTTACACCTGAATTAATCGAGTTTCCAGATACTTGTAATCAACTAAGTAGCTGGCTACGAATGGATAATCTCCCATGAAACCTTTTTTTATACGCTTTATTAGCTGCTTAGCTTTAATAGTTTTACCTAGTTTAGTAGCTGCTAAGCCTTTAGTGGTGGGTATTACTTTACATCCTTATTATAGTTATGCCGCACAAGTGGTAGGTGATAGAGCTACAGTCTTGCCTTTAATTGAAAGTGGCTTTAACCCGCATAATTATGAATTGCAGCCAGCAGATATTAAGCGTTTAAGTAGCATGGATGCGCTGGTCTTAAATGCGATAGGGCACGATGAGTTTGCGGTTCATGCCTTAGAAGGTTTGGATTTACCTAACTTAACTGTCATTAATGCCAATAAGGACGTACCACTACTTTCTTCTGGTGGTGGTAATACTAATTATAATCCACACAGTTTTGTGTCGATTGATGCTGCTATACGTCAGGTTTACACCCTTGCTAAAGAGCTAGCAAAGCTAGACCCAGACAACGCCAGCTACTTCCAAAAAAATGCTTTGCGCTATGCCCGCGAATTACGCCAGTTAAAAAACACCTATCGTAACCAATTGCTAGATGTAGACCTAAGCAGGGTGCGCATTGCAAGCACACATAACGCTTATGGCTACTTGTTACAGGAATTTGGTATCGGTGTGGATACGGTGATTGAGCCAGCCCACGGTGTTGAACCTAGCGCTAGTCAATTACAAGCGACCATTCAGCGCATTAACAATGCCAACATTCAGGTTTTGTTTACTGAGTTAGATATGGATAACCGTTATGTTGATGTTATTGAAGAAGCTACCGGGATTCAGATTTACCATTTTTCGCACATGACTTATGGCGAATATGATGCTAACCAAGTGATGCGTGAAATGAAACATAACCTGTCTACACTGGTAGAAGCGCTAGCCCTTGCTGCTAAGGCCAATAGCTAATGGGGCCTGCCATTGAATTAAAAGATGCAAGCCTAACCCTTAATGGTGTTGAGTTACTACCTAAAATCAATGCTTACTTTAACCCTGGTCAGTTACATGCGATTACGGGTGCTAATGGTTCGGGCAAATCATCTTTAATAAAAATAATTTTAGGCTTGGCGGCTCACCAAGGCCAGGTTGAACGCCATTGGCAAGGAGCTGATCAAAGCGCTCAGGCTCAACAAATTGCTTATGTGCCGCAGCAAACGGCCTTTGAGGCTTCTTTACCTATAAGTGTGAAAGAGTTTTTGTTGGCTAGCCTAACTCGGCGACCCTTTTTTGCTTGGCAAAAAAAAGCTGATTTAAACCAAGTGCACGCTTTGCTACAAAGAGTCGGTATGCAAGATAAAGGACATTTACGCTTAGGCGAATTGTCGGGCGGTGAGCGTCAACGCTTATTGTTTGCTCAAGCCTTAGAGCGTAATGCTTTATTTTGGTGCTTAGATGAACCTATGACGGGTTTAGATCAGCAAGCTCAAGAGCTAATTAATAAGGAAATAATGGGTTTGCGTGAGCAGGGAGCAACTCTGTTAGTTATTCATCATGACCCAGACTGGGTTGCCCAATATGCCGACCAAGTTTGGTGTGTGGATAATGGCCTGTATATTCAAGGAGATCAGCCTTAATGGATGCTTTGCGTGAGCTGGTTTTTGGATTGCAGCAAGCAGGTTATCTGCCAGAAATGTTTCGCTATGGCTTTTTAACCAATGCGTTGGTTGCGTCTTTAATTGTAGGGCCGTTGTTGGGTGCTTTAGGGCCTTTAGTGGTAGTTAAGCGCTTAGCCTTTTTTTCTGAGGCAGTAGGGCATGGTGCTTTAACTGGTGTGGCTTTAGGGATTTTGCTAGGTGAACCTGCCACCCAACCTTTGGCAGCTTTGTTTGCTTTTTGTGTGGTATTTGCGGTTTTACTTCACTGGATTAAAAGCCGCACCCAAATTCCTTACGATGCTTTAGTTGGTGTTTTCTTGGCTTTTGCTATCGCTCTGGGTGCTTCCTTGCTTTTATATGTAGCAAAAAAAGTGAACGTACATATTTTAGAAAACGTGCTCTTTGGCTCAATTCTTACCGTAAAAGACCAAGACCTCTTGGTTATGTTTATTCTAGCGCTGGTGTGTATTGTACTGATGGCTTTCAGTGGTAATCGTGCTTTGATTAGCAGCCTAGTGCCTGATTTAGCTAAGGTTCGGGGTATTAAAGTACGTTTTTATGACTATGTTTTTGTATTGCTGATTGCTCTAATTACTGTTGCGTCGGTAAAAATAATTGGCTCTATTTTAGTGGGCGCGTTATTGCTTGTTCCTGCTGCTTCCGCTCGAATGATTAGCCGCACAGGGCGAGAGTTCTTCTGGATATCCATTCTTTTTGCCACGCTTAGCTGTTTACTAGGAATTATATTACCCATGGCAGGTGCGTTACCTATACCTTCAGGTGCAGCGATAGTGCTGGTGGCCTCTAGTGGGTTTGTTATTTCTTTAATTATACGTCGTTGGAGGTCGCTGGTATGAAGTTAAAGTCTAAACTATTGGTGGTTATTGCATCTTTATTGATTCTCACTGCCTGTTCAGTTAATCAGCAAACTGCCACTACCCAGCCCAGTGTTACTACAGCGACCCCTGTCACCCATTTAATTGCTAGCGCTTTATTGGCAGATACCCAGGTAGAAGTTAATTATTTACCACCTAAGCGTTTACCCATTAACCGTATTCCAGCTTGGTTGAATCGAGTAGGAGCTAACGAGTTAACTACTAGTGAGGCAGTATTAACTTTGGAGTCTGTATTACCTGACTTAGCGATTTTTCCCTTGTTGCGCCAAAAAAATATTCGCTTAGTGGCCATAGACTTAGCTAAAGAAATTGCTCCGGGTGGTGCAGGCATCAGCCAGCGTCAAGGAATTAGCGAACCTGAATATTTTTGGTTAGATAGTAACAATCTGCTGTTAATGATTAACATTGCAGCCAAAGATTTAACCCGTTTATGGCCCAACTATGCAGAACAAATAAGTCAAAATCGTCAGCAAACTCTACGCCAAGTACAGCAAATGGCTTTAGTGGTTGATGAGCTTTTATTCACTTACCAAATTAACTCGCTAGCTTTAACCGATGCAAAGCTAATGCCTTTAGCCCAAGCAACAGCCTTGCCTTTAGTTGAATTAGACAATGCAGATTTAGTTATAGCTAGCCGAGCTAACCCTAGCCAAAAAACTTGGGTGGTAGATCCTTTAACCCGCCCTAAAGTAGATAGTTTAGAAGCTTGGTTGGAAGCATTAAAAGTTAGTTTGCAATCCGCCTTAAAAGAATAACATCTTTGCTGAGGTAAACTTGTTCGAGTTGCCAATGCTTAGCTAGCCAGTTAAAACAAACTTCACTAAAAAAACTAATGTGGGTAGGGTCTACTAGGTAACGCCAGGTTTGAAAGGCTACCAAGCTAGTTGGGCGTTGAGTCATAATGCCCAAAACCCCTTGGGGCTTTAAGCAGCTAACTAACTGGCTTATTACTGCTGCGGGTTGGGCTAGGTGTTCAAATACTTCAGTGCTAACAATAAAATCATATTGCTCTTGCAGCTTGGTAGGGTGGTTAGCAAAATAAAGGTCATAGTTAGTGCAGCAAATCCCTGCCTCTTCAAACATCAGCGAGAGTGTTGGTCCAGGGCCGCAGCCAAAATCTAGGCCTTTGATCTTGTCTTTAGGTTTATTTAATAAAGCTAACTGCTGCAACATTGGTTGCTTCATGCGGTCTAAAAATTTCCGATAGCCAAGGTCATTAGGATTGTTTTCATGTTGCTGGTATATAGCTATTTCAGCAAGTTTATCCCAATGAAAGCTAGGTGGCACAAAAATCAGGTCGCAGACTTCGCAACAATGGTACTCACGCCCTAGCAAGGGTTTATGGGTTTGGGTGTGCCATAAGTGAGTTGAGTTTGAGTGGCACAAGGGGCAAGGCAGCACTAAATAATTTCCTGAATTAGATTAGACTGTTCAGTTTACAGGAATAAGCAGGCGTTAGAGGAAAATCCAGCATTATGGCGCGTTCAAAAAATAAGAAGTGGGTGGTTGTTAGTATAATTTTATTGCTGCTAGCCATACTTGCTGTTGCTTGGTGGTATTTGAATAGTAATGAAGACGAAAAGCGCTTGCCTACAGCTAAGGTGATGCGTGGTAATTTACAAGAATTAGTCACCGCAACGGGTACGCTCAATCCTAAAAATTATGTTGATGTGGGTGCGCAAATTTCTGGGCAGCTAGTTCATTTGCATGTGGAAGTTGGAACAGAAGTTGTAGCGGGTCAGTTATTAGCAGAAATTGATGCGCGTGTTTTAGAAGCCAATGTTGCCGCTAGTCGTGCACAATTACGAGCGCAGGCGGCGCAGCTTAAAGACCGTAAAGCTCAGTTAAAATTAGCAGGCCAGCATTTTCAGCGCCAAAAAATGTTGCGTAAAGATGAAGCTGTTACCGAAGAAACCCTGCAACAGGCTGAAGCTAGCTTTATTTCCTCTCAAGCCCAAGTCGAACAGTTAGAAGCACAAATAGAACAAAACCAATCTTCTTTAGCTGCCGATGAAGCTAACCTTGAATACGCACGTATTCTGGCTCCCATAAGCGGTACCGTGGTTTCTATTAATGCGCGTCAAGGGCAAACCTTAAATGCTAATCAGCAAGCTCCCGTTATTTTACAAATTGCCGACCTAACCAAAATGCGTGTAGAAACTCAGGTTTCTGAAGCGGACATTAGTCGTTTGAATGTAGGCATGTCAGCTTATTTTACAACCTTAGGTAGTCGTGGTCAGCGTTGGCAAGGCGAATTGTTGCGTATAGAGCCAACCCCCACAGTTGAAAACAATGTAGTGCTTTATAATGCACCTTTTGATGTAGACAACCCTAGCAATCAACTTTTGCCGCAGATGACTGCTCAGGTGTTTTTTGTAGTAGCAGAAGCAAAAGACACTTTGTTAGTGCCTAGCGCGGCTTTGCAGCCTTTAAATAACAAGCGTTATCAAGCTACCGTTTTACATGATGATGGCCACCAAGAAGTTAGGCAGGTAACCCTAGGGGTTAATGATCGGATTCAAGCTGAAGTAGTAGAAGGTTTAAATGAAGGTGAAACCCTTTTACTGCAAACGGGGGCAGCTTCTAAAAAACCGAGTGCTAGCTCTATGCGGGGAATGATGCGTTAATGGAAAAGCAGGAGCAAAAAGCTACACCTTTAATTCGGCTAGACAATATTACCCGCAGCTTTAGCAACGGCGATCAAACCTTGCAGGTGTTAAAGGGAATTGACCTAACCATTAATGAAGGTGAATTTGTTGCCATAATCGGCAGCTCTGGCTCGGGCAAAACTACCCTAATGAACCTCTTGGGTTGTTTAGATAGACCAAGTTCGGGTGACTATTATTTCCGTGGCCAGCTAGTTAACCAACTAACCAAAGATGAATTAGCCCACCTGCGCCGTGATGCTTTTGGTTTTGTTTTCCAAAGTTATAATTTATTGCCTGGCACGCCGGCTGTTAATAATGTGGAATTACCCGCGATTTATGCAGGGCAACCACCAGCCATACGCCGCACCCGAGCTTTAGAGCTACTAGCCAAATTAGGTTTAAGTGACCGAACCGACCATTTACCAGGGCAGTTATCGGGTGGTCAACAACAGCGGGTTTCTATTGCTAGGGCTTTAATGAATGGTGGGCAAATCATTCTAGCCGATGAACCCACCGGCGCGTTAGATAGTAAAAGTGGTATAGAAGTTATGCAGCTTTTAAAAGAGCTATCAGCTCAAGGGCATACTTTATTGCTGATTACCCATGACCCTGAAGTTGCTGCCCATGCTGACCGTATCATTGAAATTCGTGATGGCGAAATTGTTAGTGATCAAAAATCTGCAGCAGTAGACAATCCTAAAGCCCGTTTACCTTTACCCGAAGCAGCAAAAGAACAACCTCTTATTGATATTTGGGAATCCACTAAAGCCGCCTTTACAGCCCTGCATCGCAACCTATTCCGTACTCTTTTAACTCTATTAGGCATAGTGATAGGTGTAGCCTCGGTGATTGCTATGTTGGCCATTGGTGATGGTGCCAAAAACGAAATTGTTGAGCGTATTAGCTCTTTAGGTAGCAACTTATTATTAGTGCGCCCGGGTGCGCCTAACCAACGGGGCCGCTGGAGCATTGCCACGCTAGTGCCAGAAGATGTGCAAGCAATCAATTTAGAAGTACCTAATTTAATTGCTGCCATTCCAGAGTTAACGGGGACTAAAACTATTCGTTACGGTAACCGAGATAAAAGCACTGGCATGAATGCAACCTCGGCCTCTTTTCCTTTAGTTAGGCAATGGCCAGTTGCTGAAGGTGTGTTTTTTAGCCAAGAAGATGAAGACCTCTATGCCACGGTTGCGGTGCTAGGTAAAAGCGTAGCAGATGATTTATTTGGTAAGCAATCGCCCTTGGGTGAGTACGTTATGGCTGGCGGTACTTTGTTGCAGGTGATAGGGGTTATGAGTGAGCGCGGTGCTTCGCCTATGGGGCAGGACCAAGATGATGTGGTGTTTATACCCTATACCACTGGCAGCTTACGTATTTTTGGGCAGCGTTTTTTACGTAACGTAACCGTAGCGGTAGACGATGTTAGCCAAATGGACTTAACCCAAGATAAAATTTTTGAATTAATGTTAGCCCGCCACGGTGTTGAAGATTTTCAAATTCGTAATATGGCTTCTTTAATAGATAATGTCACCGCTACGCAAAATACCTTCACGCTTTTATTAGGCTCAGTTGCGGCTATTTCATTACTGGTGGGTGGTGTGGGGGTTATGAATATTATGCTGGTGTCGGTGAATGAACGCACCCGAGAAATAGGTATACGTTTGGCGACAGGTGCACGCACACGTAATATTTTGCAACAGTTCTTAATTGAAGCTTTAACCATTTCAGCTTTTGGTGGTGTGTTAGGTGTAGTTATAGGTTTAAGTACCGCTTGGTTAGTGGGTTATTTAGGTACGGCAGTTTACTTTTCAGTTTTTCCTGTGGTGTTAGCTTTTAGCTGTGCTTTTGCTACAGGGCTTATTTTTGGATTTCTACCCGCACGCAAAGCGGCGCATTTAGATCCTGTTAAAGCTTTGTCTTCGGAGTAGCGGTAATGCTGTTTTGGTTTATAAAAAAAATACGCATTCTATTTATCTTCAGCTTAAGTCTGGGGTTGTTAGTTGGCTGTGGATATAACCCCAAGCATGAAACCCTACCCGTAGAATTAAGTGAAGAATGGCAGGCGGCAGAAGAAGCAACCCTAGAATATACCGCAGCTAATAGTGATTGGTGGCGCTCGTTTCAATCCCCTGATCTCAATAAGTTAATTGCTAGAGCTTTAGAAAACAGCCCAGATTTACAAATGGCTCAACAGCGAATTTTGCAGGCAGAAGCCCAGTTGGGCGTTACCCGTGCCAATGCTTTGCCACATTTAGATGCTAGTTTGGGCGGGTCTTTAGGCTCTAGTAAAAAGAGTGGCGAATCTGCAAGCTCTAGCAAGTCATCTAACCTAGGTTTAAGCACCAGCTACGAAATAGACTTATGGGGTCGGGTTGCCGCTGAGCGTGCAGCCAGTGAAGCCACCCTAGCCAGTAAAGTGTATGACTGGCACGCCACCCGTTTAACCTTAACAGCAGCAGTAGCCAGTGGTTGGTTTAACTGGTTAGTCGCGGATGGCCAACAGCGCAATGCTGTTTGGTATTTGCAAGCGGCTGAGCAGCAATTAGCATTTATTGAAGCAGGTTATAAACGTGGCAGCGCTACACGGGTTGAACTTGCCAGACAGCGCAAGCAGGTGCTAACTAGACAAGCCAATTTAAAAAAGTTAACTCACCAAAAGCTACAAGCTAACCATGCTTTAGCCTTGCTCTTGGGTGAATCTCCGCAGCAATTTAAACCGCCTGAAGCTCAGCTAATGAGGTTAACTATTCCACGCCCCAACCCAGGCTTACCTACTGATATTTTAAGTCGTAGACCAGATTTAGCCCGCGAAGAAGCACAACTAAAAGCAGTAGAAGCTAATGTGGAAGTGGCTAGAAAAGCCATTTATCCCAGCCTTAATTTGAATGCCTCGGCTAGGTTAGCCAGTGACAATTTTAGCTTTAGCGACCCAACGCAAAACCTTAGTTTAGGTGCCAACCTGGTACAAAGTATTTTTGATTTTGGTAAACGTCGCCGCCAAATAGAATTAAGCGAAGCGAGGCAACAAGAAATGTTATTAAGCTATTATAAAACTGTTTTAACCGCTTTAGCTGAAGTGGAAGATGCTCTTAGTAATGAACAGCTAACCCGGGAACTAGAAATTCAGCAACAAAAACTGATAGAAGAAAACCGTTTAATTGCGACTAATACTGAACGCCTATACAAGGCAGGTGCAGAAAAGCTAACCAACCTGCTAGATGCCCAACTAGATGAATTAAAAGCTGAAGACCAGTTGCTAGAGCTTTATCAAAACCGCCTAAATGCCAGCTTAAGTTTGTATAAGGTGTTAGGTGGTGGTTGGAAAGCAGAAATAAACTAGCAGCGTTTTCAAATATCAATAAGAATAATTAGCGTTAAGCTGGACAAGCATTAGTGAGAAAGATTAGCATTACGCTAATGGGTCAGCCAGCCAAAAAAAGTTCCTTAATTTTTTAAAAATATGTGAATCTCTTATCTAGCCAGCCAGCCTAAAAATTTAATAAAGTTTTTGACTGGAGACTACAAAAAATGGCGCACCTTCCAAGAAGACCCAACTTCTTAATAATACCACTTAACGCAGCAATTGCTGTTTGCTTACTTGCCGGCTCTACTTCGCTTTATGCTGAAGAAGAACAAAAAATGGATACCCTGGTTGTAACCGCGGCAGGTTATGAACAAAAATTAACCGATGCACCGGCGAGTGTGACGGTTATTACCGCCGAAGAACTACGTTCACGTCCTTACACCAACCTGTTAGATGCCATGCGCGATGTAGAAGGCATTGACTTGGGTACGGGTCAAGATAAAAGTGGTCAAGGCAGTATCTCCATGCGAGGTTTAGGCAGTGACTACACCTTGGTATTAATTGACGGTAAGCGTCAAAATAACAATGGTGATATCTACCCAAATAATTTTGGTGGTTTCCAGTCAGCCCACATACCACCACTGGATATGATTGAGCGCATTGAAGTGGTGCGTGGTCCTATGTCTACCCTTTATGGGGCCGATGCTATGGGCGGTGTTATTAATATCATTACTAAACGAGTTTCTGATAAGTGGGTTGGCTCTATTACTCATGGCCGCACTTTTCAAGAAAATTCAGATTTAGGCAACGAAACCACCACCGATTTTGCAGTATCTGGCCCGCTTGTTAAAGGTTTATTAGGACTAACAGTGCGTGGTTCTATTTATGATAAAGAAGAATCAACACCCGAATACAAGGCAACCACCGACCCAGATGGTAAAGTTTATCAGCCTAGTACCGGTTTTGGTGGTGGGGGTAAAACTTCAGATAACACCAACTACACTTCAGGTTTTCGTTTAGCTTTTACACCCAATGCCCAGCATGAAGTGTTGTTTGATTACGATATTTCACGTCAAAAATACGATAATAGAGAAGCGCAATTTGGTACTACCGACTCAGCAGAAACTATTTTAGCTAGGTCAAGAGTAGGCTATTCAGAAACCCAGCGCACTTCGCGCGATCAAATGTCTTTAACACACATCGGTAAGTGGGACTTGGGTCGTAGTGAAGTAACTTTAACCCATCTTGAAACTGAAAATGATGGTCGTTCTTTGCCACTGAGTATAGAGCAGCGCATTGCAGTTAGGGATCTAACAGGTACTGAAGCAGCTAATTTAGCTTGGATTGAAGATAATTTATTGCCTCGCCCTAATCGTGACTTAGCTAGTAAAGGCTTAACCCTAGACGCCAAATTAGAAATGCCTTTGGGTGATCACTTTGTAGTGGTGGGTGGTCAGGTGATTGACCAAGAGATGACCGATAATGTATTTGGCATGGTAGGTGCTGGCTATACGGGTGGGGCAAAACAAGAACACAAGCAATTCTCGTTATTTGCTGAAGATAACTGGGCATTAACCAATGACTTCACTTTAACGGGCGGTTTGCGTTATGACGACCATAATGAGTTTGGTGGGCGTTTTTCTCCCAGAGTTTATGGTGTGTATAACATGACGAGTGCTTGGACAGTTAAAGGTGGCGTAAGCACGGGTTATAAAACACCTAAAACTTCAGATTTATATGCAGGTATTACCGGCTTTGGTGGGCAAGGTACTAGCCCTTGGGCAGGTAATCCAGACTTAAAACCAGAAACCAGTGTGAGTGGTGAGTTAGCTGCTTATTTTACTGCTGAAGATGGGCATACCTTTAACGCCACCCTATTTATGACCCAGTTTAAAGACAAGATTCAAAATATAGATAACTGCCAAGATACGCCTAATGGTAGTAAAGCCTGTGCCAATATTGATCCAAGATGGACTGCTAGCGTTGCTGATGGTGGTCTTAATAGAGCCATTAATTATAAAGGCAATGTTTCAGAAGCAGAAATTAAAGGTTTGGAACTAGCAGGGCGTTATTTGCTTCCTTACAACCTGTCTTTAAAAGCTAACTATACTTTTACAGATACAGAAGTAACCAAAGGGCCAGCTAAAGGCCGTCCGTTAACTGGCAACCCAACTAGTGCTTCAGCCAGTTCGGCAGACACACCAGCCAAACACATGGCCAAT
Organism: Marinospirillum insulare DSM 21763; assembly: GCF_000686905.1. Taxonomy (GTDB): domain Bacteria; phylum Pseudomonadota; class Gammaproteobacteria; order Pseudomonadales; family Halomonadaceae; genus Marinospirillum; species Marinospirillum insulare. Next base: position 187,545 of record NZ_JMLW01000001.1, read on the forward strand.
GTGACGCTAGATTGGCAGGCAAACCAAGATTTGAATATCTACATCGGCATGTATGCAGAATCGGATCGAGTACGGGGTTGGGATGAGGATGGTAAACACTTACCAGACTATAAGGCTTACCAAATTTTCCACCTAGGTGGTAGTTATGCTGTGTCTGAAATGCTAACGATTTCAGCTCGTGTGAACAACCTGCTTGATACTGATTTCTCAGATTATGAAGTGGACTGGGAAGATAATGCTGGAACTTGGGAAGCAACTAAGTTGAATGACTATAAGGTGATTGATAAATCACGTAACTTCTGGATTTCAGCTAATATGCGCTTCTAAAATTATTTGAAATCTTAATTAAACCAGCCCTGCAACAGCTCGGCTGGTTTTTTTACGACTAAAATTTGCAATTACATTTTAAAACTTGTGCTATAATTTCTGACATCTTAGTCACTAGCAGGAATTTATGTACAGTTGCAGCTTAGGCTTCAGCACCTCTCTAACACCCCATCTTTTTGAAATCACTTGGCGTAGTGAGCTCTAAAGCAATCTCCCGCTTTTCCTCATCTAGTTGTTTTTATAACCGTTTAATTGATTTAAAAAAGTACGGAAGGCTCTAAAAAAGCGCTGGCTCAACTTAGTTAACCACTAAGAGTGTTTTTTCAGAGACTCCCTCAAGGGGTTTCAAAATGTATTATTGGATAATGCTTGCTTTAGCCGTTGTTGCTGAAGTGGTTAGTACTATTGGCATGAAATTCGCTGCCACCAGCTCACCTTTATTTGGCTACCTATTAATGGTAGTGATGATTTCTTTCTCCTTTTATGCTTTTTCTCGTGCCGTTATTCGTATTCCGCTCGCAGTGTCTTATGCTATTTGGGAAGGCCTAGGCTTATTCCTTATAGCCCTTTCTGGTGTAGTATTTTTTGGCGAGTACCTTAGCCTAAATGAGCTGCTAGCCGTTGGCGTGATGATGTTTGGTTTAATGCTAGTAACTTTTGACAAAGGCCCTAAAGATGAACAAGTAGCCGAACAAAAAGTTGAACAGGAGTTAGCAGTATGATTATTCCAGTCTCTTTATTGTTAGGTTCGGTTTCTTTAGATTTAGTGTCTCTTTACTGCATAAAGCGCTCTAACGGTTTTAAGCGTGTGGCATGGGGCGTGGCAGGTTTGCTGGCTATTATGTTGGCTTTTGTTTTGCTTAGCTTTGTGGTTCGTTATCTACCCTTAGGTATCGCTTACTCTGTCTGGGGTAGTCTAGGCGTGTTAGGTACGGTGCTTATTGATCGCTACGTTTTTAACTCCCGTTTAGGCAAACAAGGGTTGGTTGGTGTAGGGTTTATTCTTGCCGGAATTATTGCCTTACAGCTTTAAGTTACCTAATAGGTTCAAGTAGATTAATATTTTTTGTTGGCTGTTATACTATTAAACAAAAGGTATTGGTTGAATTTTGAAAGTTTTGGGGTGATTTAAAGAGGGGTGGTTTTATGGAAAAAGAAGCTGAGAAGAATGCAGCCGCTCCTGCTGAGCTGCCCAGTCTTGAACAGCTAGGCATGGTTATTAGTGTTAAAGACGACAACAATGAACTCTGGGTAGAGTTTAACCCGTTAGAAACAACGCGTGAGCTGACTATCAATCAGTTTGCTATGTTGGTTTTTGAAGCTGGCTATCGGCCAGAAGACTACCCGCTTATCTCTGCTAATGTTGCTGTGTTGCTAGATGCTGTTAGGCGCAAGCAACCTCAGTTAGCTTGTATCAGTATTCCCCAAGATGCTCGAGTCGATGTTTTTCTTAGCTCCAATAAGCTTTTAGCTGGAGTGGTTCTTTATGGTGCCGAGGGTTTAGGGCAACCAATCTCTCGTGATGCTCTAGATCAAGCACTTAAAAAGGCAAAGGTGAGTCACGGCTTAATAGAAGAAGTCTTTGATGACCTTCTGAGCCAAGAGCGAGCTGAGGCGCTACGCAATACCAGTGATGTTTATTGCACAGTCATTGCTTATGGTGAAGGTCATGAACATGGTAAGGATGCAGTGTTAGAGGTGTTAGTCGATGACGCTTCTGATCGCCGTCCTATAGAAGATGATCAGGGTCGAGTGCATTACCTTGAAAAGGGCGACTTCCCCTACCTAGATGAAGGCGAGTCTTTACTGAGGCGTTACCCACCCACTAAGGGCAAGCCTGGTATGAGCGTACAGGGTAAAACGATTCGAGCAAAAGATGGTAAAGACCTACAATTTAGGCTTAAAGATGCCAGCGTTAAACCCTCTGATGATGATGAAAACCTGTTGGTTGCTGCTGTAGCAGGCATGCCGGTACTTTATGATAAGGGCGCGCAAATAGAGGATGTTCTAAAAATTGATAACGTCGACCTATCTACAGGTCATGTACGTTATAGGGGCAGCGTAGAGATTAAAGGTGATGTGCGTGATGGTATGCAGGTGGTTGCAACAGGCGATATAAAAATAGCGGGTGGTGTAGATGCTGCTTTTATTAAAGCAGGTGGCCATATAGAGGTGATTGGTGGGGCGATAGGTCACCAAGATGCTGAATACCTGACTGAAAAAGCAGCGCTTAAAGCAGGCTATAGTATTAAAGCGCGTTTTGCCCATGAAGCCATTATGGAAGCAGGCCATGAAATTATTATAAGTAATCAGGTGATGCATTCTCAGCTGACATCAGGCAGTTTTATACAAGTACAGGGTAAAGGCCAGGTGGTTGGCGGTAAAATGAAGGCAGTTGACTATGTTGAAGTGAGCACCAGTGGTGCGGTTGCTTATAGTGAAACTCTGTTTGAAGTGGGTGAGTGCGCAGACCTGCAAACTCAATACACAGCCTTGTTAGCTCTGCTCAATAAAATTGATGATAAAAAATACAATTTAATTGAATTAGCCCGGAAGGTACGAAAAAAAGGTCGAGAAGAAATTGCTAAAATGAAAGGTCAGCTGGTTGCAGCTAAAGAAAAAATTCAACTTGAAGCGCGTGAGCTAAACACTTCTTTAACAACTGTAGAAGATCAGCTCAAGCGGTTTTACGCTGCTAAAGTGGTGGTTAGCCGTCGAGCTTATCCAGGCACTAAAGTTGTTTTAGCGGGATCAGAATTTGAAGTTAGTCGCGAGCTAGATAAGGTAACTTTTTACCTGCAAGACGGGCAGGTACAAACCCGTCAGTAACCAGTAGGTCAGTAACCAGTAATAGGTGAGCTATTGCCCTTTTAAGGCAAGACTTTTTTGAAGGGCTTAATGCTAACCTGCTGATAAACACCTGCAGCAACATAAGGGTCTGCATCTGCCCAAGCTTTTGCATCTTCTAAACTAGCAAACTCAGCAACCACCAAACTACCCGTAAAACCGGCTTCGCCCGGGTTTTCGCTGTCTATTGCAGGGTGTGGCCCTGCTAGCATTAAACGCCCTTCATTTTGTAAAGCTTCTAAACGAGCAAGGTGTTCTGGCCTTGCCTGCATTCTTTTTTCTAGTGTGCCAGGCTTGTCGGTACAGATAAGAGCATAAAACATTCAACTTTTCTCCTTGCAAAAATGTTAATCTGATTGTTTTAAATATAACCAGTGGATCTTATGTCGCTAACTAGCCAACAGTGTGATTATCACATGCATTCTACCGCATCAGACGGGTCGTTAACCCCTACCGAGCTGATGGCTTTTGCTGCTGAGCAGGGGCTTAAAGAGTTGGCGCTGACTGATCATGATACCTTTGACGGACTAGCAGAAGCCAGTTTAGAAGCAGATAAACAGGGCATGCGTCTAGTGCCGGGTATGGAGTTTTCCTGCAGTTGGCTAGGAATAACAATTCACCTAGTGGCTTTATGGCCTCAGGGTTTAACCCAAGCAGCACACGATTTAGCTCTAGCCCAGCGAAAAGCACGCTGGAGCAGGGCAGAACAAATTATTCAACGCCTAGCAAAAACACCTGTACCTCTTGAGCTAGATGAGGTTCTAAAATATTCTGCAGGTGGGGTACCTGGTCGTCCTCACTTTGCAGAAGCTATGGTTGCAGCTGGTTATGTTACTAACCACAGTCAAGCTTTTCGTAAGTGGTTAGGTAGTGGTAAATTGGGGGATATTAAAAACCATTGGAAGCCTTTAAGTGAAGCGGTTCCTTGGTTGAGTGAAGCTGGCGCCTTTGTGAGTTTGGCGCACCCACAATATTATAAGTTAACTCGCAGTAAACGTAGGCGCTTGATTACTGCTTTTGCAGAAGCGGGTGGCCAAGCTATTGAAGTGGTTAGTGGGCAACAAGATCCACAACAAACTCAGAGTTTGTTAGGTTTAGCAGAAGAACTAGAACTTAAGTTAACTTGGGGAAGTGACTTTCACAGTCCAGGCATAATTTGCCCTGCCCCTGGTCGCTATGCAGCCTTGCCAGAAGCCTGCGTACCTGTCAGCCAAATATTTAACCTTTAGAGACATTTGTTATGAGCCAGTATTTTGAAATACACCCAGATAACCCACAGCAGCGACTTATTCAGCAGGCGGTCACTATTTTGCGTAAGGGTGGTGTAATTGCCTATCCAACAGACTCTGCTTATGCCTTAGGTTGTTGTGTGGGTGAAAAAAAAGCCGTTGAGCGTATTAAGCGTATTCGTAACCTAGACGATAAGCACAACTTTACCCTTATGTGTGCAGATTTATCAGACCTTTCAACCTACGCCAAAGTGGATAATACGGTTTTTCGTATGCTGAAAAATGCCACGCCTGGCCCTTACACCTTTATTTTAAATGCTACCAGTGAAGTGCCCCGTTTATTGTTGCACCCTAAGCGTCGCACCATAGGTTTGCGAGTTCCTGATCATGTGCTGACTCGTGCTTTATTAGATGAGCTGGGTACAGCCATGATGAGTGTTACGCTGATTATGCCTGATGAAGATTTACCCTTGTCAGATGCAGACGTTATTCGTGAGCGTTTAGGTAAGCTGGTAGACCTAGTGATAGACGGTGGTGCTTGCTCTATAGAGCCAACCTCCGTAATCAATCTTTGTACGGGTGTACCAGAAATAACCCGTGAAGGTCGTGGCGACCTTGCCGCTTTTGGTGGCTAGCTAATGCAGCAAACCACTGCCGACCCAGTTCAGCTAGAGCTTTTAGCGAAAGTCGAAGGCGAGCCTTATACTCAGCTGCCAGATGACTTATTTATTCCGCCAGAAGCTTTACAGGTTTTTTTAGAAACCTTTGAAGGGCCGTTAGATTTATTGCTCTATTTAATTCGCAAACATAACCTAGATATTTTAACCATTAATGTGGCAGAAATTACCCGCCAGTACATAGGTTATTTAGACTTGATGCAGGATTTGCAAATTGAGTTGGCTGCAGAATACTTGGTTATGGCAGCACTCTTAGCAGAAATTAAGTCTCGTAGTTTATTGCCTCGTAGTTCAGAGGTTGATGAAGACGACGAGGGTGACCCGCGTGCAGAGCTTATAAGGCGACTTTTAGAATATGAGCGTTACAAAACAGCAGCAGAACGTCTAGACGCACTACCAAGACAGGAAAGGGATACCTTTCTAGTGGGTTCAGAATTACCCAGTTTAGAAAGCCGCGTTGTTCATCCTGAAGTAGATTTACAAGAAGTGTTACTAGCTTTTGCTCGCCTTATGAGGCAGTCCGATAGGCTCGCTGATCACCAGATTAGCCGTGAACCCCTTTCAACCCGTGAGCGAATGTCGCAAGTGCTCGATGTTTTAAGTCAGGCAGATAACTACCTAGCTTTTGATGCATTATTTAATTTAAGCGAGGGTCGCCAAGGCCAAGTGGTTACTTTTATGGCGTTGCTGGAACTGGTTAAAGAGCAGTTAGTTGAATTGGTGCAGACACAACTTTTTGCCATGATCCATGTGCGCTTGAAAACACAATGAATGAATTTTCTTTAAAAGACTTAACGCGAGTTGTGCAAGCTTTGTTATTAGCAGCTAAAGAGCCTTTGTCTTTAGAGCGAATGGCAAGTGTATTTGAAGAATATCAGCGTCCCCAGCCTGCAAAACTAGCCGAAGCCTTGGCAGTTTTGCAGCAAGAAGCAGAAAATAGCAGCCAAGAATTGATCGAAGTGGCTGGTGGTTTTCGTTACCAAATAAAAGCAGATTATGCACCTTGGGTTAGTCGCTTATGGGAAGAGAAACCACCTCGCTATTCTCGCGCTTTATTAGAAACCTTGTCTTTAATTGCATATCGGCAACCCGTCACGCGAGGCGAGATTGAAGACGTGCGTGGAGTCAGTGTAAGCTCACAAATCATTCGTACTTTGGAAGATAGAGAGTGGGTAAGGGTTGTAGGTCATAGAGAAGTACCAGGCCGACCAGCGCTCTACGCTACAACTCGTCAGTTTTTAGATTACTTCAACCTTAAAAGCTTGAATGATCTGCCTGAACTAGATGCATTAAGAGAATTGGCAGCCAGTGAAGAAAAAGAATGGCAAGATGATTTAGACCAAGCACCCACTTCACCCTTATTGGATTTAACCGAAGATGAAGGTGAAGACTTAGATACACAAGATGACCCAGAAACTATGGGTGATTTGCTAGACGAAGATTTACCCGAGGTTAAAGAATTAACCTTTGCAGACTTAACTCAACGTTTTGAACCCGATGGAGAATAATTCTCCGCCCATTCCCTTACCGTGTGTGAACACCTATGAAAAATAAACAGTATTTTGATAAATCTAAGCAAGCCGCAGAAGTCACTTTAGAGAAAACAGAAAAGCTACAAAAAGTTTTAGCGCGTTCTGGTTTGGGTTCTCGTCGAGAGATGGAAACAGTGATAGATGCCGGTCTAGTCACCATTAATGGCCGTACTGCCCTACTGGGCGATCGTATTACTGGGCAGGAGCGAATTACCGTTAAAGGTCGGCCAGTGACTTTAAAGGCAGAAGATGACTTACCCCGCAGGGTTATCATGTATAACAAGCCAGAAGGCGAGCTAGTGACGCGTAAAGACCCAGAAGGTCGACGTACCGTCTTCGATCATCTGCCACGCTTGCGTGGTGAGCGATGGATAGCTATAGGCCGTTTAGATATAAACACTGCTGGTTTACTCTTGTTTACTAACGATGGCGAACTAGCTAATCGCCTAATGCATCCTTCACATCAGGTAGAGCGTGAATATGCAGTGCGTGTTATGGGTGAAGTAACTGATGAGATGTTAGCGGCCATGCAAGAAGGTGTCATGCTAGAAGATGGCTTAGGCCAGTTCTCTGCGATTGAGCTGGTGGGCGGTGAAGGGATTAACGTTTGGTACCATGTGGTTATTAATGAAGGTCGCAACCGTGAAGTTCGTCGCTTATGGGAATCTCAGGGAGTGACAGTCAGTCGCTTGAAGCGCGTTCGTTATGGCAATATTTATTTAGACAAGCGTACTAAAATGGGTGAATGGATAGAATTAACTCAAGCAGAAGTGGATGACCTTTCTTCTCTAGGTGGCTTAGCCAAAAAATCTGTTGAGGCTATACCAACAGGGCGTCCTGGGCAAAAAAATCGTGGTAATTTACGCAAGCCAGTGCACGCTATTGGACGTAGAAATAAATAAAAAACAGCTTTTTTCAATTTAGGGGGTTGCAAGAGACTCAAAAAAAGCTATTATATGCGCCGCGTTAAGGGGTCGTTAGCTCAGTGGTAGAGCAGTTGGCTTTTAACCAATTGGTCGAAGGTTCGAATCCCTCACGACCCACCAACGCAAAACCTCAGTACAGGTAAAAGTACACAAAATTTGGGTCGTTAGCTCAGTGGTAGAGCAGTTGGCTTTTAACCAATTGGTCGAAGGTTCGAATCCCTCACGACCCACCAAATTTAAAAAAAGGCTGCCTAGTTAGGGCAGCCTTTTTTGTATCTAGGTATAAATATTTCTTACTAGATATAAGCTTGAATTCGGTCATGACTTAGGCATTATGCTATCATCCAATATCAACCCATTATTAAGAACAACGATATTCGCCTACGATGAACAGTGTTTATGATCAGTTACTGGTGCGTGAGCACCTTTCCCGCGCCACCCCTTCTGCAAATCTATCTGAATTAGAAGAGACCGCACTGCGCGAGCAGGTGAAGCAACTGCTTGTCGACCATAATGCTGTATTGATTGCGCATTATTATACCAGTCCAGTCATTCAGGCTTTAGCTGAAGAAACGGGTGGATTTATTGGTGACTCCCTCGAAATGGCTCGCTTTGGTGCTCGTCACCCGGCACAAACTTTGGTTGTCGCTGGTGTACGCTTTATGGGTGAAACAGCTAAAATTTTATCACCAGAAAAGCGTGTGCTGATGCCGACTCTAGAAGCAACCTGCTCACTAGATATCGGTTGTGACGCTGATGAGTTTAGTCAATTCTGTGACGAGCATCCTGAACACACAGTGGTGGTTTACGCTAACACCTCGGCAGCGGTTAAAGCGCGTGCCGACTGGGTAGTAACCTCTAGCATTGCCCTGCAGGTGGTTTCATCCTTGCACGAACAGGGTAAAAAAATTCTTTGGGCTCCAGATAAGCATCTAGGTGACTATATTTGTCGTGAAACAGGCGCAGAAATGCTGCTCTGGGACGGTGCTTGTATAGTGCATGAAGAGTTTAAAGCTAAAGGGATTTTAGACTTAAAAAAGGTTCACCCAACGGCAGCGGTTTTAGTTCACCCTGAATCACCTGCCAGCGTTGTTGATGTTGCTGATGTAACAGGCTCAACTAGCCAGCTACTTAAAGCCGCTGGTGAGCTACCGAATGACACGCTTATAGTGGCAACCGATCGCGGCATTTTTTATAAAATGCAGCAAGAAAACCCTAATAAAATTTTTCTTGAAGCTCCTACAGCTGGTCAGGGCGCAAGCTGTCGTAGTTGTGCGCATTGCCCCTGGATGGGAATGAACAGCTTAGAGCGTATGGCTAGCTCTTTGAAAGAGGGTAGCGATGAAATTCATATTGCTCCTGAGTTAATTCAAAATGCACTCATTCCTCTGCAAAAAATGCTTGATTTTCCTAAAGACTAATTTAGCTAGTTAAAGCTAACAATCAAAAAAAGGGAGACTAAAAGCTCCCTTTTTTTGGTCATGATTAATCAAATTTAGACAGTTGAGCAGGAGGCTTTTTTGCTGGGTAAAAAGCAGTAGGCCAAGCATTAAAAATTGCTTTTAACATAGTGGCTAAAGGAATGGCAAAAAACACTCCCCAAAAACCCCACAAACCACCAAAGAAAAGCACAGCTAGAATAATCGAGACAGGGTGCAGGTTAACGGCTTCAGAAAATAGAAGCGGAACCAGCACATTGCCATCTAGCAGTTGAATGACACCATATACACCTATAACCCACATAAAGTCGCTACTAAGACCAAACTGAAAAAAAGCAACCAGTGCAATGGGTAGGGTCGCAACAGTTGCACCGATATAAGGCACTAAAACCGATAAGCCAACTAAGAGGGCGAGTAGCTCTGCATAATTAAGCCCTAAGAGTATAAAGCTTACCCAGCTGACGCTGGCTACAATAATAATTTCTAGTACTTTGCCTCGAATATAATTGGCTATCTGAGCATCTATCTCATGCCAAACTTTAGTCATTAAGGTTCTTTTCTTAGGCATTAAAGAAGTAATAAAGCCAACAAGCTGCTGTCGATCTTTAAGCATAAAAAATACTAAAATAGGTACTAAAATAAGGTAGATTAGCCAAGCAATTAGGTTAGGGATATTAGACAAAGAAAAAGAGACGAGGGTTTGTCCTAGCATGCGTATGTCGTTTACGACTTCATTTAAAATGCTGCTAGCTTGTTGTTGGGTAATAAGCTGTGGGTAGGCTTCGTAGAGATGATCTATCCACACTTGAGTGGCTCTTAGCATAACTGGCAGTTCTTTTAATAGGCTAAGTAGCTGGTTCCAAAGGAGTGGGAAAAGCCAGAAAATAAGGGTTAGTAAGATGCCTAAAAACACACTAAACGCAATTAAAACGGCGGGTAGCTGAGGAAGTCTTAAGCGCCTGAGTGACTTGACCAAGCCTTGTAGTAAATAGGCAAAAACAACGGCACTCAGAAAAGGTAGTAACATGGCACCAAAGAAAAACAGTGCGCTAAAAAAAATAACCAAGAGTAGAGCAAAGATAACCGCTTCTTCATCAGAGAAGTAGCGGTGTAACCAGTTGACTGTTACATCACGAAAAGACATTTTATTCTCCTTTTCGCAATAAGAAGTTGTAGGTGTTGCCTGATTGATCACGTAGCTCTAGTTGGTGTGAGCTTAGGTTGGCATAGCTTGCAAAATCATCCCAAGAACCAGGGTCAGTCGCTTGAATAAAGAGTAGCTGCCCCACTTTAAGTTTATTAAGGCACTGTTTTGCTTTAAGTAACGGTAAAGGACAGTTTAAATTACGTGCGTCTAGGTACTGGTCATAGCTGAGTGTTGGGTTATTATTATCTATAGCTGAAATGTTTTCTGAATTCATAAGGCCCTGCCTTGTCTTAATAGGAAGTGCTTAGACACTCAAGTCACCACCAAAAAAAGCTAACAATGTATCAAAATAAAATATTGATTTGCCTAGTGTTTGCTTTGTTTATTATTTTTCCGCTGCAAAGTATAACAGCTGATTCACCAGAATTGCCTAGTCTTGGTTTATCTAGCTCTTACGACATTAGCCTGAATCAAGAAAAACTCTTAGGGCAAGGCTGGCTGAGGCAGTTTCGTGCCCAGAGTAAACTCTATAATGACCCTTTAACACAAAATTATGTAGAGGGTTTAGTTAGGCGTTTAGCAACTTGGAATCGAAACCTTGATATGAATGACTTCGATATCTTGTTAGTAGATCAGCGCCAATTAAATGCTTTTGCAGTACCTGGGGGAGTTGTAGGTGTTAACACCGGTTTATTTACCTTTGCACCCTACGAGGATGAGTTTGTTTCTGTTTTAGCGCATGAATTAGCACACATTAGTCAGCGTCACTTTGCTCGCCGGGTGCAAGCATCTCAAGACATTCAATGGAAAACCATGGCGGGTTTATTGGCGGGTATTCTTGTAGCTAGCCAAGGCAATGCAGATGCTGGTATTGCTGCTATAGCAGGTACGCAAGCGGCGGCTATTCAAAGTCAGTTAGCTTGGAGTCGTAATTATGAACAAGAAGCTGACCGCATAGGTATGGAAACCCTCGTTGCAGCAGGTTACGCATCAGAAGCTATGCCAGCAATGTTTGCGCAAATGCAGCGCTTAACTAGCTTAAGTGGTAGACCACCAGAATTTTTATTAACTCACCCACTGACTGAGTCACGCATTGCGGATGCCCAATCAAGAGCTGACCAGCAAGCTAAGCAAGCCGTTAGGGTAAGGGGTAAAGATTATGAAATGCTTCGTGCTAGGGCTATTTTCCACCAATACTCTAATGCAGATGATGCTTTTAGCTTATTTTCTAGGCAGCAAGGCTCGGAAGCGTCTTTGCAATATGCCCATGCGTTAAAGGCTAAATCTAATCAAAATTTAAAAAAATACTTGGAGTTAATTACCGATTTAGCTAACCAAGATCCTGACTGGCTGTTAGTGCAGTTCCTGCAGGTTGAAGCTTTAACAGAGGTAGAAAGCTGGGATGAAGCTACTAGTAAACTGAATGATTTATTGCTATTCGCACCAGGTTATTACCCCGCTCAACAGTTGCAGGTAGAAATTTTTAGTCGCCAGCAAGCCTGGGGTGAAGCAAGGCGAAGCTTACAAAAGTTGAGCCAAACTAGGCCTAATGATCCGGTGGTATGGTTTCAGCTAGCAGAAGCAGCAGGAAAGGTTGATAGACAAATTCAACTGCATCAGGCTAGAGCAGAATACTTTCAATTAACTGGGCGTTTTCGACAAGCATTTGATCAGCTAGATTTAGCTTTGGAGCAGGCAAAACTGCAAAATCGACCTTGGGTGGTTCAGTCAGCTATACGAGAGCGGCGCAGGGATTTAGAAAACCTGCGCAGCTTAATGGAAATCTAGTGAGTGGTAAAAAAAAGCTAGGTTATGCCAAAGCTTGTGCTGCCTCTAGTACCTCTTGTACATGGCCGGGCACTTTAACTTTGCGCCATTCTTGAGCTAGCTTGCCTTCTTCATCTATTAAAAAGGTGCTGCGCTCAATACCTAAGTGTTCTTTACCAAACATTTTTTTTAGCTTTAAAACATCAAAGAGTTTACAAAGGGCTTCGTCTTTGTCGCTAATAAGCTCGAAAGGAAAGCTTTGTTTGGCTTTGAAGTTCTCATGGCTTCTAAGACCGTCACGTGAGATACCAAATACCAGTGTATTGGCGGCCTGAAAGTCTTTATATAGGTCGCGAAAATCACCACCTTGGTTAGTGCAGCCTGGGGTGCTATCTTTAGGGTAAAAATAAAGAACTACTTTTTTACCTTTTAAGGCAGACAAGCTAACCTGTTGGTCGCTAGTTGCTTCGGCAGTAAAGTCGGGTAGGGTTTGGCCTAGGGTTAAACTCATTTTTTAGCTCCAAAATCAGGTGAAATAACTGATGGGTTGGCGTTAGAGCTTTTTAATATAGCATAGACCCTAATTTCTGCTTGAGACTAACTGCTTGAGCAGTGACAATAGAGAACAAGTTTTATTTCTGAATTTTTGGAGAAATGGCATGATTAAAGGCAGCCTAGTAGCTTTAGTAACGCCAATGACAGTGCAGGGTGAAGTTGACTGGCCTGCACTAGATCGTTTGGTTGACTTTCATTTAGAAAATGGCACCGATGGTATAGTTGCCGCAGGCACTACAGGTGAGCCTTCTACTCTTAGCTTTGAGGAGCATTTTGAAGTTATACGTCGAGTGGTAGCGCGTGTTGAGGGTAAAATCCCTGTGGTTGCAGGTACTGGCTCTAACTCAACCAAAGAAGCGATTGCGCTAACCCGCTACGCAAACAAGGTCGGTGTAGACTACTGCTTAATCAGCACTCCTTATTACAACAAGCCAACTCAAGAAGGTTTGTATCTGCATTATAAAGCCATTGCAGAAGCCAGTGATTTACCTATCATTCTTTATAATGTGCCAGGTCGTACCGCTGTAGATATGCACAATGAAACTGTACTACGCTTAGCAGAGCTAGATAAAATTGTTGCGCTAAAAGATGCCACGGGTGATTTAGAACGCGGCAAGGTGCTGATTGATGCTGTAGCCGATACAGATTTTCAAATACTCTCTGGTGATGATGCTACTGCTTGTGAGCTTATTCTTATGGGGGGTAGCGGTAATATTTCTGTTACGGCTAATGTGGCTCCTAAGCAAATGCACGAAATGTGTGCAGCAGCTTTAGAGGGTGACACTAGTAAAGCACACCAAATAAACACGCGTTTAATGCCATTAAATACAGGTTTATTTGTAGAATCTAACCCTATTCCTGCCAAGTGGGCGCTTTACGATATGGGCTTAATTGATTTAGGCATACGCTTGCCACTAACGCCCTTATCAACTAAGTACCACACAACTATTCATGAAGCACTGCAGCTAGCTGGAGTTATACAAAAATGAATTTAGGTAAACTGTCGCTGCCCCTAGTGATGGTCGTTGGTTTAATTGCAGGGTGCAGCAGCAGTGAATACCGAGATCGCAATACTGATTACCATGAAGCTGAAGCGGTAAAGAATGATTTGCCCGCTAGTTATCCTGAGCAGGATGCGATGCCTATAAGTAAGGCTAATCGAAGTAGTGGAGCCGCCAAAGATAGCGTGCCAAGACCCGAGCCTTTAAGGGTAATGGAAGAAGGCGAGGGCTTGGTTATTGAGCGGGCTGACGATGAGGGTGCCTGGTTACTGGTAATGCGCAGTCCCAGTGAGGTTTGGACAAGTTTGCGTGCATTTGCAGAAACCAGAGATATACCCCTCGTTTCAGCTAGCCCACGTAGAGGAGAGTTAACCTTAGCCTCAGACCCAGAAAGTCGCCTGCCTGCACAAAACATTAACCTGCGTCAGGGTGTGCGTCGTGGTACTTCTGAGATACGCCTGCATTCCTATGAAGCAGGAAGAAACCTGCCTTGGAATGACTATGACCGTAGTCGGTTAAAGTCTATGGCTGAATTTCTAACCGCTAGCTTAAGTGAGTCGAGCACTAGCGTTTCTTTGCAGGCTCAGTCTTTGCAAGATAATCAATTAGTGCGTTTAATTGACCGTGATACACGGCAAGTACTGGTTTTGCAGTTGGAGTTTGATCGTGCTTGGGCAGAGCTGGTTAACTTATTAGATGAAGAATTTACTGATGATTACCAAAAGCTAGAAGACTTAAACCGTAGTGAAGGTCGTTTGTATATCCGATATGTACCTAAAGATCAGCGTCCGGCTGGCTTCTTTGCTCGCTTATTTAGCCGTGGGCCTAAGGCAAGTGAGCACCACTACCAGTTGTTTTTATCTGAGTATCATCAAGAGTTAGATTTGATTTTAGAAAATAAGCCGGGCAAGGCTGCTCCTCAAGATATAGAGCTAGAGTTGCTAACTTGGCTGGAGCGACAGCTGCGTTGATCAAAAGTTGTCATATTAGGTTTGCTTCACTAGGTAGTGGTAGTAAAGGTAATGCAACCCTAGTGAGCTATGGGCGTACGCACCTATTAATTGATTGTGGTTTTGCTATGAAAGAAACCACAAGGCGTTTAGGGCGCTTAGGCTTGGCACCAGAGCAATTAACGGCTGTACTAATTACGCACGAGCATGGTGACCATATTGGTGGAGCCGGCGCATTGGTTAGGCGTTATCAGTTACCACTTTATACAACCAATGGTACTAAGCTTTCGGGTCGATTAAATGGTGAAGTTCCTGATTGGCGACCCATAAACCCTGAGCATTCTTTTGCCATTAATGATTTAGAGGTTTGTCCAGTCACTGTGCCTCACGATGCACGAGAACCCGTACAGTTTGTAATAGGTGACGGTGCGAATCGTTTAGGTGTGCTAACAGACTTAGGTAGCATTACGCCCCACATAGTGCGCCATTTTAAAAACTGCCAAGCCCTAGTTTTAGAGGCTAATCATGATCCAGCTATGCTTGCAAAAGGGCCCTACCCAGCTTCATTGAAGCGTAGAGTAGGTGGTGATTTTGGGCATTTAAGCAACCAGCAGGCAGCAGACTTATTGGCACAAATAGAAACAGATAAGCTATCTCATTTGGTAGCATCGCACCTAAGTGAGCAGAACAATGATCCCTACTTAGCTTGCTCTACTATAGCTAAGGCGGTAAATACAACACCAGACTGGATAACCCTAGCTAACCAAGAAGAAGGTTTTGGCTGGCGAGACATTCAACCCTATAACTAATGACCAATCTTTCCGGAGACTTTTGTGGAAAAGCGCGAAGAACTTTATGCAGGCAAAGCCAAGTCAGTTTATAAAACTGATGATCCCGATTTACTTATCATGCACTTTCGTGATGATACCAGTGCTTTTGATGGTAAAAAGCTTGAGCAGCTGGAGCGTAAAGGAAAGGTTAACAATATCTTTAACGCTTTCATTATGGAAAAGCTAAAAGCTGCAGGTATTCCTACGCACTTTGAAAAGCGCTTAAGTGACCGTGAGTCTTTAGTTAAGTGTATGGATATGATGCCAGTTGAATGCGTTGTTCGTAATATCAGCGCTGGCAGTCTTGTGCGTCGTTTGGGTGTGGAAGAAGGCCTAGAGTTAAACCCACCTACCTATGAGCTTTTCTTAAAGAATGATGCTCAGGGTGATCCAATGATCAATGAATCCCTATGCCTTACCTTTGGTTGGGCAACGGAAGCACAGCTAGCTGAAATGAAAACACTAACCTACAAAGTGAACGGTGTTTTAAAACAGCTTTTTGATGAAGCAGGTATGTTGCTAGTTGATTACAAGCTAGAGTTTGGTGTGTTTAAAGGTGAAGTGGTACTAGGTGATGAGTTCTCACCCGATGGTTGCCGTTTGTGGGATAAGAGTACCCGCGAAAAATTAGACAAAGACCGTTTCCGCCAAGGTTTGGGTGGGGTGGTTGAAGCCTACGAAGAAGTAGGTCGCCGTTTAGGTATCCAGTTCGACTAAATTAGCTTGGCCTACAGGTAGTAGCAGATCAAGCTTAAAGGGCTATTACCTGTAAATGCTTAGCTTCTAAGTAGCAAAACTCAACATTTAAGTCTGCTAACTTCACACCATAAACTCTTTGAGTGTCTATTTTTTGATAGGCAGGTCTAGGGTTTTGTGACAAGACTTCAGCAATTAGTTGTTTTAATTGCCTGCCATTAGCTTGGTTAGCTAATTGTTGCTCAGCCTTAGGAGAAAAACTAACCGCTAG
Source organism: Marinospirillum insulare DSM 21763 (assembly GCF_000686905.1). Lineage (GTDB taxonomy): Bacteria > Pseudomonadota > Gammaproteobacteria > Pseudomonadales > Halomonadaceae > Marinospirillum > Marinospirillum insulare. Next base: position 203,739 of record NZ_JMLW01000001.1, read on the forward strand.
TTGCTCAGGTGGTTGGTCTGCCCAACTCGAGGTGGCTGTAGGTTGGCTATCTACCCAAGGAATATAAGGTTTAATATCTACTACAGGTGTGCCGTCTATTAAGTCAGCACCTGATAAATAAAGCTTTACCCCTGAGTTTAAATCTATTCCTTCTAATTTGACCACCGACAAGCCCAAACCATTAGGGCGGAAAGTAGAGCGGCTGGCAAACACTCCCACTTTTTTATTGCCGCCTAATCTGGGTGGCCTTACTTTAGGTTTCCAACCCTGCTCTAAATTCTGATGGAAAATAAAGCTTATCCATAGATGAGAGAAAGTGTCTAAGCCGTCTACAAAAGCAGCTTGATTATAAGGTGGTAGCAATTCAAGCGTGGCCAAAGCACTTGGAGCTAGTCCTGGTTGACGAGGTACAGCGAACTTTTCTTGATAACAAGAATGGATTCTACCTAGGGTTTCCAGTGACCAGCTCATATTATTAGCTACGCAGGCTGAGTATTGGCCAGCCTTCTTGGCTAGCACGTTGATGCAAGGTTTCATCTGGATCTACAGCTACTGGGTTATCAACTAGCTCTAATAAAGGCAGGTCATTATGCGAGTCGCTATAAAACCAGCTATTGGTTAAGTCTAAATTTTTACCTGCTAGCCATTGATTCAAGCGTGTTATCTTGCCTTCCCTAAAGCTTGGCGTGCCAACAATTTTGCCAGTATAGCTGCCGTTAATAAATTCAGGTTCAGCAGCTATTAGTTCATTAACACCCAATAAACGCGCAATGGGCTCAGTAATAAAACGGTTAGTGGCAGTAATAATAAGAAGCTCATCACCTGCTTCACGATGCTTGTTTAGTAGCTTAGTTGCTGCAGGAAGGAGTAACGGACGGATACACTCTTCAATAAAAACTTCACGCCAAGCGTGCATTTCTTGAGTAGAGTAAAGGGTTAAAGGTTTTAACGAAAAGGCTAGATAGTCATGAATATCTAAGGTGCCTTGTTGGTAATCTATAAAATAACGATCGTTAGCTTTTTTATATTCTTCTGCATCGACCAGTTGTTTACTTACCAAAAATTCACCCCAAGCATGGTCGCTATCACCCGCTATTAGGGTGTTGTCGAGGTCAAACAAGGCTAAACTCACTTTATTAAGCTCCAGGTTGCTAGTTGAGAAGGTTTAAACCATTTTACATCAGTGTTAAATTGAATACTTTTGATTCTTTATGGAAGATTAAGTTATAAATAATTTTTTGAGGGCGCAAGGGTGATTGATGAGGATGGGTACCGCCCGAATGTTGGAATTATAATCACAAATAGTGATGGTCAGCTGCTTTGGGCAAGGCGCTGTGGGCAGGATGCTTGGCAATTCCCTCAGGGTGGTATTAAACATGATGAAACCCCTGAGCAGGCACTCTATCGTGAGCTAAAAGAAGAGATAGGTTTGTGCCCTGATCAGGTAGAGCTCCTAGGCTCTACACGCGGTTGGCTACGCTACCGTTTACCTAAGCGTATGGTGCGCCGCAATAGTAAACCTTTATGTATTGGCCAAAAGCAAAAGTGGTTTTTGTTACAAATACGTTGTGCTGATTCACAAGTATGTTTTGATTGCTCTGTTAAGCCAGAGTTTGATAGCTGGCGCTGGGTTAGTTATTGGTATCCGCTAGGACAGGTGGTGCCGTTTAAGCGAGATGTTTATCGCCGAGCTCTTTTAGAGTTAGGCCCTAGAATTCATAGGATGCTACGTGAAAACTCATGATTGACACACCAACCACCCTAAATATGTTAGATGTACTGCGCAAAATTGTGCAGGAAGTTAGCACAGCTAGAGATTTACACACGGCACTTTCCATTGTTGTGCGTAGGGTGCGTAAGGCAATGAATACTGATGTTTGCTCAGTTTATTTAATGGACTCACGCCAAGAGCGTTATGTACTAATGAATACGTTGGGTTTAAATGCTGCTGCTGTAGGTGTTGCCAGCTTAGCACCTTCAGAAGGTTTGGTTGGTTATGTGGGGCAGCGAGAAGAACCTATAAATTTAGACGATGCACCCCTGCATCCACGTTTTCGATATTTGCCAGAAACAGGTGAAGAGCGCTACCACAGTTTTTTAGGTGTGCCCATTATTCATCAGCGCCGAGCGATGGGTGTTTTGGTAGTACAGCAAATAGAAAGACGAAAATTTGATGAAGGTGAAGAAGCTTTTTTAGTCACTATTGCTGCACAATTGGCCGCTGTGCTTGCTCATGCGCAGTTAATTGGTAGTTTAAAAATTACCCCTGGCCAGCACCAAGAAATGTTGCGCTTTGAAGGTTTGCCAGCTTCACCCGGTGCAGCTATAGGTAAAGCTCGCGTTATTATGCCGCCAGCCGACTTAGATAGTGTGCCTGATCGTGAGTGTGAAGATATAGACGAAGAAAAGGTCATTTTTTTAGCCGCGCTAAAAGCTGTAAGAGATGATATTCGCGCGGTAGGTTTAAAACTAGCCAATCGCGTTAGTGCGCAAGAACAAGCCCTGTTTGATGCCTATATTCAAATGCTAGATGAAGACTCACTGGGTGCTGAGGTTTTAAAGCATATAGAAGAAGGACAGTGGGCTCAGGGTGCTTTAGCCTTTGTTGTTAAGCGGCATGTTAAATACCTAGAAAAAGTTGAAGATTCCTATTTGCGAGAGCGAGCTGCCGATATACGTGATTTAGGTCGTCGCGTTTTATCTTACTTGCAGGCTGGTGGTGAAGCACCGCGTGAATATGAAGACAACACACTTTTAGTGGGTGAAGAGTTATCTCCTGCCCTGTTGGGTGAAGTACCCAAAGAAAAACTGGCGGGTTTAATTACTGTTAAAGGTTCAAGTAATTCACACTTGGCCATTCTTGCTCGTGCTATGGGTATTCCTGTAGTCATGGGTTTAACAGATCTGCCCTTTGCCCAACTAGAAGGCCAGCTGCTAGTTCTTGATGGTTATCGTGGGCAGGTAATAACCCACCCAGATGAATTGTTGCGCCGTCAGTATGAAGAATTTATAGAAGAAGATAGAGCCTTATCTGAAGCGCTAGAGGCTGAAGCAGGCCTACCCTGTATTACTCGAGATGGGCATCGAGTTCCTTTGCTTTTAAACACAGGCCTAGCAGCAGACCATGCTAGAGCCTTAGCTTATGGTGCTGAGGGTGTTGGCCTGTATCGTACTGAAGTGCAGTTTATGATGGCTGATCGCTTTCCTAGTGAGTTAGAACAGGTCAACTTATATAGGCAACAGTTATCAGCTTTTGCACCACGCGAAGTTATTATGCGAACTTTAGATATAGGAGGCGATAAACCTCTTCCCTATTTTCCTATTGAAGAAGATAACCCGTGTTTAGGTTGGCGTGGAATACGTTTTACTCTTGATCACCCAGAAATATTTTTAACCCAAGTTCGCGCTATGCTTAGGGCAAGTGAAGGATTAGATAATTTGCGTATTTTATTGCCGATGATTTCTTCAGTACGTGAAGTAGAAGAAGCGCGTGCTTTAATTCGTCGAGCTTGGGTGGAGTTGCGTCAAAATGAGGGATTGCGAATAGCTAAGCCATTAGTGGGTGCAATGATTGAAGTACCTGCGGCTATTTTTCAAATACGTGCGCTTTCTGAGCGGGTAGATTATCTATCAGTCGGTAGCAATGATTTAACCCAATACATGCTAGCGGTAGATAGGGATAATCCTAGGGTGGCAAGGTTGTATAGTGGCTATCACCCTTCTGTATTGCAAGTGTTAGCAAAAATTGCTGCAGACTCCCATGCTGCACGTTTACCCGTTAGTATCTGTGGTGAGTTAGCGGGTGATCCTGCTGGCGCTGTTTTACTCTTGGGTATGGGTTACCAAAACCTTTCGATGAACCTGGCTAGCTTGCCAAGGGTTAAAGCGGCGATTCGTCGTGTAACTATTAGTCAGGCAAGAGAGTTGTTAGCAAGGGTGTTAAAGTGCGCCAGTACCGACCAAGTAGTGGGGCACTTAAGCGTATTTATGGGTGAGCTAGGCTTAGGTTGGCTGTCAGGGCCTAAGAGCTAAAACACTACTAGCAATTAAGCTAGTAGTGTTTTAAACGATACAAAAGTTAGCTGAGCTGCTTAGAAAAATATTAAGTAGATAAGCAACGCATAAATTAGGTACTGGCTTGCATAGTAAAGAAAAGGACTAAACTTTTTAAGCTTTTTACCCAGCATACGTAGCTTCTGAACACTAGCAAACATCTTGTTTAGCAAGCCTACTTTATCCCCTTCCGTATTTTTAGTTGCCGAAGCTGCTAGCACAACACGTGAAAAAACAGTATTTAGCCAGTCTACAGGTAAAAAATTCACAGGGCGTTTCACATCTAGAAAGAAAATAATTCGGTTTTCCTCAGTGTTATTAGCTGCATAATGAATGTAAGTTTCGTCAAACATCACCGCCTCGCCATCACGCCAAGAATACTTTTCTCCATCTACATCAATGTAGCACTCATCTGAGTTAGGAGTAGCCAAACCTAGGTGGTAACGAATTGAACCAGCATAAGGGTCGCGGTGATTTACTAGCCTTCCACCAGGAGGTAGCATCGTAAACATAGCACCCTTGATTTCTGGTACTGAGTTAATGAGCTCTATAGTGCGCGGGCAAAGTCGTTGTGCAGAAGGCAGGTTGGCTCCATACCATTTTAGGTAAAAGCGTTTCCAACCTGCTTTAAAGAAAGAATTAAAACCTAAGTCATCTAGCTCATCCGATGCTTTAATGTGCGTTTCTTTATGCAGAGCTAAAGCCTCATCACGAATTTCTTCCCAGTGTTCTTCAAATATTTTTAATTGTGGAAATAGCTTGGTATCAAAATAAGGCTGATTACCTACTTTTGAAAAAGCGTAAAAAAGACAATTAATGGGTGCCAGCAGGTTAGAATGATCAGTTATTTTGCGTGACAGCTTATTATGGTGAACCTTGCCACGTTTTTGCACATAAATGGCGCATAGAATAAATATAAAAAGAATACAAAGACCCATAGTAGGGCGTTCTCCCATAAGGTTTAGGTGAGTAGGGTTAAATGCGGACTATCTTAACAAAACTAAATATTAGCTACTACTGTAATAAGAGTTAAGTTAAGGGTGGGAAGCTAAACGCTTATCAGCTTGAAAAGTATCTTTATTATAAATGTCGTCGCGCCAGTGCAAGCGGCCTGCTTTATCTGTCCAGGCTGTCCAATACATTAGGTAAACAGCTACTTTAGGCCTTACTTGTAAATAGCGTTCTTCACCTAGTTGATAAGCTTCATTAATTGCCTCTTCTGACCAGTTTTTACTGTGTTTAAGTAAAGCTAGAACGAGTTGATCCGCATCCTCTAAACGTACGCAGCCAGAACTAATATCGCGGTTATCCTGATTGAATGCTTGGCGGTAAGGAGTGTCATGTAGGTAAATTGCTTGTTGGTTCGAGAGGCGGAACTTAACCTTACCTAGCTGATTGTACCTCCCCGTTTTCTGCACTATGCGGTAACTAGATTTTTCATCTTGGAAGTCACTTTCTGAAACATCATCTAAAGATACGAAACGAGAGGGGGTATGCCAGCCATCCACTAGAGCGTAGTCTCGAGAGCTAAGGTAGTGAGGGTTTTGTAAGGCCCGTGGAAAAATACGCTGTTTGGCAATGCTGTCAGGCACATTCCAAAGCGGATTTAATACCAGCGAAGTGAGCCACTGGTTCATAATAGGAGTGCGCAAACCATCACGCCCTATAATAATTTTCATATCTAATTTAACCTGCTGATCTTCAATAAAAGCTAGGCGTTGATCAGCCATATTAATCATTAAATTACGTTTGTTGGGTGTTTTAGGTAGGTGGTGTAGGCGACGTAAATTATGGGCTAATACCCTCATTCTTTCTTGAGGGGTTAGGTTGAGCTTGTGGCGCGTAACCTTGTTGGTGGTACCAGTCACTTTTAGGTTATGCCTAAGCTGAAAATTCTTCAGTGCTTGTTCTAGTGGCAGATCAAACAAAGGCTGCTGGTCAGCTGTAGGAAAATAATTTTCTAGCTGGTTGAGGTCGCCCTGATGTTTAAGCTGTACAGCAAGCCTAGTTACTTCTGGCGAGCGTGAACCCTGTTTAAGGTAGTCATTTATCTGAGGCCAATCACCTAAGGCAGCCATTTTCTCTAACTGCGTAAAAGCTTTTCGCCAAGGTAGGTAATAATAACTAGCAGGTTGAGTTTCCTGGATACGTGCAACGGCCCATACGCTAGGTTGCTGTCCCTTTAGTTGCTGTAACCAATAAGGGAAAACATCAACTAAACGCTTTCTAACCACTTCGTCTGGCCAATTGTCCCAACGCTCATAAGCATTAGTTACACCATGATCTTGGTCTAAATCAAATTGAGTCCAGTAACCTTGCAGTAGGTCATCTTGGTAACTTAAGAAAAGGTCTGTAATAAGCAGGTCTGTAGCTTGGCGGTGTCTGGGTAAACCTGTATTAACAGGCTGTTTAAGCAGTTCGGCAAGTTGCTTGTAGAGCTTAAGCCTTGGGTGGGGGTCTAGTGCTAGCCAAGGCTTGAGGTCGCTAAGGAGTAAACGAGCAGCCGTATTGGGTTGGCCTGTTGTATCGAACCAAAAATTATTAAACTCAGACTGTTGGTAGAGTTTAGCAAGGTAATCAAGATGGGTTAATTCTTGTTGTGGATAGTAGGTTGCTAAGGTTGAATTAACCCAGTTAGTTAGGGTTGTATGGCTTGCCTGAGAACTAAGGGTTTTAGGTTGGCTAGGGGTTGATGATTTAGAAATAGAAGCACAAGCAGGTAAAAAACTTAAAAGTAACAGCAAACAACAGGCAAAAAAAACTTTCTGATAAAGTCCTTTTTTAAGTGGGTAGGCTAGTTGTCCAATTAAAATACTCTTCATTGCCTAGCTTCGTATGGGTTGAGTGGTTTCTTTCATGTAAATGCCAAGTGTTATCTGCTGTTAACCATAAAAGCGTTGAAGTCCGTGTTCCATAGTTTTCACCCTTAATAAAAATAGGCGATAAAAGACGCTCTAAATTTAAGCCAACCTGGGTATTAGGTAAATCTGCATCTGCGGCTTGAGTTTGATCTGCAAGTGTATCAAAAAGCTGACGAGGATGGCTATTATCTGTGGCTTGCCATGCTTCTATTGCTTGCTTTAAGCGCTGAGTTTTAGGCCAGTCGGTGTTTAGGGTGGCATTGCTAAGTAAATATAAGCCCGGATCTAGCTGCCTTGGCTTTTCTGCAAGTCGGTTAGAAAAGTACCAAGCCTGGTTTGCATCACCCCATAATAAGTTAAAACCTGCAAACTGATGCTGGTTTTCTTCTAACCAGTTGGGTAGCTCGTTTAAGGGTTGCTTTAGTGCTTCTAGTACAAGTTCACCACGCGACACTTTGCCAGCGGCTAGGTCTTTTCCATTTCTAAAGTTTGTTAAAGTAGCCCAGCGGCCTTGTTGACTTGCAAGTAACCAGCTACCACCTGCTTCTAAATCTTTGCCACCTAAAATATTGGGTTGTTCAGGCCAAAAACAAGCAGGGCGAGTTGGGCGCTGGTAGGCTTCATCACGGTTAGCAGCAATTAAAAAAGGGTAGCGTTGGTCTTGTTTCCAAGAAAGAGCAAGTAGGCACATAGTTGGTTCCAGCAGGACAAAGGGTTATTTTGAAGCTAGTGTTGCTATACTCGTGTTTTTCACTGTGCTAGACAAGGGGCTTTCTTTGCCTGCTCTTGAATTATCATCTAATACACATCAAAAGCTATCAAAAAGCCGCTGGCTAAGCTTGCTAGTGCCTATGGCAGCTATAGGTACGGTTTTGTTTGCACTAATAGGTTTGCTAATGAATCTTAGTTTTCATGCCATTGAAAACATGGCTGAAAAAGAGGTTGAAGAGCGAATGCTAGATTCAATAAGCCAAATGACTCAGCAGCTTACAAGTGAGCTAAAGCAGGTAGAGCGCTTAGGCGGTTTGTTAGCTGAGCAAAGCGTCAGGCTATTCAATCCTGTCAATAAAAGTAAGCAAGTGACACTGGGTGGTTCTCTAAAAAAGAGTGAGGCAGGTTTGGTTTATGATCAAGGCAGTCATCAGCCATTTATTTTTATAGCATCCAAAAATCAGCAAGATGAAAACTTGCTAGAAGAAAAGCTACACAAGCTGACTAGCATTTCCCCTTTACTAAAAAATATTTACTCTAGTCACAATATCATTAGTAGGGTTTATATTAGTAGTTCAGAAGCTGAAACCCTTATCTATCCTTACCCTACCCTAACTGGCTTGTTTCCTCTTTCAGCTAGCATCAGAGGATTGGAATATTATAAATTATCGAAAGAAGCGTATGTTTCTGAGTACCCTGCTATTTGGCAAGTTGATAAGAATAAAGACCTTAGAAAAAGTGGAACACTTACCTTTATTAATCCATTAGTTAACCAGGGTGAGTTGTCTGGGGTAGGTGGTATAGAGGTTTCATTCGAATTATTAGGGCAGTATCTAGCCAAGATGAATGTCCCTTGGGGTGGGTATAGTTTGCTGATGGACTCTGAAGGCAAGCTAATGGTGCTGCCTTATCAGGCAGTCAATGATTGGCAAAATATCAATGCTAGCGACCTAGTCAGCCAGCTTGACCCTTTACATTTAGATGCGTCGGGTCTGGTTGTTCTTAATGTTAATGAAAAAAAATTACTCTTAAGTTGGTCTAGTCTAACGCCCTTAGGCTGGAAGTTACTCAATGTTGCTGATTTAAATAAAGTGTACAAAGTAAAAAACCAGCTAACCAAAGACTATAGGCTAATGCTCTATCTAGTGGGCACTTTTTTGATTTTAATGTTTGTTTTGCTTCTCTATTTTGTAGTGCGCCGAGACAAGCAGTTTGAACTGCTTGATGTAAAGGAGCCAATAACAAAGGCTTCTACTCTTTCCCCCACTCATCCAGAGTTAAGTAAGAATACTAACGTAGTAACAGACTTGGTTTCGCTTATTAAAGGGCCTTTAATAATATGCCAGTTCGACCAAGCAGGTTTGATTTTAGCTTGTAACTCAGCATTTGAGCACCTTGCTGGTAGCACTCAAAATAATTTGAAGGGCCAGCATTTATTTAACTTGCTTGCTATAGAAGAAAGCACGCTTAGCGGGTCTAAAATGACAGAAGTAGAGCTGTCTGTAGCTCAGCAAGATAAAACTTGCTACTGGGGCAGCTTGCACTTAACACCTGATGGGCAAGGCTTGTTACTTTTGCTTGATATTAGTGAAAGCAAGCAAATGCAGCAGCAGCTAAAAGGTGATCGTCAAAGGGCTCGCTTAGCTGCGAAAATGAAGGCGGAGTTTTTTCAGGTTGCAGTAAGCGATGCTAATGAGCTGCTATTAGAGTTGCTACAAAATGCACGTGGTTTTGATGACAGTTTAACTAGCTATTGCCAAGCTAAATTAATTGAAATGCAGCATCTGCTAGACAGTATGCGCGATATGTCAGATGCAGGCGAGTTAAACCAGCAAGACTTGTCTGAAGACACTCTAGTTCTTAGCTCACTAGTGAATGACTGTTATACCGCTAGTGAAGGCGCTTTAGCTAATAGTGGTCGCCGCTTATTAATTGAGTATGGCAGTAATATACCTGAGCTTTTAATCGTTGATAGGCGACGTTTATTTCGCTTAATGCGTCACTTATTACGTCAGATGATTCAGCTTTCGGGAAAAGGAGATATTCATCTATGGATAGGTTGGAACACTTTAGGTCGATTGCAATTAAAAATTCAAGATCAAGGTGGCGGCCTAGCTGAAAGTGAGCGCTTGCAACGTTTTCAACTAGCTACACCTTTAAGTAGTGGCTATGAAGCAACTAGAAGTGCATTAGGGTTGGGTCAATTATTAACTCGTCAACTAGTGCATGAGATGCAAGGCAGCCTTGATGTAGAAGTGCTTAAAGCAGGTGGACTACAAATACAGGTTGAGTTGCCTGCCAAGCTAAGTGAAAAACCACCCGCTTCTTTAGGAAGCCGTATTCTTGTTGTCGATGATGGACCTGTAAACGCTATGCTGGCTTCAAGTGTTTTAGAAAAATCTGGCTACCAGGTTGATGTGGCAGCAAGCGGTGCTGAAGCGCTAGTTTTGGGTCTTAAGCATCAGTATGATTTGGTTCTGATGGATATTTTTATGCCGGAAATGGACGGCATAGAAACCACACGGCAATGGCGCTTACTCAGTGAAGTGCATGCCAGGGTACCAGTGATTGCTTTAACCGCTAATGCTAGGGAATTAGAATACAAGCGTTTTTTGACTCAAGGGATAGATGATTATCTGGCTAAGCCCTATCGTCCGAGTGAATTACGAGAGCTGGTTCAGCGTTGGATAGAAAAAAAGTGAGGTGATACTTGGTATATTTAACCTATTTAGTTTTAGGTGCGGCGGCTGGTTTTTTAGCCGGTTTATTTGGTATAGGCGGCGGACTCATTATAGTTGCTGTGCTGGTAATGGCTTTTACAGCCTTGGGGTTTTCTCCCGACGTACTGGTACACCTAGCGGTGGGAACCTCTTTAGCGACTATTATCCCTACCTCGCTTAGCTCAAGCCTTGCGCACCATAAAAAACAGGCTGTTAAATGGGGTTGGGTAAAATTTATTACCCTAGGTTTAGGTGTAGGTGCTCTGATTGGTGCCTGGACAGCTAGCCTACTGAGTGGCTTAGCCTTGCAAGCCATTATTGGTGTGTTTGTAATGCTGGTTTCTATACAAATGGTATTAAAGTTTCAGCCTAAGCCTAAAGAGGGTGAGCCTGCTTCACTTGTTTTAACTACTGCAGGTGGTGTTATAGGTTGGGCATCCACTATTTTTGGGATAGGGGGCGGCACTTTAAGCGTACCTTTTTTAATTTGGTGTAATGCACCTATGCGCCAAGCGGTTGGAACTTCTGCAGCCTTAGGCTTTCCTATTGCACTGTTTGGAACGCTTGGTTATTTGTGGGCTGGCTGGCAGCATTCAAGCTTGCCTGAGTTAGCAACGGGTTATATTTACTGGCCTGCATTGATAGGCATAAGTTTAGCTAGTGTTCCCTTTGCTCGGGTGGGTGCTAAATTAGCTCACTTTTTACCAGAGTTACTACTGAAACGTCTTTTTGCTTTGTTGTTATTTTTAGTGGGCTTAAAGCTTCTACTTTTTTAATTTTGCTCCTTTAGGAATTGATGAATTATGTTGACCTACCCAGCCATAAATCCAGTTGCCATAAGCCTTGGCCCACTTCAGGTGCATTGGTATGGGCTTACTTATTTAGTTGGCTTTGCTCTAGCTTGGTGGCTAGCTAGACAAAGAGCACATCGTATTGGCTTAACTAAAGAGCAAATAGGCGACCTACTTTTTTATACAGCGCTAGGTGTAATACTGGGTGGACGCTTTGGTTATGCCTTGTTTTATCATTTTGACCGTGTATTAGCCGACCCTCTTTGGTTGTTTAAGGTGTGGGAAGGTGGCATGGCTTTTCATGGTGGCTTTATAGGCGTTGCTCTAGCTGTTTGGTTCTTTGCACGTAAGCATAAAGTTAACTGGATAGAGTTGGGTGACTTTGTTGCGCCCTTTACCCCACTGGGCTTAGGTTTAGGTAGAATCGGTAATTTTATTAATGGTGAACTTTGGGGACGAGTGACTGATTCACCCTGGGGTATGGTTTTTCCAGGCGCAGGATTAGACCCACGTCATCCTTCGCAGCTGTATCAGTTTGCTTTAGAAGGCCTAGTGCTTTTTGCTTTACTTTGGTGGTTTTCAAAACAGCCACGCCCAGCAGGTAGCGTCAGTGGTTTATTCCTAATTGGTTATGGGTTGTTTAGATTCTTGGTTGAGTTTACCCGTGAGCCAGATGCCCATTTAGGTTTGCTCTTGGGTGGTTTGAGTATGGGGCAGCTGCTATCCCTGCCTATGATTATTCTAGGCCTAGGCTTGATGGTCTTCTCTTACCGTAGGGCTGCTAAAGCAAGTTAAATTAGGCATAATAAAAGAATTTTTTGATGGGTTAACTATGAAAGCTTATTTAGATTTAATGCGCCATGTACGTAATCAGGGCACCTATAAGTCTGACCGTACAGGAACAGGTACTTACAGCGTGTTTGGGTATCAAATGCGTTATGACTTAAAGCAGGGCTTTCCCTTAGTGACAACAAAAAAAGTTCACCTGCGCTCAATTATTCATGAGTTACTTTGGTTTTTAAAAGGTGACACCAACATTGCTTACTTAAAAGAAAATGGGGTTTCCATTTGGGATGAGTGGGCAGATGAAGAGGGTAACCTAGGGCCTGTTTATGGCTATCAATGGCGTTCTTGGCCAGATAATAAAGGTGGCTCGGTTGACCAAATAGCTAACCTAATTGAACAAATAAAAACCAACCCAGATTCACGCCGATTATTGGTTAGCGCTTGGAACCCAGCTTTGGTTGATGAAATGGCACTGCCACCTTGCCACTGTCTATTTCAGTTTTATGTGGCTGATGGTCATTTATCTTGTCAGCTTTACCAACGTAGTGCTGATACCTTCTTAGGTGTGCCTTTTAACATAGCCAGTTATGCTTTATTAACTCATCTAATTGCACAGGTTTGCGATTTGGAAGTAGGTGACTTTGTGCATACCTTAGGTGATGCACATCTGTATTCTAACCACCTAGAGCAAACTGATTTACAGTTGAGTCGCCAGCCATTTGCTTTACCACAGCTAAAGTTGAACCCAGACATTAAAGACTTATTTGCCTTCACTTTTGATGATATAAGTATTGAAAACTACCAACACCATGATCTTATTAAAGCACCGGTGGCTGTATGACTTTAGCTAATCCACCAACAGAAACACCCATTGCGATTATAGTTGCCGCAGCAAAAAACCGAGTGATAGGCTTTCAAAATGCTATGCCTTGGTACTTGCCAGAAGAGCTAGCCCACTTTAAGCGCACTACCATGGCAAAACCTTTGGTGATGGGTCGCAATACATTTGAATCCATCGGTCGTCCGCTACCAGGGCGAACCAATATAGTGATTAGCCGTAACCCAGAATTTAACCACCCGGGTGTTAAAGTTGCTGCTAGCCTGGCTGAAGCCCTTAAAATTGCAGATGCGCAAGCCATTCTAGATGGCGCTAAAGAAATTATGGTGATCGGTGGCGGACAAATTTATGAGCAGGCTTTTCCCTTAGCAGATATTGTGTATTTAACTGAAGTAGATGCCGAGCCAGAAGGTGATGCTTGGTTTCCAGAAATCAGTTTAGAAGAGTGGTTAGAAACGAGTCGTGATACCTACCCTGCACAGGAAGGTAATCGCTACGCTTATGCTATTCGCTGTTTGCAGCGCAAAACTAAGCTAGGTTGAGTTACTTATGTCAGAAGAGTTAGAACTGGATGTGGATAAACTGCTTGGGCAGTTAGAAAACTATGCAAGCAAGGGGCTAGATGCTCTAGGTAGCGCTAAACAAGAAATAGCAGAGTTAGAAGCGCGTAATGCACAACTGAATGAACGTGTTGCTCAGTTAGAGACAAACCTTGCTAGTCTAGGTGCTCGCTTAACTCAAGCTCTTGAAAATCCGCTAGAGGCAGACCTACTCAGCCGATCTGACTCTTTAATGGTGATGATTAAAGAAACCTTAGGTGTTTCTAAGCCGGGTGAAGCTCAAAAATCAATACCTTCTGCTGCTAGTGAGCTAGATAAACTTAACCCTCAACAACGCCTTCAGCATTGGATAAAAACTTACCCACGTGCCTTTATGCCAGGTCAGCCTCAGCCTTTAAAGATTGGTATACATGAAGAGCTTTTAGCCGTGGAAGGTGGCGATATGAAAAAAATACGCCGTGCCTTAGCTAGCTATGTAAAAGTACCCCGCTACCTGCGCTGCATGAAAACAGGTGCAGTTAGGCTCGACTTAAAAGGTAATAATGCGGGTTTTGTAACCCAGGAAGAAGCTGAGTTTGCATCTGAGCATTTGCAGAAACTGGAAGACAGCAAAAAACAGCGTGATCTACTTAAAAAACAACAAGATAAAGAACGCCAAGAAAACTTAAAGGCTAGCCGTCTGCAAAATAAACTCTCTGCACTTGTAGAAATGAACAAGCGCTAAAGACAATTAAAAGGGCTTAAAAGCATTTAGCTAGAGGCTAGGTCCAAACCTCTAGGTTTTGATTAGCTAGCCCAAGCATTAAGTCAGAACGTGTTACCAAACCCAGCAAAGTGCCTTCAGCATCAACCACAGGCATGGCTCTCACCTTTTGAGCAAGCATCACCCTAGCAATATCCCTAATATCTGTATCCTTACTTGCAGTAACTAGGGGGGCTTTAACTAGCTGAATGGCTTGGGTAGTAGCTAAATCAACACCTTCCTGCTTACTCAACTCACCCACACCTGCGGCTTCTTTTAGGAGTTCACGATCATCCAGTACACCAGCTAAATCACCTGTAGGGTCAATTAAAACCAAGTAGTGAATTTGCTCTTTGCTCATTAAACTCCAAGCCTCATTTAAGCTTGCTGTGGAGGGAAGAGTCAGTACTGGGCTACGCATAACCTGATGGGCGGGTATCGATGGAATTTGCTTCTTTTTACTTTGCTCTACCTCAGCATAGGCTTGCATGGCTCTATTATTCGCTGGCGGGTCTTGGCTAGCATCATCTTCTTGTTGGTCAGGGTAACCCTGAATCCAACTTTGGTCACTGATATCTTGACGGTGTTCTGCCTTGCCGTCTCTATCAACCATGCGACGACTTGCACTCACTGCTTGAGTTTGGCGAATAGCAGGTCGAGCTAGCAGTTGTTCCTTGGGTGTGTGAATGCGTAAACCCTGCTCATAAATAGCAAAAACCATACACTAACTTCCTTAATTGTTTGATAGCAGTTAGCTTTTTAGCATAACCCCAGTCTAAGAGCTAGGCTAGTAGCTGAAGTTGATGAAACAAGTCTATTTGTGCAGTTGCGAGATGAAATTGATTCTAAGTTAATGAATTACTTATAAAAAAATCTTATCGACTAAAACTGGATGACTGGCTAGTCACCTGCTATATTATAAATGGGTATTCACCCAAAGTAGTAGATAAACAGGCAGAGGGAGCCTAAATATGAATATTGAAACCTTACTGGCATTAGCAGAAGAACTGCGATTGCGCGATGCTTGGCAAGAGGCCTTGTATGTTGAGACCGAGCAAGCAGATATTAGGTTGGCCGCTTAGTTAAAGGCCAATTAAAAAATTAAGTTTCCATTAAGAGAAACAAACAAAAAGGCCAGAGTTTAATGCTCTGGCCTTTTCATTGATTGAAGCTTGTTAGCTTAAATACATAATCATAACACCTGCGGCTACTGCAGAACCTATAACACCTGCAACGTTGGGCCCCATAGCATGCATTAATAGGAAGTTTTGAGGATTAGCTTCTAAACCAACTTTATTGGATACACGTGCCGCCATAGGAACAGCAGAAACGCCAGCAGACCCAATTAAAGGGTTAATTGGCATTTTGCTCATTTTGTTCATTAGCTTAGCCATAAGCACACCTGTTGCAGTACCTATGCCAAAGGCAACAATACCTAGCGCTAAAATGCCCAGTGTTTCTACCGTTAAAAACAGATGAGCAACTAACTTAGAACCCACCGCTAAACCAAGGAAGATAGTAGTGATGTTAATTAGTGCATTTTGAGCGGTATCTGACAAACGGTCGACCACGCCGGATTCACGCATTAGGTTACCTAAGCAGAACATACCCAAAAGTGGTGCTGCTGAAGGTAAGAAAAGCGCAACCAATACCAGTACAGCAATCGGGAAAATGATTTTTTCACGCTTGGTTACTGGGCGTAGCTGACTCATCACTATGGCACGTTCAGCTTTAGTGGTTAGTGCACGCATAATGGGTGGCTGAATTAAAGGTACTAATGCCATATAAGAGTAAGCCGCAACGGCAATAGCGCCTAGTAGCTCAGGTGCTAGAATGCTGGCAACGTAAATAGCTGTTGGACCATCTGCACCACCAATAATACCGATAGCTGCTGCTTGATTGATATTGAAGTCAACAATACCTAAAGAAGACAAACCAACGGCACCCAGTACTGTAGCAAAAATGCCAAACTGAGCTGCAGCACCTAAGAAAAGTGTGCGAGGGTTAGCCAACAAGGGACCAAAGTCTGTCATGGCACCCACACCCATAAAGATAATGAGCGGTGCAGCACCTGAAGCGATGGTGACTTGATAAAAGGTGTTCAGCATACCATCGGTGTAACCAGCCACTGCTGCCATGGTTTTAAGCTCCTGCATTATTACAGGGTCTTCTAGGCTTTTAATGGCCGGCAGCAAAATTTCCTGATTAGCTACTTTGCTGGCACCGTCTAGGACTAGGCCTAGCTTGTCAGCATAAGACTGCATTAGGGCTGGCTCAAAAACCGCTAAGGACTGCTCAAAAGCAGAAAGCGCTAAGCCAGCTTCAGGAATGTTTGCTAATAAACCACCAAAGCCAATAGGCAAAAGTAGTAAAGGTTCAAACTTTTTGACTATCGCTAGGTAGAGTAGCGATAGACAAATAGCAATCATAATAAACTGGGGAAGGCTCAGATTATACAGCCCTGACCCTTCCCACAGGAGTAAAATTTTATCCATGAATCAGCTCCGCTTAGAGAGTCAGTAGGGTATCGCCAACTTGCACGGCATCACCTTCACGCACGGCGATATCTCCAACAGTACCCGCCTCAACAGCACGAATTTCTGTTTCCATCTTCATGGCTTCCATAATGATCACCACCTGGTTTGCTTCTACATCTTCACCTGGTTTAACTAAGATTTTGAAGATGTTACCTGCTAGGGGGGCGTCAATGGCTAGACCGGTACTTGTAGCGGGTGTAGCAGGTGCTGCGGCAGGCGCAGGCGCTGTAGCAGAGTCGGTGCTAGCTAGGGCAGTAACATCACCGCCTTCAGCTACTTCAACCACATAAGATTGACCATTAACTTTTACAGTATAAACGCCTGAGTCGTTAGCTGGTGTAGCTGCTTTAGGTGCTGGTGCGCTAGCAGCTTGAGCCGACTCAAGGGTAGGTGCAGGTTCAAAGGCAGAAGCATCGCCACGGTTCTGTAAGAATTTAAGGCCGATTTGAGGAAAGAGAGCGTAGGTTAGCACGTCGTCAATCTCTTGTTCGCCTTTGGCTAGCTGAATACCTTCTTCTTTTGCCTTAGCTTTTACTTCAGCAGCTAGCTTGTCCATTTCGTCTTCTAGCTGGTCAGCAGGACGACAAGTAATGGCTTCAGCACCATCTAAAACACGTGCTTGTAACTCAGCATTATAAGGAGCTGGTGCTGCACCATATTCACCTTTAAGAATGCCTTGAACTTCTTTAGAAATAGACTTGTAGCGCTCACCCATTAAAACGTTAATAACGGCTTGGGTGCCTACAATTTGTGAAGTAGGCGTTACTAAAGGAATAAAGCCTAGGTCTTCACGAACACGAGGGATTTCAGCTAATACTTCATCAAACTTATCGGCTGCACCCTGCTCTTTTAGCTGGCTTTCCATATTGGTCAGCATGCCACCAGGAACCTGAGCAACTAAGATGCGTGAGTCAGTACCTTTTAAAGAGCCTTCAAACTGTGCATATTTTTTACGCACTTCGCGGAAGTAAGCAGCTACCTCCTCTAAGGCTAGAAGGTCTAGGCCTGTATCACGCTCAGTACCGGCCAAAGCAGCTACCACTGTTTCAGTTGCTGAGTGACCATAGGTCATCGACATAGAAGAAATTGCTGTATCAACACGGTCAATGCCCGCTTCAGCAGCTTTCAGAATAGTCATATCTGATAGGCCAGCGGTAGCATGCGCTTGCATTTGAATTTCCAGACCCGTTTGTGCTTTTAAGCGACTCACTAGGTCGAAGGCATCGTAGGGCGTTAAAATACCCGCCATATCCTTAATACAAATAGAGTCTGCGCCTAGGTCTTCTAGTACCTTGGCATAGTCAACCCACATCTGAGTGGTATGTACTGGGCTGGTAGTATAAGAGAGGGTGCCCTGAGCGTGTTTACCACAAGCTTTAACAGCTTTAATGGCGCTCTCTAGGTTACGTGGGTCATTCATGGCATCAAAAATACGGAAAACATCAACACCATTGGTTGCAGCACGTTCAACAAATTTAGCTACCACATCGTCTGCATAGTGGCGGTAGCCTAAAAGATTCTGACCACGCAAAAGCATTTGTTGGGGTGTTTTAGGCATCACCTTTTTAAGTTCGCGAATACGCTCCCAAGGGTCTTCACCTAGGTAACGAATACAGGAATCAAAAGTTGCACCTCCCCAGCTTTCTAAAGACCAAAAGCCTATTTGGTCTAATTTTTCAGCTATAGGTAACATGTCATCTAAGCGCATCCGTGTGGCAAATAGAGATTGGTGAGCGTCACGGAGGACAACATCGGTTATACCGAGCTTTTTCTGGGGTGCAGTCATGGTGATTACCTGTGTAGTCTAAATTAAATTTTTAAGCGTTAAACAGTTTTGCTGCGTTACTTTTGTTGTCGGTGTAAATGAATTGCAGCGCTAATAGCAGCGATCAGTTCAGTATTTTTATCCTGAGTTAAGGTGCTAGCAGTAGGTTTGGCTGGCTTAGCTACTGGCTCGGGTTTCGAAAAATGTAAGATGATTTTCGACATTAAAGTGGTAGCGATTACCAGTAATGTCAGGAAGGTAAAAACAAAACCCATGCCCATAAGCATAAGGTTGAAACCTTCTGTCATTAGGTTGGTTGTATGCATAGCACACCCTCGTGTTTTAAAAATGCTCTAATTTTGCAGCCTTAACCTTGCACTAGGTTTTTTTTTGTAGCAACTACAAGAATCACTACATTTAGCGAACATTTTAGCTGAATGTAGCTAAAAGCCGTGTATTTACTGGAATTGGTCAGTAAAATGCAGCCTGAAAAAAATTACATTTATTTAGCTTTGAGAGCCAAATTTGCAAGAAAAATTACCCGCTTTAGTTGCTGTGGCACCCATGGAAGGCGTTATGGATGCTACAACTCGTGACCTAATTACTCGTCAAGGGGGTTGGGATTTTTGTGTGACCGAGTTTTTGCGAGTAACAACTGGCCGGCAGCCAGCGCGAGTCTTTCACAGGATTTGTCCAGAACTGCGACAAAATGCCCAAACTCCAACTGGAATTCCTGTGCATTTACAACTGTTAGGTAGTGATCCACAATCTTTGGCAGATAATGCCTGCATGGGTGTTAAAGCAGGTGCTCAAGTAATCGACTTAAACTATGGCTGCCCAGCTAAAATTGTTAACCGCCATTTGGGTGGTGCTAGTATGCTGCGCTACCCAGATCGCCTTTATGATGCAACCCACGCAGTTGCCCAAGCCTTAAAAACCTTAGATACCCCAGTTACAGCAAAGATGCGTCTTGGGTATGACGATACCGAGTTAACCCTAGACAATGCCCGAGCTTTAAATGCGGCGGGTATTAGTCAGTTGGTCGTTCATGCCAGAACTAGAGCGCAAGGCTATAAACCACCCGCACATTGGGAGTGGGTGGCACGGATTGAAGAAGTGGTGGATGTGCCTGTGTTTGCTAATGGAGATATCTGGACAGTGAACGACTATCAGCGTTGTGTTCAAGTTAGCGGTGTGCAGGATGTAATGCTAGGTCGTTCCTCTATGACAAACCCTTGGCTGGCTAAACAAATAAAACAGCACCTAGCGGGTAAAGAAGTAGAGCAGGTGGATTTTAAACGGATGCTTGGCTTCTTATTAGAATGGCTAAAACTCGATGCTTTAGTTTATGAAGAAATTGTACGAGTGATGCGTGTCAAACAATGGCTGGTTATGTTTCGTTTAAGGTGGGGCGAGGAAGCCCAAATAGTGTTTGATGCCTGCAAGCGGCTAACCAATGAGCGGGATTTAATTAACAATCTAGAAAGCTATATTCAGCATACCGTTAGTTAATTTCCTTATGCCTAGCTAAAGCCCAGGCAACATGCTCTTGAACGATAGGGTCAGGGTAATCCTGCTTAGCCGTTAAGGCTTCTATTATTGTGTTGCTAGCAGGTGCGTTGCCCAGTGCCACTGCTAGATTGCGTAGCCAACTAATATAACCTGTGCGGCGGATGGGCGAGCCTTGAGTATTCTTTAAAAAGGTAGCTTCATCCCAGTTAAATAAATCAATTAAGTCACTGCTATCTAACTGGTGGCGTGGGTGAAAATCAGTTTCTTTAGTGGTGGGTGAAAAGCGTGTCCAAGGACAAACTAATTGACAGTCATCGCAACCATAAATTCGATTTCCCATTAAGGGGCGCAACGCTTCAGGAATACTGCCTTTTAATTCAATGGTTAAATAGCTAATACAGCGCCGAGCATCTAGCACCCCATCAGCAACAAAAGCCTGAGTAGGGCAAGCAACATGGCAGGCAGTGCAAGCACCGCAATGGTCTTTAATAAAAGGCTGGTCGGCTGGTAGTGGCAAGCTAACGTAAAGCTCCCCCAAAAAGAACCAGCTGCCCGCTTTAGGAGTAATTAGCATGCAGTTTTTACCTATCCAGCCCAGTCCGGCTTGTTGGGCAATACCCCGCTCAAGTACCGGTGCTGAGTCAGTAAAGGCACGGCTAGTAAATTCAGGAAAAGCAGCTTTTAATTCAGGCGTTGCGGCTATTTTTTGATTAATTTGTTCGGCCAGCTTAGAAAGACGCTTACGAATTAATTTGTGGTAATCACGCCCTAGAGCATAGCGGCTAACATAGGCTTTATCAGCGGAACCTAGAATTTTAACGGCTTGAGTTTCTGGCGGTAAATAATCTAAACGTACACTAATAATGGCTTGCGTACCTGCTTCTAATAAGCTGGGATCACGGCGCTTATCTAGGTTATTTTCCATCCACTGCATATCACCATGCAAACCTGCTGCTAACCATTTTTCTAAATAAGCTGGGTGTTCACCTAAATCGATACCGCTAATGCCACAGGCAGAAAAACCCAGCTCACGGGCTAGGTGTTTAATATCTTTTGCGAGATGATTGAGTAAGGCTTGGGTAGGCATAGCGAAATTATATACCCAGCAAGCCTACACAGCTAATAAATGCTTAACTGTGCAGGCCTTTTTGGTAAAGCTTTATTTGGCAGAAGCTTTCTTGAACAGGGCTTACATGCCCAATAGGTTAGGTAACCCCATAGAAATGCTTGGTATGTAAGTAACTAGCGCTAAGAAACCTAGCAGTAGCATTAACCAAGGCAAGGCAGCGCGAATCACTTCAGCTAAAGACATGCCTGTAACGGCAGAGGTGACAAAGAGATTAAGCCCTACGGGTGGTGTTATCAGGCCTATTTCCATATTCACTACCATGATAATACCTAGGTGAATAGGGTCGACTCCAAGCTCTACAGCAATAGGGAATAGAATTGGTGCCAAAATTAAAATAATGGCTGAAGGCTCCATAAAGGCACCCGCTATCAGCAATACGATATTCACTACTAAGAGGAACATCCACGGCTGTAAGCCAGCTTCTAATACCATGGCGGTAATTTGTTGAGGTATTTGCTCAGTGGTTAAAACGTGAGCAAAAAGCATGGCGTTGGCAATAATAAACATCAGCATAATGCTGAGTTTGGCGGCCTCAAGAACCACCTTGGGTGCTTCTTTTAAAGTCATGTCTTTGTAAACAAACAAGGCAATAAAGGCTGAATAAACAGCAGCAACAGCAGCGGCTTCGGTAGGGGTGAACATGCCTGAGTAGATACCACCCAGAATTATCACCATTAGCAATAAGCCCCAAGCAGCTTTGCGAGCAGCGCTTAACCATTGACGAGGGGTAGCTCTAGGTAAAGCAGGTAGATTCTTTTTAACGGCTATAGCATAAATAGCGCCCATTAAAACCAACCCAAGTAGCAAACCAGGTACTACCCCGGCCATAAATAGTTTACCTACCGAGGTTTCAGTTGCTGCGGCATAAACAACCATAACCACCGAAGGTGGAATTAAAATACCTAACGTACCTGCATTAGTGACTATGCCGGCAGCAAAGGGTTGGGGATAACCTGAACGCACCATACCTGCTATGGCAATAGAGCCTACAGCAGCTACCGTTGCTGGGCTAGAGCCAGAAAGCGCAGCAAAGAGCATACAAGCCATAACCGCACCTATGGCTAGGCCACCACGTATATGCCCAACGCTGGCATTAGCAAAGTCGATTAAGCGCCTTGCAACTCCGCCAGTGGTCATAAAAGAACCTGCTAACAAGAAGAAAGGAATCGCTAAAAGGGTGTAGTGTTCACTGGTTTCAAACAACTTGATTGCCAGGGAGCGAACCGAGTCTGGGCTGAACAGCATAATGGTAACTGAGCCAGCCAAACCTAATGAGATAGCGACAGGCACACCAATAAACATGAGTGCAAAGAGCGCCACAAAGAGGAAAAGAATGGTCATTAGTGTTGTTCCTCTTGTTCACTTAGTTTCATTGCGTCGGCGGCTTCATCTGCCAAGCCTAAACCGATTTGTTGATTGCGGAGAACACGTACTAGAATTTCTGTATAGCGTATAAAAACCAAAGTGAAGCCGAGTGGCACAATTAAAGTAATGTGCCATTGTTTAATACCAAACTGGCCTAAATCATCGGCGCCAATATTGACCTCAAATAAAGCACTCATCCAAGCAAAGCTAGCCACAGTGATTAAACCTGCATAGCTTAGGCTAATAACGCAGGCAACTAAGGCGAAGTACTTTTGAGTTTTATTGGAGGCTAGCTTTACTAAGGCATCAATACCTATATGCCCACCAACCCTTACACCATAGGAAATACCAAAAAAGAGTAACCAAGCAAACAAAGCTTTGGTTAAGGCGTTACTCCAGGTCATGGCTTGAGCCATATCGAGAATAAAATCACCGATAACAAAAAAGAACTCAGAGATACCAGGTGAGCCTTCTTCAAAATAGTCTGCGAGGCTATAAAAAAAGGTATAAAAGTTATTTAAAATGACATAAACAAAGGTAACTAAGGTCATCGCTGTCAGTAAAAAGACAACAAACCCCTCTTCAAAGCGATCCCAAATAAGGCGCAATTTGTTCATGTGAAGTCTCCTGAAGAGGATGGCAGAATCTTAAATTGTTGCACGTTAATCTCGCTTAAAAAAATACCAGCAAGCCCTTCTATGGACTTGCTGGCACTTACTTTACTGCTGGTTAGCTGCTTCTGCGGCTTTAATGCGGTCTGCACCAATTTGTGCTTCAAACTTTTTCCATACTGGCTTCATAGCCTGACGCCATTTTTCGCGCTCTTCTTTGGTTAGGTAAAGAATTTCAGTTTTACCACTGGCTAGAATAGCTTTTTTATCACGTTCGTTAATGCTCTGAGCGTGCTTGTTAACCTCAAGAGTGACTTCCTCCATGATGACTTCTAGTTCAGCTCTAACATCGCTAGGTAGGCCATTCCAGAACTCAGTATTGGTAATAACCATATAGTCTAGCAAGCCGTGGTTAGACTCAGTAATGTGCGATTGGACTTCGTGCATTTTCTGAGAATAGATGTTTGAGTAGGGGTTTTCTGCACCATTAACTACGCCGGTTTGTAAACCTTGGTAAACTTCAGAAAAGCTCATTTTACGTGGGTTAGCGCGGAGTGCTTTAAACTGCTCATCCAGTACGGCAGAAGCCTGTACGCGGAATTTTAAACCACGAGCATCTCTTGGCTTACGCAGTTCTTTGTTAGCTGAAAGCTGCTTTAGACCATTGTGCCAATAGCCTAAACCTGTAATGCCTTTGCTTTCCATCGACTTTAAAAGCTCTTGACCAACCGGGCCTTTTTGGAAGCGGTCAACGGCATTGATGTCATCAAATAGGAAGGGTAGGTCAAAAATTTGGATAGGCTTAGAGTAATGCTCAAACTTAGCTAAAGATGGCGCAATTAACTGCACATCGCCTAATAGCAAAGCTTCCATTTCTTTACCGTCACCAAACAATGAAGAGTTAGAGTAAACCTCAACTTCTACCTTGCCGGGTAAGCGTTCTTCAGCCAGCTTTTTGAAAAGTAGCGCACCTTGGCCTTTAGGCGTGTGTTCTGCCACTACGTGAGAGAACTTAATAACAATAGGGTCAGCAGCTAGCGCCAAACCTGAAAGGGTGAGCGAAGCAGCACAAACGAGTGCTTTAGTGGTCAATTTAAACATTAAAGTTTCCTCTTGCTTTAAGGAGTGCCGCAATGCGGCGCTTTTATTCTTGTAGGACTTGTAGGTCCAAGTTGAAGCAGTTCTAGTCTATGCAGTTAGTATGCCTAAACTCCAAAGCTAAAACTAAAGTCTAATACGGGTCGTTGGGTAGCCTGTATTGCTGTTAATTGGCTGGCTAATTTAATTACACTGCTTAGATTTTGCTTTGATTCAGGCGGATTTTCGCCAAGGTTAACCTAGAGTTGGCGGATTTTCGCCAGTTAGTTTTGTACTTAAGCCATGTTTACGAAGCTTATCGTGGAGTGTTTTACGCGGTAGCTGTAAGGCTTCTGCTACTTCACGCAGAGAACTATGCTGCTTACTGAGTTCGGCCATCAATAAGTTTCGTTCAAAGTTTTCTACCTGTTGCGCTAGTGGCTGGTTGCTAACTTGGGTAGTTGGATTGGCTGTTAGTTGGCTAATGGCTAAGTCTAAACCTAATACCCAGCGTTCAGCTGCATTTTGAAGTTCACGTATATTCCCCGGCCAATCATGGCTTAAAAGCTGCGCACGTGTCGCTGAATCTAAGTTAAGTTCTTCAGTTTTATACCTTTGGCTTGCCTGGGTAGCAAAATGCTGGAAAAGCGGCAAGATATCTTCAGGACGTTGGCGTAAGGGTGGTAGGTTAATTTGTGCAACGTTAAGGCGATAAAATAAATCAGCACGAAAGCGCCCTTCATCTGCGGCAATTAATAAATCTTCTTTGGTGGCAGCAACTATGCGTATATCTAAAGGAATTAGCTGGTTAGAACCCACTCTTTCTACCACTCTTTCTTGAAGTAAGCGTAATAACTTGACTTGTACGTCTAGGCTCATGCTTTCTATTTCATCTAAAAAAACAGTGCCACCATTGGCATGTTCAAACTTGCCTATGCGGCGTTTATTGGCGCCGGTAAAGGCACCTGCTTCATGGCCAAAAAGTTCACTCTCAATCACTGACTCTGCCAAAGCACCGGTATTAATGGCTACAAAGGGTGCATTACTGCGAGACGATAAATCATGCAGTGCTCTGGCAACCACTTCTTTACCGCTACCTGTTTCACCAAGAATTAATACATCGGCTTGAATATTGGCTAAAGCTCTGACTTGTTCGCGTAAACGCTCTGCGCTAGCTGAGTGACCTAAGAGTCTTTCACCAAGCAATTTTTGTTCAGCAAGTGCAGAACGCAGTGCACGGTTTTCTATCACTAAACGCCTGACTTCTAAAGCACGGTGCACACTATCTAACAATAAGTCGTTAGCAAAGGGTTTTTGTAGAAAATCATAAGCACCTTGCCGCATGGCTTGGACTGCTAGGGGGACATCACCTTGACCAGTAATAAGTAATACGGGTAGTTGTTTGTCTAGCTGCTGTGCTTGCTCTAAAAGCTCTAAACCGCTGATACCTGGCATACGAATATCTGTCACCAAAACACCTAGCCAATCGGTTGGTAAGGCCGCTAAAACTCCTTCAGCATTAGCAAAGGCTTGAACTTTTAAACCGGCTAAATCGAAAGTTTGGCTAAGTGCTGTTCGTAAATGACTGTCATCATCTAAGAGCACTAGCTGGGTGTCAGGACTAATTTGTATCATTTAAAGCTATCCTCACTCGAGTTCAGCAGGTTTGCCTCAGGAATTTGGCGTAAATAAAGGGTGACTAGGGCGCCGCCTTCAGGGTGGTTAGCTAAGACTAGGCGACCTTTTAAGGCTTGAGTTAGGCTGTGGCAAATAGCCAAGCCTAAACCTAAACCTTTAGCGCTGGTTTTGGTGGTGTAAAAAGGTTCGTAGGCTTGTTCTAGTGCTTCTTGGGTAAACCCTGCAGCATTATCTCTAAGTGTTAAAACGACCCAACCATCAGCAACCTGAGTAGTTAACCACAGCTGGCGAGGCTGACTGCTTTCACTTAAAGCATCAAAAGCATTGCTAACTAGGTTGCTTAAAATTTGTCGTAAACGTGTTTCGCCTGCTTCTACCCAAAGGGTTGTCTCAGGTGTGGTGTTTATTATCTCTATGGATAGATTGGCTTGGCGTTTGGCAACTAGATTAAGCGTATCATCTATTGCTGGCTGTAGGGCAACATGCTCTGAGGCGTAGCGATCTCTACGTGCAAAGGCTCGCAGATGTTCAATAATGGATGCCATGCGTTCAGTGAGTGATGCAATAAGGTTAAGGTTGTTCTTGGTTTCTTCCAGCCTTTGTTTATCGAGTAAAACTTTTGCGTTGTCTGTATAGCTGCGTATGGCTGCTAACGGCTGGTTAAGTTCATGGCTAATACTGGCCGACATAATACCTAAAGCTGAGAGTTTGCTTGCTTGGACTAAATCATCTTGAGTTCTAACCAAGGCTTGTTGAGTTGATTCACGCTCTAAAACCTCTTGCTTTAAACGACTATTTAAAGTTTGCAGATCTTGGGTGCGAGTACGCACATTGTCTTCCAGCTCACGCTTGGCTTGGGTGTCTAGGGCAATACGTTCTAAGTAATGGCGTTTACGCTGCATAAGCAAACCAAAAATAAGCAGTATTGCTAACAAAGAAGCGCTAACCACTGCCATGGCTGTATTGACTGGCTCGCTGAGCAAGCGCCTGGGTGTGAAGATACTCACCTGCCAACCAATCTCAGGTAATAGATGATTAAGCTTTAACCAGTCTGGTGATTTAATTGTGATGCGCTCGGGATTGATTGAAGTATAGGGCTGATGCTCAGCAATGCTTAGCTGTTCTTCTGGGTCTAGTTCGCGAGTGGCTTTAAAGCGCCATTCAGGCTGGGAGGTTAAAATAATCACCCCATTTCTATCGGTGACTAGAAGTTGCTCGGGAGTTTGCCCCCATAGAGTTTCGGTAAAGTCTAGGTCAACCTTAACCACAATAACGCCCTGCACTTGGTTATTAGCATCAACAGCGCCGCCAAAATAATAACCGCGTTTAAAAGAAATATTACCTAAACCAAAAAACTCACCCTGACCATATTTCAGGGCGTTACTAAAATAGGGTCGAAAATCAAAACTATTATTTACAAAACTGCGTTCTTTATCCCAGTTAGAAGCAGCAAGGGTTAGGCCTTGGGTATTCATAAGGTAAATTACATCGGCACCGGTTTGCTGTTGAATATTTTTAAGCAGGGTATTGGCAGTTTTTAGGCTAGCCGGGTCGGTGGGGTTAAGCAAAGCTTGCTGCACACTGGGTAAGCGCCCTAAAATTTGTGGCAAAACCTCGTAACGCTGCAAAGTACCCTGTAGGTTAGCAACGAACAAGTCTAAAGTTTGTTCGTTTTTACGAGTGAGCCCTTCAAGGTAATAGCTTTCTACAAAACGATGAATAGGCCAAAGCAAAAGTATTAAAATGGCAGCTAGCCACAATAAATTGCGCCAAGGTGCTTTTGAAAATGCCATGTATTGTCCTATATAAAAACAAATATCTATTTAGGAGCCAGCCATGCTGATTGCCCCGCGCCAACCCAGCCAACAAGCGATTTTACCACTTTATTCTGCTGCTGCCTGTGCCCAATTAGATGGTTTAGTGATTGCTGCTGGCACGCCTGGCTTTAAGCTCATGCAAAAAGCAGCCCGTTCTGCTTGGCAATTACTAGAAAAGCGTTGGCCTAAAACTGAGCGTATCAATGTGTTTTGTGGCGGTGGCAATAATGGCGGTGATGGTTTGCTGCTGGCGCTTTATGCTGCTCAAGCAGGTTATCCAATACGCTTGTGGTTAGCTGTTGATCCTAACAGCTATACCAATGAAGCTGCACTTGCTTGGCAAGAAGTGGCTGCTTATGGTTTGCAGCCAGAAACCAGTGACCCTTGCCAAATTGAATTTACGGCTAATGAGCTTTTGGTGGATGCTTTATTAGGAATAGGCTTAAAAGGTGAGGTGCGTGGACAATTAAAGGCTTGGATAAAAGCCATTAATTCTGCACCTAGTCAAGTTTTTGCACTAGATACTCCTTCAGGTTTACTGGTTGATACAGGGCAATTGGCTGGTACCTCAGTAGAGGCAGATTTAACCCTGACCTTTATTGCTTTAAAGGCAGGGCTATTTACTGGCTTGGGTGTTGATGCTAGTGGTGAGGTGGTTTTAAGTGACTTAGGTATTAGTGCGAGTGATTGGTCAGTAGTACCCCTTGCTTATTTACAACAAAATAATCAAACCAGCCCTTTGCCTATGCGTAAAAAGAATAATCACAAAGGCAGTCATGGTCGTTTGTTAATTATTGGTGGGTTAAAGGGCATGGGTGGCGCAGCTTTAATAACTGCCCAAGCTGCTTTAAGAACAGGTGCGGGCATGGTGAAAGTATTAACTGCAACAGAGCACTTGGCAGCTTTTTTAGCGACCCAGCCAGAAATGATGGTAGAAGGCTTAATAACCAGCTCAGAAGCAAAGCTTAAGGAGCAGGTTAGCGCTGCTTTTCTATGGGCTGATGTTCTGGTTATTGGACCAGGTTTAGGGCAAGGTGATTTAGCTAAACAGCTTTGGCAATTAAGTTTTGAGTTTGCTGGGCCAACGCTGGTCGATGCTGATGCTTTAAACCTATGGGCTAAGGGTATAGTTCCACCCGCCAAGGCGCAGCGTGTCATTACTCCTCACCCGGGCGAAGCAGTAAGACTATTAAAACCCTTGCCCTCAGAAACACTTGATGACCGTTTAGCCCTTGTAAGCCATTTAGCAAATAAAACTCAGTCGGTTGCCTTGCTTAAAGGTGCCGGCTCCTTGGTTGTCGATTATTCATCTTCCGGCGCTAGGCAGCCAATCATTTGTCCTTTTGGTAACCCGGGTATGGGCGTGGCGGGTATGGGGGATTTATTAAGTGGTTGTATAGCCGCTTTAATGGCGCAAGGATTAACTGCCTATGAAGCAGCTCAAGAAGGAATGAGAATTCATGCTTTGGCGGGCGATAGAGCCGCCGCCGATCAGCCCAGAGGTTTGTTACCCACTGATTTACTACCCTTTTTAAGAGAATTAGTGAATTAAGGTAAGTTGGGCGTTTTTTAACTATAATGTGCCGCTAATAAACAAAAGGTAACAAGATGAAAGCGGAGTTTTATTTAGCCGATGAAGCTGCTCAAGTTGAACTAGCTAAAGAGCTTGGCCAGTTATTCATGCAGGGCGTGGTCTATTTAGAAGGTGATTTGGGTTCTGGAAAAACCACTTTTTCGCGTGGATGGATTCAAGGCCAAGGGCATCAAGGTGCAGTTAAAAGCCCAACCTATACACTGGTTGAGCCTTATTTCTTAAATGCACGACCTGTTTATCATTTTGACCTGTATCGCCTAGCTGACCCAGAAGAGCTTGAGTATATTGGCGTGCGAGATTATTTCGATCAGCAAGCCTTGTGCTTAATAGAGTGGCCACAAAAAGGTGTGGGTTTTTTACCTCAGCCAGATTTATACCTAACTTTTAGCTATCAAGATGTCGGACGCTACTTGCAGATTGAAGCTTTTACACCAGCAGCAAAGACGGCTTTACAAGAGCTAGTTAATGCATAAAACCTTGTAGACAATAATGACTTTAAACTTTATACGCTATTTTTTAGCACTTCTAATTTTAGTTTTTTTATCCTTAGAGACTCAGGCAAGCTCAAGCATCAACAGCCTGCGTATTTGGCCAGCGCCAGATCATACGCGCTTAGTTTTTGATTTGTCAGGGCCAGTACAACATAAGGTATTTAGTTTAGAAAATCCTAAACGCTTGGTTATAGATATTGGTCGTGTGCGTCTAAATACCCAGTTGGACACTAGTGACTTAACTAATACGCCTATTAGTCGTGTACGTTCTGCTGTGCGTAATAAAACAGATTTGCGAGTAGTGCTAGATTTATCTCAAGAGGTGCAGCCGCGTAGCTTTTTATTGCGCCCCAATGAGCAATATGGGCATCGCTTAGTGGTTGATTTGGTTTTAGAAGAAAAGCAAAAACAAGCAGCCAAAAAACCTAAAACCGTCAAGCAACAGCGTCAAATAGTGATTGCCATTGATCCAGGGCATGGAGGGGAGGATCCAGGCGCTATAGGTCCTGGAGGTACTCGTGAAAAGCATGTTGTTTGGGGGATTGCTAAAGAGCTAGCAAGAATTATAGAGAGGGATCCAGCATTTAAGCCAGTTATGACTCGTACTGGGGATTACTACATAGGTTTGCGAAAGCGTGTTGATGTTGCTCGTAAAGCTAGAGCAGACCTGTTTGTTTCTGTGCATGCCGATGCCTATCGCTTGCCTCAGCCTCAGGGTTCATCGGTTTATGTGCTTTCGCAACGAGGTGCTAGTTCGGAATCCGCTCGCTGGTTGGCAGATACCGAAAATCGTGCTGATTTAATTGGTGGGGTAGAAGGGGTTTTAACCCTAGGTGATAAAGATGAAACGCTGGCAGGTGTGCTGGTTGACTTGTCTATGACGGCTACCCTGTCAGAGAGTTTAAAGGTAGGGTCTAGGGTGTTGAAAAACTTAGGGCAGGTCAACCGCTTACATAAACGTGACGTTGAGCAAGCTGGTTTTTTAGTACTTAAATCACCAGACATGCCCTCTATGCTAATTGAAGCAGGGTTTATTTCTAATCCGCAAGAAGAAAGAAGACTAAAGGATTTGGCCTACCAGCGTAAATTAGCGCAACAAATAGCCAGTGCGATTAAAGACTATTTTAGGGAGAATCCACCACCTAATACCTCCTTGTCAGCTAAGGCTAGCCATTCTTCTTCTGCCTACACTATTCGTCGAGGTGACACCCTATCAGAAATTGCTCGACGCAAGGGTGTTGATATAGGTGAACTACGCAAAATGAATGACTTAAATAATGACGTTATTCGTGTGGGGCAAAGGTTAAGGATTCCATCAACATGATTTCAAGCACTAATGAAAATCCTGCTGCTCAATCCATACAGCTGCTTAGCCCACGTTTAGCTAACCAAATTGCCGCGGGAGAAGTGGTCGAGCGACCTGCTTCCGTTTTAAAAGAATTGGTTGAAAACTGTTTGGATGCTGGCGCAACACAAATTGATATAGAGTTAGAAGATGCAGGTGTTAAACTTTTAAAAATTCGTGATAACGGCAGTGGTATAGCCGTGGAAGATTTGCCTCTAGCGCTGGCGCGTCATGCCACCAGCAAAATTACTACCCTAGATGATTTAGAAGGGGTTGCCAGCCTAGGCTTTCGTGGTGAAGCTTTGGCCTCAATTAGTTCGGTATCACGTTTGGAATTAGTGACTAGCACCGACGAGTCGGGTAAAGGTTGGCGGGTTGTTGCTGAAGGGCGCGAAATGCAATCGCAAGTATCACCTGCTCCACATCCGCGTGGCACTAGTCTAACCATGCGTGACTTGTTTTTTAATACACCGGCTAGACGTAAGTTTTTGCGAACAGAACGTACTGAGTTTACGCACTTAGAAGAAGTTTTTCGGCGTTTAGCTTTATCGCGTCAAGATGTTGCCTTCTCGCTTAAGCATCAAGGCAAACTTATTCATCAGCTGCCTGCGATTCCTTTTGATACAGAAGATCAGCGTTTAAAATACCGAAGGGTTGCACAGCTACTAGGTAAAGATTTTATTGAGCAGTCGCTGCCTATCGAGTCAGTAGCAACTGGAATCCAGTTGCATGGCTGGGTTGGCTTACCTGTCTATGCTCGTGCGCAAGCCGACAGGCAGTACTTTTTTGTGAATGGTCGGGTTGTTAAAGATAAGCTAGTAGCCCATGCCATACGTCAAGCCTATCAAGATGTTCTCTACGGTGGGCGACACGCAGTTTTTGTACTTTATTTAGAAGTTGACCCAAAAATTGTTGATGTGAATGTACACCCCACCAAGCATGAGGTGCGCTTTAGGGATGGGCGTTGGGTGCATGACTTTATTTTCAGTAGCCTGCACAGGCGCTTGTCCGGCGCTTTAATCGGTTCTGAAAAACCTAACCTAGAGCCAGAAATAGCTAACAGGCAAAACTACACTTCAAGCAACCAGCTAGAGACTGCCTCTAATGAACCAGTTCGTCAGCTACAAGAGCAGGCTGCGTTAAACTGGTCTAGCCAAACAGATAAGCCCTTAGCAACTGCAGCTGGCAGCACCTTAGAGTTCTATCGCCAAATGGCAGATAACGCCCCAGTTAATGATGTAACAACCCAAACTGGGGTAGAAGGAGGTTCTCAAGTACCGCCCCTAGGTTATGCATTAGCACAAATGCAGGGAATCTATATTCTGTCGCAGAATACTCAAGGGCTGGTGGTAGTTGATATGCATGCTGCCCACGAGCGTATTACTTATGAGCGGTTAAAAAAAGATTGGTTAAAGCGTCCTTTAACAGCTCAACCCCTGCTGGTACCCGAAGCAGTTAGCCTAGATGAAGAAGCCACTGAGCTAGCAAGCCAACATGCTGAACTACTTAATGATTTGGGTGTGCAGCTAGATGTTTTAGGGCCGCAAGAGGTAGTAATACGCTCTATGCCAGTGCTTTTGCAAGGTGCCAAGGCTGCAGATTTGGTTTTCACGCTGCTCGATGAAATGAAGCGTTACGGTACGGCGCGAAGTTTAGAAAACTCCATTAATGAAGTGTTGGCTAATATAGCCTGCCATGCTTCTGTTAGGGCGGGTCGGCAGCTTTCTATACCTGAAATGAATGCTTTATTGCGCGATATGGAAATAACCGAGCGTAGCGATCAGTGTAATCACGGCCGGCCTACTTGGTTTCAATTAAGCATGCAGGACCTAGATAAAATGTTTTTGAGGGGGCGCTAGTGCTAGAAGAATTAGATGAGCGCCCGCCGGCTATTTTTTTACTAGGCCCCACCGCAGCAGGCAAGACTGATTTAGCCCTAACTTTAGTAGAGCAGCTTAACTGCGAGATTATTAGCGTTGATTCAGCCCAAGTTTATAAAGGTATGGATATAGGTTCAGCTAAGCCTGATGCAGCAACCTTAGCAAGAGCACCTCATCGTTTAATTAATTTACGCGACCCAGCTGAAAGTTATTCTGCAGGCGATTTTCGGCGTGATGCACTAGAAGCGATGCAGGAAATAACTGCGGCAGGAAAAATACCTTTATTGGTAGGTGGTACTTCACTTTATTATCAAAGCCTTTTAGGCGGTGCGACTAATTTGCCAGCATCTAACCCTAAAATACGCCAGCAATTAGAAGATGAATTATCACGTTTAGGCTGCCCAGCAATGCATGAGCGTTTAGCTGCAATAGACCCTGAATCAGCTGCTAAAATTGCCCCTACAGACCCACAGCGTACTTTAAGGGCTTTAGAGCTTTTTCAGCAAACAGGTAAAACACGCACCCAGCTTTGGCAAGCACAAAAAACTGAGCAGTTTGCTTGGCGGTTGCTACAATTAGGTTTGGCGCCTGCTGAACGTGCAACCCTGCATCAGCGTATAGAGCAAAGATTCTTACTTATGTTGGAACAAGGATTGCTAGAAGAGGTCAAAGCCTTGCGCTTGCGTGAAGATTTAAACCTTGGTTTGGCTTCGATGCGTGCAGTAGGCTACCGTCAAGTTTGGCAATACCTTGATGGTGACTTTGATTTAACAGAATTAAAAGCTAGGGGCATAGCAGCAACACGCCAATTAGCGAAACGACAATTGACTTGGATGAGATCTTGGCAGAATCTTAACTGGCTGCAGAGTGATCATCCGCAACTTTTACCACTGGTAGTTGCAGCTGTAGAAAAATTTATTGCCAGAAAAGCTTTTAGAGAAGATTTACTGGCATTAAAATCCACTTGAGTATAAGTTTTTTTTGTGGTGCAGCATAAATGACGGACAAAAGCCAAGAAGGTTGGTTATAATTATGCAAAAGCAGTGCATGAAGTTGAAAGATTAACAATAAACAAAAGATTTATATAAAATTCTAATGTTCAAGGGAGATACCACCATGTCCAAAGGGCAAACTTTACAAGACCCCTACTTAAACTTGCTACGCAAAGAGCGAGTTCCTGTGTCTATATTTTTAGTTAACGGCATTAAGCTGCAAGGCCAAATTGAATCTTTTGATCAATTTGTGATTTTGCTGCGTAATACCGTCAGCCAAATGGTTTATAAACATGCCATTTCAACAGTTGTACCTTCACGCAATGTGCGCTTACCTTCAGAAGAAGACGAAGCTTAAAGCACATCTTAGGAGCAATTGATTGTTTTTTGAACGCGAAGAGGGCGGCAATGCAGCCGTCCTTGTGCATTTAGACTTCCCAGAAGAATCTAAACGAGAAGACTCTGACGAGCTTTTAGAGCTAGTCAAGTCAGCAGGAGCAGAACCCCTAACACTTATTCGTGGAAGCCGTAACTCACCCTCGCCACGTTTCTTTGTAGGTGAGGGCAAGCTAGAAGAAATTCGTTTAGCAATAGACGAGCACCAAGCAGACCTAGTGCTTTTTAATCACAGCTTAAAGCCTTCTCAAGAGCGTAACCTAGAAAAAGAATTAAACTGCCGTGTACTTGATCGTACAGGGTTGATTTTAGATATCTTTGCTCAGCGTGCACGAACTTACGAAGGTAAGCTGCAGGTTGAGTTAGCACAGCTAGAGTTTTTAACGACCCGTTTAGTGCGTGGACGAACCTACCTACAAAGCCAAAAAGGTGGCATTGGTTTGCGTGGTCCAGGTGAAACGCAGTTAGAAACAGATAGGCGGTTAATACGTGCGCGTATTAACGCTATACAAAAGCGTTTAAAAAAAGTGCGTGTGCAACGTGAAACTAGTCGCCGAGCTAGAGTGCAGGCAGAAATACCAGCTGTTTCTTTAGTGGGTTATACCAATGCGGGTAAATCGACTTTATTTAACCGAATTACCCATGCAGAAGTTTATACAGCTGATCAGCTTTTTGCCACGCTTGATCCAACCTTAAGACGTATAGAGCTAGAAGATGTAGGTAAGTTAATTTTAGCTGATACGGTTGGGTTTATTCGTCACTTACCGCATAAACTAGTGGAAGCTTTTCAAGCAACTTTGCAGGAAGCAGTAGAGTCAACTTTGCTTTTGCACCTTGTAGATGCTGCAAGTGAAGAGCGAGACGACAATATTGCACAAGTGGAAGAAGTGCTTGAAGAAATTGGCGCAGCAAGTGTGCCTAGTTTAATGGTTTTTAATAAAATAGACCTGTTAGAACAAAAGCCTAGGATAGACCGTAATGCAGATGGTATAGCAGAAAGGGTTTGGTTGTCTGCCGCTACAGGTGAGGGTTGTGAGCTTCTGCTGCAAGCAATGAGTGAACGTTTGGCAACTAAAATTGTTAAAGGAACACTAGCGGTTGAGCCTGAGCAAGCACGATTGCGGGCGGGTCTATTTAACTTAGATGCAGTTGTTAACGAGCGCTATAATGATGAGGGCCAGTGTCAGTTACAGTTGCGCCTATCACAAAAAGATTTTAGACAGCTCTTGTCACAATTAAATATCCAAGAAGAGTCACTGGTTTGGATGACTAAACCATGACCTTGAGCGTAATTTAAGGTAGCATTGCGCAATATTTCTGACTGTAAAACCAAATAAAGATTACATTAATTTAGTGGAGAGTACTCTATGGCGTGGAATGAGCCAGGTGGTAACGGCAATCAGCACGACCCTTGGGGAAGCGGCGGGCGCAAACCTGATCGTAACTCTGGTAATGATGGTGGCCAGCGACCTAATCAGGGACCACCAGATTTAGACGAAGCCTTGAAAAAGCTACAAGATAAAGTCACCCATATTTTTGGTGGTGGCAAAGGTGGTAATACAGGCGGTACTAAGCCACCGAGTAAGTTTGGTGGTTATGGTTTAACGGCTTTGGTTGCTGTGCTAGTTATTGCAGTGTGGGTAGCGGGCGGTTTTTATTTGGTTGACCAAGCTGAGCGGGGTGTTGTACTTCGCTTAGGTAAGTACCATGAAACAGTAACACCTGGTTTGCACTGGAACCCTCCAATTATTGACTCAGTTAATAAAGTTAACGTCACTCGCATTCGCTCTTTTAACCAGCGTGCGATGATGCTAACCCGTGATGAAAATATTGTGCAGGTAAGTATTTCAGTTCAATACGTGGTGAATAATCCCAAAGACTTTCTCTTAAATGTGCGTGGTCCTAATCGAACGCTAGAGTATGCATTAGACTCTTCTTTACGCCACGAGGTAGGTACTACCGATCTAATTCAAATTTTGACTGAAGGTCGTGAGATTTTAGCTCAGGGTGTGAATAAGCGTTTACAGAGATTCTTAGATTATTACGGCGTAGGTTTAACCCTAGAAACTGTCAATATCGAAAGTACCTCCGCGCCAGACGAAGTTCAGTCAGCCTTTGATGATGTTATTCGTGCCCGTGAAGACCGCGAGCGTAGCATCAACCAAGCGCGTACGTATGAAAACTCTGTTCTACCTGATGCAGAAGGTCGTGCAGCACGTATTCGTGAAGAAGCCCAAGCCTATCGTGAAGCTGTTACAGCTCGCGCAGAAGGTGAGGCAAATCGCTTCTTAGCTTTATTAAAAGAATACCGTCAAGCACCTGAAGTGACCCGTGAGCGCCTCTATATAAACACTGTGCAAGAAGTACTTTCTAATTCAAGTAAGGTGTTGGTTGATACAGAAGAAGGCAGCAATAATATGATGTATCTACCGCTTGATCGTCTAGGTTCATCGGTACCTACTAACAGTGGGTCTCGAACTAGCTCTAGCAGCTCAGGAAGTGACTTCGATCTTGATCAACTCACCGATCAAGTCATTGAGCAGATTCGTGAAAGGCAAAGCTCCAACAACACTAGTAGTATTCGTAGGGAGGGTCGCTAATGAATGCTCGTTCAATAGTCGCGCTAGCTATACTTGCTGGTTTGGCGCTCTTAGCTAGTAGCAGCCTCTATATTGTTAATGAAACACAACGCGCCATACGCTTAAAGTTTGGTGAAGTGGTTGAAACCGATATTCAGCCAGGTATCCACATAAAAGTACCTGTATATAACACAGTGCGTTTATTTGATACGCGTCTACAAACCTTAGATGGCACACCTTCACGCTACTTAACGGGTGACCGTAAAGGCGTTATCGTCGACTCTTTTGTGCAGTGGAAAATTGTTGATGTTACTCGCTACTATGAAGCAACCGCAGGTGATGAACAGGTTTCTATGCGTTTGATAGCTCCTCGAGTGGACGAAAGTTTACGTAACGAATTTGGCCGTCGTACCCTAGGCGAAATTGTGAGTGAGCAGCGCGATGAATTAATGAGTCGCCCCATAGAAGAATTAAATGAAGCCATGCGCGAGTCTATGGGTGTTGCCATCTTAGATATTCGTGTAAAGCAAATTGACTTACCTTCAGAGGTTTCTAACTCGGTTTATGAGCGTATGCGTACTGAGCGTCAGCGTGAAGCGCGTGAATATAGAGCTCAGGGTAAAGAGCAGTCTGAGCGTATTCGTGCTGCAGTTGATCGTGGTCGTGAAGTTATTCTTGCAACCGCTGAGCGTGATGCCGATATCCTACGAGGTGAAGGCGATGCAGAAGCAACGGCTATTTATGCCAAAGCTTACAATCAAGACCGTGAGCTATATAGCTTCTTACGCAGTATGGAAGCCTACCGTAGTAGCTTCAATAACAAGCAAGATATCTTGGTAGTTAGCCCTAAAAGTGACTTCTTCCGTTACTTAGATAACTCCAAGGGTAGCAAGTAACACCTGTAAAATAAGTAACAAGGCCGGGAGCCGTGACTCCCGGTTTTTTGTGTAAAGTAGAAAAAGTATTAAGCTTGGAGAGGTTTATGAGTAGTGCAGACCGCTGGCTGTTACCCGACGGAATGGATGAGGTGTTACCGCCTCAGGCCCGTCAAATAGAAAATTTACGTCGTCAGCTGTTAGACCTTTTTCATGGTTGGGGTTATGAACTGGTTTTGCCGCCTAAATTGGAGTTTTTAGACTCGCTTTTAGTCGGTGCTGGACATGACCTAGGTTTGCAAACTTTCAAAGTAACCGATCAGCTAAGTGGCAGAATGATGGGTGTTAGCGCTGATGTTACACCTCAAGTTGCACGTATGGATGCCCACTCTATGCATTCAGAAGGTGCAGCAAGGTTCTGCTATTCGTCTGAAATTGTTCGTACCCAGCTAGATAACCTACTAGGCTCTCGTTCTCCTATTCAAATTGGAGCAGAGTTATTTGGTCAAAATGGCTTAGATAGCGACTTAGAAATTCTTTGTTTAATGCTAGATAGTCTTTTAGTGGCTGGTGCTGAAAACCTGTGTTTAGATTTAGGCCATGTAGGTATTTATCGAGCATTAATAACCGATAGTAATCTACCCAAAGAAATTGAAAATCAGCTATTTAGTATATTGCAGCAAAAGCGCCTAGATGAGCTTAACCAGCTACTAGCACCCTGGGAAGATCAGCCAGCAGTTAGGTTAATTATTGCTTTATCTAAACTCAATGGTGGTTTAGGGGTGCTTGAGGAAGCACAGCAAACTTTGGTGGGTGCGCCTAGTGAAGTTCAAGAAGCTTTGCAAGAGTTGCAGCAGCTAGTAGCGGCATTAACAGAGCAGTACCCTGACTTAAATATCTACCTAGATTTGTCAGAGTTACGTGGCTTCCACTATCATACTGGCATAGTGTTTGCTGCCTATGTACCCAAGCTAGGTCAAGCTTTGGCTAAGGGTGGTCGTTACGACGAAATAGGTAAAGTGTTTGGTCGTGCGCGTCCTGCAACGGGTTTTTCTACCGACTTAAAAATACTAGCTAGTTTGCAAGCGGCTAACCAAGTGAAGGCGCCGATTGCTGCTCCTGCAGCTATATTAAGAGATAAAGCAGGTCGTGAGGTATTAAAAGACCTAAGGTCTAAGGGTGAAAGGGTTATTTTACTAGCAGAAGAAGCTAGCTTACCTGAAGCCTGCAGTCAGCAAATTATTCGTAAAGAAGATCAGTGGGTGATCACAAGTGAACTAAGTGTTTGACAAGTCAGTGAAGCTTGTTAACCTTTCAAAGTTTGGCTTTTTAAATTCATTTAGGCTACAGAGATTAAAAAATGGGCAATAACGTTGTCATTTTAGGTACCCAATGGGGTGATGAAGGTAAGGGTAAGGTCGTTGATTTACTAACAGAAAATGCCCAAGCAGTGGTGCGTTTTCAAGGTGGACACAATGCTGGACATACCTTGGTTGTTAACGGCCAGAAAACTGCGCTTCACCTGGTTCCATCTGGAATCCTACGTGACAAGGTTACCTGCGTAATTGGCAATGGCGTGGTTGTTGCCCCCGATGCTTTGCTAAAAGAAATAAAAATGCTTGAAGATCGCGGTGTTGAAGTACGTAGCCGCCTTAAGCTATCTGCCGCCTGCCCTCTTATTTTAAGCTACCATGTGCGCTTAGATGTAGCGCGTGAAAAAGCGCGTGGCGAAGATAAAATTGGAACAACAGGTCGTGGTATTGGTCCTGCTTATGAAGACAAGGTAGCGCGTCGAGGCTTGCGTATTGGTGACCTACTTTGCCCTGAGCGTTTGCCAGAAAAGCTTAAAGAAGTGCTTACCTATCATAACTTTGTACTTGAGAACTTTTTCAAAGAAGAGCCCGTTGATTACCAAAGCCTGCTAGATGAGTGTATGGCTTATGCCGAACAACTTCGCCCTATGGTTGCTGACACCATTACTTATTTGCATAACTTACGTAAGCAGGGTGCCAAAATTATGTTTGAAGGTGCCCAGGGTTCTTTGCTGGACATAGATCATGGTACCTATCCTTTTGTTACTAGCTCAAATACAACCGCTGGCGGTGTAGCCACTGGCTCAGGTTTTGGACCTAAGTATTTAGATTATATTTTAGGTATCACCAAAGCCTACACCACAAGAGTTGGTTCTGGTCCCATGCCAACCGAGTTGCACGACTCAGTGGGTGAGCACTTGGCGACTAAAGGCCATGAGTTTGGTACGACTACAGGCCGTTCACGCCGTTGTGGGTGGTTTGATGCAGTAGCAGTTAATTACGCAGTACAAGTCAACTCAGTTACGGGTATCTGTTTAACTAAGCTCGATGTTTTAGATGGTTTGGAAACGCTTGAAGTCTGTGTTGCTTATGAAGATAAAGCAGGCCAACGTGTTGAATGCCCCATTGATGCAGAAGGTTTTGCAGCTGTTACACCCATTTATGAATCTTTACCAGGTTGGAGTGAATCAACTGTAGGTGCTAAAACGCTTGAAGAGCTACCTCTTAATGCACGTAACTACGTTAAGTTTTTAGAAGAAAAGCTGGGTGTGCCAATTGATATAGTATCGACTGGACCTGACCGAGTTGAAACAATCGTTTTACGTGACCCTTTCGCCAGTAACTAAGTTTAATGACACAGCTTATATTGATAAAGGTATAGGCTGTGTTTTTCCTTCCTCCTCTCTTTTTCTTAGTTACTAACTTTTATGCCTAGTCAGAAGCAAGACCGTCATTTCAGTGGTGGTATGGCTGAGAAGTTTGCCCATAATATTTATGCGACTACCAAAGGCCGCTTGCGTCTTAAAATTCTCCGTGAGCGAATGCTTGCAGAATTACCCTTAGATCAATCGAGCTTGCGTGTATTAGATGCAGGGGGTGGTTTAGGGCAAATCTCTTGTTGGCTTGCACGCAAGGGGCATCAAGTGCTGTTAGCTGAGCCAGCCATAGAAATGCTTGAGTATTCAGCCAAGCGATTAGAGCGTTACCAAGTAAAAACTTTAAATACATCCATTCAGCAGTTAAGTGAACAGCTTCCGGTCGAGCAACAGAGTTTTGACTTAATTGTTTGCCATGCAGTGCTAGAATGGTTAGAGCACCCTAAAGAAACCTTAGAACAGCTTCTAAAACATCTCGAGCCTAAGGGGCAGCTATCACTCATGTTCTTTAATGCTGATGCTTTACTGCTAGCGAATATATTGCGAGGTAACTGGCAGCGTGTTTTAGAAAAAGGCTTACAAGGTAAGGGCAAGCGCTTAACCCCCATTTCACCTTTACAGCCAACTGCAGTTATTGCATGGTTAGAGGCAGCAGGTTTTGAGATTAGTGCAACAACGGGTGTCCGAGTCTTTAATGATTACCTGCGTTTAAAGTTGCCGCCCGAGGCAACACCAGCAAGACTAGTTGAAATTGAGCGCCGTTATTGTCAACAAGAACCCTGGTGGCGAATGGGGCGTTATATTTTAATTCACGCAAAGAAGCTCTAACGAGTGCTTTTTTAAAAACAATAAAGGTGAAGAAAATGACAGATACTTGGTTAACCTCATTAATAACCGCAAATCCTCAAGAGGGTTTTGAATTAGCTATAACCCTAAGCCGACGTGGTGTTAAGTACACTCAGCCAGACCCAGAAATGTTGCATAAGCTGCGTCCAGACTATGCTGAGTCTGCTGACTCCTTAACAGCTGCATCACAAGTAATAGCGATCAATTTTCAAACGGTAGCAGCTGCAAATAATTATTGGCGTAACTAGCAAAGAGACTGACAGCAATAATGGATAATATTAATCGCATTTTCTTTCAAGCCATTAATCAATACGCAGGAAAAAGCGGTATATTAGATGCCTCAGCTATTTTTATAGCTGAGGCTATGCCTTATATCTTGATTGGAATAATGCTCTATCTGTGGTTTTTTTCTGATCAAAGCAAACAACGGATTAGCTTTTTTGCTGGTTATTCAGTGCTGATCGCATTATTGCTGAGTTATATTATTGGTGCTGCCTACTTCCATCCTAGGCCTTTTGTAGCCAATTTAGGAACTCAACTGGTTGAGCATGCAGCTGATGCTTCTTTTCCTTCAGACCATACCACATTTATTTTTGCTATTTCTTTGATGTATTGGCTCAACAAACCTACTAGAAGTCTAGGTGGCTGGCTAAGCTGTTTAAGTTTAATTGCTGGTTTAGCTAGGGTTTTTGTGGGTGTTCACTACCCCTTTGATATTGCTGGCGCAGTTTTGGTTGGTCTAGTGTCGTCTTTAATGGTTATTTATTTAGCAAAAAAAGTAAGCTATTTAGAAAAAGTTTTTAAGTTGTTTTGCTGTATTAAATTACCTAGCTCGATTAAAAACTGAAACCAAACAAAATTTAAACCTTATTTAGTTTGAGTTGTTTTTGCACTGGTGCAAAACTGCGTCGATGTTCTGCTAGTACACCAAAACTTGCCAAGGCTTCGAAATGTGCCTTAGTAGGGTAGCCTTTATGCTTGGCAAAGCCATAGTCAGGGTAAAGTTTATCTAGTTCTAACATTTGCGCGTCTCTGGTGACCTTAGCCAAAATAGAAGCTGCTGCAATAGCAGGATGGCGAGCGTCGCCTTTTACCACTGCTAGCCCAGGTAGTTGTAAGCTTTGTGGCAGGCGGTTGCCATCAACCAATACAAACTCAGCGGCGCTAGGTAAAGCATCTATTGCTCTTTGCATGGCTAAAAAACTGGCTTGTAAAATATTCAACTCATCAATTTCAGCGGCACTGGCTTCAGCTACAGCCCAAGCTAAACTTTTCTGCTTAATTTCTATGGCTAAAGCTTGACGCTTTTTTTCAGTCAGTTTTTTAGAGTCATCTAGCCCGGCTAGGGGTTGCTTAGGGTCAAGAATAACTGCACCGGCTACAACAGAGCCAATTAAAGGGCCACGCCCTGCTTCATCAACCCCTGCAAGAAACAAGCCTTGATAAGGGATTTCAGCGGCCGTTAATGGGGCTAGGTCTGTATTTTTCATTCGGGGATTTTAACTTAAGCGTTGAGTTGTTTGGCGATAGCTTGCGCAGCTTGCTTGCTGGCATCCCGCTTTAACTGCTGATGAAGAGCATAAAAGGCTTGGGTTTGCTCAGCTGCAACGGCTGGCTCATTCAGTAACTGGTGTAAATCTTGGGTTAATTGATCTACGTTGGCTTGGTCTTGTAAGCGCTCATGAACAAGTGTCTTTTGAGCTAATAAGTTAGGCAAGCTGACCCAGGGTGTTTTTAACATGAACTTAGATAGCCACCAGGTAAAAGGGGCAAGTTTATAACTAACCACCATCGGCGTTTTACAGAATAAGGCTTCAAGCGCCACAGTTCCAGAAGCGACTAAGCAAAGATCGGCTGCCTGTAATGCCTGGTCCGCCTTACCCTGAAGTAACTGCAGGTCTTTAACTGGATAGTCAGCTAATAGCTGCATAATTTCTTCATAGCGTTTAGTTGATGCTGCAGGTAATAAGAAAACTGCCTTGGGGTGCATTTTTTTTATTGCTTGTGCTGTTTGTAGAAATAAGGCACCCAGACGTGCTACTTCACCAGCTCGAGACCCAGGCAGCAAGGCAATAATAGGTTGTTCTTCTTCAACTAAGCCTAAGTTTAGGCGAGCGGCAGATTTATTAGGCTCCATGGGCAGCTTATCAGCTGTAGGGTGGCCAACAAAGGTAACTGGAACAGCATGATCTTTATAAATATTGGTTTCAAAAGGTAGTAAGGTAAGCATTAAATCGATGCTTTTTTTTATACCTTTAATGCGACCTTGTCGCCAAGCCCATACCGAAGGGCTAACATAATGAACTGTCTTTACTCCTCGAGTGCGCAGCTTTTTTTCTAAACCAAGAGTAAAATCTGGTGAGTCTATGCCTATCATTAAGTCTGCACCCCAGCTAAGAGCATCTTGGTAAAGGTGCTTTCTAACCTTAATAAGCTTAGGTAGGTGTTTAAGAATTTCTACCACACCCATAACAGACAGCGTTTCAAGAGGGTAAAGGCTAGTTAAGCCTTCAGCTTGCATAAGCTCACCACCTAAGCCACGAAACTCTGCCTTAGGAA
Source organism: Marinospirillum insulare DSM 21763 (assembly GCF_000686905.1). Taxonomy (GTDB): domain Bacteria; phylum Pseudomonadota; class Gammaproteobacteria; order Pseudomonadales; family Halomonadaceae; genus Marinospirillum; species Marinospirillum insulare. Next base: position 247,498 of record NZ_JMLW01000001.1, read on the forward strand.
ATAGTAGTTTTAACTCAGCAATTAAACCTGAACCTAAAATATCGCCAGATATTTCTCCAGCAACCAGGTAAATCTTCAACGTGTAATACCGCGAGCGGAGTTTTTTATAGAGTTTAGGAAGATTTGAATAACCGGCGTTACTGGTTCAGCTTCAATTTGGTTAATGGCATCTTGTAAGTTTAACCCCTGACGAAAGATAACCTTATAGGCATGACGTAAGGCTTGCAGGGCTTCTTTTGAAAAGCCTCGGCGCTTTAAGCCTTCATAGTTAATACCGTGAGTTTCAGCTGGGTGGCCACTTACCATTACATAGGCGGGTATATCTTTTAAAATAATAGAACCGCCACCACACATGGCGTGAGCACCTACACGACTAAATTGGTGAACCGCTGACAAGCCACCGAGAATAGCAAAGTCACCTAAGGTAACATGACCAGCCAGGGTTGCTTGGTTAGCCATAATGCAGTTGTCACCTACCACGCAATCGTGAGCAACGTGTGAATAAGCCATAAATAGGTTACCGCTACCTATCTTGGTTAGGCCTAAATCTTGTGCTGTACCTCGATGGATAGTGACGCTTTCTCTAATAACATTATCATCACCCATTTCTAAACGGGTGGGTTCACCATTATATTTTTTGTCTTGGCAGTCTTCACCTACACTGGCAAATTGAAAAATACGATTACGTTTGCCTAAGCTACTAGGCCCTTTTATAACCACATGAGGGCCAATAACACTACCCTCGCCAATAGTTACCTGCGGGCCGATAATGGAGTAAGGGCCAACCTCAACATCATCTGCCAGTTGTGCTGAAGAGTCGATCAGCGCTGTTGGATGAATTAGGCTCAAACTTTTTTCTCCGCACAAGTGATGTGAGTTTCGCACACGGTTTCACCTTCAACGTGAGCCCTACATGCAAAAACCCAAATGCCACGTTTTTCACGCAATACTGTGGCTTCTAATGTTAAGCGATCGCCAGGAACAACTGGGCGCTTGAAACGGGTTTTTTCGCTACCTACAAAATAATACAGATGGCCATCAGCGGGTAGCTTGTTAACGGTTTTAAAGCCTAAAATACCAGCAGCCTGTGCCATAGCTTCAATAATTAGTACGCCTGGGAAAATAGGATGGTCTGGGAAGTGACCTAAAAAATAAGGCTCATTAACCGTTATATTTTTGTAAGCAACAATGGATTTACCTAACTCAAAGTCTGTTACCCTATCAACCAATAAAAAAGGATAGCGGTGGGGTAGGTATTTTCTTATTTCATTAATATCCATTACCATGGACTTTTACCTCTAAAAAACGCTAACAAATAAAGCGTTAAGTTATTAAGCAGCTGAAGAAGTCAGTGCAGTTTATTTATTCCGATTCAGCAAGCTGTCGGAGCTGGTTTTCAAGGCTTTTAACCTTTTGATTTAGATCTTCTAGTTGTCTAAAGCGTACGGCACTTTTGCGCCAATTAGCGCTAGGTAAGAGCCCAGTACCCGAGGAGTAAACCCCTGGCGTATTGACTGACCCAGTAATCATGCCCATTCCTGTTACCTGAACACCATCACAAATTTTGATATGCCCTGCTATACCGCTATTGCCACCAAACATACAGTTAGCGCCTATAGAGGTAGAGCCTGCAATACCAACTTGTGCAGTAATGGCAGTATGCTCGCCAACTTGAACGTTGTGGGCAATATGAACTAGGTTATCTATTTTCACGTCTTGTCTGATGAGCGTATCACCAAGCGCACCTCGGTCAATGGCGGTGTTTGCTCCTATTTCGACCTGGTCACCTATAATCAGCCTGCCTAGCTGGGCAATTTTTTCCCAGCCTGCGTTTGTGGGTGCGAAACCATAACCGTCGCAGCCTAAAACAGCACCCGAATGAATAATGCAGTTTTTACCAATTTCAACGCGGCGATAGAGAGTAACACGAGGGTGCAGCAAGGTGTTCTCACCCAGACTAGAGCCTTCTGAAAGTATTGTGTGAGCACCAAGGATGACACCAGCAGCTATTTTACAGCCAGACTCGATTACAACAAATGGCCCTATATGTGCAGATGGATGAACTTCAGCATCTTCTGAAATACTAGCCGTAGGATGAATAAATCCAGCAGCAGGCTTCTCATCGTCAAATAAGTGGCTTAGTTTGGCAAAACCTAAATAGGGGTTAGCGACTAGTAAGCTATTACCTACATATTCATTAGCTTGATTGGGTTTAAGTAGCACCGCACCTGCTTGGCAATCCTTTAAGAAAGGTAGGTATTTGGGGTTACTTAAAAAGCTAACTTGAGATGACGTAGCTTTTTCAAGGCTCGCCATCTCGGTTATCTTGTGTTCAGGATCACCGTGAACTTCTGCATCTAAATAAGTAGCTAGTTCACCTAAGGTAAAAGTTTTCATTAGGTTGATTATTTAGCCTTGTTAAGTTTGTCAGCCACAGCTTGAGTTAAATCGAATTGAGGTTTAGCAAAAGCAACGGCTTGTCTATCAAGCAACAAGTCAACCTTGTACTCTTCTATAACTTCATTAACAGCAGCTTCAAGACTGGGTCTATGGCGTTCAACTATCTCTTGGCGAACTTCTTGAAGTTGCTTTTGCAGTCTTGAAGCAACAAATTGGTATTCTTGTGCTTTTTGTTCTACCTGTTGACTAATTTTACGTCGCTCGTCTTCACTCATAATTGAGCTGTCACGCTGTAAACGCTCTTGTAAGCTGCGTGCTTCTTCAGCTAATTGGCGCGCCCTTGATTGTTCTGCGCTCATTTGCTGGTCAGCATTTTTAAACTCTTCCTTAACCTTGTTAGACTCCATTAATGCACCTTGCCAGTCTAAAACTGCAATGCGTGGTGACTTTAAGTCATCAGCAGTTACACCATAACTAAGGCTCAGTAGTAAAGTGAGTAATAATGTTTTTAAAAAGTTAAATTTCACTGTTGTATCCTTTGGGTTAGAAAGTTTGTCCAAGTGAGAATTGGAAGAACTCAGTTCTATCATCGGGTCCATCATTTAAAGGTTCAGCAATACTAAATGCCAAGGGGCCAATAGCAGTTAACCAAGTAAGACTAATACCAACTGAATAGCGTAGCTCGTCTAAATCTACTCCCTTAGTGCAGCTAGGGTTGTTGCTAAAGCATCTGCTGGTGTAAACACTGCCTCCATCAAGAAATAGGCTGGTTTGCATAGAGCGCTGATCTTCAATAAAAGGTAGAGGAAAGATAAGCTCTGCTGAACCTTCCATCAAAATATTACCACCCAGTGCATTACTTGTTTTACTTTGAACACCGTTAAATGTTTGAGTACTTCTCTGTCCTAGACTGTTCGAGCGATAACCCCTGACTGAGCTAAGACCACCTGAGAAATAGTTTTCATAAAAAGGTAGTTGCTTATATTCACTACCTAGACCGTCACCATAACCTAAATCAGTTCTAAATTTAAGCGACCAGTTATCAGCTAGCTTAAAATACTTTTGCCCACGGTAATTAGCTTTATAAAATTGATAATCAGAGCCGGGTGCTGCTAACTCTAAGCTAAAACTTTGGTAGCTACCATTAGTGGCTAGAATGCCTCGGTTAAGTAGGTTTCTTGTCCAGCGTCCAGTGACCCGATAGTTAAAAAACTCTAGACCGTGTTCTTCATTAAAGGCGCGAATATCATCTAAAAGAATGATGTTTTGGTATTTTTCTGCTTGCACAGTGGTGTTATCAAAGCCTAAAGATAGGCTTAAACGGCTGTTTCTGGAAATAGGATAGCCGTAGGTAACATTCGCACCATAGGCATCTGTTGCATAACTAGAAATCCCGTAATCTTCATCAAAGTCTGTTTCACGATAAAAAAGATTAAACCCACGAGAAACCCCATCAATAGTGTAATAGGGGTTTAAGTAAGAAAAGTTATAGCTGGTACGGAAGTCGCTACGGTTAGCACCAAAGCTAACAATATTACCTGTACCTAAAAAGTTATTTTGTGATAAGGCAGCACCATAAACCACACCACTAGACTGTGAGTAACCAACACTGGCAGAAATAGATCCAGAGGGTTGCTCTTCTACAGTGTAGTTAACATCGATTAAGTCTGGGTTAGTCGCGCTGGGTTGGTTTTCAACATTAACGCTACTAAAAAAGCCGAGCCTATCTAGTTGCTCTTTAGATTGTTTAATTAAATCTGTATTAGCTGAAGCGCCCTCTAGCTGTAACATTTCGCGTCTTAATACTTCATCTTTAGTGCTAATATTGCCCGCAAAATTTATTTTTCTTACATAACTGCGGCGACCGGGATCGACAAGAAAAATAAGCTTCACTTCTTTTTTATCGTCATCAATATCGGGTCGTCCATTCACTTCAGCAAAGGTGTAGCCTTCAATACCTAGGCGACGTCGAACTCCTTCGCTGGATGCTGTCATGGCACTGCGTGAGAAGGTATCTCCTGATTTTAAGAAAATATACGGGTTAAGCTGCTCTTCTTCTAAAATAAGCTCACCCGCTAGCTCGACATCGCTTACTTTGTATTGGTCACCCTCAAATACATTGATGGTGATAAAAATATCTTGGCGATTAGGGCTAATCGATACCTGAGTAGATTCAATATTAAAACGTAAGTAACCGTTATCTAGGTACCAAGACCTTAGACTTTCTAAATCACCTGCTAGTTTTTCCCGTGAATATTGGTCGGCTGAGTTGAAGAGGGTCCAACCTTTAGTTTCGTTCAGTTCAAAGTGCTTGAGTAGTTCTTGATTTGAATAGTTTTGATTACCTACTAGGTTAATGCGGCGAATTGCAGCAACACTTCCTTCGTTAATCTTTATTTTAATGGCAACTCGGTTACGAGGCAGCTCTTCTACTTCGCTGGTGATTTTTGCACTATAGCGCCCCTGTGCGTGGTACATACGCTCAAGCTCAAGCTTAATTTGATCTAAGGTTGAGCGCTGAAAAATTTGCCCTTCTTCTAAACCAGCTTGTGATAAACCCTTGGTTAAATCTTCAGAGCTGACCTTTTTGTTACCCTCAATTTCTAGCTTTTGTAGGGTAGGGCGTTCTTTAACACGTAAAATAAGTTGTTCTTTCTCTGTGTAAACGGCCACATCATCGAAAAGCCCAGTAGTAAAAAGCTGCTTACTAGCTTGAGTAATTTGCTCTAGGCTTATGGGTTCATCGGTTTGTAAAGGTAGTTGAGAAAAAACGGTACCTGGTGATACACGCTGCAAACCTTCAATACGAAGATCTTCTATTTGAAAAACCTCAGCAGCCTGAAGGCTAAAGCAGCTAACAAATGCTAAAGAAAAAACTAGGTATTTAATTAAAAAAAATGGATTACGAAATTTCACGCTGCTTTGTATCCGTGTTTGTATGGTGTAAAGACCTGCGTATAAACAAGTGCTCTGCTTAAAACAGCCAAATGTTTAGTGACTAAAGGCGCATTAAATCAAAATAAAAAGCTAGAAGCATTAGGCTTCCAAGCATCAGTATGCCTACTCGAGTAGCTGCTTCTTGCACCGCCTCTGTCACTGGCTTACGGCGTATGGCTTCAATAGCATAGAAAAACAGGTGGCCCCCATCTAATACAGGTATAGGTAGTAAATTAAGAATACCTAGACTAATACTGACGTAAGCTAAAAAGCTAATGAAACTTTCCCAACCGGAGCGTGCAGAATCGCTGGCAACCCTAGCAATAGTAATGGGGCCTGACAAGTTGCTAGGGCTAATTAATCCAGTCACCATTTTGCCAAGAGAGTTGAGTGTTAACCAGCTCATTTCTGCAGTTTTTTGTGATGCGCGCACTAAAGAATCTACCGGGCCAAAGCGTTGCTCGCGTAATAGCTCGGCAGGCCATTCAGGCACATCGACTCCTGCACCAATAAAGCCAACTTGACTACCGTCTTCTAGCACTCGAACACCGGGTGTAATAGCGACTTCTAAGCGCTGTGCGTCTCGTTGAATGGTTAAATAAATTTGCTGATTAGGGTTGGCTTGTAGTTGTTCTACTAGGCCATTCCAGCTAGTAATCGTTAGGTTATTAACACCTATAACCTTGTCTCCAGCTTGTAAGCCCGCAGCCTTGGCAGCGCCAGTTGATTGAATGCTGCCTAGCACGGGTGCTAGTTCTGGTCGCCAAGGGCTTATGCCTAAGTTTCCAAAAGGGTCGGGCTGTTCTTGGCCTGATAAAAAATTGGTTAGCTTAAGGTTGAGTTCCCGCTGGTAGCTATCTTGTTCATTACGAACATTTAATGTGAGGTTGGTTGTTTCACCCATTCGAGACAGTAAACCTAAGCCAACTTCTTGCCAGCTAGGTGTGTTACTACCATCAACGCTTAGAATTTCATCACCTTGTTTTAAACCAGCCAAGGCAGCAGGTGAGTCCGGCTCTACCTTGCCAACTAGGGGGGCTGGTACCTGAGTACCAATTATAAAAATAAGCCAATAAGCAAGTATAGCGAGTAAAAAGTTAGCGACAGGCCCTGCTGCAACTATCGCAAAGCGTTGCCCTACACTTTTTCGATTAAAAGACTGGTCAGCAAGGGCTTCTGGTACATCGCCCTCACGCTCATCCAGCATTTTGACATACCCGCCTAGCGGTAGTGCTGCAATCACATACTCAGTGCCTTGCTTGTCGTGCCAGGTAAATAATGGTTTTCCAAAGCCAACAGAGAAGCGCAAAACTTTTACACCACATAGACGTGCAACCCAGAAATGGCCAAACTCATGAAAGGTTATCAGTATGCCAAGGGTAATAATTAAAGCTAAAACTGTGTGTAAAAAATCCATAACTAGCTTTTAGTCCACAAAAGGTTAGTGAAAATTCTGAATAATGCTAGCGGCTAACTGATTCGCTCGCTGATCTTCTGACAGTAGAAATTCTAGATCGTTTGCTGCTTGAATAGTGCTAACTTCTAACACTTGGCTGATAACTTCAGGTATTTGCGTGAAGTTAATTTGTTGGGCTAGAAAAGCAGCGACGGCAACTTCATTGGCCGCATTAAGTAGGGCAGGTGCAGTGCCACCTGCTTCAAAAGCTTGGCGGGCCAGCTTTAAGCAAGGAAAGGCATCTTCATCTGGTTTTTCAAAAGTTAAAGCTGTTGAGGTTATTAGGTTGAGTGCTTCAACACCAGCGGGTATGCGCTCTGGCCAAGCTAGTGCATGAGCTATAGGGGTGCGCATGTCAGGATTGCCAAGTTGAGCTAAAACTGAGCCGTCTAGGTAGCTAACCATTGAGTGGATAATACTTTGTGGGTGAACCACGACTTCTATTTGTTGGGGTTGAACACTAAACAACCAGCAGGCTTCAATAAGCTCTAAACCCTTATTCATTAAGCTGGCTGAGTCGACAGAAATTTTTTGACCCATAGACCAGTTGGGGTGAGCTATGGCTTGAGCGGGAGTAACTGCTTGCAAAGACTCTTTTGACCAGCCACGAAAAGGCCCACCAGAAGCTGTTAGCAAAAGTTTCTCTATGCCTTGTTCAGCAAAGCTACGTTTTGCAAAATCGGCTGGTAGGCATTGAAAAATAGCATTGTGCTCTGAGTCGATAGGTAGCAAGACAGCTTGATGAGTTTTTACTGCATCCATAAAAAGAGCACCCGACATAACGAGTGCCTCTTTGTTGGCTAGAAGAATGCGTTTGCCTGCTTTAATGGCTGCTAACGTAGGAAGAAGACCTGCAGCACCAACTATGGCAGCAACAACAACCTCAACTTCAGGAGTGCTAGCTAAAGCCTGCAAGCCTTCCTTGCCAGCTACCACCTCTGTTGAACAGCCGGCTGCAAGCAGTTGTTCTTGAAAGTAAACTGCTTTTTCTTCAGGTACTGCTGCTAGCTGGGGTTGAAACTTTTTGCAGATGTCTAGTAGCTCGGCTAGGCGTTGATGCCCCGATACGGCGAAGACCTGATACTGATCTGGGTTACGAGCGATCACATCGAGGGTTGACTGACCTATAGACCCTGTTGCGCCTAAAATAGCAACTTGTATCATGTTAGGCCGCCAGCAAAGTTAAGTAGAAGCAAAGTAAATACGGGTACTGCTGAAGTTAAGCTATCAATACGATCCATTACGCCACCATGGCCAGGAAGCAGCTGGCTGGAATCTTTCATACCTGCCTCCCGCTTAACTAAGCTTTCGGTAAGGTCACCTAAGACAGAAACTGCGGTTACTAAGAGTGTTATGGCCCAGAGCAGGCCAAACTGACTTAAAGAAAACCCTTGGTAAACACTTGCAGTAACAGTGAGCAAGCTAGTACCTACTAAACCACCTAGAACACCTTCCCAAGACTTGCCTGGACTAACGGCTGGTGCCAGTTTGTGTTTGCCAAAAGCACGACCAGCAAAGTAAGCAAATATATCGGCAACCCAGGCAATCAATAAGACATAAAGCAACCAGAACCAGCCCTGTTCACGCAAAAGAATAAAGCCAGCCCAGGCAGGAATTAGAATAAAAATACCCATTACTAAGCGGCGTGGAGGGCAGCGCCAAATAGCTGTAGTGCGTGGGTAGGTTACAACAAAAAATAGAGCGACTAGCCACCAAACAAAGCCTAGCCATAGTGCTTCCTGTAAACGCTCAGGCTGCTGGTAAACGCCATAAAGCATTAACAATATAAAAATAGGAAAAAGTAGTTGGCCCCTAAGCTTAAAGCCAGAAAGCCTTGCCCACTCCCAAGCACCAATTCCAATCACTAGACCCGTAAAAATAGCAAAGGGCATAGCGTTAAGGCCAAACAACCCCCCAAGTGCCAGTGGCGCTAATATAAATGCAGTTAGCAGTCTTTGCTTTAACATGGCTAGGGGTATCCGTTTTAATTAACTTTGAGGCGTTACTTCACGTCCACCAAAACGTCTTTGGCGGTTAATGAAAGTTTTAAGAGTGTCGTAGAAAGCCTGTTGTCGAAAGTCAGGCCAAAAGGTTTCAACAAATACCAGTTCTGTATAAGCCAGTTGCCAGAGTAGAAAGTTACTTAAGCGCTTTTCACCGCTGGTGCGTATACATAAGTCTGGATCGGGAAGGTCATCAAAAGCTAGGTGTTTTTGCAAAAGGTCTTCGTTTATTTCATCGGCTGTTAACTCACCCTTGCTAACTTGTTGGGCTAGTTGACGAGCTGCAGAAGTAATATCTTGTCGCCCACCATAATTGGCTGCAATGACCAGGGTGGTTTTGGTATTTTGGGCGGTTAGCTCTTCAGCCTTTTGCATTAGCTGTTGAAGCTCTTCAGAAAAAGCAGAGCGATCACCGACAATTTTTAACTTTACCTGGTACTTGTGTAGGCGTTTGGTTTCACGGCGCAAAGCCCACCTGAAAAGCTCCATTAAGCCGCTCACTTCTTCTGCTGGCCTTCTCCAGTTTTCACTAGAAAAGGCAAACAGGGTAACGACCTGAATACCTTGCTGTAATGCAACTTCAAGTACAGCTCTAACTGAATCAACACCTGCTTTATGTCCAGCTAAACCAGGTAGTTTGCGTTGTTTTGCCCAGCGGTTATTGCCATCCATAATAATGGCGACATGCTTCGGCAAGACCTCGAGTTGAGGTAGATCGGTCGTTGATGACATAGGAGAAGCCTGTTGGTTAAATTTGCATCAAGTCTTCTTCTTTGGTGGCTAAGGCCTTGTCAATTTCAACTGTAAACTTATCGGTGATTTTTTGAATTTCATCTTGCGCACGACGCTCTTCATCTTCACTAATTTCTTTGTCTTTTAGTAAAGCTTTTAACTGGTTATTAGCATCACGACGAATATTGCGTATAGCTACACGCCCATTCTCAGCTTCAGTACGCGCTTGTTTAGTGTATCCTTTGCGCGTTTCTTCAGTTAAAGCAGGCATAGGAACGCGAATATTGGAACCGGCTGTGTTTGGGTTAAGCCCAAGGTCAGACTTCATTATGGCTTTTTCAACTTCTGGCACCATATTTTTTTCCCAGGGTACAACAACCAAAGTACGGTTATCTTCAATGTTGATATTGGCAACCTGACTAATAGGTACTTCGCTGCCATAGTAGTCAATACGAATTGAATCTAGAATGCTGGGGTGCGCACGACCAGTACGAATTTTATTAAAAGCGCCTTTAAGTGCTTCAAGGCTTTTATCCATACGTTCTTGGGTGTCTTTATTAATTTCGTTAATCACAGTATTTACCTCTATACAAAGTAGCTAAGCAAGAAATAGGGTTTAACCTTTTTCGATTAAAGTGCCTTCATGTATGCCCACTGCTAAATTAAGCAAAGCGCCAGACTTGTTCATGTTGAAAACCCTCACTGGCATGCATTGGTCTCTAACTAGGCAAATAGCAGTTAAGTCCATTACTTCAAGCTTTTTATCAAGTGCTTCGTCATAACTAAGACGTTCATATTTTACTGCATCTGAATGTTTTACTGGGTCTTTATTATAAACACCGTCAACTTTGGTTGCCTTAATAATAACATCGGCGTCTATTTCAATACCGCGTAAACAGGCAGCAGAGTCGGTAGTAAAGAAAGGGTTGCCTGTACCAGCAGAAAAGATTACAACATCACCTGAAGTGAGGTAGCGTATGGCGGTACGACGATCATAATGCTCTACCACACCGCTCATAGGAATAGCCGACACAACACGAGTACGTATGTTGGTACGCTCTAATGCATCACGCATGGCAAGGGCATTCATAACCGTTGCTAACATGCCCATGTGGTCGCCAGTCACTCTTTCCATACCTGCAGCACTTAAGGCTGCGCCACGAAAAAGGTTGCCACCACCAATAACAATACCTACCTGAACACCTATGCCAACGAGCTGACCTATTTCTAAGGCCATACGATCTAGCACTTTAGGATCAATACCAAACTCTTGATCTCCCATAAGGGCTTCGCCGCTCAGCTTAAGAAGAATACGCTTGTATTTAGCATTACGATCAGGTGTGGCCATGGCAAGTCTCCAAATAGGCAGAATAGAGGGTTCTTTAATTGCACAAAAACGTGCGGGGAAGACCCAGCACGTTTTTGAGGAGCTTCTAAGCTAGTAGTCTAACCCAGAATAGGTTGGTTTGGTTTTTAACGACCTGCAACCTGAGCTGCCACTTCTGCAGCAAAATCTTCTTCTTTCTTTTCGATGCCTTCGCCAACTTCAAAGCGCTCATAGCTTACAACTTCACCACCTGCTGCTTTAACATAAGCACCTACAGACTGATCTGGGTTCTTAATGAAAGGCTGTTCAGTTAGGCTGTTTTCAGATAAGAATTTTTTCAGACGGCCACCGATCATTTTTTCAGCAATGTCAGCAGGCTTATTAGCCATGTCTGGTTGTGCCAAAATAATGTCTTTCTCTTGTTGCAGTTCTGCTTCTGGCATATCAGCAGGCTTGCATACACGAGGGTTAACTGCGGCAACGTGCATGGCAACGTCTTTAGCTACTTCAGCATCGCCAGCTGAAAGAACGCTAATAACACCAATGCGGCCACCGTGAACGTATTCACCAATAACTGCACCTTCAACTAGTGTGGCGCGGCGTACGGTAATGTTTTCACCGATTTTTTGTACGAGCGCTTCACGTGCATTTTCTAAATCGCCTTCGGTTAGCTTGGCAATGTCAGTTTCACGAGTCGCTAGAAGCTTGTCTGCTACCTGGTCTACAAAGCCTAGGAAGTTGTCATCACGCGCAACAAAGTCGGTTTCAGAGTTAACTTCTACCATTACACCGTAGCTGCCATCAGCAGAAACGCGTGTAGCGATGGCGCCTTCAGCTGCAATACGACCTGCCTTTTTAGCAGCTTTTAAACCAGAGTTTTTGCGTAAGTCATCAATGGCTTGTTCTATGTCACCGTTGCTTTCTTCAAGTGCTTTTTTGCACTCCATCATTGCTAAGCCAGTACGGTCACGTAATTCTTTAACTTGTGCGGCAGTAATCTTCGCCATGAATAAATCCCCTTGATGAGAAGATGTTTAGAAGGTTTTAAATAACCAATAATAGAGGAAGCCTGCCTAAAATTATTAGGCAGGCTAGGCTGAAAACTAATTATTCAGCGGAGTTTTCTGCAACTTCAATTAGCTCTTCCACAACTTCGCCTTCGCTAGCTTTGCTGCAAGCAGCTGCTACAGCACGTACGTAAAGCTGTACGGCGCGAATGGCATCATCGTTACCAGGAATAACATAGTCAACACCGTCTGGGTTAGAGTTGGTATCTACTACACCAATAACTGGAATGCCAAGCTTGTTTGCTTCATTAATGGCCAAACGCTCATGGTCTACATCGATAACAAATAGTGCGTCGGGTAAGCCACCCATATTTTTAATACCGCCAATGGAGCGCTCTAGCTTTTCCATTTCACGGGTGCTCATTAGAGCTTCTTTCTTAGTTAACTTTTCAAAAGTACCGTCTTGTTGCTGTGTTTCTAGTTCACGTAAACGACGAATAGACTGACGGATAGTTTTGTAGTTAGTCAGCATACCACCTAACCAGCGGTGGTTAACGTAAGGCATGCTCACCTTGTCGGCTTCTTCACGAACTACTTTGCTTGCAGCGCGCTTAGTACCAACAAAAAGAATTTTGTTTTTACCGTTAGCTAGTTTTTCAACAAAGCTAAGAGCTTCGTTAAGAGCAGGTACGGTTTTTTCTAGGTTAATAATGTGAATTTTGTTACGCGCACCAAAAATGTATTTGCCCATTTTTGGGTTCCAGTAGCGCGTTTGGTGACCAAAGTGAGCGCCTGCTTGTAGTAGGTCACGCATAGAAACTTGTGCCATTATTGTCATACTCCAGTAGTTCGGGTTAAGCCTCCATACACCCCAAACATCAACCCTAGCTATCTTTGCTTAAGGCACCCAGATGAATGTGTCGGTGTATGTGTGACGTTAAATTGCACTTATAGTAAGTGCGGTTATTTGCTTAAAATCGACTTAAGATAAAGTCCTAGATAAGAGTAGGCGCTTGTTTGCCAAGAGTCTGCCCTTGTCGTATCCTTTCACAGTTGATTTTAAGCGCGCAATTTATAGCACAGTCCTGCGCGAACATAAAGCCTAAATTCGTTTTGGGCTAACTTTTTAAGTGAGTTGTTGAATGAATGTCTTGATAAAAACACCTGAAGAAATTGAAAAAATGCGTGTTGCAGGCCGCTTGGCTGCAGAAGTTTTAGAAATGATAGCCCCCTATGTTAAAGCAGGTGTTTCTACAGGTGAGCTAGACACCATTTGTCACAAGTATATAGTTGAAGAGCAGCAAGCAATACCAGCGCCACTCAATTACCATGGCTTTCCAAAATCCATTTGCACCTCAGTCAACCATGTTATTTGTCATGGTATTCCAGATGATCAGCAGCTACTGAAAGATGGTGACATTATTAATATTGATGTCACTGTTATTAAAGATGGCTACCACGGTGACACAAGTCAGATGTTCTATGTAGGAGAGCCCAGCATAGAAGCAAGACGCTTAACAGAATTTACTAAGCGTGCTCTTTACGCTTCTATTAAATTAGTGAAACCGGGTGCGCGTATTTCTGAAATTGGTAAGCTGATTCAAAACATGGTCAAAAAAAATACCAGTCGTTTTTCTATTGTTCGCGAGTATTGCGGCCATGGTATAGGTAAAGAGTTCCATGAAGACCCACAAATACTTCATTACGATGGGTACACCCCAAGAACTGACTTAATTTTAAAGCCAGGCATGTGTTTCACCATTGAACCTATGATTAATGCGGGTAAACGTCATAGTAAGCTGTTGGACGATGGCTGGACTGTTGAAACATCAGATGGAAAACTCACCGCTCAATGGGAGCACACCCTCTTAGTGACTCAAACTGGGGTAGAAGTGCTAACCCGTCGTAGTGAAGAAACCTTTTAACGCTTATTTCTTCAGCGAGGTCGATTATGAGTGTTAACTATCAGTTTAAACCTAACTTGGTACTCTTCGACTTTCAGCGCTTAGAAAAACAGCTAGAAGCTAGCCCTACTCAAGTTCCACTTCTTAAACAGGCGTTAGGTATTATTAACCAGCGCCTGGATCAAGCCTTTTATGATGGTGCTGATATTCGTGATCTGGTCTATGGTCGTGCTTGGGTTATGGATCAGTTATTAGCATTAATATGGCAGCTATTTGACTGGCCGGATAATAAGCTAGCCCTTTTTGCTGTTGGAGGTTACGGGCGGGGTGAGCTTCATCCTAAATCGGATTTAGATTTACTGGTATTGGTGGAAGACAATGACTCTACTCGTTACCACCAACCTCTAACGGAGTTTATCACCCTACTTTGGGATATTAAGTTAGAAGTCGGGCATAGCTTCCGCTCTTTAGAAAACTGCGAAAATGAAGCTAAAGCAGATATTACTGTTGCCACTAATCTTTTTGAAAACCGTCTTTTAGTTGGCAGTTTAGCCTTGCAAGAGGCGTTATCAGAGCGTTTAACACAAAATAAAATGTGGCCTTCTGCTAAGTTTTTTGATGCTAAGTGGCAAGAGCAGCGCATTAGACATAATAAGTACAACAATAGTGACCACAACCTAGAACCCAATATAAAAAGCTCGCCGGGTGGTTTGCGAGATATTCAAATGATCGGCTGGGTAGCCAAGCGGCATTTTAATGCCACTTCAATAAAAGACTTGTTGGTAGAAGGTTTTTTAACTGAAACCGAAGTGCGTTTGCTAGAACAAGGACAAAGTTTTTTATGGCAGGTGCGTTATGCTTTGCATTTAATTGCCGAAAGGTGTGAAGACCGCTTGCTGTTTGATTATCAGCGTGAATTGGCAGTGTTATTTGGTTATTTAGATACCGAAAAACGCTTAGCTGTTGAACAGTTTATGAAGCGCTATTACCGAGTGGTCACCACCCTAACCGAGTTAAATGATGTGCTACTGCAGCATTTTGAGCAGGCACTTTTAAAGCCAGATGAAGTGCATCAAGTCACCTACATTAACCAGCGTTTTCAAATACGCGATGGTTTAATTGAGCACTTAGGTGATGATGTTTTTGAGCGCGACCCCTTTGCACTGATTGAAGTGTTTTTGCTAATGGCCGAGCATGCAGAAATAAAAGGTGTTCGTGCTACAACGATACGTGCCTTACGTGATCACCGCTATTTAATTGATGAAGCTTTTCGTCAAGACAAGCGCGTTAACCAGCTATTTATGGCGCTACTTAACTCACAAGGCGATGTTCCTTTGCAGTTAAACTTAATGGGGCGTTATGGCATTTTAGGTCGTTATTTACCCGAGTTTGGTCATGCAGTTGGCCTTACTCAGCATGACTTATTTCATATCTATACTGTTGATGCCCACACTCTAAGGCTTTTACGTCTGTTGCAGAGCTTTCGTGACCCAGAGGAGAAAACAAACTTCCCTCTCGCTTCTAGCATTATGCCGCAGCTACCTAAGCTGGCAATTATTTGGTTAGCAGGGCTTTTTCATGATTTAGGCAAGGGCTACGGTGGTAATCATTCAGAAATAGGTGCGGTTAGCGCGTTAGATTTTTGTCTAAGCCAAGGCTTAAGTAGCAGTGATGCTAACCTAGTTAGCTGGCTAGTAAAAAACCATCTATTAATGTCAATGACAGCACAAAAACAAGATTTAACTGATCCAGAAGTGATACGCCGCTTTGCTGAGAAGGTTGGTAAGCAGGTTCATTTAGATTATTTGCATGTGCTAACCGTTGCGGACATTAATGCAACCAACCCTAAGCTATGGAATGGATGGCGTGCTGCACTATTAAATCAACTCTATACAGAAACAAAACGTGCCCTAAGTCGTGGCTTAGAAAACCCAATAGACTCAATGGACTGGATAGAAGAAACCCAGAGTAAAGCTTTTAAAGGTTTGCAAAGTGCAGGCGTAGATAAACAAAAAATTTTAAACCTCTGGTCTAGTTTAGGGAGTGATTACTTTCTACAAAATACAGCAGAAGAAGTGGTTTGGCACACCCTAGGTATTTTAAATCATGCACCGAGTAAACAGCCTCTTATTTTATTAATGGCTCCAAGCGAAAATATTAGAGAAGGCGGTACCAAGGTATTTATTCATTCCAAAGATGTTGCTTTTGGTTTTGCTGCAACAGCTGCTACTTTAGATAGGCTTGGGCTCTCAATTCATGATGCCCGCATTGCTTCAAGTGATGCAGGCTATACTCTAAACACCTTTATAGTATTAGAGCAGAATGGCAAAATACCACGCAGTAAAGCTCGATTGCTAGAGATAGAGCGTAAGCTAATTAGTTCACTGAATAATCCAGAGAACTTTCCTCAGCTAGTTAAACGACACACCCCAAGACAGCTAAAACATTTTACCCTACCCACGCAGGTTTACATTAGTAACGATCCTAGTAACCTACGCACCCTAATTGAAGTTATAACGCCAGATCGACCTGGTTTATTAGCAAGAATAGGGCGCATTTTTGTAGAGTTTGATTTGTGGCTTCAGAACGCCAAAATAGCCACCCTAGGCGAAAGAGTAGAAGATGTTTTCTTTGTTACTTTGCAAGATGGTAGCCCTTTGGCTGACCCAGAGCTTTGCCACCAATTAAAAACACGCTTATGTGATGAGTTAGACAAGCAAGCTAAAGAGCCAGGTTACCCCCTCTACGATTCAGGCTGGCAGCGTTAGCTTATTGATTTTTAATATTAATAGCAGCGAAAGACTAGGAAAAAAGATAAGATGTTGAAGCTTTATGGAATACCTAATTGTGACACCATGAAAAAAGCGCGCACTTGGCTAGATGAGCAGCAGCTCGCTTATGAGTTTCATAATTATAAAAAATCTGGAATAGATACCAGTCGCTTACAGGAATGGGTAAGCCAAGTGGGCTGGGAGGTTTTAGTTAATCGCCGTGGTACAACTTGGCGTAAACTAGCAGAAGAAGACCGAGAGGGTATAGATGAAGCTTCAGCTATTCGTTTAATGCAGGTCAACCCTAGTTTAATAAAACGCCCAGTGCTTGAGGCTGATCAGCGACTGCTTGTTGGGTTTAACCCAGACGATTGGCAGCAGCTGAATAAATAAACCAGTGGTTACAACTAAATACCTACCTATTATTAGCCCGGAGACCTACCATGAAGATGCTTAACCGCTCTGCTATCAGTATTCAATTAAAACAACCTTTTGTTGATTGGATTAACAGTCTAGATGGTGAAGATGACGAGCAGGTAACACTTGCAGAAGTTAACTTAGAAGCCACCACCTACCTAATGCCTGAGTTAGAAGATGAGGAGGCATTAGAAGATTTTGTCGATGAGCGGCATTTTGAACTCTTAGAAAACGAACTGCTTTCTTGGGAAGACGATGCAAGCTTATGGCCTGCAGATATGGATAGGGCTTTATTTGATGAATTTTTAGAGGTGAAGCTATCGTTTATGGTGTTTGATTTAGATGAACAAGCCCCTTTGTTAGCAACGGTTTTAGATGAAGCAGAGGCTATTGATTAGTCGCTGGGTTGTTATTGGTTGATAGGTCAGTAGGTAGTAGTAAAACCCCTCTACTTAAGATAAGTGCAGGGGTTTTGTTAGTTAAAGCTATTGATCAGTAGCTTGCATAGAGTGGGTTTCTACTTCTATATCTAACACGTTACAAGACCCTGGACGCAGCACCAGCACCCCGTACTCTTCTACCTGATGTTGGTCATCTTCCTCGCTGCCTACTTCAATAGAAAGACTATTGCCTTCTAAATAATCAGGGCTCACTAAGATAGTAGCTGGTATGCCCTCATCCCAAATAATCTCAATTTCAGCTAAGTCGGGTAAGTCTATGCGCTCACCTTCTGGGGTCACACCTTGCAAACGGGGTCTAGAATTCATTCATTGCTCCAGTAAAAATTAGCCTGCTAATAAATAAAGTTAATGACTACGAAGGTCATCTTGCACACTTTGGTAACTTCTAGCCCAAGGGCGCTGTTTTTGCAGACTCTTAGGTAGCTTTTGAATTCCTGCTAAGGCTTGGTCACGGTTGGAATAGTCACCATAAACTACGACATACCAAGGCTGACCCTTGTAACGCCCTTCAAAATAAGAAAAGTCTGAGCGGTTAGTTGTTTGAGATTGAATAAAGCTCTTAACACTCGCTTCATCTAGGCTACCCATCATTTGTAGGGTGTAATGGGTTGCTGGCTTAGCCATAAGGCTTGCCTCTCTTCTAGCACCCTTATCTACCCAAGTTGGTTTTTTGGCGGGTGCTTTTTCTGCTAGCTTTTTGGGTGCTGTAGGTTTCTTTGGCTCTACTGTTGGTTTAGTTGGCTTGGCAGGCTCTTCTACAGAGGGCTGAGTCGCTAAAGGAGTATCATCGGGTAAATCAAGCCCACTAGTGTTTTCTTCTAATACTGGGCTTTCTACACTAGCTTCAGCCTGGGCAGTAACTTCTGTTGGTTGCTGAGTTTCAGCCTGGTCTGTAGGCAAAGGTGTTTCTTCAGGCTGAGGCTCGTTAGTGACCTTGCTTTGTTCAGGTAAGGCGGGTGGCTGCCATGCCGCTTCACCTTGACGTATTTCTTGTGGGCGGCTTATTAAGCTGGTATCGGGTGTTGAGCTAGGCTGCAGCTGGTCTTTATACAAATAGCCCACTAGAAGAAGTGCCACTAAACTGGTTGCAGCCAATATAAAACCCAAGGGCAGCTTACCTTTTTTATTGGGTTTAGCTTTTTTGGGTTGAGTTGTGGTTTTGGTTTTTTTAGCCTTGGATTTTTTGGGAGATATTAGGCTAGGGGCAAGGCTAGCTGAGTCAGAGCCATTTCTTAGCTGTTCAACTAGCGCAGAGTTTAAGAGGCCTGGTAATCCCTTAGACGCTTTATAAGCTTTAGTAAACTGCTGGTCATCTAATGGGAAGGTGTCTATACCAACACTCTTGCAGCGATGATCTAAGTAGTTTCTAGCTTCTGCTTCATTAAAAGCTTCTAGTGGTAGGTGGTGGCCTACCGACTCAAAGCGGCTAAGATTTTCTTTTTGATGGAGTTTAGTGAAAAGCGCCTGGCTTCCAAACAAGGCTAGGTGCGGCCTATGATTGTCACTCGCTGTAGTGGCAAGTTCTAATATAAGGTTAATAGCATCTTGCTCTAGGTTTTCTGCGTTATCTATAACAATTAAGCAGCTACCACCTTCTTCGCTTAACTGGCTGCTAAAATTACGAATTTCAGCAATATAAAAGTCAAAGTCTGCTTTGGCAGGTATTTCTATATTTAAGTTTTGAGCTAAGGTGGGTAAAACCTGTGCAGCAGAAGCGGTTTGTTCTGCATCTAATAGGCTGACAACAACACCTGAATCGAGTTGTTGGAGCATACGGTTTTTAAGGTGAGTTTTACCGCTGCCTTGTTGACCAGTGACAGTCAGCAGCAGGTTGCTGTATCGACTTAAATGAAGCAAAAGGTCTAGGTGTTTACCGTGTTGCTTCCCCGAATAAAAAACAGCAGCATCATTTACATGCTCTAATAATAGCGCCTGTTCATTAAAGGGTGTTGAACTACTTAGTGATGGTTCCCTGGGTTGCATGCCAGCGACTCCGTGGACATTATGCGTTGGCTAAAAGATTAATTAGCATTTAATCATATCAGAAGGTTCAGAAGAACGCGTTACTGGTTAAAGCGAGTGCGTTTTTGTAAGCGCATCAGTAATGCACTCTTCTAGCAGGGGTAGTTTGTTAAACTCTACCAGCTCTGCTTGCCCTAATTGTTTTAAAAGAATAAGTCTCAGCTGACCATCGATATTTTTTTTATCCACAGCCATGTGCTTTAAAAAGCTAGCAAGAGTCATTTCTTCTGGTGGTTTTACAGGTAAATTAGCAGCAAGTAAGATTTTTTCGACTCTTTCTACTTCTGCTAAGGTTAACCAGCCTAAACGGCGTGATAAGTCTGCCGCTAGCCACATACCGCATGCGACGGCTTCACCGTGTAACCACTGCCCATAACCCATTTCAGTTTCTATGGCGTGGCCAAAGGTGTGACCTAGGTTTAATAAAGCACGCTTACCACCTTCACGCTCATCTTCAGCCACAATATCGGCTTTACTTTGGCAAGAGCGGGCTATGGCTTCGGCTAGTAATTGACTATCACCTTTTATAAGGCCGGCCATATTATTTTCGAGCCATTCTAAGAAGACTAGGTCGCCTAGTAAACCGTATTTTATAATTTCTGCAATACCTGCAGCTAGTTCTCGACTAGGCAGGGTTTTTAAAACCTGTGTATCGGCTAATACTAAGCTGGGCTGCCAAAAAGCACCCAGCATATTTTTGCCTAGTGGGTGATTAACCCCAGTTTTGCCACCGACAGATGAATCTACTTGAGATAAAAGCGTGGTAGGTATTTGAATGAAATTAATTCCACGTTGATAACAAGCAGCAGCAAAGCCTGTCATGTCGCCTACTACACCACCACCTAGGGCAATTAAAGTTGCTTTGCGGTTAAAACCTTCATTGAGTAGCTTGTCCCAAATTTTTTCAAGGGTTGCAAGGGTTTTGTAAGCTTCTCCATCGGGAAGAATGCAGGTTTGAACGTTTAGGTCAGGTTTAGCCTGACTTAGGCTAGAGCTCAGTTGCTCAAGGTAAAGAGGGGCAACTTGGGTATTGCTAACAATTAAAACCTGCTTGCCGGTGAGCAAAGGCAAAATTAAACTGGGTTGACTAAGTAAATTTGAGCCAATATGAATGGAGTAGCTGCGCTCTCCAAGGTCTAGATTAAGGCTTTGCATGAGATTTCCGATTCATTCTTTAATTATAAGTGGTGCAGTAATTGTTGTTTAATATCCCGCATGACTTGACGAGGTGGGCCGCTGGTCAGTATCAACAATTAAATGAGCTGTCGCTAGGTAAAGTGGGTCACGTTTTTCTTTAAGTTCTTCAAGTCGCGCACGCGGGTTTTCTGTTTGTAGTAGTGGGCGGCTACGGTCTTTACTGGTGCGTAGTAGCTGCTGATCAACTGTCGTACGCAAGAAAATGACCAGTCCTCGCTCTTTTAAGTATTGGCGGTTCTCTTCTTTTAATACGCTGCCACCACCTGTAGAAAGAACGATGCCCTGCTCTTGGGTTAGCTCGTCGATAACTTGCGTTTCACGCTGTCGAAAACCTGCTTCACCCTCTAGATCAAAAATCCATGGGATACTGGCTCCACACCTTTCTTCAATCACTCTATCTGAGTCATAAAAAGGGCGCTTTAAAGCACTAGCTAATAAGCGACCTAGGGTACTTTTACCCGCTCCCATAGAGCCAATTAAAAAAATATTGGTCAGCGAGTTACATTCTTGTTCATCTTGCATTAGTTTCTTGCCAGAGCATCGTCTATCATTCTTGGAGTTATAAAAACCAGTAATTCTACTTTTTCTTGGCTGCTATAGGAACTGCGGAATAGCCAGCCAATTAAAGGAATATCACCAAGAAAAGGAACTTTGCTTTCTCCCTCAAGTTTTTGTGAGGTGAATATACCACCTATTACAATAGTTTCACCGTTATTTACTAATACTTGAGTTTCTACTGCGTTGGTATTGATGGTTGGGCCAGAGTTTTTAGTTTCCTCGCCTTTACTATCGTTGTTAACCTGTAAGTTAAGGAAAATACGCCCATCACCTACAATTTGCGGGGTTACTTCAAGGCGAAGTTCAGCCTGACGAAATTCAGTTGTTCGCTCACCATCGCCATCCACAGAGGTATAAGGAATTTCTTCACCTGACCTAATAACGGCTTTATTGCGGTTAGAGGTAATCACTTTGGGTTGGGAAATGATTTCACTACGATTTTCAGATTCTAAGGCAGCTAGCTCTAAGTCGAGCAAGAGCTTGTTAGATACAAAACCAAAGTTAGCACCTGTTTCTGGGCTAAAGTCTATACTTGTGCCTCGGTTAGACTCTAAAAGGTTGTCATTGATTAAAGCGCCTCTCTCGGTCTCTCTTCTAGTGTTAAATTGCCCCAAGCCGGCTGTTGGGCTGCTTCTTACCCCCCAACTAACACCTAGCTCTTCTCCAACACCAGTACGAGCAACCACAATTCTGGCTTCAATCATAACCTGGTCTACAGGCACATCTAGGGTTTTGACTAGGTCTTGAATGCGGTTAACCTGCTCAGCTGTATCACGTACATACAGGGTGTTGGTGCGGTCATCCACTAACAGGTGGCCACGTTCAGACAAAAAACGTCTAGTTGACTGACGAGTATTTTGTTCTTGTTCAAGGCTAGGCATGGGTAGGCTACCCAGCAGGCCAGCGGCTAGGTTATTGGTTGGTGTGTTGTCTGCTTCTTGGTCACCTAAAATAAAAGCTTGTAAGGCCGTAGCGTCGGCATAACGAATTTTAATAAACGCATCTTCTAATGGGCTAACATTGGTAGCAGAAAGTTTGGCTTTTTGCTGTTGCTCTTCTAGTTGAATAAGGTCAGTTGCTGGAGCAACCAACAGAATTTTACCCTGTTGTCTGCTAGCTAACCCTTGAGAAATTAACACTATATCTAAGGCTTGGTCAGAAGGAATATCTTCTAATTGAAGCGTAATATTGCCTACAACATTTTCCCCAGCCACTAGGTTTAAATCTAAGAAGGCAGCCAGCTCTGCTAGCAGTTCGCGCACTGGAATATCGTGGTAACTAAGTGACACTAAGTCACCCGTATAGCGAAAAGCAGAGCTGCCAGGTGATCGTGCAGCGTCTTGGCTAAGGCTGTTTGCGGTAATTTCAATTTGCAGTTGCTTATCACGAGTGTTGAATAAGTAGTTGTACTCACCCTCTATGTTAATAATGAGTTCAGCTCTGTTACCTGTTTGAAAAAGCTCTAACTGGTTGACCTGGGTAGAAAAATCATTGGTGTCGTAGAGGTTGATTAAGTCGTAGTTAATATCAGTTGTAGGGAACTTTAGCTTTAAACCTTTAGGCAATTCTTCTGCTTCGGGCAAAAGGGGTTGGCTAGAAAAATCTAATAAAACTCTAGCGTTGCCTTGGTTGGTTCGCTGGAAATCTATGCCTGTAATCTGCGCCTTATTTGCCAAAGCAGTTAAAGGTAGCAAAAGACTAACAATGCATAAGAAAACAAGTGGCCAGGCTTTGGAGTGAAGATTAATAGTCATACAAAAATCCTACTTGGATATAAATAATGTTTGTTCGCGCTCATGCCACTCGGAGCCAGAAAAAATAAGTTCGCGTAGCAGTATTCTGTTTTTATCAATATGAATAATGGTGCCGTGATCCTTGCCCATGCGGTCTCCTTTTGCGACAGAAACAAGTTGGTTGTCTGGGGTAATAACTAAAGCCTTTATTATTTCGCCTCGTTTCATACTGCCACGCAATGAAAGCTGGCTTAAATCCCAAGCTTCTAAGGCTGTTGGCGGTCTATTTAAGTCAGGTGCGGCGAGCCTGCTATTCACAGAGTTTTTAGCCGGCAAGAAAGGATCCCTTTCTTGCTGTTGGTACTGAGCTTTTGTTGTTTCTGGAAACTCGGGTAAGGGTTCGATTTTTCCATGGGGCCGAGTACGTAAGTCATTTAACTGGTCTTCAATACTGGCTGTTGAATTAGAGTCACCACAAGCAGCTAAAAGCAAAAGTAGAGCTAGTAATAATAAAGCACGCATCAATTTCTACCCCCCTGACTTGCTGAATTGGTAGTTTGATCATAGCGATAGGTTTGAGCGTCTACATTGAGCCTTAGCTGGCTTGAGCCTTTATTTACAGGTTGGAGAGTAAAATTATGCAGGGTGATTATTCTATCTAGATTGCTTATGCCTACCATAAAATTAGCTAAACGATGAAAGTCTCCTCTCACCTCTATTTCAAAAGGTAGCTGGCTATAAAAGTTATTATCTTTGGGGTCTTTTAAGTTAAGGGTTAGTATTTCTATACGTTGTTCATCGGCAAGCTGTTGAATGTCATCGAGTAAGCGAGGTACTTCATTGCCTGATGGTAGAAAAGCTAACAAGCCTGAAAAAGTTTCTTCCATAATACGCATTTGCTGCTGGTAGGCAGCTAGGTTAGCAGCTTGAAAAGAGCGCAAACGGTAGCTCTCTAATAGCTCCTCTTGTTCTTGCTGCGCAAAAGCAAGTTCTTCTTTGTAGCTGCTAATGAGTAACCAGTGGCCTGCAAAAACAACGCTGGAAACCACTAGAATTAAAGAAAATATTTTAACTAAGTCAGGCCATTGCCCTGAGTTGGCTAGGTCTAAATCATCTCGCTCAAGTTTTTTTATAGCGCGTAACTGAGCTTTAAACCAGGGTTTAAGTGCCGCTAGTAACTGAGAAATCCAGCGAGTTTTTTCTTTAAGGTTGGCTAGCCATTTATTCATTGTTTTGAATCCCTTAAAGGTAACAGGAGATTAAAGTGAGTAAGGCTAGACTGATCATCAGTTGTTAAGCTGCGTAAAACTGGCTCACTAAAACGAGGTTGCTCTTTTAGGTTGCGCATCCAGGCTGCTACAGCCTGAGAAGGGCTAGCGGAGCCTTCGATCAAAATTTGGTTTTTGTCACGCTCTATTTCAGTAAGATAAACTCCGTTATTAATGCTGCTCGCTAATTGATCCATTATTTCAACAGTGACACTACGATTGTCCTGTAGTTTTTGAATAACACCTATACGATTAAGCAATTGCTGGCGCTTTTCGCGCAGATTGGCTACTTCTCTTATTTCAGCATCCAGTTTGGTCATACGATTTTTTATAAGCTGATTTTCATCTTGAATAACGGCTATAGAGGCGGTTGTGCTTTGCCAGAGTAAAACACTAATAAGTAGGCCAACCACCAGAGCTAAGAGACTTAGCTGTGTAAATGTTTGCTGTTGTTTTTGACGTCTTTCTTCACGCCAAGGCCTTAGGTTAATACCGGTATTTAAATTCATGACCAAACCCTCATAGCAAGGCCGCAAGCAATCATCATTGCAGGGGCGTCCTGGGCTAAGGCTTTAGCATCTACCTTGTCACTTAGCAGCATATCGACAAATGGATTCGCTATATAAGTAGGGCAGCCTAGTTGTTGCTGTGCTAGTGCTGGTAAACCTTCAATTGCAGAGGATCCTCCAGCCAGTATTAGGTAGTCTATGTCATGGTAAGAACTGGAAGAGTAAAAAAGCTGTAGTTGGCGCTCAACCTGCTGAACCAAAGCAGTTTTGAAAGGATCTAAAAGCTCGGTGATATAGTCAGCGGGTAGGTTGCCTTTTTTCTTGGCAAAGCCTGCTTCTTCGCGAGATAAACCATAGAAGCGTTGGATTTCATCAGTTAATTGTTTTCCACCAAACAACTGGTCTCGGCTATAAATGGTTTCACCATCTCTAAGGATATTTAAAGCAGTTGTTGTGGCGCCTACATCAGCTACAGCCACTATTTGATTTTCTTCCTGCTTAGGTAGCTTGTTTAACAGCAAACCTAAAGAGCGCTCCATGGCCAAGTTTTCAACGTCAGTTACTATAGGCTCTAGGCCTGCATCTTCTAATACATAGTCAAGTTGTTCAGTGACTTCTTTACGGCAAGCTACTAATAATACAGGTTGATTTTCATCTTCAGGGTTAAGGGGCGGCTGGCGTTGAAAATCGATAGCAACTTCATTAAGCGGATAGGGAATATGCTGCTCAGCTTCCTCGAGTATTAGCGCTTCCATTTCATCGTCATTTAATTCAACAGGTAAGCTTAATGTTCTAGTAATAACTGCTGCAGTGGGAACGGCAATGGCGGTACGGCGAGTGCTGGGTTGGGTACGCTCGATAACACGTTTAATGCTGCGTGCTACCGATTTGTAGTCTTTAATACGTCGGTCAGAGACGGCGCCGCTTTCTAGAGGAGCAACGCCATAACTGGCTACCTGTAACTTATCGCCATAAGGGTGAATCTCCAGCAGCTTGACTGCAGAGCTAGTAATATCTATACCAATTAACGGTAATTTTTTAGGGCGAAAAAAAGGTAAGCTAGGCATCCTGAACATAGTGTTGCATTCATCCTTAATCAACAAGCATAAGCACACAAGTAACTATAATATATTCTGGCTACAGTTTGTATCAGACCGTAAGCAAATGTGCAATTGTTAGTTGCTAAGATTTTGTGTCATTATCGGTGCTTAATTTTTAGTGTAAAAATATAGAGCAATAAGCGGCTAGGTAAACCATGCGTGTTTTCAAAGGTATTGTAAAGTATTTGTTTTGGCTTGGTGTTGTAGGAGCAGGGATAGGTGGAGCTTGGGCTTTTGCCCTAGTCTTATATTTTTTACCTAGTCTACACGAAGAAGTTGCTCAGTTGCAGGATATGGAAGTACTGCTAAGTGAGCAGCTAGAAGTTCCCATGCGTATTTACACCTCAGATAACTTGCTAATGGCTGAGTTTGGTGAGCATAGGCGCACCCGCATTAACTATGCTGATATTCCTAGGCGCTATGTCGATGCCTTATTAGCTGCGGAAGATGCTAGCTTTTATGAGCACCCAGGCGTAGATATAAAAGGTTTAGCTCGTGCAGCAGTACAGTTAATTAATTCTGGTCGAATTCAATCAGGTGGCTCTACCATTACTATGCAGGTGGCAAGAAACTACCTTTTAACCAGAGATCGTACCTTTGCGCGTAAAATTCGGGAAATTCTTTTATCGTTAAGAATTGAGCAGCAACTAACTAAGCAGAAAATTTTAGAGCTCTACGTTAATAAAATCTATTTAGGTAACCGAGCTTATGGCATAGCTGCTGCTGCAGAGGTTTACTATGGTAAGCCATTAGCAGAACTAAATTTAGCTCAGTTAGCTATGATTGCTGGCTTACCTAAAGCTCCTTCATCCTATAATCCTTTAGCTAATCCAAGGCGGGCTTTAATTCGTCGTAACTGGATACTGTCGCGCATGTATCGACTAGGAACTTTAGATGACAATAGCTATGAAGAAGCAATTCGAGCCCCTGTTACTGCTCGCTACTACCCGCCTGAACAAGACATTAATGCCCCCTATGTTGCAGAGTCTGCGCGTCAATTTACCCTAGAAAGCTTTGGTGACAGTGCTTATACCCAAGGTTTGAAAGTGTACACATCAATTCTTAGTAAACAGCAGAAGGCAGCAAATAAGTCTATTTTAGAAGGGCTACTCAATTATGATAAGCGTCGTGGCTGGCGAGGCGTTGAACAAGAAGCGATTCCTCTAGTTGAGCAACAAGAAGTGTTAGAGGGGGATGCCTTGGCAGAAATTGAGGCAACAGAATCAGGTTTAGAGCAGGTTCAAATAGCCTTACAAGACCCTAGAGCTAAACCGCTAGAAGAAGAGCTTAATTTAGATGTAAGTCATTGGTTAAGGGTTTTAGATAGCACACCTGTGTATGGAGAGTTACTACCAGCCATTGTTGTTGAAGCCGAGTCAGAGCGTCTTTTAGTGTTGAAAAAAGGAGGTGAGCTAGTCGAGCTAACTCCAGAAGATTGGGATTGGGCTGGTCGCTATCACTCACCTTTTTGGAAGGATAGGCAAGCATTAACAGGCAATCGCTTAGCTGGGCAGGGAGATTTAATTAGATTACAAAAAACAACCTCTAAAGAGCGCCCTTGGCAACTAGCACAACTACCTAAGTTGGAAGCAGCCTTGGTAGCGATGAAAACCGAGACGGGTGAAATTACAGCCTTGGTTGGTGGTTTTGATTTTAACCAAAGCCGCTTTAACCGAGCTGACCAAGCTGCACGACAAGCCGGTTCGGTTTTTAAACCCTTTGTTTATATGGCTGCTTTAGAGAAAGGCTATACGCCAGCAACTATTATTAATGATGCGCCTGTGGTGTTTGAGGACCAGCAACTAGAAGATGTTTGGCGACCTCAAAACTCTACGGGTACTTTTTATGGGCCAACTCGGTTACGTGAAGGGTTATATAAATCACGCAACCTTATATCGGTTAGGGTGCTTAACTATTTAGGTTTAAGTCGAGCCATAGAATATATTAGCCGTTTTGGTTTTCCTGCAGAGCGCATGCCGCGAGATTTATCTTTGTCTTTGGGAAGTGCCAACGTAACCCCGGTAGAAATGACTAGTGCCTATGCCATGCTAGCCAATGGTGGCTTTCCTGTAGAAGCGCATCTAGTAACGCGTATTGAAAATGCTGAAGGAGAAGTGCTTTATCAAGCAGCTAAACCTAGGGTTTGTCTAGATTGCCCAACAAAGCAGGAAACCCTTGAGCAGGCAGGCGTTAGCTATCCTCTCTCAAAAAGAGCAGTAGATGAACGCGCCGTTTATACCATGCACTCCATTTTGCGTGACGTTATTAATGATGGAACAGGTAAGCGTGCCAAGGCACTAGAAAGAAGTGATATTCGTGGTAAAACAGGGACAACCAATGAGCTGCATGATGCGTGGTTTTCTGGGTTTAACGGTGACGTTGTAGCAAGTGTCTGGGCAGGTTTTGATCAACCCTCCAGTACGGGTGAATACGGTGCCAACCTAGCCCTACCTATGTGGATACAATTTATGCAGGTAGCTCTTAGAAATCAGCCAGAAAAAGTAATGCAGCGTCCAGAAGGTTTGGTGACAGTTAGAATAGATCCTGCTAGCGGCTTACTTGCTAGTCCTGGGCAGCAAGATGCTATGTTTGAAATTTTCTATAAAGAGCGAGTCCCTCAAAACAGATCAGCCGAGCAGTCTTTCCAAAATGATCTACCAGAAAACCAAGGTGGCTCATCAGGTAACGCACCGCCTCCAGAAGCTTTATTTTAACTCTAGTTATTTATTGCGAACTTACATAAAAAAACCGGAGCTAGGCTCCGGTTTTTTTGGCTAACATTTATAAGCTAGTTGCCATAAGCATCATCAACGCTTTCTAGCGGGTAGTGGGCAGGGAAGGGTAGGCGAGCAACACCAGAATCAACCGCTGCTTGAGCTACTGCAGAAGAAATGCGCCCTAACAAACGTTTATCCGTTGCTTTAGGAATAATGTATTCAGGGCCAAACTCTAAAGAGTCTAGTTCATAAGCAGTTAAAACGTCTGCAGGAACTGGCTCTTTCGCTAACTCTTTAAGCGCGTGAACTGCAGCAATTTTCATTTCCTCATTAATTTTGCTGGCGCGTACATCAAGAGCACCACGGAAAATAAATGGGAAGGCTAAAACATTATTAACCTGGTTAGGGTAATCAGACCAGCCAGTTGCCATAATCACATCGTTACGCGTAGCGTGAGCTAGGTCAGGATTAATTTCAGGGTCTGGGTTAGAGCAGGCAAAAACAATGGGATTAGCAGCCATGAGTTTAAGCTGTTCAGGACTCATCAAGTTAGGGCCAGAAAGACCAACAAATACATCAGCACCCTCAAGAGCATCGTCTAGAGTACGCTTACTAGTATTGTTAGCAAACATAGCTTTGTACTGATTTAGGTCATCACGGTTGGTATGAATAACACCCTGGCGATCGAGCATATAGATGTTTTCACTTTTTGCACCGCAAGCCACTAGCAGTTTCATACCTGCAATAGCCGCCGCACCAGCGCCCAAACAAACAACTTTGGCTTCTTCAATTGTTTTTCCAGCTAGCTCTAGGGCATTCAGCATACCTGCAACTGTTACTATGGCGGTGCCATGTTGGTCATCATGGAAAACAGGGATACTGCACTGCTCAATAAGTACACGCTCAATTTCGAAGCACTCAGGTGCTTTGATATCTTCAAGGTTAATACCACCAAAAGTGTCTGCAATACGGGCAACCGTATCAATAAAAGCCTGAGGGCTTTCAGCATTCACTTCGATGTCCATAGAGTTAACACCAGCGAAGCACTTAAATAGAACACCCTTACCTTCCATAACAGGTTTGGAAGCCAGTGGACCTAAGTTTCCTAAACCTAAAATGGCTGTACCATCGGTGATAACACCCACCAAGTTACCTTTACCCGTGTATTGGTAAGCTAGTTCAGGGTCTCTAGCTATTTCTCGTACAGGCTCAGCAACGCCTGGACTGTAAGCCATAGCTAAGTCTTTAGCCGTGGCTGCAGGTTTAGTTAACTCGATACTGAGTTTGCCAGGGATTGGCTTAGAGTGATAATCAAGTGCTGCTTGCTTAATATCTTGAGGCATTAGAATTTATTCACTAGTTGAAGTGTAAAAAGAAAGATGTTTTAAGTTAACTTGTAACACTAAAAAGCTTGTGGCCTTTTGGTGCTCAAGCATTACTAAGGTCTAATAAGCATATAGAATTATTTGCATTCAAACAAGCGTTTTAAGCGCAGTGAACTTGTATAAAAGGTAGGTTTTGAGGTGAGGTTAGAGATTTATAGAATGAAAAGACATAAAAAAACCAGAGCCTAGATAAAAAAGCTCTGGTCTTTAAGCTAAGTAAAAAATTACTTAGTAGAGCGGGAACCAAAACGCTTAGAGAAGCGCTCAACACGACCGCCTGTAGCTGCTTGCTTCTGCTTACCAGTATAGAAAGGGTGGCAGTTAGAGCATACATCCAAGTCAATGGTTGCTTGACCTAGGGTAGAGTTAATAGTGAAAGTGTTGCCACAGGTGCAAGTTGCTGCAACAGCTGCATAGTTAGGATGAATGTCTTTTTTCATGGTAAGCCTCGTTAAGCTACGCCGCCGCCTGATCTCTTGCCAGGCACCGCATAGGGTGTCAATAGGAATTAAGGTGGCGTATTCTAACAGGCAAAAGGCTAAGCACCAAACACTTTTAGAGTAAATTTATGCCATTTATCCAAGTTGCCCTTCCCACGCCTCTGCGCCGCCTATTTGATTATAGGCCAGTAGCAGGTGAGCCCTTGCCTCAAACAGGTGTAAGAGTAAAAGTACCCTTTGGTCATCGGCAGCTAATCGGCTTAGTAATGGGGCTAACAGAAACCAGCGAGCTTTCTGCAAATCGCATTAAGGCAGCCCTCACTTATTTAGATTCTCAGGCTTTATTTTCGCAACAGCATTTAGACTTTATAAGCTGGGTTGCTAACTATTATCACCAACCTTTAGGAGAAGTGATGCAAGCAGCTTTACCTGCTTTGTTACGCCAGGGGCAAGCTTTGCATCCACCTCAAGAAGTGAGGTGGCAACTAACCGAAATCGGTCGCCAAACAGCTTTAGACGATTTAAAACGCGCTCCCCGCCAAGCAGCTTTAATTCGCACTTTGCAAGCCAGCGGCCTAGCCAAAACACAAAAGTCTTTGCAGGCTGAAGGTTTCACCCTAGCCATGCTAAAAGGTTTGCAAAGTAAAAACCTAATTGAAATTCAAACACTCGCTACAACAAAAAAAGGCATAGGCTTACCGCAACTAGCCACAAGAGAGCAGTTGCCAGCTAACGTGCTAGCAGAAGTGCCATTAAAACTAACCGAAGAACAGCGGCAGGTGGTTGAGCTACTAATTAAAGAAGTGGGAGGTTTTAACCCAACACTTTTACAAGGTGTAACGGGTAGCGGCAAAACAGAAGTTTATCTTCAGTTGATTCAACACCTATTAGAGCAAGGAAAGCAGGTATTAGTTTTAATACCCGAAATTGGCTTAACACCACAAACCTTAAAGCGCTTCGAAAAGCGCTTTAATCGTCGTGTTGTTGCTCTACATTCAGGAATGACAGACAAAGAGCGATTGACAGCCTGGCGAAGTGCATTAGAAGGCCGAGCAGCAGTTGTACTAGGGACACGGTCAGCTATTTATACCCCCCTGCCAAAGCTAGGTTTAATTATTGTAGATGAAGAGCACGACTCATCATTTAAACAGCAAGATGGGGTGCGTTATCAAGCTAGAGACTTAGCAGTACTTAGAGCTAAACAAGAAGCGATACCTGTTTTGTTAGGTTCAGCAACCCCCTCCTTAGAAAGCTTAGCTAAGGCTAAAGCAGGTGCCTACCGTTGGTTGTACTTAAAACAAAGGCCCGGCGCAGATGTGCAGGTTCCAGAACCTAAGTTGTTAGATATTCGTAATCGTCATCTAACCGGTGGTTTTTCCGAGCCTTTATTTCGGGCCATGGATAAGCACCTAAAAGAACAAAATCAGGTATTAGTCTTATTGAATAGGCGTGGCTTTGCGCCTGTTTTAATGTGTACCAGTTGCGGCTGGATAGCCGGCTGCCTGCAGTGTGATGCCCGCATGACTTGGCATAGGGAGCCGCCTAAACTGCATTGCCACCATTGTGATCAACAGCAACCTCTGCCGACCCACTGTCCGCAATGCCTAGAAGGAGAATTAAAGCCCCTAGGCGCAGGTACTGAAAGGGCAGAAGAAACCTTGCAAGAGCGCTACCCAGAGATTCCTGTGATTCGCCTAGATAGAGATAGCGTAAAAAATCGTAATGATCTAGCCAGCAAGTTAGAGCAGATAGCAAGTCAGCGACCAGCCATTTTATTAGGTACACAAATGTTAGCTAAGGGGCACCATTTTCCAGATGTAACCCTAGCCACCTTATTAAATGCAGATCATGGGCTTTATTCAAGTGACCCAAGAGCAATGGAGCGCACCGCCCAGTTAATTATTCAAGTAGCAGGACGTGCAGGACGTGCAGAAAAACCGGGCGAAGTGATTATTCAAACCCATCACAGTGATGACCCTAGGTTAGAAAAGCTCTGCGTTAAAGGTTATGAGGCGCTCGCTCTCGATTTGTTAGAAGAAAGACAGAAAATTAATTGGCCGCCCTATGCCTACCTAGCCATGCTAAGAGCCGAAGCACCTAAAAGTGAGCAAGTAGAACAGTTTATGAGCCAATTAGCAGAGCAGGCTAACTTGCTTAATCAAGAAGGAATTGCACTTTTAGGTCCAGTGCCAGCGCCTATGGAAAGACGGCAGGGACGTTACCACATGCAGTTTTTACTGCATGACAATAAGCGAGCGCCCCTGCACCGTTTAGCTGCTAACCTTTTGTTATGGTTAGAAACCAGCCCAGAGGCGCGCCGAGTACGCTGGTCTTTAGATATTGATCCAGAAGATTTGTTTTAAACTGTCTTGGCAAGACTCGCTTGCTTATCTAGTTGTGTGTGAATATAGTGTGTGTGAATATAGTGAATTATATTATTTTATGTAACTCTTGTTTTGTGTAACCTAGGATGGGGCTTACATGCTGATTCATCGAAATACTAACAACTCTTCACCACAACAAGGGTTTAACCTGCTAGAGCTTTTAGTTGTACTAGGTTTACTAGCGATAACCTTAGGTGTGTTACTGCCCTCTGGCAAAGCTATGTTAGAAAAAAGCCGGTTAGTTAGTGCA
Organism: Marinospirillum insulare DSM 21763; assembly: GCF_000686905.1. Taxonomy (GTDB): domain Bacteria; phylum Pseudomonadota; class Gammaproteobacteria; order Pseudomonadales; family Halomonadaceae; genus Marinospirillum; species Marinospirillum insulare. Next base: position 280,476 of record NZ_JMLW01000001.1, read on the forward strand.
ACTAATGATGTTTTTAGCGCTCTACTCTTTACGCGTAACGAAGCGGTGCGCTTAAAAGAAAATGCTTCCTTGTGTTTTATTTCTTCTCCCTCTGCTACAGCTTGTGGCACCCAAGAGACTGATTACTTAGGTGTCTTTGTTAATGATCAACTTAAACGCAACTACCCAACTGAAGACCAAGCAAAGTTAACGTTCAATGGTGCTTTGGATAACCAGATAAAATTTTTTGAGCTAGGAAACCGTGAGGCTAGTGATGCTGATGTTTTTATAGAGGTTGCTGTTGGTAATTTAAAAAAACAAATCGATGTTTGCTTTAATGGACGCATAGCTATACGCAAACAAAAAAATGAGTGTAAATAAATGCAGCCAGCTAAAAAGCAACAAGGTATTACATTGATAGAAGTAATGGTCGCTGCTTTAGTTATTACTTTGGGCTTGATGGGTATAGTCAACCTTCAGGTAAAAAACCAAGCTCAAGCTTTTGTTAACTATCAACGAACCTTGGCAGGGCTTTACGCTCAAGACCTACAAAATAGACTAAGAGCCGATACTTGTGTGCTCGATAAGGGTTTTAATGATCAATACGCTGCTTGGAAAAAAACTCACTTTAAAGGTGCTAGCGCAGGTTGGGGATCAAGCTTAACGGCAACGACTAAAACACAAGCTGAAAACAATGGCTATTGGACATTTGAGTTAACCATTGAACCTAGTAGTAATCAATACAAGGTTCAACAAACCTTGATAGTTCAGTATAAGGATGACTGTGTTGCAAATAATAAAAGCTAAAAGGCAAAAAGGTTTTACTTTAATTGAGCAGTTGATCACCCTTGCTTTAGGAGCACTGCTGTTAACCGGAGTTGCCTCAAGTGTAACGGCTATTTCCAGAGCACAGAATTTAATTAAAGATTATAGCCATATACAAGAAACATTGAATTTTTTTACCTCAAGTTTGACCAGAACAGCTAGAACAGCTAGAACAGCTAATGATATTGAGGACTATAAAGATATTGAGGACTATAAAGATATTGAGGACTATAAAGATATTGTAAGCAATACAAGTAGCTTGATGTTTTCTCAAGATTTAAAAATAGAAGAATTAGAACGAACAAATTGCTTAGCTAAAAAATCTACGGCTAGATATGTTGAAGCCTATGCAATTGAAAATAATAATTTAGTATGTGAAGTGAATGCTCTTGATGGTAGCACAAGCTATCTTTGGGAAGGCAAAGAAGTTTTAGTTTATGGTGTTGAAAGCTTTAGCTTTGAATGTGCTGAGTACCAGCCAGATAAAAAGATAGAGTTTGTAGCTTGTGACAGTTTAACTGATAATGAAATTATTGCAGTCAAAGTTGATCTAGTCCTGAGTAAAAATGAATTCTTGCAAGTAAAAGATAATTTAACACATAGCTTTACTGCTTACCTACGTTCCAATCATTTGGCTCAATTTAAAAAAAAGCAATACAAAGAATAGGAAGGGATTAAAAATGTTAGGTATTTATAAACCAAAACAAAGGCAGCAAGGCTATATTTTAGTCGTCGCCTTGTTAGTCATGCTATTTATTGGTGCTCTAGTGGTTTCTAATGTGTCTACCACTAGCACTGAAGAGCGGGTTGCTACTAGCAACTTACATTTACCTAGCCTAGATTCGGCTATCTATCAGGGAATGTACACAGTTGAAGCTCATGCCAAAAGAACCAACCTGAGTGATAAAAATAACCAAACTGCAGTATGCAATGATGTGTATGACGAGCTAAACACCAAACTTAAAGGTGTAGCTAATAACTTTCAGTCTAGTTCAGCTAAAAATGCAGATGTTTACTGGAAACTAGCTAACCTTAATCAAAAATGTGGAGATGATGAAATTGCAGTTGAATTAGTTGCTTGGCAGGGTAAAGAGACTGCTCCCATAATCAAGCTTATAGGTAAGGGCCGCCTAGAAATTAATCAAATAGGTGGTGGAGGTGGCACTGCAAGTGAACCAGGAGAAGAAGTTCAACAAAATGGTGTAACAAGTAACTTACAAAAAATTATGGGCAATAATGTTGCTACTAGCTCAGGAACCATTAAGGCCTCTTTAATTGGTGCAAGAATTGAGGGTAATGTTAAGGCTAAAAATAAAATTAGAACCAGCTGGTTTGGAAGGATTAGAGGTGACAAAAGAGAAATTGATAAAACAATTACCTCCGATCCTTTAGAACTAGCGAAGTTTATAGATGAGTCTGAGTTTTATATAGATGAAAATAAAATTGATTCAAAAAAAATAGCAAAATTAAATAAGACAAAATTTAAGTTTAAATCTTCAAGTCGTTTGTTTGATAGAAACATAGGTATTTATCCAATTACTCGTGGTGTAATAACACCTCAAGGTTTAACAGTTTATGATGCAAAAGAAAGAAAAGATATAGAGGTTGATTTCCCTTTTTATGAGCCTGTTGATGCAAGCTTTTTAGGAAGAGTTGCCTGCTGTGATGCCAAAAAGAATCCAGGTTGCAATGAAAGCTGCCCTGCAAAAAAACTAGCTGTTTTAGATCAGCTAACCATTAATCGTGGCGGGATATGGATTAATGGCGATAAACCTACTTTAAGAATATCAGGTGGCGATGTGATTCTTTATGTTAAAGGTGATGTTTGGTTAGGAGGTTTTTCCAAACTACATATAGATAATGACTCCAGCCTGACTTTAATCGTAGATGGCACTTTTACTCAGTCTGGTTTATTTGAGTTCACTAATCGAAATATAACCAATAATAGAGGTGCGCCTTTATTTACTCTCTTATCGAATGGCGGTAATCGAAATATATTAAAAGCCGTTAACATTATGGGTATTAGGCCTATCTATGGCATGATTTACGCTGTGTCAGATATAACCGTATCTGGTTCTGGAGATATTCAAGGTCAGGTCTTTGGTAATAATGTAACGGCTACACTTGGTGGTTCTATTCGTTATAAAGAGTTTGGTAAAGCATCTGATGACGCTACTGGTAATTTTGATGATCCGCCTGATGGTGGAAATAGTGAAGATGAAAGTGGTGAAGGTGGAAGTGGCTACACACCTCAACTAGACATTAACTTTGAAATTATTTATTAAGTGTGAAGCTAGGCAGCTTTTGAGCTGCCTAGCTGATTTATTTCTGTTAAAAATCAAGCTCTTTTCTTAGACTTTTGTTGCCTGCCTACGTTAGGCTTACCTCTGGGTGGTAGCCCTGTGTGCTGAGTTAATACCCTAGCTTTACCCTGAAAATCTTTTGCTCTTGCAGTACCTTTAATAGGGTCAGTCGGTGGTACTAGGTGTTTTTTACTGTAGCCAATTAAATCTGTTCTACCCATGCTTGTTAAAGCTTCGCGCAGCATTGGCCAGTTTTTTGGGTCATGGTAACGTAAAAAAGCTTTATGCAGCCTTCTTTGCCTTTCACCCTTAATAGGTTCTAGCTTGTCACTTTTATAGTCGACCTTGCTAAGTGGGTTACGCTCGGTGTGGTACATGGTGGTGGCAGTTGCCATGGGTGAAGGGTAAAAAGCTTGTACCTGGTCGGCTCGTAAACCTTTACCTTTTAACCAAAGTGCTAGGTTCATCATATCTTCATCGCTAGTGCCTGGGTGGGCAGCAATAAAGTAGGGAATCAAATACTGTTTTTTCCCAGCTTGCTTAGAAAATTTATTGAAAAGCTGTTCAAACCTATCATAACTATCAATGCCCGGTTTCATCATTTTTGAAAGCGGGCCATCTTCTGTATGTTCAGGGGCAATTTTTAAATAGCCGCCCACATGGTGAGTCACCAGCTCTTTTATGTATTCAGGCGACTCAACGGCTAGGTCATAACGTAGGCCAGATGCAATTAATACCTTCTTCACACCAGGTAAAGTGCGTGCTTCTTTGTAAAGTTCTATTAAAGCGCTGTGATCAGTATTTAAGTTAGAGCAGATGCCTGGAAAAACACAAGAAGGTCTACGGCAAGAAGCTTCTACTTTAGGGTCTTTGCAGGCTAGGCGATACATATTAGCGGTAGGGCCACCTAAGTCAGAAACAATACCAGTAAAGCCTTTTACCTTGTCTCGCATGGCTTCTATTTCACGCAAAATAGAGTCTTTAGAACGATTTTGAATAATGCGGCCTTCATGTTCGGTGATTGAGCAGAAGGTACAGCCACCAAAACAGCCACGCATTATATTCACAGAAAAACGAATCATATCCCAAGCGGGTATTTTAGCATCACCATAAACTGGGTGAGGCGCACGCGCATAGGGCTGATCAAACACTGCATCCATTTCTTCAGTAGTTAAAGGAAGTGGCGGTGGATTAATCCATAGGTCTTGATCGCCATGCTTTTGAACAAGCGCACGAGCATTGCCTGGGTTGGTTTCTAGGTGTAGTACTCGGTTGGCGTGGGCATAGAGTACGGGGTCTTTGCTAACCTTTTCAAAACTAGGTAGGCGAATAACACTTTTATCACGTTGCTTTCCAGTTACCAGTTTTTCTAGTTGTTTACGCTCTTTGGCTTGTTCAACTGTAAGCAATTCAAGTGCTTGTTCGGTTTGGTTGTCTAAACTAGCCTCTGTAAAAGGATTAGTGTTTTGCTGTTCAACCGCACAGGCTTCGGTATCTTGGGTATTAACATAGGGGTTAATAATTTTATCAATTCTACCGGGTCGGTCTACTCGAGTAGAATCAATTTCTAGCCAGTCTGCAGGGGTGTCTTTGCGTATAAAAGCTGTACCGCGCACATCGGTAATTTTGGCTAAGTCTTCACCTTGGGCGATACGGTGGGTAACTTCAACTAAAGCACGCTCAGCATTACCAAAGAGTAAAATATCGGCTTTAGAATCTAATACAATTGAGCGGCGTACCTTGTCTTGCCAGTAGTCATAATGAGCAATGCGCCGTAAAGAGCCTTCAATTCCTCCTAGAACAACGGGTACATCGCTCCAAGCTTCTTTACAGCGTTGGGTATAAACAAGGCTGGCGCGGTCTGGGCGCTTTCCTCCAATATCCCCTGGGGTGTAGGCATCGTCAGAGCGAACTTTACGTTCTGCTGTATACCGATTAATCATTGAGTCCATGTTGCCAGCGGTTACCCCAAAATAAAGCTCTGGTTTGCCTAGCTTCATAAAATCATCTTTAGACTGCCAATCTGGTTGAGCAATAATGCCTACCCTAAAGCCTTGTGCTTCAAGTGTGCGGCCTATAACTGCCATACCAAACGATGGGTGATCTACATAGGCATCGCCTGTGACCAGTATAATGTCGCATCTATCCCAGCCAAGAAGATCCATTTCTTCACGGCTCATGGGTAGGAAGGGGGCTGTGCCAAAGCATTCAGCCCAATATTTTGGGTAGTCAAAAATTTTACGAACAGACATGAAGGGGTACCGAGCGGAGCAGAAATAAAGTTGATATATGTCATTTTACCCTAAGCTAGATGAAGCGTCAGGTAAAAAGCGTTATCCTGCTTTAAAATTTAACAGGGTGGTCTTATGAGGTTTAAAAATTTAAGTTGTTTAAATAGTGGTTTGCTAATAACTAGCTTAATGGTTGGTCTGGTTACTAGCCAAGTAGCATTAGCCGAAACTCAGCCAATGTTTGGTTTAAGGTTAGCTATGGCAGATACTGATTTCTCTGGTGTTGCTAGCTCAGCTAGCTCTACAACCAGTGGTTTTGGTGTGGTATTAGGTGTTAAACAGCCAAGCTATAGAGTTTACGCAGACTTAAATTTTTATACTTGGGATGAAGTGAACACTCGTACCATTCATGCTAATTATGATTACCTATGGCGTGCAGATAAGTCTTGGCAGGTTTTTACAGGTATCTATGGTGGTTTGGTTGATTTAGAAGTTGAGGCGGCCAATAAATACCAGTCTGGACCTTCTGCTGGCGTACAGGCGGGCTTATTGCTTCCTTTAGGGTCTAGTGGGTGGAGTTTAGAAACAGGGCTTCGTTATGGTGGTTTTAGTGCAAAATTACTTAACCCCGAGACTAATCAAGAAGTAAAAATTAAAAGCCAAGCTGAAGGTTTTATTAGCTTAAGTTTTTCTTCTTAAAAACCGTATTTCATCTCTAAGCCTACCCAGCCAGGTTCAATCACCTGGCCTTCGCCTGGAATAAAGCCTGAACGAGGTGCTTGGATTACCCATCCGCCTTGTAAACCTGCAGCCTCTGATGAACCACCATTAAGAAGGCGATTAATACCAGCCGATGCTGTGCCAGCAGGATTTAAGAGGACTAGGGTTGTTTTACCTAGAAAAGTTGAGCCCATCACCTGGCTATGGTTGGCTTCTATGCGCTTTTCCCATATAAAGAAGGCTTCACCAATGACTGAACCAATTAAAGGAGTAATAATAAGGTCTTGCTTGGAAGGAACTTCTGCAAAGGCTTCAATACCCATTTCCCATAAAAAACTAGACATTAAAAAGGAGTAGGCTCCCGACTCTAAAGGTCCCAGCCCTTGGTTACGTGCGACCATATAGTAGGCAGCACCAAAATAGGGATGACCTATGTAGTTAATCCCCCACTCGTCTTGATCCCAAATAGGCCCATCACTGATATTTTCTTTCCATTTTTTGCCCAGTGTATTGAATTTCATTTCGTCTTTATCCCACTTAGAAACACTTTCTGGCATAACATAAAGCAAGCCCATAATACCTAAAGATAAAATACCCATATTGCGAGTTTCTTTTAGCATGCTGGTGTATTTTTCTGTGTTGGATCTAGCTGCAAGGTCTGGGGTTTCAGCTACCGACTGAACAGGGTTTGGGTTAGCTAACCAGTATTGGCAAGCAAGGCTATGGCAGTTAAGTAAAGGGGTGTGCTGATCGGTTAGCTGAGTGGACTGATAATTAGTATGGGCCATAACTGGTAAACAAATAAATGCCAGTAGAAGAGCCAGTATTCTTCTTGTTCGCATAGTGAAGGACTTTGCCGAAATGAGTAGTTTGTAAGGCGAAGGAGTATAACACGAAAAAATAAGGGCGGCCTAAGCCGCCCGGGGAACTTCCTTGTTAGTAAGCTTGCCTGCTTGTTCAGCCTTTCCTAGACTGCTCCGATGCTTTCCCGTTTGGTCTTCCTGACCTCCTTTAACGCTGCACCTTGCTTCCGTTTATCCTTGTTGTCTTTGCTTCCTAGCTCCTTGACGACAGTTATAGATTAACACTTTTATGTGAAGTAGAAAGGCCTAAAACTCTTATCCCTTACTTATGCTATTTTTATTTTTTCTATTAAAATCAAATAGTTATGTTTTATTTTTGACTTATGTCAGTTTAAGTTGAGGAAGATGCTGTAGTTAGCATTCAGCGATGTATGCAAATGCGTACATGGAACTAACCACTTATCACAGCTTCTAGGCTTATACCCTGCCTAGTTAGCAGTTTTTTTAAGCGCTTTAAGGACTCCATTTGTATTTGCCTTACTCTTTCGCGGGTTAAACCTATCTCTTGGCCTACTTCTTCTAAGGTTGCTGCTTCATGCCCCCTAAGGCCAAAGCGCCTTATAATAACTTCTGTTTGTTTTTCTGTAAGAGTGGTTAGCCAATTTTCAACATAAACACTTAAGTCTTGTTGTTGCACCTCATCTAAAGGGTCAGTATTTTCACCTTCCAAGGTTTCTAATAGTGGGCGGTCTGCATTAGGTCCAGCTGGATGATCAAAAGATGCGTTGCGCTCGTTTAATCCCATTAGGTTTTTAATGCTATCCAAGGGTTTTTCTAGGTGTTTGGCTAGGTCTTCTGCGGTAGGCTCTTGGTCTAATTGTTGGGATAGTTCACGAGCTGCTCTTAAGCAAACATTGAGCTCTTTAACAACATGAATGGGTAGGCGTACGGTACGAGTTTGGTTCATTAAAGCACGTTCAATGGTTTGCCTTATCCACCAGGTTGCATAGGTAGAAAAGCGAAACCCGCGTTCGGGATCAAACTTTTCAACGGCTCGAATTAGGCCTAAGTTACCTTCTTCTATTAAATCGAGTAGCGCTAAACCACGGTTGTTGTAGCGTCTGGCAATTTTTACAACGAGGCGTAGGTTGCTTTCTATCATGCGTTTTCGACCAGCTGCATCGCCTTGCCTTGCTAGACGACCATAAATCACTTCTTCTTCAGCTGTTAGTAGGGGAGATCTACCAATTTCATTGAGGTAAATTTGAGTGGCATCTAGTGAGTTGTTGCGAGTTAGCCGTTCGTTTTCTAACGCCTGTTCAAAGGCTGTGCTTGCTTCAAGCTCTAGGGGTTGTGGATCACCTAAAAGGCTAGCCCTTTTGTACTCATCGAACTCGGTGGATTGGCTTGATTGGTAGGCATTGTTTAGCGTTTGTTTGGTCATATCTCTGCTCCAGTAAGCTGCTATAGCACCTGCTGTGCTATAGGAGGATGACTTAGATTGCTAAACTAAAACTTGCAAGTTGTATGCCGTGTAAGCAGGTTTTAAGCTATTTACTTCTAGAAGCTAGGTAGATCACTGCGAGTAGGCCAAGTAGCATTAAAATTAAAACACTGATTTGATGTGAGGGTAATTCAGTTATTTGGCTGTATTTCCAAGGAAGTAACACTTGTGTGTCTAAAGGAAGCATTTTTCCTTGTTCATTTATCTTATAACTAGTTAAGAATTGCCAAGGCCAAATATGTTTGAGTGAAGCAATAACAAAACCAAATAAAACCGCAAAGGTGGCGGTTTTAAAGTGGTCAAACAACCAGCCTAATAAGTGTGAAAAAGCCAGCAGTCCACTTCCTGCACCTAGTGCAAAAGCTGCAATTAAAGTTAGGTTTAATGCTTTTATTGCTTCAACCAGTGGCGCATAAAGACCAAGGGTGAGTAATAGAAAACTGCCAGATACACCGGGCAAAATCATTGCACAAATAGCTATCATGCCGGCAATAAAAAAAGTTAGTGGGGTTATGCTGCCGATACTGGGTAAAATATGGCTAATAAAGGTGGCGATAACTGCACCAAAAAGTATGAAAAAAACCTGCTGAAGTGACCAGCCACCCATTTCGCGTGAAATAATTACTGCTGAACCAACCACTAAACCAAAAAACAGCCCATTTAGGTGCAAGGGGTAGCTAGCAAGCAGCCAGCTAATTAAATGGGATAACAAGAGTAGACTGGATAAAATACCCAGTAAAAGGGTGATTAAAAAACTAGCATCCACTGCTTTATATAAGCCAATAAACCCTTGTTTTTTCCAGACTGCCCAAAGCTTTAAATCAAAACTGCGTAGGCTATTAATTAAGCGCTCATAAATACCTGTTATAAAAGCGACGGTACCACCTGAAATGCCTGGAACAATGTCTGCTGCACCCATTAGCAGGCCGCGTAGGTAAATTTGGCTTAGTTTCATTTTTCAGTTCCGGGTAATAGCGGCACAAAGCGTACCGCAGCGATATCGGTTTGCAGCATTTGGCCGTTGCGTTTGTCGTAAACTCTTAGCATTTGGTGTTCATCACCGATAGGAGCGATTAAACGCCCGCCTTCGGCTAGCTGTTCAAAAAGGTTAGGTGGAAGTTGTTTAGGAGCTGCGGTGACTAGAATGGCATCAAAAGGTGCTTCACGCTCTAAGCCATAATGACCATCGGCAAGGTGCAACCTAACATTGCTCAGCTTTAAATTTTTAATGCGGCTACGGGCTTTTTCTAATAAAGCTTCAAGGCGTTCTACGCTCCAAACTTCAGGCACTAAACAGCCTAAAACAGCGGCCTGATAACCAGAGCCCGCGCCAATTTCTAGGGCTTTTTTGGGCTCTACTTCTAATAGTAGCTCGGTCATGCGTGCCACTATATAGGGTTGGCTAAGTGTTTGACCTAAGCCTATGGGTAGGGCGGTATCTTCGTAAGCACGGTGCGCTAAAGCTTCATCTAAAAATAAGTGCCTAGGTAAATAACCCAGAGCATCTAGCACTTGAGGATTTTTTATACCCTGTTCCACTAAGCGTTTAACCATGCGGTCGCGGGTACGTTGTGAAGTAAAGCCTATCCCTTTAAATTGAGGGTTTAATCGCAAGAATTCAGCCATTTTTTCACCTGATCAAGACTTTCGTGTCGAGTCATATCAAACTGTAAAGGGGTAATAGAAACCTGTCCGTTGTTAATTGCATGGAAGTCTGTTCCTGCACCTGCTTCAGCGGCATTACCCACACCGCCTATCCAGTAACGAGCTTGACCACGTGGGTCGATAGTTTTAATTGGGTCAACACCCTTGTGTCTGTGGCCTAGGGTGGTTATTTCATAGCCCTTTAAAGCAAATAAAGGTACATCAGGCACGTTTACATTCAAGAGGCTGCGTGGTGGTAATTGTAATTGATCACGGCCTTCTATAAAGCTTTTAACCAGCTTACGCACCACCTCTGCTGCAGTAGCAAAATGGTTTTGACCTGCTAAAGATACTGCTATGGCTGGCAAGCCCAAAAAGCGGCCTTCAGTTGCAGCGGCTACGGTGCCTGAATAAAGCACATCGTCACCTAGGTTTGCACCGTGGTTAATGCCAGAAATAACTAAATCTGGCAGATGACCAAATACTCCACCCACTGCTAGGTGAACACAGTCAGTGGGTGTGCCATCGACTGACCAAAAGCCATTGTTAAGCTGTTGTGGGTAGAGCGGACGATCTAAGGATAAGGAATTGCTGGCGCCACTGCGGTTACGCTCAGGCGCAACCACGAGTAGGTCACCTAAATCTTTTAGGGCAGCCGCTAAAGTAGCTAGCCCATCGGCATGAACACCATCGTCATTAGATAAAAGAAGTCGCATAAAAACACTCCCTAGTTAATTTGTGCATCATTGGCATTGATTAATTCTGCTAAGAGGCTGGTAGCAAAGCAGCCGCTAGGCAAGGTGAAACCAAGGGTTAGCCAAGGAGCTTGCCAGTTAAATTCGGTTGCTTTAGGCTGCATTCGCAAGGGGCGATATTCTACTTTTAAACCTTGATTTGCTAAGGCTTGCCAGTAGGGTAAATAGGCTTCACGAAAAGCTTCTTCAGCTTGTAAAGCTAAACCAGAACTTTGTAGATGACCCTTGCCAGCTAAAGGCCCAGCTAGGTTAATATCGCCTGAAGCTAAACGCTTACTTAGATCGGTAGCGGTTGGGTCAGAAAAATAACTGCGGGTACCTTCTAAATTAAAGCAGCTGCCTTGTAAAGGTTTTATCCAGTGTTGGTTATTAAGGGTTTCTGCTAACCAGGCATTAAACAAAGCACTACGCAGCGCTGAAAGGTAAATGCTTTTTTCTTGGCGCTTGGGTGGTTTGATAGGTGGATTAGCCATTAACCAACTTAATGCTTTATGAATGTTTTGCCCACCGCGCCCAAAGCGTTGGGGGCCAAAGTAGTTGGGTACGCCTTGTTGGGTAATTTGTTGCCAGCGTTTCTCTAGCCAGTGACCAGTCGTGTCATCCGTATTATCAACTCTAAGGCGCAGGGTAAAACGGTTGCTGCGATGCGTCCCCCGTTTTAGCTTACGTGGGTGGCGAGCCATTTTTAAAACCTGCCAATTAGCTGAGTTAAGCGTTTCAACACTTGGGTCGGCTTGACCAGGTAGGTGTAAAGAAAACCATTGGCGGGTAATAGCTTGGCGATCTTTCAAGCCTGAATAAGCTACAGCAGAAGGGTGTACACCTGCGCTTCTAGCAAGCTCTTGGGCAACAAAAGCGGTATTACTGCCCTTTTTTTCTACCCAGAGGTAAAGGTGCTCACCCTGCCCTTCGGGCTCAAAACCTAGTACTTCTTCAACTTGAAAATCTTCCGGTTCTAAGCGATAAACCCCTTGCCAAGGAGAGGAAGGGAAGAGGCTAGGAAGCTGCGTTAGTTGACTTTCTAGTTGCGCTAGCTGATTTTCTAGTGAGTTATTTACTGCTTGCATGAGCTTTCCAATAAAACCACGGCTAAAGCACTAATACCTTCTTTCCTTCCTACAAAGCCTAGTTTTTCTGTGGTGCTGGCTTTTATGTTTAATCTATCCACAGGGGTAGCTAAGTCAGCGGCAAGCTTTTCTAACATGGCTGGGAGGTGGGGTTGCATTTTGGGTGCTTGAGCAATAATCGTTAGGTCAGCATTAGTTAGCTGGTAACCACGCTGGGTCACTGCTTGCATTACCTGGCGTAATAAAATACGGCTATCCACCCCTGCAAAAGCTGGGTCGGTGTCTGGAAAGTGATGACCTATATCACCTAGACCACAAGCACCGAGCAAGGCATCACATAAAGCATGAATCAGCACATCGCCATCTGAATGAGCCTCTAACCCTTGGTGGTAAGGAATTTGTACGCCACCTAAAGTAATAAACTCACCCGGGCCAAATTTATGAACATCAAAGCCTTGTCCTATACGCATAAGCTATTATTTTTCCCTAGTGGTTTGAGTAGTTGTTTGTTGATGGGTTAAAAGCAGTTCAGCCAAAGCTAGGTCTTCAGGGTGAGTGATTTTTATATTGTCTCTGCGTCCTGGAATTAACAAGGGTTGGTAACCAGCTGCTTCTAAGGCGGAAGATTCATCAGTTAGCTTTAAGCCTTTTTCTAAACCCTGGGTTAAAGCTGTGTGTAATTTTTCATAACGAAACATTTGTGGGGTAAGCGCATGCCATAAATGGTTACGATCAAGGGTAGCGCTGACTTGGTGGCTGTTGTTAACAGACATTCCGCGTTTCATCGTATCGGCTACGGGAGCCGCTAATAAGCCACCTACCAGGTGATTTTTTACACCAGTAACCAGTTGCTGTAAATCTAGCTGGGTAATGCAAGGGCGGGCTACATCATGCACTAGCACCCAGTCGTGGGGGTGGGCCAAAGCTGTGAGTGCGTTTAAACCATTTAGTACTGAATCAGCACGCTCTTTACCACCAAAGCAGGTTATTAGCTTTGCTTGAGGATAGCGTTTTAAAAATCTTAGCTCTACTGCAGGCCACCAAAGGTCTTCTTGGTGCAGAGGTAAAACCAAATATGCTTCAGGAAAGGCTTGGTGAATACGTCCTAAAGTAACCTCTAACAGCGTTTGATCTAACAAGGGTAAATACTGTTTAGGTAAATCTGCCCCCATGCGTTCACCAATACCAGCGGCTGGTAATACACACCAAAGGCAAGTGTTATTAGTCATGAGTTGGCTCGGTAGTTTGTTCTGATGTTTTGTATATTGCTGGTGGTTCGCCAATCAGCCAAAAAAAGGTTTCATCTTTGCCTATCATACCTAAATCGAAACGGGCTCTTTCGGCTACGGCATCTAAGCCACTTTTTAAGTCTTCTACTTCGGCATTAAGCCTAGCATTACGTTTTTGTAGTTTTTGATTGGTTGCTTCTAAATCAGAAACTAAGGCTTTGGTTTGCCAATATTCAAGTAAACCATTCTCACCCCACCAAAGGCGGTACTGGGTTATTAACAGTAGCAGTATCACTAACACCGAAAGGATTCGAGACATGGTTACCTGTCATTGGATGCTAAGTATAAAAAACCCTGAAAGAAGCTAAGCAATTTCAGGGTTTGTAAGGCTTTAATTAACAAAGGTGGTTTTTAGCTAGCTAATGCTTAACGCCCAACCATAAGAATGTATAAGGTGTCACCTTCTTTCCACTCACCATGGACTACGGCGTTTACAACATTTCCTTTAACGGTTTGCTCTGTGGAAGTGGCCAAACTTGAGCTATGGCTTGTGTTGGTTGCTTGTCGGCTTGCTACTAGAACATTGCTAACCGTGACACCCATTTGCCTAGCTATTTCATCTAAAGCGCGACTTGTGGCTAGCTCACGTTGTGCCGCAGCACCTTTAAAGTGGTAGCCAGCGCGGCCTAAACCCACTATATCGCCAACTGATTGCGGGTTATCTATCCAAGCTGGGCGCTGTGGACCTATAGGCTGAGCAGGTTGTTGTGGCTGAGAAACACAAGCAAGCAAGCTGGTAGCTAACAAGGTCATTAACAGTGCTTTAAGAAGATTTTTCATTATTCGTTCCTTCATACAAATCAATGGTTGCTCTAACTACTGACCTTTAATGGCTTTTAAACCAGCATAAGGCGCTTGGCTACCTAAAATTTCTTCGATCACTAATAAACGGTTGTACTTAGCAACTCGGTCTGAGCGGCAGAGTGAACCGGTTTTAATTTGGCCCGCTGCCGTACCTACGGCTAGATCAGCAATGGTTGCATCTTCTGTCTCACCCGAGCGGTGAGAAATAACCACTGAATAACCCGCATCTTTAGCCATTTGAATGGCTTCTAGGGTTTCTGTTAGCGTACCAATTTGGTTGAATTTAATAAGAATGGAGTTAGCAATATTTTTACTAATACCTTCTTGTAAAATTTTAGTATTGGTAACAAACAAGTCATCGCCCACTAGCTGAACTTTATCACCTAGCTTTTCGGTTTGAATTTTCCAGCCAGCCCAGTCGGCTTCATCTAAACCATCTTCAATAGAAACAATGGGGTAGGTGTTGCAAAGGTCGGCTAGGTAGTCGCTAAAAGTTTCTGCGGTAAACACTTTACCTTCACCAGCTAGGTTGTACTGGCCATCTTTGTAAAATTCAGAAGCGGCACAGTCTAAAGCTAGGGTAATGTCTTTACCGAGTTCATAACCTGCATCAGCAACGGCTTGCTTAATCACTGCTAAAGCATCTGCGTTAGAGGCTAGGTTAGGAGCAAAGCCACCTTCATCACCTACGGAAGTGCTAAGCTTTTTATTTTGTAGAACGCTTTTTAGGGCATGAAAAATTTCAGCACCAGCACGCAAGGCTTCAGCAAAGTTGGGTGCTGAAACAGGCTGTACCATAAATTCTTGAATATCGACGTTATTATCTGCGTGTTCGCCACCATTGATAATGTTCATCATGGGTACAGGCATGGAATAAACGCCTGGCGTGCCATTAATTTTGGCAATGTGTTCAAACAATTCTATGCCTTGTGCTTCTGCGGCAGCTTTAGCAGCAGCTAGAGAAACTGCCAAAATGGCGTTAGCACCTAGCTTAGCTTTGTTTTCTGTACCGTCTAGGTCAAGCATGACTTTATCGATAGCCGCTTGTTGGCTGGCATCTTTACCTAGCAGTGCATCACGAATAGGACCATTAACATTAGCCACTGCTTTAAGCACGCCCTTGCCTAAGTAGCGAGCCTTGTCGCCATCGCGCAGCTCAAGCGCTTCACGTGAACCAGTGGAAGCACCTGAAGGCGCACAAGCACTGCCTTTAAAACCACCCTCTAAAACCAGGTCAACCATTACTGTTGGGTTGCCGCGTGAATCTAATACTTCACGTCCTTTAATATCGATAATCTTAGCCATGAAAAGAGTCTCCAATTATGTCCGTCAGGATAGTTAGTTTTATATTAGGGTTAGTCGATGTGTAATTTTGGCAGTGATTTTATTAAGTCATCCACTGCTTTCATTTGTTGTAAAAAGGGTTCTAATTGATGCAGCGGTAAGGCTGAAGGGCCATCGCATTTAGCTAAATCAGGATTAGGGTGAGCTTCTAAAAATAAGCCAGCAATGCCTTGGCTTAAGCCGGCACGTCCTAACTCTGCTACCTGTTGACGACGACCACCTGAAGCCGCACCGGTTGCATCACGCATTTGCAAAGCATGGGTGACGTCAAAAATAATGGGGGCATTGCTGGCTACTTGTTTCATTACCCCAAAACCTAGCATATCCACTACTAGGTTGTCGTAACCAAAGCAGGCTCCGCGCTCGCAGAGCATCACTTGGTTGTTGCCATTTTCAGCAAATTTTTCAACCAAATTACCTACCTGACCGGGTGACATAAATTGAGGTTTCTTAACATTAATGGGCTTGCCAGTTTTAGCCATGGCAGTGACCAAATCAGTTTGGCGGGCTAAAAAGGCAGGTAGTTGCAAAATGTCTAGCACTTCTGCAGCAGGGATAGCCTGCTCCCATTCGTGAATATCGCTAATAACGGGTAGGTTAAAAGTATTTTTAATTTCTTGAAGCAGCTTTAAACCTTCATCTAAACCCGGGCCACGAAAAGAATGAATAGAGGAGCGGTTGGCCTTGTCGAAGCTGGCTTTAAAAACGTAAGGAATACCTAGCTTTTGGGTCACTTCAACATAGTGTTCTGCAACACGCATAGCCATATCGCGTGATTCCAACACATTCATACCGCCCAATAAAACAAATGGACGATCATTGGCCAGTGTTAGGTCAGCAACTTTGATGCTGGCTAGGTTGTTAAGGCTTTGATTCATACTAGGTTGCCTGTATTTTTACGCTCAGCCTTATGTGCTAGAGCAGCGTTTACAAAGGCAGTAAATAAGGGGTGGCCATCACGCGGTGTTGAAGTAAATTCTGGGTGGAATTGGCAAGCAACAAACCAAGGGTGATTGGGTAGTTCAATCATTTCTACTAGCGCTTTATCTTCACTGCGACCAGAAATAATCAGCCCTGCTTTTTCTAACTCACCAATAAACTGATTGTTTACTTCATAGCGGTGGCGATGACGCTCAACAATTTTTTCTGCACCATAGCTGGCAAAAGCTTTAGTGTTTGGCTCTAGGTGACAAACTTGGCCACCTAAGCGCATGGTGCCGCCTAGGTCTGAATTGGTATCTCGGGTTTCAATTTTACCTTCAGGGGTTAACCATTCAGTAATTAAACCAACCACTGGGTGTTGGGTATCTAAAGTAAATTCAGTTGAGTTGGCATCTGTCCAGCCCACTAGGTTACGTGCAAACTCAATAACAGCAACCTGCATACCTAAACAAATACCTAAGTAAGGAATTTTATTTTCACGCGCAAACTGAGCAGCTAGAATTTTACCTTCCACACCCCTTTCACCAAACCCGCCTGGAATAAGAATGGCGTCTTTATCTTCTAGGCGACCAGTACCTTTGCTTTCAATTTCTTCAGAGTCTATGTAATCAATTTCTACCTTGGTACGCGTTTTTATACCCGCATGCTGTATGGCTTCAATTAGTGATTTGTAGGCTTCAAGCAACTCCATGTATTTACCAACCATGGCAATTTTAATGGTTTTTTGTGGGTTAAGTTTGGCATCTACCACCTGTACCCATTCGCTTAAATCAGCTTCTGGAGCAGTTAGGCCAAATTTCTGTACCACAATTTCATCTAAGCCTTGCTCGTGTAGCATGCCAGGAATGCGATAAATAGTATCGGCATCGGGCAGTGAGATAACGGCGTTTTCATCAACGTTAGTGAAGAGGGCAATTTTGCGGCGTTCGTTTGCCTCAATGCTTACTTCAGAGCGGCAAATAAGAATATCAGGTTGAATACCTATGGAGCGTAATTCTTTAACTGAATGTTGGGTCGGCTTGGTTTTGGTTTCGCCAGCCGTTTTAATGTAAGGGACGAGCGTAAGGTGCATAAACAATGCATTTTTCGAACCCACTTTAACTCTAAGTTGGCGAATGGCTTCTAAGAAAGGCAAGGATTCAATATCGCCTACGGTTCCACCCACTTCTATAAGGGCGATGTCGTAGCCTTTAGCACCTTCTATAACTCTTTCTTGAATTTCATCAGTAATGTGTGGCACCACTTGTACTGTGCCACCAAAATAATCACCACGGCGTTCTTTACGCAAAACACTTTCGTAAACACGGCCAGTGGTAAAGTTATTCTTTTGGGTCATACGCGAACGAATAAAGCGTTCGTAGTGACCTAGGTCTAAATCAGTTTCGGCGCCATCTTCGGTAACAAATACTTCACCGTGCTGAAAAGGGCTCATGGTGCCTGGGTCTACATTGATGTAGGGGTCCAGTTTCATAATAGTGACTTTTAAGCCACGTGCTTCAAGGATTGCTGCAAGGGATGCAGAGGCTATGCCCTTCCCTAAAGATGAAACTACACCACCAGTCACGAATATGTAACGCGTCATGAAAACCGTCCGAAAATAGATCAGGTTCTGACTTTTTTCAGTCAGAACAAAAAACAGGGAGGAAAAGCCTTAGATGGGAAGCTAGTCTAACAGAAGGGTTAAAAAATCCAAAGCAGGAATCGACTCAATTAATGATCTGCCAGCCTTCGGCAATTAAGTATTTATCGATAGCAACCAGAGTTTGCTTATGCCAGATAAAAACAAGTTGTTGGCGCTGCCAAGGTGGTAGTTTTAATTCTTGTAGCAAACGTTTTGCATCCCGCTGTCCACGCTTGGCTTGACGTAAAACTTCACCTCCTTGACGCGCTTGCAAGGTGAAGTGGTTTTGAATCTCCTGATGCTCTTGGTGAGTTAGCTGAAAATTAATGCTTCCAGCTGGTGTATTCACTGGTGTTTTACCATCCCAACTGGCTTGCCAATCTTTGGCTAGGGGTTGAAAGTAACGGCTAGCTGCTATAAATAATTGATTTTGAAAGCGCCTAGCTTCTACTTGTTTATCGCCTTTGTCCCAACTAATTTTGGGCTGAGCATCTTTTTGTGCTGAATAGAGCTGGGTGAGTTCTTGCCATATTTGGTGGCCGGGTAGGGTTAAGTTTCTACTTAGCAACCAATAACGCAATAAGTTCACTTGGCGATAGTTTGCTAATTTTAAAAGCTCTTCTAGGTTAAGGCTTTGTTCAGTGAGTTGGCAGTTGGCTAAATCAAGTTTTGCTAGGTCTTGGTTAAGTTGCTGGCTCTCAGCGGCTAGCTGGGTAACACGGGCTAGATTTTGGTTAGTGTTTGGGAAGCGCTTTTGAAGCAGGGGTAGGATTTCTAAGCGCAAGTAATTACGGTCAAAGTCGACTTCAAAGTTGCTGTCATCTTCTACCCATTTTAATTGGGAAGCTTGAGCAAATTTAAGCAGTTCAGCTCTGGGAGTGGTTAATAAGGGGCGAAGAATCAGCCCTTTACCCAAGGGTCTTTGCAAAGGAATACTGGCTAAGCCTAGGGTGCCCGCACCGCGTAATAGGCGTAATAAAAGGGTTTCTACTTGGTCATCTTGGTGGTGCCCTTGCAAAAGCACTTCGCCTTCTTCTAATTCTTGTTCAAACACTTGGTACCTAGCGCGTCTTGCTCTGTCTTCTAGGCTGGCGCTGGCAAGGCTTTGTGGGTCTACTTGGTGAATACTTATAGGAATTTGGGCTAGGTCACAAATTTGCTGAGAAAAAGCCGCCCAGTCATCAGCAAATTTAGAAAGCTGGTGATGAATATGAAGGGCTCTTAATTGAATAGTGGGTTGCACTTCTGCCAGCTGTCTAGCGAGTTCAAAAAGTACGCGTGAATCTAAGCCGCCACTTAAGGCGACACAAATTTTAGTGGTGTCGGAAGGCAGGGTGAGCTCTAGTTGCTTTACAAGTGGGTGCATAAAATAGGGCAGATTAAAAAGAAAACTAGGCAAAAAAAGAGGCGAATAAATCGCCTCTTTTTAGTAGCTAACTTAGAAGTTTAGAGTAAAAAACTTTGGGTTAAGAAATATCTTGCAAAGAAGAGTAGCTCATTAGGCGCTGGTAGCGTCTTTCTAGCAGTTCTTCATCTGTGTTTTTATCTAGCTTATCTAAGGTTTGGCTCAGCGCAGCTTTTAAGCTGACAACCATTTCTTCTGGGTTACGATGTGCGCCACCTAAAGGCTCTGGAATCAGTGTATCTACTAGGCCAAGTTCTTTTAATCGGTCTGCAGTTAGGCCCATTGCTTGGGCTGCATCGGCTGCCTTGCTGGCACTTTTCCATAAAATAGAAGCGCAACCTTCTGGTGATATAACCGAGTAGGTTGAGTATTGCAGCATCATTAGTTCGTCGCACACACCTATGGCTAAAGCGCCACCCGAACCACCTTCACCAATAATGGTCGAGATAATGGGGGTTTTAAGGCGTGACATAGCTGCTAGGTTAAATGCTATCGCTTCAGATTGGCCGCGCTCTTCTGCATCTATACCTGGGTAGGCACCTGGCGTATCAATAAAAGTTAAAATAGGCATTTTAAAGCGTTCAGCCATTTCCATAAGGCGCAGAGCTTTGCGGTAGCCTTCAGGGCGTGGCATACCAAAATTACGTTTAACTTTTTGCTTAACATCGCGGCCTTTTTGGTGGCCAATAACCATCACTGGGCGGCCATCTAAACGTGCCATACCACCAACAATAGCGGCATCATCACCAAAATGACGGTCACCATGCAGTTCATCAAAGTCATCAAACAATAGATCTAAGTAATCTAAGGTGTAAGGACGCATAGGATGACGCGATAGTTGCGATACTTGCCAAGCTGAGAGGTTAGAGAAAACCTGTTCGGTTAGTTTGTAGCTTTTTTCTTGCAAGCGCGTAATTTCATCGGTGATGTTCAGATCTGAGTTGTTGCCAACCAGACGTAATTCTTCAATTTTGGTTTCAAGGTCAGCAATGGGCTGTTCAAAATCTAAATAGTTCAAGTTCATGGTTTTTTGCCTAGAATTTATTCAGCAGCTATTAACAAGAAAAATGCGTTGTAATTTTAAACTTGCGGCAACTATAGACGAAAGTTGCCTTGGACTCAAAATTTAAGCAGTAGCTTTACTCGGTTTCTATCAGTTTTTACGCGCTTCACCTTCATTTAGGTAAACTAGTCGTACACTTTCTTTGCCTAGGAGCTGGTTTAGGTCTTCTAGCAGGGCGTCGCTAGGTTCCACTTGCCACTGATCGCTAGGTAAGAGTGTTGCCTTACCAAGTTGGCAAGTGTAGTTAAGCTGTAAAGCTAAACCTGAGTCTTGCTTATATTTGGCTAGGCAAAGGGTTAGCTGTTTAAGTATTTCCTTATCAAAAGTAGGCTCATTAAAACGTATCTCTAGAGCTCGAGCAAACTTACTGCGTGCTTCTGCAATAGGGGTTAGGTCTTTACAGCGCATGGCTAGGCCGCCAGTAAAGCTGTCTTCGCGCACTTCACCTTCTAAAATAAGCAGTGCATCCTTGGTTAGTTGTGACTTAAAGCGTTCATAGTCTTCACCCATAACCGAAACTTCAATACGCCCTGAACGATCATCTAGCGTCATAAACGCCAAGGTATCGCCGCGTTTACTTTTCATAGTGCGAAAAGCCATAACTAAGCCAGCTATGCGCTGTGAGTCTCGCGAAGGTTGGAGGTTAGCAATTTTTTTACTAACAAAGCGTTTAAGCTCATTTTCATACTCGTCTATTGGATGCCCTGTTAAATAGAGTCCGAGGGTGTCTTTTTCACCAGCTAGGCGCTGTTTGTCTGTCCACTGAGGTGTACCTAGGTAGGCTGCATAGGGGTCAGTGGTTTGGCTGGTGTCTTGGCTACTCAGGCCACCAAATAAATCATCCATTCCTAGGCTAAGGTTTCTATTGGCTTGATCGGCTGTTTTTAGCGCATCTTCTAAAGCAGCCAAAAGCAGGTTGCGGCTAGTGGCTAGTTGGTCGAGTGCGCCGCTGCGAATTAGAGCGTCTATAGCTCGCTTATTAAGGCGCTTCATATCAACACGACTACAAAAGTCGAATAGGTCGCTGAAAGGTCCACCTTGGTTGCGGGCTTCAATAATCGCTTCAACTGGGCTTTCACCTACCCCTTTGATAGCACCAAGACCATAGACTATTTCGCCTGCAGCATTAACGGTGAAGTACCAGCTACCTAGGTTTACGTCTGGTGGTGTAATGGTTAATTTCATGGCTCGGCTTTCTTCAACCAACATAACAACTTTTTCAGTATTGTTCATTTCGGTTGACATAACCGCTGCCATAAATGAAGCGGGGTGATGCGTTTTTAACCAAGCTGTTTGGTAGGAAACTAAACCATAGGCTGCAGAGTGAGACTTGTTAAAACCGTAGCCAGCAAACTTTTCTACTAGATCAAATATCTGCCCTGCTTCTGTTGGGTCTATGCCATTTTTTTCACTACCTTCCATAAATAGCTGGCGCATTCTGGCCATTTCTTCAGGCTTTTTCTTACCCATAGCGCGCCTTAGCATGTCGGCACCGCCTAGAGTAAAGCCAGCCATTACCTGGGCTATTTGCATTACTTGTTCTTGATAAAGAATAATGCCGTAGGTTGGCTCAAGTACGGGTTTTAGTGATTCGTGGTTATAGTCAGGGTGGGGGTAAGATATGGGCGATAAACCATGTTTACGCTGAATAAAGTCATCTACCATGCCTGACTGCAGAGGACCTGGGCGGAAAAGCGCAACTAAAGCAATCATGTCTTCTAGGCTGTCGGGCTTGAGCTTTTTGATGAGCTCTTTCATACCCCGCGATTCTAACTGGAAAACTGCTGTGGTTTCGGCTTTTTTAAGGAGGTCGAACGTTTTTTTATCATCCAGGGGTATGGCCGTGATTTTTAAAAAATTTTCATCGGTTGGTTGGAGATTTTTATTAATATCTTTAAGCGCACGGTCAATAATGGTTAGGGTACGCAAACCTAAGAAGTCAAACTTAACCAGCCCTGCTTCTTCTATGTCGTCTTTATCAAATTGAACAACCCAGCCTTTACCTTCTTCGTCGGCCATAACTGGGGCGAAGTCGGTGAGTTTGCTGGGTGCAATAACAACCCCGCCCGCGTGTTTACCAGTGTTACGAGCCACACCCTCTAGTTCACGCGCCATGGCCCAAACTTCATAGCCTTCTTGGTCTAGGCTTTCTAGCATTTGCTCACTTAGCTCGCCTTGTAACTTAGCTTGGTAGGCGGTTTCTAGTGATTTAAGTTCTTCTACATCTTCTGCGGCTTTGGCTAGCGTCATGCCAACATCAAAAGGTATTGCTTTGGATAGGCGGTCACCCACTGCGTAGGGTTTGCCTTGGGCGCGGGCAACGTCTCTAACCACGCCCTTGGCTGCCATGGTTCCAAAAGTAACAATTTGGGATACCGCTTCTCGGCCATAGGTTTGGGTTACATAATTAATTACTTTTTCTCGACCTTCCATGCAAAAGTCAATATCAAAGTCAGGCATGGAAACCCGTTCAGGGTTAAGGAAACGCTCAAAAAGTAAGCTGTACTCTAGAGGGTCTAGGTCGGTAATATTTAAAGCATAAGCCACAAGTGAGCCTGCACCTGAACCTCTACCTGGGCCAACTGGCACTTGGTCTTGTATTGCTTGGTTAATAAAGTCTGCAACAATAAGAAAGTAGCTAGGAAAACCCATTTGAACAATGGTGTCTAATTCAAAGTCGAGTCGGTCACGGTACTCTTTTTCTATTTCTGCAAAGTTTTCTGGTCTAGGTTGGTGAAGGTGTTCAAGGCGTTTGGTTAGACCTTCGTGTGATTTTTTACGAAAGTAATCATCCTCTGTCATGCCTGGTTCAATGGGTAGTTTAGGTAGAAAATACTCCCCTAAACGTACCTCTACGTTACAACGCTTAGCTATTTCAACGCTATTGGTTAAAGCAGAGGGGAGGTCGCTAAAAAGCGACTGCATTTCTTCTGGGCTTTTAAGGTATTGTTCTTCTGAGTAGGGCGTTTTGCGTCTTGGATCATCTAAGGTTCGGCTTTCACCAATACAAACACGCGTTTCATGTGCCCAGTAATCTTTGCGCTCCATAAAACGAACGTCATTGGTTGCTACTAGGGGGCAGTTGAGCTGTTGCGCTAGTTTTACACTGGCATGCAAGCACTCTTCGTCACCTACTCGTGCTGTGCGCTGTACTTCTAGATAAAAAGCGTTAGGTAGCGTCTGCATCCATTTCTGGGTGAGTTCTGCTGCTTCATTTAGATGGCCTGCTAGCAGTAGTTGACCAATTGGGCCTTCTTTTGCGCCTGATAAAGCAAGCAGGCCTTCTGGTTGTGCTGCTAGCCATTCAAACTTAAGGTAAGCTTTGCCTAACTGTTGGCCTTCTAGCCAGGCGCGTGAAATAAGCTCAGTTAAATTTAGATAGCCAGTATTGTCCATCGCTAAGAGCGTTATACGGGCAGGTGGCGATTTTTCGTCTGTAGGTTCTAACCAGAAGTCACTACCTATAAGGGGTTTAATGCCTGCACTTTGGGTGGCTTTATAAAATTTAACTAAAGCAAAGAGGTTGCTTTCATCGGTTAGTGGCAGAGCTGGATAACCAAGTTCAACGGCTCTTTTAACTAGAGGTTTTAGGCGAACTAGGCCGTCATCTAAAGAAAATTCAGTGTGTAGGCGTAAATGAACAAAAGGTGTCGACATGGAGTTCCAGCGAGTTAATTATAAAACGGCCATTCTAACCAAAATGGGCTAGCCTGTGCGAAAATGACTTAAAGATAGTTTATATTAAAGAGGTTGCGGTGGTTGCAAATAAAGATGGAACACTCGCTGCTAAGGCTGCTGAGCAGGCGCTAGCTGATGTCTTGGCCGTTTTGCCAGCAGGTTTGGTGATGTTGGATCAATATGGTCAAGTTAGCCAAGCTAATACTGCTGCTACTGCTATTTTAGGAGAGCCGTTGGTAGGCGAGTCTTGGTTATCTGTTGTACAAGGAGCTTTTGCACCACGCAGTGATGATGGGCATGAGGTATCCTTGCGTGATGGTCGGCGAGTAAGTCTCTCTATTAGTTCTTTAACAGAGGGGGCTGGTCAGTTAATTTTATTGCAAGACTTAACTGAAACACGAAGGTTGCAAGAGCAGTTGGCACGGCATGAACGCCTGTCCTCTATGGGTAAAATGGTTGCATCCTTGGCTCATCAGTTACGAACTCCCTTATCTACAGCGCTACTTTATGCAGGACATTTACAAAAAGACAACCTAGAGCCTGAGCAACAAAAGAAATTTGCTGCCAGAATAAAAGGTCGCTTACAGCACATGGATCAACAAATACGCGACATGCTGATTTTTGCCAAGGGTGAAACGCGCATGGCTCGCCGTATGCAAGTTGAAGAGTTTTTAACAGCCTTGCAGGAAGCAGTGCAGCCCTTAGTTGAAAGAAATAAATTACAGTTTGCTTGGGAAGTAGGTCTGCTTGAAGGCGAGCTGGTGGTTAGTCCTGACTCTTTAGTGGGGGCAATTCTAAATTTAATTAATAATGCTGTAGAGGCAGTCAGCCCAGCACCAAAAATTACTCTGCATTTAGAGGTGGTAGATGATCTGCCTGGGCTAATGGGTCGACACCTTTTGATTTGTGTGGCTGATGATGGGCCGGGTATAGATACCAGCAAGGTAAAAAATGCACAAGAACCCTTTTATACAACTAAATCACAAGGTACTGGGTTGGGTCTGGCTATAGTGCAGGCTGTTGTTGAGGCACATAAAGGACGGTTTTGGTTACAAACCAGTGTGGGTCAGGGAGTTAGAGCTTGGTTGGCTTTGCCTACAGGCACTGATGCTGAGCAAAAGTAAGATTTTGGAGAGAGTGGATGCACCCTATTTTGATTGTAGAAGATGATGCCGATCTTCGCGAAGCACTAGAAGATACCTTGTCATTAGAAGGCTGGTCGTATATTTCTGCAGAAAATGGTCAAGAAGCTTTGTTGAAAATGAAAAAGCAGCCTGTCAGCCTGGTTGTTTCAGACGTTAGTATGCCAGTTATGGATGGGCACCAGCTGTTGAATGCTATTCAAGAAAGTTGGCAGGGTATTCCTGTGGTTTTAATGACAGCCTTTGGGAGTATCGATCAAGCAGTTGAGGCCATGCGCCAAGGTGTAGCTGATTACCTAGTCAAACCCTTTGACCCTGAAGTGCTGGTTAAAGTGATTAAGCCTTTGCTTGATGCTCAGTCGGGCAGCAAGCAAGCCTCACCTGATCAGCCGCTTGTTGAAGACCCTGCGAGTCGTGAGCTGTTGCAGTTGGCTAGCCGAGTCGCCAAAAGTGATGCTTCTGTAATGATTGGTGGCGAATCAGGTACAGGTAAAGAGGTGTTAGCACGCTTTATTCACAATGAGTCTGGTCGTTCAGCTAAACCGTTTATTGCAATTAACTGCGCTGCTATACCTGAGAGTTTATTGGAAGCAACTTTATTTGGTTACGAGAAGGGTGCTTTTACTGGAGCAAGTGCCAGTACAGCCGGTAAATTTGAACAGGCAGATGGTGGCACACTTCTGCTAGATGAAATTACTGAAATGCCGCTTGAATTACAGGCTAAGCTTTTACGCGTTTTGCAAGAGCAAGAGGTAGAACGCTTAGGTGGACGCAAGGTTCTGAAGTTAGATGTTCGAGTTTTGGCAACCAGTAACAGAAATCTTAAGCAAGCAGTTGCTGATGGGTTGTTTCGTGAAGACCTTTATTATCGTTTAAATGTCTTTCCTTTAGCTTGGCCGCCTTTAAGGTCTCGACCTGCTGATATAGTGCCCTTAGCAAACTTTTTAATTGCTAAGCATGCGCAGCGAATGGGCGTTAAAAAATTACCAGCTTTACATCCTGAAGCTGTTAAAAGATTAAAAGAGCACAGCTGGCCAGGTAATGTGCGTGAGCTAGAAAATGTTGTTCAAAGGGCGTTAATTCTAGCGACTGGAGATAAGATAACTCTGCAAAGTTTAGTTATAGAGGCAGATGTTTCTGTTCCTTTAGAAGAGCCAAAAGCTGAGCTTACGGGAGAGGCGTTGAAAGATGATTTGTGGGAGCAAGAGCAGCAAATGATTCTTGAAGCTCTCAAGCAGGAGTCTGGTCGAAAAAAAGAAACGGCTGAACGTTTGGGTATAAGTCCCAGAACATTACGCTATAAATTAGCAAGAATGCGAGAAGAAGGTTGTTTAGACCAAAATTTATAAGGAAATATCGTTACCAAGGCTAACGTAAAGTAACTCTGAGTTGCATTAGTGCTCAGTATTTACAGATAAATTATGGGAAGATGTTCTAGTCATTAGGCAGGCTATTCGGTAGAGTAGGCAGCCTGAATCCCTGATTTAATATAGGTTTAATTAAGCTTGGATTCAACTTGCTAGTGCAACAGCCTGTAATTCTTCAAACAATACTTCATTTGGTGTTTTCATTCCAAGTGTTTTCCTAGGTCGGTTATTTAAACGATGCATAATGAATTCAAAATGCTCATCATCTAAGTGCTTAAAGCATGAACCTTTGGGGCAGTATTGACGTATTAAGCCATTTGTATTTTCATTCAATCCACGTTGCCAAGAAGCATAAGGGTCTGCAAAGTAAAAGTCACAATTCAGTGCTTTTGCAATGGCTTGATGCTCAGCAAACTCTTTACCATTATCTGCCGTTAGAGTATGTACTAAACCAACAGAAG
>NZ_KK366037.1:0-33018 GCF_000686905.1 Marinospirillum insulare DSM 21763
CTTTGCTTCTGTTGGTTTAGTACATACTCTAACGGCAGATAATGGTAAAGAGTTTGCTGAGCATCAAGCCATTGCAAAAGCACTGAATTGTGACTTTTACTTTGCAGACCCTTATGCTTCTTGGCAACGTGGATTGAATGAAAATACAAATGGCTTAATACGTCAATACTGCCCCAAAGGTTCATGCTTTAAGCACTTAGATGATGAGCATTTTGAATTCATTATGCATCGTTTAAATAACCGACCTAGGAAAACACTTGGAATGAAAACACCAAATGAAGTATTGTTTGAAGAATTACAGGCTGTTGCACTAGCAAGTTGAATCCAAGGTTATCAAGATATTAGTCAGCAGAAAGCAATAGAAGAAGCCTTAATTCAATCTGAAAATAATATTCGTATTTACACAGACAATGTTCCTGCTCTTATCGCCTATTTCGACACTGACTTAAACTACCTCTTTACTAATCGGGCTTATGAAGAAGCAATGGGTATAGATCGTAACCAAGTAATAGGTAAAGCTGTTTACAAGGTTATGAATAAACAAGACTATGAACAGCGCAGCCCGTTTATACGCGCTGCCCTAGAAGGAAGACGCCAAAGCTTTGAATTAGAGTTACCAGGTAAAAATCGTAGTTTTCACTATGCACTTGTAACCTATACACCTCATTTGGCTGAAACGGGCGAAGTCCTTGGTTTCTTTGCGCTCTACCAAGACATTACTGAACGTCGTCTTATTGAAATAGCACTGCAAGAAACCAATGAAAACTTAGAGGAACGTGTAAGAGAACGTACTCTAGCTTTATCTGAGTTAAATACAGCTCTGTTTAAAGAAAACCAAGTTAGAGCAAAAGCAGAAGAAGATATGCGCCTTGCTAAACAACAGGCTGAAGAAGCTAATAGCTCTAAAACCCGCTTTTTGGCAGCAGCAAGCCATGATTTATTACAGCCACTCAATGCTGCACGCTTATTTACTTCAGCCCTAGCCAACCAAGTAAAAGAGCCAGAGCTACAAAAAACAACCAGCCATATAGACAATTCACTAAAGGCAGCTGAAGAACTTTTAAGCACTCTGCTCGATATATCTAAACTAGATGCAGGTGCCTTACAACCTAAAATCAGCCACTTTCCTCTTAAAGATCTACTCAACCCTCTCAAAGCTGAATTTAGTGTGATGGCGAGCAACCGACAATTAGAGTTACGCCGCGTAAAAACAAAAGCCTGGGTTAAAAGTGATCCACAAATGCTGCGTCGTATTTTGCAAAACTTTTTATCTAACGCCCTGCGCTACACAGGTGAAGGAAAAGTTCTTATAGGTTGTCGCTATTTAAAAGATGCGCTACGCATTGAAGTATGGGATACCGGCCCTGGCATACCCGAGAGCCGTATAACAGAAATATTTCAGGAATTTAGGCGCTTAGATACACCCGACAAACACAATGAAAAAGGCTTAGGCTTGGGTCTTTCAATTGCTGAACGCATGTCTAAAGTCTTAAACCACCCTATTCAAGTCAGCAGCACCTATGGCAAAGGTACAGTTTTTTCAGTCACCGTACCCAAGGTTGCCGCTGAAAAAACTACCAGTAACTTCTTACCTGGCAGACGCAACTTCAACACCTTGGAAGGCTTAAAGGTTTTATGTATCGACAACGAGCCACTTATTTTAGAAGGCATGCAAGCGCTACTCCAAGGTTGGAAATGTGAGGTCTCCACTGCTGCTAGTCAGCAACAGGCCTTAGCAGTTATTGAACAGGAAAAAACAACAGAAGTTTATCTGGCGGACTATCATCTAAACGACAACAGAACAGGCATTATGGCTTTAAAAGCTATTGAAGCTTACCTAGGTGAAAGTATCAGCGGTATCATTATTACAGCCGATAGAACAGATGAAATAGCAGAAGAAGTGAGTGATGCTGGCTTTTTACTTTTACACAAACCAGTTAAGCCAGCAGCACTAAGAGCAATGATTACCCGAGTCTTACAAACTCGCAAACGCTTGCAAGCCAAATAAATAATTAATCTGTTACTCTCGGTGCTTCTACCTCTAAACGCTTAGCAGCTATCACTGCCTGAGTACGAGAGTGCACACCTAACTTACGTAAAATAGCTGTTACGTGCGCTTTTATAGTAGCTTCAGAAACATTCAACTCATAAGCAATCTGCTTATTCAGCAAACCTTCAGTCAGCATATTTAACACACGAAATTGTTGAGGTGTTAAAGATGATAGTGCATCAGCAAAGCGTGCTTCTTCTTCACTAATTTCATCCATTTGACCTAGCATTTCAGGTGGAATCCAAACTTCGCCCTCAATTACCTGACGTATAGCCGCAGCAATAGTATCTAAAGATGAAGACTTAGGAATAAAACCAGATGCGCCATAATCTATAGCACGACGAATAACCGAGTTTTCCTCACTACCCGATACAACCACCACTGGAATGCCAGGGTTTACGCCACGCAAAAAAACCAAACCCGAAAAACCATGTGCTCCTGGCATATGTAAATCTAGTAGAATCAGATCAGCATCAGGATTATCAGCAACAGCTTGATGTACCCCATCAAGCGTATCCGCCTCTACAATTTGAGCATCACTCAAAGCCTGACGAACTGCTTGTTGCAACGCCGCCCTAAATAATGGGTGGTCATCAGCAACGATTATTTTGTGGCGTAATGCCATTACTAACCTCCAGTTCAGCAGTAAAAAAACCTCACGCATTATTATATTCTTACCATAAATAATCAAGGCGCAATCGAAGATAGCAATAAGTTAAGCTTTAAAAACAACAAAGCCCCGCCAAGGCGGGGCTTTAGAAAACCACTAAACTATTTTAATTTAATCATTATCTAGCTAAGCGATTTTCAATTAGCTCATCTACCACAGATGGATCAGCTAGCGTACTGGTATCACCTAAACCATCCGTTTCGTTAGCAGCAATTTTACGCAGAATACGACGCATAATTTTGCCTGAACGTGTTTTAGGTAAGCCGGCAGAGAACTGAATTAAGTCAGGCGATGCAATTGGACCTATCTCTTTACGCACCCACTTAATGAGTTCTTTTTTTAGGTCATCAGTCGCTTCAACATCATCATTAAGGGTTACATACACATAAATACCCTGCCCTTTAATGTCATGCGGATAGCCAACCACTGCAGCCTCAGCAACAGAAGGGTGAGCAACCATAGCTGACTCTACTTCTGCTGTACCCATACGGTGACCAGATACGTTAATAACGTCATCAACGCGGCCAGTTATCCAATACAAGCCATCAGCATCGCGGCGGCAACCGTCACCCGTAAAGTACATACCTTTATAGGTAGTGAAGTAGGTTTGAACAAAGCGTTCGTGATCACCCCAAATAGAGCGACCTTGACCAGGCCAAGCATCTAAAATAACTAAATTACCTTCCGTTTCACCTTCTAAAATTCGACCTTCAGAGTCAACCAAAGCAGGCTGCACACCAAAGAAAGGAATAGAAGCACAACCCGGTTTAAGGTCTGTTACACCCGCTAAAGGCGCAATTAAAATACCGCCTGTTTCAGTTTGCCACCAGGTATCAATGATAGGGCACTTACTATTACCCATGACTCGGTAGTACCACTCCCAAGCTTCAGGGTTAATAGGTTCACCCACCGAGGCTAAAAGACGAATGCTACTACGTGAAGAACTATCCATCACATCATCGCCTTGAGCCATTAGGGCACGTACTGCGGTTGGTGCAGTATAGAAAATATTAACTTGGTGCTTATCACACACTTGACCAAAACGACCATAGTCTGGGTAGCTAGGTACACCTTCAAACATAAGGGTAGTACCACCATTGGCAAGCGGACCATAAACAATGTAAGTGTGACCTGTAATCCAGCCAACATCAGCCGTACACCAGTAAACTTCACCTGGCTTATAGTCAAAAATATACTGGTGAGTCATAGAAGCATAAACCATATAGCCGCCGGTCGTATGCTTAAGGCCTTTAGGTGCGCCAGTAGAACCAGAAGTAAATAAGATAAATAATGGATCTTCTGCGTTCATTTCTTCAATGGGGCACTCATCTGCACAATCAGCGATTAGCTCATGCCACCAAACATCACGGTCAGCATTCCAATCAACATCGCCACCCGTGCGTTTTAATACAACAACATGCTCTACGGTTTTAACGTTAGGATTATTTAAACCATCATCAACGTTTTCTTTAAGTGGAACATTTTTACCACCGCGGTAGCCTTCATCAGAAGTGATCACTACCCGAGAAGAAGATTCTACAACACGACTCGCTATAGCATCAGGTGAGAAACCACCAAAAATAACCGAGTGAACAGCACCTATGCGTGCGCAGGCAAGCATAGCAATAGCAGCCTCTGGAACCATAGGCATATACAGGGTAACAACTTCGCCTTTTTTAACGCCTAATTTTTTTAGACCATTAGCAAAGCGGCACACCTCATGGTAGAGCTCGCGGTAAGTGATTTTTTTATCTTCATTTGGGTTATCACCTTCCCAAATAATAGCTACCTGATCACCGCGCTTTTCTAGGTGGCGGTCTAAGCAGTTATAGGAAGCGTTAAGGGTTCCATCTTCATACCAGCGTATATCAACATTGTGAGAGTCAAAGCTAGTATTTTTAACTTTTGTGTAGGGTTTAATCCAATCTATACGCTTTCCTTGCTCGCCCCAAAAAGTATCGGGACTTTCAATAGATTCCTTATACATAGCCGCATATTGTTCTTTATTGATCCATGCGCTTTCTGCTAGTTCGGGTGTTACTGGATAAACTTTTTGTTGTTCGCTCATCAGACTCAGCCTCTGTGCCTGGGTGGATTGTTTTTATCTTGAATTGCTGGGCTAAGTTATACATTGCTAATACGGTCCAATAATATTAGACCTTGGTAGCAACAAAATATTCTTATAAATCAACAGCTTACACATAAAGACTGAGCAGTCATTATCCCACAAGATTATCATCCACTCTTGAAAAGCGTAAATGGCTTTTGCAAGACAAACAAATATATCGCCTACCACCTTTTATCCAGTTATGTTTTTTTAAGGTCAAAGCATGCTCTCTTTCTTCACAAGCGCAGGTATAAAAGTAGCCCATTTTAGCTGCACGCTTTATATCAAAACTATGCGTTCTAGCAGCAGGTAACTGAAATACCAGCTGCATAATTTGCTGCCATTCTTTACCATGCGGCCTAATTGCAGAACCAAACAGTTTCCAAGCCAATAAGTGAGCTACTTCATGGGGTACTACTTCCGCTAAAAACTCAGTTTCATTTTCTTTTAGCAATACAGCATTAAACCTTAAGCGATTATTTTGTAGTTCAGCCACTCCAGCACTACGACCACGCAGGTTAATCAACACCTCAGGGCGTTGAAAAGATTTTAGATAATAGAGCTCTGCAGTTGCGTAACAATCGAGTACCCTAGTGCGTAAACGCAAGCCTAGTTCACTTTGTAATGATATAGATGAAGACTTTTGCACTACTAACCTTATAAAATTCTCATAAATTAATAACTTAAACCCAGAGGCAACCATGAATCAAGACAACGAATTGCCCCAGATGTTGCTCAGTGATGCACAGCTGGAACAGCTCGATGAATGTATAGAACAACTCTCTAGTGACGAAGAAGACGCCGACCTTTATATTGCCCTTGGCTATCTTACCGCACAAGCTTTACCCCCTGAAACTACTAGCCCCAGCCAGTGGCTGGCACAGCTTTTTGCCGAACCTAGCAATACAGAAGCAAGCCAAACGCTAGTAGAATTATTCGACCTTGCCGTAAATGCAGCAAAAAAAGGCTTCTATCAGGGTGGAGGTATAGAACTACCCTTCGAGCTAGACTTAGCCACTGAAAGCGATGAAATAGCTGACTGGTGTGCAGGCTTTATGCAAGCCGTTATAGAGCAAGAAGATAACTGGTTTGCCAGCCAAGAAAAAGATATGGCAGAGCTACTTCTACCCATTATGGCTTTATCTGGGCTTTTTGCCGATGAGCCAGAATTTATAGAAATAGATGAAGACCCTCAATTAATGGCACAGCTAGCTAAGCAACTTCCTGATCTACTGCTAGATATTTACTGCCAATTTAATGCACCCGAAGAAAAGCCAAAAACTCGACCCTTAATTGGTAATCAAAAAAAGAATCGTCGTCGCTAAAACTACTTGCCTTGCAGGGAGCGCAGGGCATAAACATCAAATCGATTCGCCTTACCCACCAAACTAAAGCTAGGTTTTTTTCCTGCTAACTCGGGGGCTTTTCTAGGTCTTTTAACCACTACCCTATGGCTAGCTAAATCTAAAGCTTGGGCTAACAACTCATCTGCATCTAAATCTTTTCCGACTAGATCACGAAAAAAGCGCATTTCTTTTTTAACCTGAGCAGTTTTATCACTGCTAGGAAACATAGGGTCTAAATAAACCACTTGGGGTTCAAAACTTGCGGCAGAAGCTAAACTTGCCATTGCCTGAGTGGAATCACCTGCTTGTAACTGAAACCCCTCTTCTAACCAGGCTAAATCTGCTTCACCTTTTACACGATTGAGTGCATCTTCTACCAAAGCAGCGACCCAAGGATGCCTTTCAATCCCAAGTAGTTGGCAGCCCAAAGAGGTTAGAACCACCGCATCCGTTGCCAAACCTAAGGTAGCATCGAGTACTCGCGGCGAAACACCCTGTTTTAATCCACAAGCTTTAGCTAAAGCTTGGCCACGACCACCACCCTGCTGTAACCGGTGCGCCATAGCGCCAGCAGAAAAGTCGACTCTAACAGGATTGATTTTAGGTAGGTCAGCATGAGCCAAGGCCAAGCCCTGCTGATCATAAAGAAGGTATAAGCCCGACAGAGGCGCACGATCAACTAGAAGTAAATTAAGCTTCTCAGCCCAAAGTTTGGCTAAAGCTAATTCAGAAGTGGAAACTAAAACACTGGAAGGCGTTACTAGAGCCATAAAGCTGCTTTAAACATAAACATCTATTCGCTGCCATTCAGCCCATAAATGCCCTTGATGAGCCACCGACCAATAGCCTCTTAAAGCCCGTCTAGCACTAGCAGAAAGCTCACGCTCATCAAAATTTAACTGCTCATCGGCGGCAATATAATCAATGTCAGGATTAAACTTAGCAATGCCTGCTGCACTAGAAGCAGAATCTTCTGATGCATTATCAACCGGCCCAGAACTTTTTTTGCGACGCTTGGGCGCTAAGGGTAAATGAGTATGAAAGGGACCTTGAATACGCATAGGCTATCTTGGTTATCTCAACAGTAAGCTATTGGAATGACTAGCCATTAAACTATCGGCTCCAACTTATAAAACTTAATATAAACAGGTGGTTTAATCACTTATTAAGTTTATTTAACTCCCGTGAGTCACTTTATCGCGCAAATAAATGGGCACAGCTGCAGCTGCATCCTTCACCTCACCTTTTAACCAGCACCTATGCGCTAAATGCACTAGTGCTTTTGCAGAAGGTAAAACATCTGGCAAATAAACAGCAATTTTTTCAGTAACTTCAGAGTTTAAGCGCTCAGCATAACAAGCACCTGAACCCACTAAAGCCCAAGGAGCTTCTTTAGCCAAGGCAGGCAAACTCACCCATTCAGGTGCAGCTAACTGCTCATCCATTAAGGCCACAGGCCAAACACCTTCAGCTTGCCAAGCAGAGTAATAGACCTCATCCATACGCGCATCTAAAAGCGTTAAAACTTGATTAATGCCCTGTTGGTTGATTGCTGTCCAAGCCATGGCTTCTAAGGTTGAAATAGGAATAACCGGTTTATCTAGCGCTAAAGCTAATCCTTGAATACTAGCCGCTGCAATGCGTAAACCCGTAAAGGAACCTGGGCCACGCCCAAAGGCTAAGGCATCGACCTGAGTTAACTCGATACCGGCTTTATTTAACAACCCTTTAATTTGAGGTAGCAAGGCTTGTGCTTGCTGGCGAGGCAAAAGCTGAAAATCTTCCAGCACCTCGCCATTAAGCCAAACTGCGACAGACCCTGCATCAGTTGAAGTGTCTAAAGCCAGTATGCAAGTCATAAAGTTTTAAGCACCTAAAGCTTTAAAAATTTGCTGACAAATATCATCAACACTGCCAACACCCTGAACTTGAGCATAGGTAG
Organism: Marinospirillum insulare DSM 21763; assembly: GCF_000686905.1. Lineage (GTDB taxonomy): Bacteria > Pseudomonadota > Gammaproteobacteria > Pseudomonadales > Halomonadaceae > Marinospirillum > Marinospirillum insulare. Next base: position 8,116 of record NZ_KK366037.1, read on the forward strand.
GTGCTTGTTCAGCATCTTGTTTAGCCCAAGCTTTATAGTATTCAACTAAAGGCGCTGTTTGATCGTGGTAAACCGTTAAGCGGTGACGAACCGTTGCTTCGTTATCATCTTCACGCTGTATTAGGTCTTCACCGGTTTCATCGTCTTTACCTTCAACCTTAGGTGGGTTGTAAACCAAGTGATAAGTACGACCCGATGCAGGGTGAACACGACGACCTGCCATGCGCTCAACAATGGCTTCATCTTCAACCGCTATTTCAACAACATAATCTAGCTTAACGCCGGCTTCTTTCATGGCATCAGCTTGTGGAATGGTTCTTGGGAAACCGTCAAACAAAAAACCCTTGGCGCAGTCAGGTTCGTTTATACGGTCTTTAACCAATCCAATAATTATGTCATCAGAAACCAGGCCACCAGCATTCATAATTTCTTTAGCTTTCAACCCCATTTCTGTGCCAGCTTTTACAGCAGCACGCAACATATCACCTGTAGAAATCTGAGGAATACCAAATTTCTCACAGATGTATTGAGCTTGTGTGCCTTTACCAGCACCAGGTGCTCCTAATAGAATCAGACGCATGTAGGTCTCCTTCAATATTTTATTATGAGTTTGTAATAGGAAAAAGTTGGGTAATTTTGAAAGATAAGACAATACATGCTGTCCCCGAAGCTGACAAGCTCCGAGGACTAATACTCTAGGCGTAATAAAGACACTTTATAAGCAAGCCAAAGCGTTTAATCTACCTGAAAAACACTAATACCTTGTTGCAATTGTTCGGTAGTGCTGGCTAAAGCCTGACTTGAACTAGCCGTAGACTCAGCACCCTGGGCACTCTCGTCTGCACCATCACGAATACGACTTAAGTTTGCATCTATTTCTGCTGCTACTGAGGACTGCTGCTCTGCGGCTGTGGCTATTTGTTGATTCTTAGCATCAATTTGCTGAACTGCTTGCAAAATATGACTTAAAGTTTCACTCACTTGCTGAGATTGCTCAGCCGTTAGCTCTGCTCTTTCATGGCTTTTTTCAATATGCCCGACGACACTCGCCACCCCTTGATGCAAATCCGTAATGATTTCAGCGATTTCATGTGTCGAATCTTGTGTACGGCTAGCCAATGACCGCACTTCATCGGCCACAACTGCAAAACCCCGACCGGCATCACCTGCTCTAGCTGCTTCAATAGCAGCATTTAAAGCCAATAAATTGGTTTGTTCAGCTATGCCTTGTATAACCTCTAAAGCGCTACCAATACGAGCACTCCGCTCAACTAAAGACTTACCCGCATTAGCAGCATCTTGTAATGAACCTGCCAAACGCTGCATTCGATCACTCATTTCATCTGACAAACCTTGGCTTTGTTCTGCTTGTAATCTCGCTTCACCTGCTCTAGTTGCCGCATCGGCTGCATGTTCAGCAACCTCTGTTGCTGTAGCACTCATCTCATTCATAGAGCTAGCTACCAGCTCAGTTTCTTGCTGCTGTATGCCACTGGTTTGCTGAGCTTGTCCTGCTGAAACCGCTACTAGGTTAGCCTGTTGGGTTACCTGCTCTGCACTGCCCCTAACTGTGAACACCAACACTCGCATCTTTTCTGCCATGCTTGCAAAAGCTTGGGTTAGTATCCCAGTTTCATCACAGCTTGCGGTTTTAGGTGCTACGCGTAAGTCACCATCGGCTAAAAGCTCAACACTTTTAAGAAGGCGCTGCATATTGGTGTGAATAGAAACATAAAAGCAAGAATACAAATAACCTATAACAGCTACTTGCAAAAACAACAGAATACCTAAAATCCACAAGCGTTTTTCTTGTTCAATTTCTGCAGCCTGTAAATACACATCTGAACGCTGAATAAACTGTTGGCCTACACTTAAAATTTCTTTTTGAGCCTTTAGGCTTTCAGCATAAAATCCAGACCAGCCGCTATCAAAACTTGAAGCAAAAAGAACCTTGTCTTCCAGGCTGAATTGAAAATTATCTAAAGCTAAAGCAACTTGCTCACTTAAGGGTTGTAACTCCTTAGCTAATTCAGTGGAACGCGCTTCAAGACTACTCAAGGTTAGCTGCCAGCTTTGTTTTTGACGATTAAGCTGATCTAAAGCACTTTCTAACTCTGTACTGCTAATGGAGTCCATATAAGCTTGAAGCAACACTTGGCTGCCATAGTTACGACCCTGACCAACACTCGCTAAAAGGTCTGGCAGCTGAGTATTAAGCAACAACTGCAAGAGCTGCACTTCAGTGCGCGAATCTCTAATCAAATCACTGCTTTGACGTAAAATCTGTAATAAGTCAGTGGTTTGTTTTACCAAGGGCTGGTAGTGCATGAGCGCCATACTCACATTGCCCTGCCTAGATTGAGGCTTAAATAAACGTTCGGCCTGCGCCTTTAACTTAGTTAAAGCCGACTCAAGGTTAGAGTCAGCTAGTTTAAAGTTAGCTGTTTGCTCTAGTTTATTAAATCGCTCTAACCATTGGTTAGCCAACAAGTTAATCTCTTGTCGTAACTCAGGCGTTTCACGGCTATCAGCCAAAGCAGCATAATCGCGATATTCCTCAGATACAGCAATCAGCTGCAACACATCGGCTTGTAAAGACAAGCCATCTCGCTCTAGCTGTAGTTGACGTAAATCGTTCCAAAACTGCTTAGTTTGTACGCCACTTAATACGATGAGTGGCAATAAAAACAATAGCGCAATTAAGGTAAATTTTTGGAAGTAAACCAGGCGATTCATAAATGCCATGCCCGGCTTTAAGAATGTTTTTAACATTGTTCAGCCCTCTGCAAGGTAGCTGTTATTTTTATTGGAACCTTTAGCTAACCATAACTGAACTAACAAAGAAATCAAACGTATGTTTAAATTAATTGTGTAAATAAAAACTTCCGTGGGTAACGGAAGTTTTTATCTTTTAGAAAAACACTTTTAAAACAGCAACCTAGACTAAAGCAGCATTTTGCGTATATCGCTTAGCTGCTGAGCAAGGTAGGCAGTAAAACGAGCAGCATCTGCACCATTAATGGCTCGGTGATCGTAAGACAAGGACAAAGGCAGCATTAAGCGAGGTAAAAAAGCTTTACCGTCCCAAACTGGCTTCATACTTGCTTTAGACACACCCAAAATAGCTACCTCAGGCGCATTAACGATAGGTGTAAAAGCCGTACCGCCAATAGAACCTAAGGATGAAATGGTGAAACAGCCACCTTTCATATCATCGCCTTTAAGCTGTTTATTTTGTGCTTTAGCCGCTAATTCAGAAGACTCTCTAGCTAACTCATAAACACTTTTCTTGTCTGCATCTTTTACGACAACAACCAACAGCCCATCAGGCGTATCAACAGCAAAACCTATGTTGACATACTCTTTCCAAATTAATGTATCGCCAGCGCCCCCTAAAGACACATTAAATTGTGGGAAGGCCTTAAGTGCCAAAGCACAGGCTTTAATCATAAAGGGCAGGGGTGTTAAGCGAGCACCTTGCTTTTCAGCTTCAGCTTTCATGGATTTACGGAAGGCTTCTAAGTCCGTAATGTCCGCTTCATCAAACTGAGTGACATGCGGCACATTTAACCAGGAGCGGTGCAAGTTAACCGCACCTGCTTTTAGTAAGCGCCCCATGGGCTTTTCTTCCACTTTTCCAAACTGGCTAAAGTCTTGTTGTGGAATAGGCGGAATACCAGCACCACCTGCGGCAACCGTACCGCTGGTTGCTTTGGTTTGCTGCATGACCTGCTTAACAAAGTTCTGCAAATCTTCTTTTACAATACGACCCTTGCGTGCAGAGCCAACCACCTGGGTTAAATCTACACCCAGCTCACGCGCCAATAAGCGTACCGCAGGCCCTGCATGAACTTTACCCGTGGTTACAGCGCCACTAGCTACTTCGGGCTGACTAGCTAAGGGAGCTGAAGCACTAGCTGCAGGTGCGGCAGCTGGAGTAGCTGGTTGACTAGCAGCTGGTGCAGAACTTTGAGGCTGAGCTTCAGCCTGGAGAGCAACAGCACCTACCACTTCGATATAGCCAATTAAGTCGCCTTCAGCAACTTTATCGCCCTCTTTAACACTCAACTCTACTAGCTTACCCGCATAAGGGCTAGGCACATCCATAGAAGCTTTATCGGTTTCTAAAGTAATCAGCCCATCTTCAACAGCTAACTGATCACCCACACTGACCGACACCTCAACTATTTCGACTGCTTCGCTACTACCAATATCAGGTACACGAACCTCTTGTCGGCCTACACTCGCTGGTGCTTCTTCAACTGAAGATGACTCAGGTTCAGCCGCTGCAATCACCGGCTCTGGTTCTGCAGCCACCTCAGTTTCCTTGGCTTCTTCAGTTTCAGAGGTGGCAGCGCCTTCTAGTTCCACCTCAAAAATAGGGCTACCTTCTTTAACCTTGTCACCTTCGTTAATTAAAACCTTGGTTACTACCCCTGCTACAGGGCTAGGAATATCCATGCTGGCTTTATCAGACTCCAGCACAATTAACGTGGTTTCTACCTCTATTGAGTCACCCACCTGAACACTGATTTCAATGACTTCAACTTCATCACTGCTGCCGATATCAGGCAGTTTAATAGTTTCGTTACTCAAAGCTTATCTCCTGAACTGGGTTGCGATCGTTACTTTGCAATTAGTCATTAGCAATACAAGGGATCAGATTTATTAGCGTCTATCCCGTACTTAGCCATAGCATCACTCACCGTTTTTACAGGAAGCTCTCCACGATCAGCCAAGGCTTTAAGTGCTGCCACCACAACAAAATAACGATCCACCTCAAAGAAATAACGTAGCTTTTCACGCGTATCAGAACGGCCAAAGCCATCAGTACCTAGCACTTTATAATCAGAAGGTACCCAAGCACGTACTTGGTCAGCATAAAGCTTCATGTAATCTGTCGCGGCAATGACCGGACCCTCACGACCTTCTAGCTGCTGAGTAATAAAGGCTTTTTTCGGTTCAGTTTCTGGGTTTAAGAAGTTGTGTCGTTCAACCTGCAATGCATCACGGCGCAGCTCATTAAAGCTAGTTGCGCTCCAAACGTCTGCTTCTACACCCCAATCTGCTTTTAGTAATTCAGCGGCTTTTTCAACTTCACATAAAATTGTGCCCGAACCTAAAAGCTGTACTTTTTGCTTAGCTTTGCCGCCTTCTTTAAGCAGGTACATACCTTTAATAATCTGCTCAGCAATGCCTTCACGGTCTGGCATTTCTGGGTGAACATAGTTCTCGTTCATTACCGTAATATAGTAGAAGCAGTTTTCTTTGGCTTCATACATACGGCGCATACCGTCTTGAATAATCACTGCCAACTCATAGCTGTAAGTAGGATCGTAAGTATGGCAATTTGGAATGGTCGCTGCTTGTAAATGGCTATGGCCATCTTGGTGTTGTAAACCTTCACCGTTCAAGGTTGTACGGCCAGCTGTACCACCCACCATAAAGCCGCGTGCTTGCAAGTCGCCCGCTGCCCAAGCTAAATCACCAATGCGCTGAAAACCAAACATAGAGTAGTAAATATAGAAAGGCACTAGCGTATAGTTATGGTTGCTGTAACTGGTGGCTGCTGCCATCCAAGCCGACATAGCACCTGCCTCAGTAATACCCTCTTCTAGCATTTGACCTTTTTTATCTTCCTTGTAGTACATAATTTGCCCAGAATCTTCAGGCTTGTACTTTTGGCCTTTAGCGGCATAAATACCCAGCTGGCGGAACATGCCTTCCATACCAAAAGTACGTGCTTCATCTGGCACGATAGGCACTACTCGGTGACCCATTTCTTTATCTTTGGTTAAGCCAGTTAAAATTCGTACAAAAGCCATAGTCGACGAAATCTCACGCCCTTTACTTCCCTGCAACATGGCAGCATAGGTTTTGTCATCTAAGGCAGGTACTTTTAAAGCTTCAAAATCTGCACGGCGTGAAGGCACAAAACCATTTAAAGCTTCACGCGCACGATGCATATAGCGCATCTCTGGGCTATCATCTTCTGGCTTATAAAAAGGTACGTCTTCAAGCTGTTTATCATTTAAAGGAATGCCAAAACGATCACGGAATTTCTTTAGTGTTTCCATTTCCAGTGATTTAACCGAGTGAGTATCGTTTTTCGCCTCACCATCATCGCCTGTTCCATAGCCTTTAACCGTATGCGCCAAAATGACTGTTGGACGGCCATTAGCATTGTGTACTGCCTCATGGTAAGCGGCATAAACCTTGTAAGGATCATGACCACCACGGTTTAAACCATAAATATCTTCATCAGATAAATCATCTACCATCTTTTTCAGCTCTGGATCAGCACCAAAAAAGTGTTCACGCGTATAAGCACCACCGCTGGCCTTATAGTTTTGGTATTCGCCGTCCACTGCTTCATCCATGCGCTTTTGCATTAAGCCCTTGGTGTCTTTTTCAAACAGCGGATCCCAATGACGACCCCAAACCACTTTAATAACGTTCCAGCCAGCACCACGGAACACGCCTTCCAGTTCTTTCATGATGCGACCATTACCACGCACTGGGCCATCAAGGCGCTGCAAGTTACAGTTCACTACAAAAATTAAGTTATCGTAGTTTTCACGACCCGCAAGAGAAATAGCACCTAAAGATTCAGGCTCATCACACTCACCGTCGCCCATAAAGCACCAAATTTTGCGGTCTTTAATTTCTTTTTGCTCACGCGAGTCTAGGTACTTCATTACCCTAGCTTGGTAAATAGCTTGAATTGGACCCAAGCCCATAGAAACGGTAGGAAACTGCCAGTATTCAGGCATTAACCAAGGGTGTGGATAAGATGAAATACCCTTGCCATCGACTTCTTGGCGAAAGTTATCTAACTGCTCTTCTGTTAAGCGCCCTTCTAAAAAAGAACGCGCATAAATACCCGGCGCACTATGGCCTTGGAAGTAAATTAAGTCGCCCTCAAAGTCATCTTTAGGTGCGCGAAAGAAATAGTTAAAGCCCACATCATAAAGAGTGGCGCTAGACATAAAGCTAGAGATATGGCCGCCAATACCAGAGTTAGAGCGGTTAGCACGCATCACCATCGCCATCGCATTCCAGCGAATTAAAGAACGAATTTTACGCTCCATATACACATCGCCAGGCATACGTGCTTCATGTGATACAGGAATAGTGTTGCGATGGGGAGTGGTAATAGAAAAGGGTAGTTGAGAACCATCACGGCGCATCCGCTCGGTTAATTGCGTTAGTAAAAACTTACCACGCTCCTCACCTTCGTTCGTTAATACCGAGTCCAGCGAATCTAACCACTCTTGAGTTTCAACTGGATCCAGGTCTTTAACCTCCTGATTCATATAATTTCTCCACTTATATTCATTAGAACTAACAGTAAATGTAGCCTGACTACAGCTTTCTAGCATCAGGCCCAATAAATTTGATGTGACTAGCGAGTCACCACTAGGCTAAGCAGCTTAAACAGGTTGATAATTTAAAGAATTTGCTGCATCGCACCATACAATAACTTGTTTCTAAAGGATTTAACTGTAAATCAACCAGCTAGCCAATTCCTGTAATTTTACTACAAAACTAAGTAAAAAAAAGCCCTAACCTAAGAATACTACTTTTGACAAGTATTAAAACCAGAAAATAACACCCAGCGCAGTCACTGCAACCCACACTGCTAAGGAGCGCCACACCCTTTCTCTTAAGTTAGCCATTTCCATATCGGCAGCTTCTGTCATCATTACTGGGCGCTGATCAACCGTAGATGCATCTTCTGTTCGACATAACCAGCCATAACCAGCCATTAATTGGCGATTCAAAAAAACTTCCGTAGAAAGCTTCCAGCGAAATATATCAACTACAAACTGGCGCAAGCCTAACCAAGGCTTCCCTGTTACAGCAAGTGTAAGCCCCATTAATCTTGCGGCCGGCCAATGCATCACCTGTTGGAAACGAATAACCTGCTCATCACAACAAGTTAACAACTCACCTTCTTGAACAGTCAACTGATTAGCTTGATGCCGTGCATTAGTAATCGCCTGCTCAGACAAACGTGCTAATAAAGCCCCCACTGGCCCCAGCAGCAAATACCAAAATAAAACTAAAAATAAACGATCGAAAGCAAAGACCACCAGACGAGAAACCACTCTAGCATGCAGCTCTCTATCACTAATATCGCTAATAGGTTCATCTAAAATTTCAGCTGCATAATAACCAGCTGCTTCAAAGTCTGCTTGCCGCCAAGCAGTCATATAGCGACTCACCCAAACTAAATCACAGCGTCTACCCAAAGCATAAAAAACTACTAGCAAGTGCAAGCCCAAGACAGGCAAAGACCAATACACACCATCTAACCACCAAAGCAGCAACCACAAAAGCAAAACCCAAGGCATGCAGCTTAATAAAAATACCGCAGAAGAACCCAAGTCTTGTTTAAGACGCTTTGCAATGTAAGCTTGCCAACCGCCAAATGCTTTATCTATTGGCTGAGTTAATTTTTGTCCATAAAAATTACGCAGCAGAAGTACCGCCAGCATTACAAAAAACTTCATCGATAACTCCTAATAAAAGCCACTCAAGACTTACAAGCTTTGTTGATAACTTAACCAGTTAAATGCGCTGCCTGGGTCTGTTTTTCTTCCTGGTGCAATTGCATCGTGCCCACAAATACGGTCTTTAGTTAATAATGGATAATGGTCTATTAATGCCTTGGTGACCAGTGTTAACTGTTGGTATTGCTTCTCAGTATAGGGTTGATTATCTGAACCCTCTAACTCTATACCAACTGAAAAATCATTACATTCCACTCGCCCAGCATAGTTAGATACACCCGCATGCCAAGCCCGTTTATCAAAAGCTACAAACTGTACCAGTTCACCTGTACGACGAATAAGTAAGTGTGCAGAAACTTTAATCCCTTCCAAGCCTTCAAAGTAGGGGTGTTCATCTAAGGGTAAACTGCCAGTGAACAGCTGCTCAATTGCCCTACCCCCATAGGTTAAAGGTGGCAAAGCAATATTATGAATCACTAAAAGGCTTAGTTCGTTATTCGGGCGTTCATTAAAAAAAGGTGAAGGACAAGCCCTAGCCTCGACCAACCAATGGTTTTTAATCTGCATCTAACTTAACTCTACCCTTAACACTGAATGACTTATCACCCTATAATGCCTAAAATTTAGCAATTAAGAAATCTGCGGAGCCTATTCAGCATGCCCTTATCCATTCAGCCTTTAACACCACCAAACCCAGCACAAATTCAACAAGACGTTGCCCAAGCACTAGCAGAAGACCTAGGTAGTGGCGACATTACTGCACAGCTAATTCCCGCCGAGCGCACTAACCAAGCGAGAGTTATAACTAGAGAAGCTGGCGTGTTTAGCGGCGGCCCTTGGGTTAAAGAGGTTTTCCGACAAATAGATACACGAGTATTTGTAGCTATGTTGGTTAAAGAAGGTGAGAGAGTGGTTGCTGGTCAAACCCTATTCAGGCTTGAAGGGCCAGCTCGCGCACTTTTAACTGGCGAACGCACTGCCTTAAACTTTGTACAAACCTTGTCAGCCACCGCCACCCGTTGCCGTGAATACGCAGACCTAGTTGCTCACACCCAAGTTCGCCTGCTCGATACACGCAAAACTCTGCCAGGATTACGCTTAGCACAGAAGTACGCAGTTACCTGCGGTGGCTGCTTTAACCACCGCCTAGGCTTATACGATGCTTTTTTAATTAAAGAAAACCACATAGCTGCTGCAGGTAGCATTGCTAAAGCCGTTGCAGCAGCGCAAAAGTTAGCGCCTGGCAAATCTGTCGAGGTAGAAGTAGAAACATTTGACGAGCTAGACCAAGCCCTAGCCGCGGGTGCAGATTGGATAATGCTGGATGAGTTTTCTTTAGAAGAAACTCGAAAGGCAGTTAAACTTACTCAAGGAAAAGCCAAGCTAGAAGCCAGTGGCGGCATAAACAAGCGCAGCTTAGTTGCAATGGCAGAAACAGGGGTAGACTATATTTCCTTAGGTATTTTCACCAAAGACATTCAAAGCCTAGACCTTTCGATGCGTTTTACCAGCTAATAAATAACACGGTTTAACAGCCATTAAGTAAGCGTTAAACCGTGTTTTACTCAAAGCTAGTTCTGGTAAATAAAGTTAGTAAACAAAACCTCTTCAATCAGCGGTACGCCTACCTCACGAGTAAAAGCATCATGCAAGCCTTGCAATAGCTGCTGACGTATCCGCTCCTGCCCTGCAGAAGTCACCACATTGTTTTCATTTTGTCGCGACAAGATAAATACAATTGTATTGCGCACTAAGGCTAATTGCTGCTCAACAATTTGTTGAGCCTCCAGCCCTTGCACCATTAAGGTAATGTCTGCTTTTAAATACTTTAAACGACCAGGCCCACCATAATTGGTAACAAAAGCAGGCTGCAAAGGAACATAGAACGTATCGGACAAGCTCACTTCATCTTCAGCCACCACACCAGAAGGCAAGGCAAACAACCCTAGAGCCAACACAACCAACAAGGCACTAAAACGCATAATTTACTCCCTGAAATACTAATCTTATATAGCCGTTGTGAGTCTAGCGGCAAAACACTCACTAGACTAACTTAAACACCAAGCAAAAACTGTATAAAAGCTGTAAAGCTATTAATCCAAACTTATGCCTAAATTACTAAAGCCTTGATTATATGCCAAATCACGTAACTGGCGCATCAATACAGGGTGTGGAGAACTAGCCGAAGTAACCTGTGCTAACAGCTCATCTTGAAAAGCATTTTCGTCATCCATTAAAGGCTGAGCCCTTAACCAGATGCTTTCTTGCTCTTCATCAAAGGCTTCTGGTAACTGCTTTATTAAAAACTGGCGAACAGTAGAGCGCGATAATTTACTGGCTCGAATGGTGTTTTCTGCATCAGCTTGCAAAGCTTGTTCAATAGCTAGTTCCACTGCCATAGCAGCATCTAAGGCAGGGTAAACGCCATAAACATCATAAGCCTCTGGGTCAGGCTGTAACTCAGATAGTTTTTCTTGTTGCACAGCCCAATTAATTTTTGCTTCTTTAGATAACTGGCTTTCCCACAATAAACCTAACAACTTATTTAAAGCTGTCGGTTCACCAAAATCTACCGCTTCACAAAATAACTGATAATTAATTGCGCTACGTTGAGCCAAAACAGTTATAAAAACCAATTGTTGCCAAGGGCTTAGAGCACGTAATCGCTGATTAAAAGACAAAGGTTTATCTCTAGTCATTGTTAAGCTTCCCAGTTTTCTGCACGGTGCTTGGCCTGCAAAGGCACATAATTAGCTGCAGAATAACTAAAGAAAGCCCGCTCTTTTTCAGTGATTTCACGCATCTGACGAGCCGGGTTTCCCGCATAAACATAACCACTAGGCAAAGTTTTACCCGGCGGCACTAAAGCACCTGCCGCAATAATTACTTCATCTTCCACGGTTGCACCGTCCATAACAATTGCACCCATGCCTACTAAAATTCTATTGCCCAAAGTACAACCGTGCAAAATTGCCTTATGACCAATGGTAACTTCTTCACCAATAATCAGTGGAAAGCCATCTGGGTTAAAATCACTGGCATGGGTAATATGCAAAACCGCTCCATCTTGCACGCTGGTTGCTTTACCAATACGAATTCTGTGCATATCACCACGCACCACCGCCATAGGCCAAACCGAAGCACCTTCACCCAATTCAACATCACCAATAACTACAGCAGTTGGGTCAACAAAAACATCTTTAGCCAGCTTAGGGATAACCCCTTGATAACTTCTTATGGTCATTGAAAACTTCCAAAATCTGGTTTAAGTAATAATCACTAGTTTACCTTAGTTACTAGCTAGTAGACTGTAAAATGATTTATTCAAAATTATCCGTGTTATCCGTGGCTTAAGATTAAGTTGAAACTCCTACCCTTAGCCCTCATATCTTTTAGCTAGCCAGTTATTTTCTACGGAGTTTTTTATGACCGCCAGTAATCCTTTACTGAATATCACTGATTTACCCGCTTTTGATAAAATTCAACCAGAACACATAGTTCCCGCGCTAGACCAGCTACTAGACGAAAACAAAGCCACCGTAGAAGCCACGCTTAAAGCTGCACTAGCAAATAATAACCTCACTTGGTCGTCACTTATCACCCCTTTAGAAGAAGCTGGCGACCGCCTAGCTAGAAGCTGGTCACCCGTTAGCCATTTAAATAGCGTAAAAAACAGCCCAGAGTTACGTGAAGCCTACCAGGCTTGCTTGCCTAAGCTTTCAGAATATGCCACTTGGTTTAACCAAAACCCAGAATTATTTAAAGCCTACCAAGCACTAGCCAATAACCCTGAAGCCAACCTAAACTCGGCTCAGAAGAAAATGCTCGATAATGCTCTTAGAGATTTTCGTTTAAGCGGTGTCGATTTACCCGAAGCAAAAAAACAACGCTTTGCACAAATTCAGCAACGCTTATCAGAGTTGAGCAACCAATTTTCTAACAACCTATTAGATGCTACCCAAGCCTGGACTAAGCTAGTCACCGATGAAAACCAACTAGCTGGTTTACCTGAATCAGCCAAAGAGTCGGCAGCGGCAGCAGCTAAAGAAAAAGACTTAACCGGCTGGCTATTCACTCTAGATTTCCCTAGCTTTCAGCCAGTTATGACCTATGCCGATAACCGTGAACTGCGCCAAGAAGTTTATACCGCCTTTGTTACCCGCGCTTCAGACCAAGCAGAAAATACCAGCTTTGATAACGCCCCTTTAATGGAAGAAATTTTAGCGCTTAAAGAAGAAAAAGCGCAGCTGCTCGGCTTTGCATCCTACGCCCACCTGTCTGTAGAAAAGAAAATGGCTCGCAGCCCAGAAGAAGTGATGGACTTCTTAAACAACCTAGCCAGCAAAGCCCACCCCCAAGCTAAAAAAGAATTTACTGAATTAGCTAACTTTGCCCAGCAACAGGGTGTGAATAACTTAGAGCCTTGGGATGTAGGCTATTATTCAGAAAAACTTCGCTTAGAACGCTACGCCCTTAGTCAAGAAGAACTGCGCCCTTGGTTTCCGGCCAACAAAGTAACCCAAGGCTTATTTAAAGTTGCAGGTCAGCTATTTGATGTTGAATTTAAACAAGACCCACAAGTCAGCAGCTGGCACACCGATGCCCATTATTACCAAGTACTACGCAAGGGTGAACAAATTGCAGGGTTTTACTTAGACCTCTACGCCAGAGAAGGTAAACGTGGTGGTGCTTGGATGGATGTCTGCCGTGATCGCCGCCGCACAGCACAAAATGCAATTCAGCTACCCGTTGCCTACTTAACCTGTAATTTCACACCCCCAGTTGGCGAACAGCCTAGCCTGCTAACCCACAATGAAGTCACTACTCTTTTCCATGAGTTTGGGCATGGCTTACACCATATGCTAACTCAGGTAGAAGTGGCCGATGTTTCCGGTATTAACGGCGTTGCTTGGGATGCAGTAGAACTCCCCAGCCAATTTATGGAAAACTTCTGCTGGGAAAGAGAAGGGCTAGACCTAATGACAGCTCATGTAGAAACAGGCGAAACCCTGCCCCAAGCCATGTTCGACAAAATGCTGGCGGCAAAAAACTTTCAGTCAGCTATGCAAATGGTGCGCCAGCTAGAATTTTCTTTATTCGACTTCCGCTTACACCTAGAACTCAAGCAACCCAAAGCAGCCGAGATTCAAGCCCTGCTTGATCAAGTTCGCCAAGCCGTAAGCGTTGTACCCACCTCCAGCTTCAACCGCTTCCAAAACGGTTTTGCACATATTTTTGCTGGTGGTTATGCTGCGGGTTATTACAGCTACAAATGGGCTGAAGTACTATCTGCCGATGCTTTCAGTGCGTTTGAAGAAGCCAGCAATGTAAAAGGTAAAAGTATTTTAGATTCAGAAATAGGCCTTAGCTTTTGTACAAATATTTTAGAAAAAGGCGGCTCACAAGATGCCATGCAACTATTTATAGATTTCCGTGGTCGTGAGCCAAACATAGATGCACTACTAAAACACTCAGGAATTTAAATCATGCAATTTACTAATTTTTTAGACAAGTACCCCACCCACCAGGTAGAAATTTTAAAAGCCAACACAGCCTTTAAAAATGTGGATGATTTTCTAAACTTCTTTAGTGAGAAGGTTGACAGCAACCCCCTGGCAATGAAAATTGCTGAGTTTGATCACTATGCGCATACCAGCTCCCTGCCAGAAGGTGAAATAGCTGAGAATATTCTAGCCGCCAAGCAAATCATCTTCTGTTTTGGCATTAAACTACCTAGCCCTACTGCTATGGCACCACGTCCACGTTCCATAGGTATTACCGAGCATCCAGACCATTTCACTATCGTCTTTATGGAAGCACCTAACCCCGCCATGCATAAAACCATGTTGGAGTGGGTGGCAGAGCTGCAAAACTAGGTATGAACACTAGCCTAATAAAAGAACAAGGGTTAGGGAAAACCCTTTTTCAAATGACCTGGCCCATGCTGTTTGGTGTATTAGCTTTAATGAGTTATCAGCTAGTAGATGCAGCTTGGATCGCCATTTTAGGCATAGACCCTTTAGCAGCACTAGGTTTCACCCTCCCCGTACATCAAATCATTATTGGCTTACAAATAGGTTTAGGCATAGCCACCACTGCTATTATTTCGCGCACTTTAGGAGCAGGTAATCCAGAGCGTGCCAAACAGCAAGGCGGCTTAATTTTAGTGATTGGCACTAGCCTGTTAGCCCTACTTAGTTTAGCAGTTTGGTTTTCTAGGCATTTAATTTTAAACTTTTTAGGTGCTGATGAAAGCCTAAAATCCATTATTGAAAGCTACTGGTTACCTTGGTTGTTAAGCGCTTGGTTAGGTGCCGTGGTCTATTTAGGTTATAGCCAACACCGCGCCAATGGTGACACTCGCTTTACAGGCTTAATGATGGTGCTGGTTAGCAGCCTAAATCTAATTTTAGATCCACTCTTCATTTTTACTTTTGGCTGGGGTTTAAATGGCGCAGCTTGGGCAACCGTGGCAGCTTTTTCTGTGGGTGGTTTTTTTACCTTTCCACGCCTAAGGAAAAGAAACCTAATTAGCTTGAATTTTATAAACCTAAACCGCCTGGCAGAAGTTCGCGGCCTGTTTGCAATGGCAGGTCCTGCAGCACTTAGCCAGCTAATGCCCGCTGTCGCTGCACTTTTAGCCACAGGCTTAGTGGCCAGCTTTGGTGTTGCTGCCGTTGCCGCTTGGGGCTTAGGTGCTCGTTTAGAAATGTTTTCTTTGGTGATAGTGCTTGCACTCACCATGTCTTTACCACCGCTACTAGGTCGCTTTGCAGGCGCTAAAGATTGGCAAGCCATAGAGGCACTCATTCGTATAGCAGTTCGCTTTATTATTATTTGGCAACTAGCCATAGCTATTATTTGGTTAGCCTTAAGCAAACCTTTAACTCAGTTACTAACTAAAGATGTAGAAGTTTCAACCCTAGTAATGGATTACCTACTAAAGCTACCCTTTAGCTATTCAGGGCTGGGGGTTTGTATTCTTATGGTTTCTGCCAGCAACGCACTCGGCTTACCCCTAAGAGCTTTAATCATTTCGATTTTTCGCTTATTTGTTTGCTACCTACCCTTTTTATGGGCAGGTGCTTATTTAGGTGGTATAAACAGCTTGTTTACAGGGGCTTTGGTGGGGAATTTACTTGCCGGCATCCTTGCTTGGCAAATGTATCAACAAGGGCTTAAACACTTGCGTTTGCAAACGCCTGCTTAACTTCTTCAGCAATAATTCTTATGCCAGCGGCTACCTGCTCATCGTCTTGTGAGTAGGTGACTCTCAGGCATTCATGGCGGTGTGGCCAGTCACCCTCATCTTCCATGCCCGGAAAGAAGTAATGCCCAGAAACCACCAATACACCCCTAGCTTTCAAGCGCAAGTAAAGCTCATAGCTAGAAATGGGCAAATCAGGAAACCACAGCCATAAAAACATAGCACCCTCTGGCTGATGCACATACCAAGGGCAATCTTCAGCTAAAGCCTCTTTTAGTACAGCCCTAGCCTTGTGCATTTTAGCTTGGTACCAAGGGCGTACCTCTTCACGACTTAGGCTTAGAATCTCACCACTTTTAACCAGTGGCTCAACCAGTTGTGGGCCAAAACTACCCGTTGCTAGGTTAATGATGGCGTTAGCACCACTTAAGGCACGAATGATTTCAGCCTTAGCAATAACGATACCCGTACGCACCGCAGGCAAACCTAGCTTAGACAGACTTAAACACAAAACCACCTGCTCATCCCAAAAGGGTGTTACTTCTGTATAAATTAATTCTGGAAAAGGGCTACCATAAGCACCGTCCAAAATTAACGGAATATTCCACTCACCCGCTAGTTTATGCAGCTTTTTTACTTCTTCATCTGTTAGTACATTACCCGTTGGGTTGGTTGGGCGAGAAACACAAATAGCCCCCACCTGCTCATCTAGTTCTAGTTTTTCAAAATCGACTCGGTACTTAAATGTATGATCGCCCAAGTCTTCAATAACAGGCTTAACACTACGAAAAGTATCTGGCCCTAAACCAGCATCGGCATAGCCTAAATATTCAGGCGCTAGGGGTAATAAAATTTGTTTTTTGCCACCCGCTTGTAAAGGCCCAGCAAACAAATTAAACAGCATAAAAAATGCGGCTTGGCTGCCATTGGTTAAAGCAATATTTTCTGGTGTTAAGCCCCAGTCGTAGGTTGCATTGAGTAAATCTACCAAGGCTCTAATAAAAGTTGCTTCACCCTGAGGCGCATCGTATTGACCCACCAAACGCTGAAAAGCAGCAGGGTCATTGGCTATGGCTAATAGTTCTTCACGCAAGCGTTCTTGTACAGACGCCAAATGGCCCGGGTTACCACCACCCATCATAATCATTGGCTCATCGCCAGCCAGCGCCTTACCTAAGTCGTCCATTAGGCTATTAATACCAGCTTGCTCAGAAAACTTATGGGCAAATTCAGTCATTTCTAATCCTCTAAATCTAAACCGCTGGAAAATTTTTTTGCCTGCTCCAGGGTCATTACTTCAGTGGTTTCGGTTTCTATATCATGCAAAATCACTAGCTCACCTTTATTTAATTGTTTTTTAAGCTGCTCTGTCCAGCTTAAAATACCTTGCTCGGTCGTTGTATCGTAGCCTTGGCGGGTTACAAACACCTCTAGTAAAGCATCTAAGGTGTCAGCCTTTAACAAGGAAAAAGGAATTTCTACAAAACGGTGATAAGTGGCTGAATCCATAATCTATCCTAAGTCTTAAAAGGCTATAACTAACATTTCCACACCAAAACACTAAGCAGCTAATGATTTTATTTAGCTAAAATAGCTTTCTATTTTTCCAGTACTCTGGCTTTCTAGAGTGATGAGCAAAAGCGACTAGGATAACCTCATCTGAGGTTTCTAGTGCAATAATTGAATAAGGAAATCTATCTAGAACCAATCTTTTTACTTTTGAGTTACTGGCATAAGGCAGAGGGGATAAGGGTAGTATATTTTCTTCAATAACATCTATCCCTTTTTTAATACTGTTAAAAAACTCTTCGCCTAACCCAGGTAAAGAACTTTCAAACCAGCTAGCAGCTTCAATAGCTTCTTGCGATGCTTCCTCTAATATTCTTACTTTTCTCATTGGTAAGAGTTGAGTTTCGCTTGCATTTTTGTTTCAAACTCATAGCGAGACAAGAGCTTTGCTTCGCCACTTTCTATTTTATTTACCCTGCTATCTATTTCATTCAGCCAAGCTTGTTCAACTGATGCGGCATCAAAATTGTCTAAGCGCATAACTAATTCACGAGTTAACTCAATTAACTCTGGCTCTGTCAGAGTTTTAATTTGTGAGCGCAAGCTATTAAGCGTTTCTACAGACATAGCAAAACTCCTCATTAAGCTTATAAATTAATACTAGCCAGATTTATTTAGCTTTACCAACGATAAGCACTAAAGGTTTGCACTTCATCTAAACTGGCAGCGTCGCAGGCTAGCATAACCAATCGGTCAAAACCTACCGCTATACCGCTGCAATCTGGCAAGCCTTTTTCTAAGGCGGCGACTAGCTTAGCATCGGCAGTCACCTGGGGTTTACCTAAAGCATGGCGCTGGGCATTATCTGCCTCAAAACGAGTGGCTTGTTCGCTGGCAGAAGTCAGCTCTTGGTAAGCATTGGCTAGCTCTAAGCCGTTAATATAAAGTTCAAAACGGCTGGCCACAGGGTTGCCGTAAGCATCTTGGTGAATTTGTGCTAAAGCGGCTTGACTGGCAGGAAACTCATAAAGAATCACCCGCCCTAAGTTTTTTAAAGCTGGCTCTAGTTTATGGCTCAGCAATAAGTCTAAACAGCCATCTCTATCTAGCTGCTCAGCATCTATACCTGAAACCGCCACACAAGTTCGGCGTAATTCAGCTAAAGAAGTTTTAAAAGGGTCTAGCCCTACAAACTCAATAAACGCTTCTCGGTAGGTTCTACGCTGGTAACTCGCCACGCCTAATAACTCATCAAACAAAGCACAACACTCAGCTTCTAACTCGGATAACTTCCAGTCTGGTCTATACCATTCCAGCATTAAAAATTCTGGGTTATGGCGCTGGCTTAATTCACCATTACGAAAGCAAGGCCCTAACTGATAAATAGCGCCACTGCCTTCAGCCAACAAGCGCTTCATATAAAATTCTGGGGAAGTTTGTAGGTAGAGTAACTGTGAAGGTGTAGAACCACCTTCTAGCTGAGTTACAAAAGAATCTAGCAGCGGATCAGTCGAACCAGCAGGTGCAAGCACAGGCGTATTAACTTCTAATACACCACGACTATTAAAAAAATGCCGAGTTGCACTCAGCAGCTCGGCACGTTTTTTAAGTATTGCTAATTGCATAAATTACGCACGGCTAACGTATTCGCCAGTACGCGTATCAATTTTGAGCAAATCGCCTTCATTTACAAACAAAGGTACACGCACCACCGCCCCAGTTGGCAGGGTAGCTGGCTTAGAGCCACCCTGAGCCGTATCACCTTTAAGACCTGGGTCGGTTTCTGCTACAGGCAAAACAATAAAGTTAGGTGCGGTAACAGAAATAGGTGCACCGTTATAGAGAGTAACCAGGTAAACTTCCTGCTCTTTAAGCCACTTACTGGTATCACCTAAAGCCTTGGCATCAGCACCTATCTGCTCGAAAGAGCCATCGGTTTTCATAAAGTGCCAAAATTCGCCATCGGTGTAGAGATACTCCATATCGGTATCCATTACATCGGCAGCTTCTACGTTCTCACCCACTTTAAAGGTTTTTTCACCTACACGGCCAGTGCTCAAGTTGCGGAATTTTACCCGAGTAAAAGCCTGACCCTTACCAGGTTTGATATGCTCTATATCTAACATTGAGCAGGGGTCGCCATCTAGCATAAACTTGAGGCCACCCTTAAATTCGTTAGTTGCGTAATTCGCCATAAAATACCATCTCTAAAATTAATTAATATACGACAGACATAAAAAATCGATCACTTATGATACCCAAAACCTTAGCAACCCTCCACTGGACAGAGCAACTAAAGCAGGCCGTTCGCGACCCCTTAACACTTTGCCAGCAGCTTAATATTAACCCAACACAACTACCCGGGGGTATTGCTGGGCTAGAAAAAGGCCAACAACTTTTTAAAACCTTGGTACCCCAAGCCTTTATTCAACTAATGCAACCAGGCAACCCACTCGACCCCCTACTACAGCAAGTGCTACCCCTAGGTGCAGAAGGCCAAGCCCAAGCGGGTTTCGTTAGTGACCCCCTACAAGAAAAGTCTTATAACCCCCTGCCTGGTTTAATACATAAGTACACTTCACGCGTGCTACTAACCACCAGTGGCGCTTGTGCAGTTAACTGCCGCTATTGTTTTCGCCGCCATTTTCCTTATGCAGAAAACAGCCTAAGCACTCACGCCAGCCAAGCAATTATAGATTATTTAAAACAACACCCTAAAATAAATGAAGTTATTCTTTCAGGTGGTGACCCTTTAGCAACCCCCGACACTCGCCTAGCAACCAGAGTTAAACAACTAGAAACTTTGCCGCAGCTTAAACGCCTACGCATTCATACCCGCTTGCCTGTGGTTATTCCTGCACGTATTAACTCAGAGTTTTTAAGCTGGATAACAGCCACCCGATTAAAAGTGATTTTGGTAGTACACATTAACCACCCGCAAGAAATAGGTGCAGAGTTAGTTGAATCACTCCAACGGCTAAAACAAGCAGGTGTATTACTCTTAAACCAAAGCGTTATTTTGGCGGGTATAAATGACCAAGCCAGCATTTTGGCAGAATTATCAGAAAAACTATTTGAACAAGGCATACTACCCTACTACCTTCACACTTTAGACCCAGTAGCAGGCGCTGCCCACTTTGCAATAGATGACAAACGCGCTCGGCAGATTTATGCTGAGCTGCTAGCCGAACTACCCGGCTTTTTAGTACCTAAACTTGTAAGGGAATACCCTAACCAACCTGCTAAAACACCCCTAGGGTGGTAAAAAAGCTGGTAACCCATTTGGAGCTAACACCCATGAGCCTGTTACTTTTTGACCTTGCAGAAGTTAACCGAGACCAGCTAACCAGTTGCGAGTTAAAGTTAGCAGCCTTGGAAAGCTGGCTCAAAAACTTACCCCTTGCCCACCCAGAAGGCAGTTGCCAAGCATTAAGCCAGTTTTTGGAAGAGTTTAATCAACTTAAATTTTTACCCCTACGCCGCCTAGAATGGCTAAACCTAATTCAACCCCTTGTTCACCAAGTTACCCAAGGTTTAGATACAGGCAGCCATTTTGAACAAGAAGGCGACCTAGCACAAAACTTACAAAACCTGCTAGCCCAAGGCTATAAGCGAGTTGTAAATGACCTGCTTAAATTAAGGGATCAATTACCCCCACCCATTTTAGCTCGCAGCTTATTACAAGCCCTCTACAACGCCCTAAAAGAAAGTAGTGCGCTTATTTTAAGGTCTTGCCTACTCAGCGTTAATGCACCTGCTAACACCTGGCAAGAACTAAACCTACTTTACCACCTTGCTTGCCAAAGCCGTTTGCAACATAAAAACCTAACAACCAACAGCCCAAAAAACTGCGAAGAAGCTTATTTCCAGGTTGTTTTACTAGCACTTATTCAGGCAGAAACCCTGCGCAGTGATGAAGTAACCCTAGTCTATCCGCTTTTAGCAGAAGCGGCTGCCTTGCTTAACCGCCTAGCAGAAGATAACCCTAACCAGCTATTTATTATTAGCGCAGAACACCAATATATACCCCAGCGTAGCGGCCTAGATGCCCAAAATGCCAAACCAACGCCACCTCAAAAAAACACCCACCCCAAAGGCAGGGGCTTAAGTTTAGACACCCGTATTTTGATAGACGCTTTAAACACTCACTTAGCCAAGTCTCAGCTCAGTAAGCGCCTAAGCCAACACCTAGCCGCTTGCTTAGGCGAAGCTAACGACCGTATAACGCCACGCATAGAAACCAACGACCCCATAGAACTGGTACTAGGTTTACGCAGCGTACATTTTCACATGAACAACAAACGCCCGTTAGAAAGCCTAGTTGCTGGCGGCAACCTGAATGAAAAGCCTAAAGACAACCCCTTTATAACTGCTAGCCAAGATGACCCTTGGTCTGCAGCCTTTGATGCTGGGGAAAACACCAGTAATGGGCATATTCAGCTAGTAGAAATGCAAACCAATTTAAGCACCTCTTTAGATGAAGAGTTGAATAAGCGTCACCCTATTTATTCATTAACCCAGGTAAACGCCAGCGCAACCGGCTACTGCATTTTTTGGCAGGGCGAAGAAGTCCCTCTGTTAAAAACAGGTGAGCTAGTCGCTTTTAGAGAAGCCGTCAGCGACCCTTGGCAAGCCGGATTAATTAGGTGGGTGAAAGATGTACAACAAGGCTTACAAATGGGAATCGAGCGTCTAGGCGGTAGAATGCAGCCTTGCGCAGTGAAACCGATTATAAAAATAGGCGAGCAACGTGATTTTATGCCTGGGTTTTTAATTCCAGAATTACAAGTGCTAGGCATTCCTGCTGGGTTAATAACGCCCCTTTTACCCTTTCGAGAAGGGCAAAAGGTTGAAATTAGCTATAGCCAAGGGGTAGAAAAGGCCAAGCTTTTCAAGCTAGTGAGTAGCCCAGGTGCATTCAACCAGTTTGAGCTAGAACCACTGGGCGTAAAAGGCTTAAGCCTGCACTAAAATAAGGCCAGCTTCCGCTTTCACTTCAAAGGTTTCTATATCGCTATAAGCCGGTGGAGTAAGCACCTTGCCGCTACGCAAGCAAAAACGCGAACCGTGGCGTGGGCAAATTAACAGGCCAGCTTCTATACAGCCACCTTCAAAACCCCGCCCATCGTGCGAGCAAGCATTCACTACTGCCCTTAGCTCACCTTCAGCACGGGCGACTAACACCTCGTCGCCATCATCGTTTTCAACAATAACAAACTCACCTTCAGCTAAAGCTTCTTCTTTACACACTTCTATCCACTGCATTTTTTTACCTCTAAATATTTAGGTGTGTTTTTAAAATCTGTCACAAATTAGCAACATTGGATATTTACACTTAGCTCAGTATAATCCACCCCACAAAGAATAGGCAGCTGAATCTAACTGGCTACTGCTAGGTATATAAATGAGAAAACTGCAAATTCACCATAAATTATACTGATAACAGAAAAAATCTAGTGACAATCAACCAAGAAGGACTTGCATTTTCTCTAAATAATAACTATTGTTATCTCGCGAAAGATTATTGGACTAACCATTCTAAAAGACTTAGAAATCTTTAATGAGGGTTAGAACAACTACTACTGGATTAATCCATTCTTAAATAGGAAGTTAAAATGAAAAAGACATTGATCGCCGCATCAATCGCCGCACTAGCTACAACCTCTGCTAACGCTGCAGTAAAACTATACGAATCTGAAACGGGTTCTTTCTCTAGCTACGGTAAAGTTCAGCTAGAACTAGAAAACTACGATGGCGAAAACACCATTCAAAACCAAGGTTCACGCCTAGGTTTTTCTGGTGAGAAGAAGCTAGAAAACGGTTTAACCGCTTTCACCAACTTTGAATTCCGTTTTCAGCCAGGTGTTCAAAACGACATAACTGAAGGTGGTGATGACGGTGGTGAGTGGACCACACGTAACTCTTACCTAGGTGTTAAGGGTGACTTTGGTTCGGTTAAAGCAGGTAACTTTGATTCTATCACCTACAGCATGGTTACTGGTCAGGCAGATATTATGGAAAATGAAGGCTACCGTTCACTAGATACTGGTAGCGTTAACTCTCGTGGTACTGCTATTGCTTACGAAACCAATGACCTTGCAGGCTTCAAAATTGGTTTAGGCATTAAGCACTATGCTTCTGATGAGTCTGCTTATGGTCCAAGAGCTGCCGGCAACGAAAAGCTAACTTCAAACAATGGTGATGAAGTTTGGAACATTCAGCTAGGTGCTACTTACCAGCTAAATGATGAGCTAAGTTTTGGTTTAGCGTTTGACCAAAACAACGAAGATGGTAACCCTGGCGTAGGTGTAGCAGGTGATGCCGACCCAATTATTGCCGCCAGTGTTAACTACGCAACCGACGCTTTTGGTGCTGGCTTAGTGCTAGAAAACAGCGGTGATTACATGGTTGCTAACCTAACCGGTTCTGTAAACTACGGTGCAGGTGATGTTTACGCACTAGTATCTTTTGCAGATAACGATGTAGATACTGGCGTTGACTTTGGTCTAGGTGCTAACTACAAGCTAGCAAAAACTTTCCACGTTTATGGTGAAGTCGCTGTAGGTAATGATGATGTATCTGAAATCCAAGACAGCAAAGATAAAGGTACTACCGCTGTAACTCTGGGTGCTGCTTACAAGTGGTAAGCCCTACTAGTTAATTGGCTTAACAGCTAATAACTAAACAAAACCGACCTCAAGGGGTCGGTTTTTTTATGCCTGAATTAAATGATTATGAAGCAGAAGGTTTGCGGAGGCTTTTTCTTAATAGGTGGTTTACTAATGAATGGAAATCTAGGTGTTCTTCAGCTGCTTTTTTCTTTAAAAATAAAAAAACATCATCATCCAAATTTAGAGTAGCTTCTACTTTATGGGGCTTGTAAAAACGCCCGCGAACAGCTTCTGAAAAGTCATATTCATTTTCTAGCTCGAAGTCTTCTACGCCATCATATTGCTCATGATTTTTCATACTGTTTCCTCTCAAGTGCTGTGGCTTTTCTGGCTGAAATAATTCTAATCACCTCTTCACCTTTATCTGTAAAATACAGGTTAGCCACAACTAAAAGCTTCTGATTCATTGTATTGCCAAGGGTAATCCAACGTTCTTCAAAATAGCTATAACGATAATCAAGCATGGCAAGATGTAAAGGGTCATTGAATACTTCTACTGCCTGCTTAAAGCTGACATGGTGCTTTTCAATATTCTTTTTGTTTTTTTGTTCATCCCATTCAAACTTCATTGGCCTGCACCTACTTAATGATAAGTATAGGATAGCCTGTTTTATCTTTAGTTAGCAAAGCAGTTTGGTTAATCATAAGCCACGGATTACACGGATGCAGGTCTAAGTCACTGCGAAGGCTGTAGATTACTTCGCTACGCTCGTAATGACGGGGGGAAGCGCGCAACAAACAATGATTCGTCAATGCGAAGCTGAAAGCCGCAACCAATGAATCGTCACTGCGAGACTGAAAGCCGTGGCAGTCTAGGTGGTAAAAGCCACGGATTAAGCGGATAAAAATGGGCGGGTAGGGTGGTAGACTTTTATTCGCTAGTTAGTTGAGTAACTTTTTCTAGCGGCAAGTTTAATACTTCGGCTATTTGTTCCTTGCTAAGCACACCTAACAATAACAACTGACGAGCAGAAGCTAGCTTTTCATGCAAGGCACGTTC
>NZ_KK366037.1:34193-191234 GCF_000686905.1 Marinospirillum insulare DSM 21763
AAGCGGTCAAATGTATTAATGTATGGCATTTTCTTCTCCTCTTGGATTTGGTCAACCAAGCTTTTAAACTGCATTTCTAGTGGTGCTGGCAGTTTGCGGATTTAACCCAAAAGTTTTGGATTTTGACGGTTATCTAATACAGCTAGTATCAAAACTTGGCTGCCAAATATCTGGTAGTAAATAGAGTAGGGAAATTTACGTGCAACCATTCGGTAGCGATTATTAAACTGAGGATGAACACCTGCGAAAAACTGCAAACGGCCAATGTCTAGCATTAAGCTATCAACACAGTATTGCCCTAATGCTAAGTTGGTTTTTGAGTAAAAATATTTTGCATTAAGTAAGTCTTTCTCTGCTTCAGGTGTAAAGCAAATTGTATAGCTCATAACTTAAGAGAGCTACGTACTTCCTCGTAGCTACGCCAGCATTCAGGTTCGTTAACCTCATTTTCACGGGCATCTAATACTTTAAGGTGCCACTCAGGTGGTTGAAAGCTATCTTGATTTTTAATTAGAGCGCTCATCACAACTTCCATCAACTCAATCTGCTCACTTAATGGAAGCGCTTCTATTTTTTGAGTATCAATAATCATTTTTAACTCCTTAAATTAAGCTACTTAAAAAGTATAGCTGCTGTACTGGGTGATTACAGCGGATAAACACGGAAGGGTGGAGGTGGTAGTTTTTTATTCACTAGCTAGTTGAGTAACTTTTTCTAGTGGCAAGTTTAATACTTCAGCTATTTGTTCCTTGCTAAGCACACCTAACAATAACAACTGACGAGCAGAAGCTAGTTTTTCTTGCAAGGCACGTTCTTCAGCTTCTTGACGACCTTTCTCGAGACCTTTCACGAGGCCTTTTTCAAGTCCTTCTTGACGGCCTTCTTGACGACCATGTTGCATAGCTAAGCGGTCAAATGTATTAATGTATGGCATTTTCTTCTCCTCTTGGATTTGGTCAACCAAGCTTTTAAACTGCATTTCTAGTGGTGCTGGCAGTTTTATCATCCAGTCAATGATGTTAAATAATTCTACAACTTGTTCTCGGCTATAGCCACGTTCATAAAGGGTTCGAATTAAACCGAGTTTGCTGCTGAGCAGCAATTCACTATCTTTGACCCGCTTGGCTTTAATTTGTGCCATTACGATATGAGCAAACACATTATCGCTGGTTTCCAAGCTTTGCCAATCGGCTTCCCAGTCGATGAGTTTAGCGACTGGGTAAGAAAATAATAGTTTAAGCCCCCAATGGTGAAAGTTAAAAGTATCTGGCTGATAGTTGCGGTTGGTATCCGCTAAAACTGCTAGGCTTAGAACCTTCATTTTGTGGCGATCTTTAATGCGTGACCAATAAGTTAGCATTCGCTCGGCAAAGGCTTTGTCTGTACTGCCTTGTACTTCAACGTGAATTAATACCCATTCTTCACTGCCGTCTTTAGCATAAACCTTGATGAGTTGATCAGCATAGCGGCGGCCTACTTGGGCATCGGCGGTAATTTGTTGCAGCTCTTTATCTAAAAAGCTGTGGCCTTTAGTCCAGTCAATTTTGTCGTGAATATCAGTAAATAATAGTTGCAGAAATTCTTTAAAATACTTTTCTAAGGCTTTCTTCCAAGGGCTATCGTGGTCGGTTTTGGTGGCTGGTTGTTTGTTTTGGTTGTTGTCATTCATTAAGGCTCCCTCCCAGTTTTTTCGCGTTATTGAAACTTAGCAGCTGGGTGGGGTTTTCGCTAGTCGGCCTGAAGACCAACCTACATTTTTGAGCCACGGATTACACTGATATACACCCGAGTCACTATGAAGCTGAAAGCCTCGGCAGGCTGTAGATTACTTCGCTGCGCTCGTAATGACGGAGAAGGGAAGCTTGTAATGACGGCGGAAAGCCCGTAATAACAGGAAAAAGCTCGTAGGCTAGCAGCAATAATTTTTAGGCAAAATAAAACCCCCACCTTTTTACGGGCGGGGGTTTTTTGACTAACGCTATGCGAAAGCGACTGGATTAAACCAATGCTTAGAAAGCGTAACGTGCTTGTAGACGGAAAGTCATGTCTTTATCTGCAGCAGCACCACCATAAGGAGCAGCAGGCTCAGCAGCATCATCAGCACTTACCATATGAACTTCTGCACCCCATTCTAGGCCAGCGTCCATTTTGTAAATAGCGTTTACCCAGAACTGGGTATAGTCTTTGTCATCGCCATCATCCATGTACTGCTCAACCACTAGGTTGGTACGGATTTGATCATTAATTTTAAACTGACCCGCTAAAGAAACTGCGTTGTATTTATCTTGGTCTGAGTTGAAAGCTACTTTAGCAGTTGCTACATCAGCGATAGGTACTGCAGCGCTGGCGGTAAAACGTACTTTACCTTCAGATTTTTTATCATCACTGAGATCGTTAACTTGGTAATATTGAGCAGCAGCGAATAGACCTACACCACCCACTTTAGCTTTAAAGTTAGCAGTGATATCGGGAACAGCGCTGGTGTTAGAATTCTTATTGCCATCAGTTACAGCGGTGTAACCTCCATTACCATCGGGAACTCTACCCTTATCATCTAATGCTACGCCCTTTTCGTTCACAATAGCATTACCACTGTTCTGACTACGGTCTTCTAGTGCAATACCTACCGACATATCATCGCCTAGGCTAATATTTTTACCTAACACAGCGTTACGGTTAGCCCAAGAAGAAGTGATGGCATTACCGTTAGCATCTAGGGTTTCACCTAAACCATTCAGGTTAGCAAAGAAAGACCAAGTTTGGCCTGCTACCCAGCCATCATACATAATGGCCGCATGACGTAAACGGTAGTCACCTGCTGCTGCATCACCATCACTCCAGTCATTTTCATACAAAACAGTTACATCACCAGCAGAGGTTTTTTTGGTGTAAGCAACGTTCAAACGAGACGTACCTAAATCCATAACATAGTTAGCATCACCCGCATCTGGCATTTCCCATACAGCTTGGGCTGCAACAAAGCCACCAATTTTTAAAGTGTGATCATCATTGTCTACAACAGTTGCTGCATTTGCAGCGGAAGCAACAGCGAGTGCTAGGGGAAGTGCAAGGGTACCTGCAATTTTAGTGCGCAGTTTCATAGCGTATTTACCTTTTATTTATTATTAAATCAAAAACTATAGTTTTGGGTTCAACTTGCGGCTTGGTGTTACTCCTTGCCGCCGAGATGCAGATTCTCATGCTTATTTAGGGCTTGTCAATCACTTGGCAAAGCTTTACTAGACTAAAGTATTAGGCTTAAAAAGCTATGTTTAGTCCTTTTGTAACAATTGATTTATATCATTTACTTATTTTTATCTAACCGCAAAAGCTGATATAACCTAAAAAACTTTTTATTGAGTTATTTACCACTAGTAAACCTATTTTTGTTGGTGGGTCTTGCTAGGTTTCTACCCAAAGGGCTTGCGCCAACCTACCTAGGTAGAGCAAAACGCTGGGTTGTTCTGCTAAAACTTTTTTTCTTATATTTTCTGGTAATTTTTTTAGTTCCAATAGCTGTTGGTAGCCTTTTAATAGCTCTATGGCTTGTTGCATTTGTTTGATTAGCTGCAAGTTTTCTTTGGCTTGGGGTTTTACTGCTGCCAATAATAGCTCTACCCTTACTAAAGAAGGGTAGCGGTCTAACCAAACATTTATTTGCATGGGCTGTTGTGGCAAACCTAACTTGGCAATGGCTTGGTTTAAGAGTTGCTCGGCTTTATTTTGTTGGCTACAGGCTTGTAAGTTTTGGCTAGTAAACAAGCTTTCAATAATCTGTAAGCTAGCTTGGCCTACCCAGTTTTTATGCCATAAGCGTCGGTATTCACTGCGGCGCTGGGCATAGCCTGTGTTTAATGATCGCCACTCAGCATCAGATGCAGTTAAGGATAGTTTTTGCAGTGCTTTATCTTGCCAACAGCTATTAACCCAGGGTAAAAACGCATCGGTTAATTGTTTAACTGAAGCTATCGCCGCTTGTAGTTGTGCCTCTGAACATAAACGCTGCGCTAGCACTAATAAGGCATGTAGGCGTAGCAAGGCTCTGTGGGCGAGTAATAGCTCGCCTTCATTAGCATTAAATGCCCAGTTTTCATGCGCCAGCACCCATTGGTTTACTTCTTCTATGGCTAGGTGAATTAAGTCGGTAAAACTCACCGCTGCTTTTTCTAGGGCGGGTGGTGGTTTTTGTCTAACCTGGTCTGTGCCTTTTAATAACCTTAAACCCCTTTCGGCTTTACTCAGCACACCCAAATGCAGGGGCAGGTTTGCGGCTAGCTGATGGGCGAGTTTGAATAGACTGGCGGGTTCACCCTGTTTTAATTCTAGCTCTAGCTCGCAAAGGCTGTCTGCCGCGGTTATAACTGAATTTTGTTGGTTAGGCAGGGTGACTTCACCCAGGTCTGCTGCTGCTTCTATTAGTGTGCTGGGGTTATCCGCGTCGCTAACTAGCCAGGTTTGGCGGGTAAAGTTGGTGCTAAATTGGGCTGTTAGCTGGTTTTGCCAAGCGGGGTTAATCAAGCCTTCAGGAAAAAGGGCTAGGTTAAGTTCACCCTGGTCTAAGGGCATCTCCCATTCGCCCCGCTGACTTAATGCACCCAGACTGCTACCACTGGTTTTTAAAGTTTGCACCCAGCTATGGGCGTTAAACCTTAAGCGTAACGCTGCCTTGGCTTGGTTTAGCTGTAGGTCGGGTGTATCAAAATAGGTGTTTTCTAGCCGCCTTACATCTTGAGGTTGGGCGTTTAACTGCTGCATTTGTGCTTCTAATAGCTTAAAGTCTGCTTGCCTAACCAGCAGCTTTAATTCAATTTCTTTTGCCATAAGCCCTCCTTAGTGCATATTTATGTTAAAAGACTGTGACATTAGCCTAGGGCAACTTTTATAATGCCTGGCAATTGCATTCCGATTCTTATTTTAAGGTACTCACTTTAAGGTACTCATGTATGACAACCAACAACCCCCTTTCGATGCTTTTTGGACGCTCTCCTTTTGGTCCATTACAAGAGCATATAGACAAAACTTATGCAGCCACCCAGCTACTTAAACCTTTTATGGTGGCTGTGCTTGCTAATGATTGGGTAGAAGCCAAGGCAATACGTAAGCGTATCAGTAAATTAGAACAAGAGGCAGACGACTTAAAGCGTGAAATTCGTTTGGGCTTGCCGAATAGTTTATTTATGCCTGTTTCGCGTAGTGACCTATTAGAGCTGGTTGCGCAACAAGATAAAATTGCCAATAAGGCTAAGGATATTGCTGGCTTAATGCTGGGCCGTAAAATGCAAATTCCTGAATCTATGGCTGAACCTATGATTGGCTTTATTAACAGTGGCATAGAAGCGGTTGAACAAGCCCAGCGTACCATTAATGAAATAGACAAGCTTTTAGGCTCTGGTTTTGGTCGCCAGGTGACTGAGCTGCTAACCAAAATGATAAAAACTCTAGACAAGTTAGAGCAGGTTACTGATGAGCTAGAAATAAAAGTGCGCGCACAGTTATTTAAACTAGAACAAGAGTGGCCCCCCGTTGATGTTATTTTTCTTTACAAGGTAATTGATTGGGTGGGTGATTTAGCAGACCGTGCGCAACGCGTAGGTGGTCGTTTACAAATTATGATGGCTCGTTAACCCAGCTTTAAGGTTTTTTATGTCTATTATTCTTGAACACGGCAATAGCTTTTTACTTTTAGCCTGTTTGTTTGGTTTTTTTATGGCTTGGGGTATAGGTGCTAACGACGTAGCTAATGCTATGGGTACTTCGGTTGGCTCTAAAGCCATTACCATTAAGCAAGCCATAATTATTGCCATTATTTTTGAGTTTGCGGGTGCTTGGTTGGCAGGAGGTGAAGTTACTTCCACCATACGCAAAGGCATAGTGGATACCAGCAGCTTTGCAGATAGGCCAGAGTTATTGGTGTATGGCATGTTGGCTTCTTTGTTAGCAGCGGGCATTTGGTTATTGTTGGCTAGCTATAAAGGCTGGCCTGTGTCTACTACCCATTCCATCGTCGGTGCCATAGTGGGCTTTGCCGCAGTGGGTATTTCGGTTGATGCGGTGTATTGGAGTGGCGTGGCTGGTATAGCTATGAGCTGGGTTACTTCGCCTTTAATGGCGGGTACTTTAGGGTTTTTGCTATTTAAAAGTTTACAAAAACTTATTTTTGAAGCCAAAGACCCCTTCTCAGCCGCTAAAAGGTACGTTCCTTTTTATACCTTTATCGTGGGTTTTATTGTTGCCCTAGTCACCTTCACCAAAGGCTTCAAACATTTAGGTTTAGATATTTCTTCAATGGAAGCCCTGCTTTATTCCATTATTGCTGGCTTTGCCTTGGCACTGGTAAGTGTTTATATGAAAAAAAGCATTCAACCAGATGCCAACAAGGGCAAGCTGCAAATTGAGAATGTAGAAAAAGTATTTGCTTTATTAATGGTGTTCACTGCCTGTGCTATGGCTTTTGCGCATGGTTCTAACGATGTCGCTAATGCCATCGGCCCAGTAGCGGCCATTATTGGGGTTATTCAAGCGGGTGGTGAGGTGTTAGATAAGGTCAACACGCCGTCTTGGGTACTGCTAATAGGTGGTGGCGGTATAGTGGCGGGTTTGGTGATGTATGGTCACCGTGTTATTGCTACCGTAGGTACTAACATTACTGAACTAACCCCCAGCCGTGGTTTTGCTGCTACCTTAGCAACGGCTAGTACAGTGGTGGTTGCTTCGGGTATAGGTATGCCTATTTCGACTACTCACACGCTAGTAGGCGCTGTTTTAGGCGTGGGTTTAGCACGCGGTTTAGCCGCTATTAATATGCGTGTAGTCGGGAGTATTTTTGCATCTTGGCTAGTGACTCTGCCTGCGGGTGCCATTTTATCGGTGATTATCTTCTTTATATTGAAGGCTTCTTTTGGCTAAGCTCAACCTAGATCAGCAAGTAAGCTGGTTTCGTAATGCGTCACCTTACATTAACGCCCATCGTGGGCGTACTTTTGTTCTTCACCTAGATGGTGACGCACTGAGTTCAGCTAGTTTGCGTGAACTAATTACCGATATAGCTTTGCTTAACTCTTTGGGGGTGCGCCTGGTTATTACCTTTGGCGCTCGCTCTCAAGTGCGTGAAGCTTTAACTAGCGGTGATATTGCTTGGCAGGAGCATCAAGGGCGCTTAGTGGTTGATAAACAACGCCTACCTACTATTTTGTCTTGTGTGGGTAGTTTGCGTGCCGAACTAGAAGCTAAGCTATCTATGGGTTTAGCTAATTCACCCATGCATGGCGCTGGTTTAAGGGTGATGAGTGGCAATTTAATTACTGCTCGCCCCTTAGGTATTAGAGCAGGTATAGATATGCATTTTTGCGGTGAAGTTCGCAAGGTGCAGGTTAAGAGTATTCAGGCTTTACTAGACCAAGGCATGTTGGTGTTGCTGCCACCTTTGGGTTATTCACCTACTGGCGAAGCCTTTGATCTAGACGCTGAACAGGTGGCAACAGCGGTGGCGACCCAGCTTAATGCAGACAAGTTAATTTTATTTGGCAGTGCTGAGGGTTTAAAAGATTCTAAAGGACAGCTAATACGCGACCTTAACCCTGAAGCTGCCGAAACCTTGTTAGCTGACTTAACCGACCAACCCCTGCTAAAAAGGCACTTACAAGCCGCCTGCATTGCTAGCCGACAAGGGGTCGCTAGAACTCACCTGCTTAGTTACAAGCGAAATGGTGCGTTACTTCTCGACTTATTTACCCGTGATGGTGATGGTACGCTGATTACCCAACTCAGCTATGAAACCCTGCGTGGGGCTAAAATTGAAGATGTGGGTGGTTTGTTGGCCTTATTGCGCCCTTTAGAGGAGTCTGGCGTTTTAGTTAGACGTTCTCGTGAACTGCTAGAAGCTGAAATAGAGCGTTTTACTGTTATTGACTTAGATGGCAGTATAATCGCCTGCGCTGCCCTCTACCCTTACCCTGAAGTTCACCAAGCGGAATTAGCTTGTGTGGTGGTTCATCCTGAATACCGCCATAGCCAACGTGGCGACAGGCTATTAGAGAGCATTGAAAAACAAGCCCGTGCGGCTGGCATTAACCAGCTTTTTGTACTAACAACCCATACCGCCCACTGGTTTTTAGAAAGAGGCTTTGCCCCAGCACAGGTAGAACAACTACCCGCAGCTCGCCAAGCACTTTATAACTGGCAGCGTAACTCACAGGTATTCTGCAAGGCGCTATAAACTGCAAGGCTAGATAAAATGAAACTGCTACGCCCCGCTAACCTTTCCCTAATGCAGCTAGTCTTATTAGGTTTTGCTGGGGTGGTTTTGCCTTTAGTGTTACTGGTGGTGCAAGCAACCAGCGCTTACCGTGAACTTTCTACCCAAGCTGGTTTAACAGCCCGAGAAGCCGTTGCCTTTACTCGCCGCTCTCAGTCATTACAAACCCTTGCCTTAGATATGGAACGCCTTAGCCGCCAATACTTGGTTGTTGAAGACCCTACCCTGCTAGAGCTACTGACTAGCCAACTCAGCAGCTTTGAACAGCTAGTAAAACAGCCTTACCTACTCTTTCCTGTTACTTCTGCACAAGAATCGCTTGAAGCCTTGTTAAATGAACAACCTGAAGTTTTTTCTGGCTTTGCGTATTTTTCTCAGCTAGTCGATTTAACCGATAGCCTAACCAGCCAAACACAACAAAGCGTAGATAAACGCTTACAAGCCATGCAACAACAACTAGAAGCTTTACAAGAACAGTTAATTTGGCAATTTTTATTGCTGGTTAGCTTATCGCTTTTATTGGTTATTTATTTTACTTGGCGGTTATTGCGCCCCATTGATTACCTACAAAAACGCATAGGTTCTTTAGCTAATTCGCATAACAATAAAAAAACGCAGCCTTTACAAAAAGGGCCCACTGAATTAATACAGCTAGACCTTCGCTTAAATTGGTTAGAAGAACAACTTAATGAAATTGAACAACAAAAAGCTCAGTTTTTACGGCATATTTCACATGAGTTAAAAACACCTTTAGCCAGTATTCGTGAGGCAGGTGATTTATTACATGAAGAAGTATTGGGTGGGCTTACCCCTTCACAAAAGGAAGTAACAGGGCTTTTAGAACAAAATAGCCGACGCTTACAACAACTTATAGAACAACTACTCGACTACAACCTGCTACAAGGTAAAAAGCAGCTAGCTAGTGCACCAATAAAATTACAGCAACTGGTTGGGCAATTATTAGAACCTTGGCAACCTTTGTTAGAAAAGCGAAAACAGCAGCTAGTATTACCTGAAGAGAAGTTAAAACTAACGGGTGATATTTCATTATTGCGCAGTGCGTTAGATAACTTATTAACCAACGCTTTACACTATGGTGATACGAGTCAACCCATTCACCTTCGCGCTGGTATTACTGCTAGCAACCAGTGGATAGAAGTCGAAAATGCTGGGGAGGCTATTCCGCCCCAAGAGCAGGCTAGATTATTTGAACCCTTTTACCAAGGCAGCAGCCGCCGCAAGGGCGCGGTTAAGGGGTCTGGTTTAGGCTTATCTATAGCTGCAGATTGCATGAAGGCTCATGGCGGCCAATTAGTGCTAAAAACTTCGCAAAAAAACTGCATCGTTTTTAGGTTAAACTGGCCAACAAGTACAATACAGGAATAAGCGTGTGTCCAAATACCAACATTTTTTTCTTTATGCTTTGATGCTTACACTCCTAGCAGGTTGTGAATTTTTACCCCAGAAAAATACTGCACCTTCCAGCAGTGAGAATAACACTTGCGCGTGTGATGAAGAACAACGCTTAGCCTTGCAGCAAGACATGGAAGTTTTAAAAACTGAACTAGGGCTGGCTAAAAAGCAGCTGCACCAACTTGAAGTAGAGCGCGATCAGCTAAAAGCCAAGTTAGATGCCCTAACTGCAATAGAGCGAAGTTTGCACGAACGTAAGCAACGCCAGAGTAATTAATTATGAAACTTCTTCCAGAAACAAAAGTAAGCGAACACCCAGCGCAGCTATTATTGGTAGACGATGACCTAAGCCTGCTTAAATTGCTTTCATTACGTTTAGAAAGTGCCGGGCACCAGGTAGTTACCGCAGAAAGTGGGCCAGAAGCACTAGAAATTTTAAAACAGTTTACGCCAGACTTGGTTCTTTCAGATTTGCGTATGGATGAAATGGATGGCTTGGCTTTGTTTGAAGAAATTCAACAAAGCTACCCAGGTTTGCCGGTTATTATTCTTACCGCCCACGGCACTATTCCTGATGCAGTACAAGCCACCCGCTGTGGTGTAGCAGGCTTTTTAACTAAACCGGTAGATAAAAATCAACTCTTCAGCTTAATAGATGAGCTAAAAGGTACACGACCTGTTGATACCAGCAACAAAGACTACCCAGATGTACTTAACCGCAGCCCTTTATTAGTGCAACTAATGGCCAAACAGCTACTTAATGAAGCAGCCAACCGCCTAGAAAGCCAAGCCAACGGCTTTGCACCTGAAGCCTTAGAGCTGCTAGCCAAAACCCCCTGGCCAGGTAGTGTGCGCCAGCTACAGGGTGTTATTGAACAGTGCGCTGGTTTAACCAACCAGCCAATGATTACTGCGGAATTAGTAAACCGAATTTTAACCGATGAAACAACCGACCTACCCCACCTAAGCGATGCCCGAGCTGAGTTTGAAAAAGCTTATTTAATTAAAGTGCTTCGCCTGGCTGAAGGCAAGGTAACCAAAGCCGCTGAATTAGCAGGCAGAAACAGAACGGATTTTTATAAGTTATTAAATAAACATGGGCTGGAAGCAGCAAGGTTTAAAGAAGAGGCTAAGAGTGTAAAGTTGTAAAAAATAAACATGGTTTCAAATGAGTCACTAATTTTATAAACTTTACTTTGTTATTGATTAAGCCACTAAAACTTTAATAAAACTAAAGAGGTTTTTACATGAAAAAGAAACTACTTAGCCTAGCTGTTGCTAGCCTAGTTGTTGCTGGAACTGCCCAAGCAGACTTAAACTACAACTATCTAGAGGGTGGTTTGGGCTTATGGAGCCCCGATAGCCAAACTCTAATTGGCCCAGATGTTCGTGGCTCTTTTGCTATTAATGAAAATGTATTTGCTTATGGTGGCTTGCGTTTTTTAACTGATGATATTGACTACACCAACTTCCACTTAGGTGCTGGCTACCGTTTTGGTATTGATGATAAAACCGACCTTTGGGCGGGTGGTAATATTGAATACCAGAAAGTTGAGATTTGTTTTTCAGGTTTTGGCTGTGGTAGCGCAAATGACACTGGCCTTGCTTTGCGCGGTGGAGCAAGACACCAGCTAAATGATGAGTTAGAGCTAGGTGGAACACTACGCTTAGTGACTGGTGACTTCGACTATGTTGGTATTAACGGCCATGCTCGTTATTTTTTAGCTGAAAACTTAGATTTTAAAGGCGAACTAGATATCCAAGATGGCGATCTAGGCTTGTTTGCAGGTGTAACTTATTATTTTAAGTAAATCTTAGTTAAAACCAATCTAGATCAAGGTATTCCTAACAACTTTGCCTATCACTTAGTTACTAGACTAAATGATAGGCATTTTTTTTGACAAAAAAAAATACTGGAATAAAATACCTTTGCATTTTTGCAATTAAATAAAAGGGACTAACTGTGATTAAAAGAGTATTACTAACCGCTATTTTTTTTGTTGTCGCTTTACCAGTAACTAGCCATGCAGATCTTATTATTGGCGCAAATATAAGCAAAAGCCTAAGTGCAGATTTAGACTTAGAGAATGATTGGGACTCTATAAGTTTAGACTTAGATACCAGCACCACCTCTTTCTATATTGGTACTAAAAACAATAAAAATAATCGCTTTCTAGTTACTTTTGATAATATGAAGGTTGATGTAGGTAACTACTCTTCAAAAGCAACTGGCTTTCGTCTTGATTGGCAGTTTGTTTACACAGAAGAAAAAGTAAAACCCTACTGGGGATTAGGTTTTGGTGTGTATAGCCTTAAAGAGGCTCCACTAGTACCCGATGAAAAACAATCGGGTGTTTCTTTTCAAGCAATGGGTGGTGCTAAAATTGACCTAACTGAAAATCTAGAGTTAGATTTACAATTACAGTTTCAAGGCATTGTTTGGCAAGATGTTGAAGAATACATTTGTAACTACACCTATTACAGCTCTTACTGCTATACAGAAACTACTTCAATGAGTAGCAGCATTATTAGCGCTGGCGTTGGCTTAGCATATAAGTTTTAAGTAAGTAAAATACATCTAAAACACAAGAAAAAGCCTTGCAAAATAAAAAACATTTAGTAATATCAATCAAGCAAAATTATCAAACTAACACCTGAGTAAAATATTTAAATAAGGATTTTTATGAAAACTTTAAAAACAGTCTTAGTGCTTGCAGCCTTGCTTGTATTTGCTGGATGCTCAACCAATGCTCGATTAGGCCAGTTCACTGCAGCTTCTTCTATGAACGTGCGCAACATGGACTATAGTATTGAGAACCAAACAGAGGCACATGTTAAAGGTGAGTCTTGCTTCCAAACGATCACTTTTTTCACTTTAGGCAATACTGATGACCGCCTACAACGTGCTATGGATGATGCTATTCAAAAGGGTCGCAAAAACGTAAGCTCTGGCGACTTACTGGTGAATGTGCGCATCAATATGTCTTCATTTAATGTACCGTTTTATCATAAAAACTGCTACGAAGTAGAAGGTGATTTGGTTTCACTTGATAAGTAATTCTAGCTAATTAAAAAGCTAACACTGCTCTACGGGTAATGTTAGCTTTTTTAATGTTTCTTCTGCCATTTTGTACGGTAGCCTTTACGATTGGCATCTAGGTCTGATTGATACTCATCCGATTCATAAGCATCTAGTAGCTCTTGCTCTTCTATATCTAAATTAACTTTTGTCACTACCTACCTCCATACATTTCTTAGTAGCTTTACGGCTTGCACTAATTATTATAAAAAAATTTATAAACGCGTAAACGATACGTCAATTTTTTGATAGGGTGTACAACGCTTGTAAATTAATCGTTCGAGTGGCGCCTGCTACTATAAAACCCTGCCATAAAAAAGTAGAATGTTAAGATTACTTTTTTACCTAGCTATTTACTGAGGTTTTCCCATGCCTGTTTATCGTTCTCGTACTACTACTGCTGGCCGCAATATGGCTGGTGCTCGTGCTTTGTGGCGTGCCACGGGCATGAAAGATGATGATTTCCAAAAGCCCATTATTGCTGTGGTCAATTCTTTTACTCAGTTTGTACCTGGCCATGTGCATTTAAAAGATATGGGGCAATTGGTTGCACGCCAAATTGAAAAAGCCGGTGGCGTTGCTAAAGAATTTAACACCATAGCTGTCGATGACGGTATTGCGATGGGTCACGATGGTATGCTTTATTCACTGCCTAGCCGCGATTTAATCGCTGATTCCGTTGAATATATGGTGAATGCGCACTGCGCTGATGCCATGGTGTGCATTTCTAACTGTGACAAAATTACTCCCGGAATGCTTATGGCTGCTATGCGCCTGAATATTCCAGTTATTTTTGTTTCAGGCGGCCCTATGGAGGCGGGTAAAACCAAGCTTTCTGAGCATAATCTAGATTTAGTCGATGCTATGGTGATTGCGGCATCTGATGCTTCAGATGATGATGTAACTGAATATGAGCGCTCGGCTTGCCCTACCTGTGGTTCTTGTTCCGGTATGTTTACGGCTAACTCGATGAACTGTCTAACTGAAGCTTTAGGCTTATCCTTACCTGGTAATGGCACTATGTTGGCAACTCATGCTGATCGTCGCACCTTGTTTGAACAAGCCGGCGAGCAAATTGTTAGCATTACACGCCAGCACTATGAAGAAGATGATTATTCTGTGCTGCCACGCTCTATCGCTAATAAAGCAGCCTTCAATAATGCCATGACCTTAGATATTACTATGGGTGGCTCTACTAACACTATTTTGCACCTGCTAGCTTTGGCTCAAGAAGCTGAAGTCGATTTCACCCTAGCAGATATCGACCAACTATCTAAAAAAGTGCCTCAGCTGTGCCAAGTTGCACCCAATAACCCTGCTTATCATGTTGAAGATGTTCACCGCGCTGGGGGCATTTTTGGTATTTTAGGCGAGTTAGACCGTGCTGGTTTGTTAGATACCAGCTTACCAACCATTCATAGTAAAACTTTGGCTGAAGCGATAGATACTTGGGATATAGTGCGTAACTCTTCGCCTGAAGTGCAAAAGTTTTACCGTGCTGGGCCGGCGGGCATTCCTACCCAAGAAGCTTTTAGCCAAGATACTCGCTGGAATAATTTAGACGCTGACCGTGAAAGTGGCTGTATTCGCAACCTAGAAAATGCCTATTCATTAGACGGTGGTTTAGCGGTGCTTTACGGCAACTTAGCTGAAGATGGTTGCGTAGTTAAAACGGCGGGTGTTGCTGAAGAAATTTTAGTTTTCCGTGGTAAAGCACACGTTACTGAATCCCAGGATGAAGCGGTTGCTAACGTATTAAGCGATAAAGTAAAAGCGGGCGATGTGGTAATAGTGCGTTACGAAGGCCCGAAAGGTGGCCCGGGTATGCAAGAAATGCTTTACCCCACCAGTTACATAAAATCCAAAGGTTTAGGTGAGGTTTGCGCGCTGTTAACTGATGGGCGTTTTTCAGGTGGTACTTCAGGTTTGTCGATTGGTCATGCCTCACCCGAAGCAGCCGCTGGTGGTGCAATTGGCTTGGTGGAAGATGGCGATTCCATTTTAATCGACATTCCTAACCGTACCATTAATGTTGAAATTAGTGATGAAGAAATGGCTAAGCGCCGTGCCGCCCAAGATGCTAAAGGCTGGAAACCTGCTAAACCGCGTGAACGTAAGGTTTCTGCTGCGCTTAAAGCCTATGCCATGCTAGCCACTTCTGCGGACAAGGGTGCAGTGCGTGACCTTAGTAAGTTGGATTAAAGCAAGCTCGAATAAAACAGGCTGGGCTAAACTAGCCCGCCTTGCCTGTTTGTTGGCCACTGGTCTGCTAGTCGCTTGTACCTCTATTCCAAAACTAGAGCAAGCGACTCAGGCAGACTTTTGGTTGTGTGAAGACGGCAGCTTAATAGAAACTCGCTTAGGTAAAGAGCAGCTCTGGTTACAGCTGCCTGCTTCAACCCATTGGCTAGCTTTACCGCAACAAAGAGCTGCTTCAGGGGCACGTTATTCTAATAATGAAGGCACTTCCGTTTGGAATAAAGGCCATCGTTCCAGAATAGCGACGCCTGAAATAACTTGGCAAAACTGCCAACGTACTGCTTCAGGAAAACCTGGCGAATTAGAAAAACCTAAGCTAGTGGCAGGCACCAATACTTCACCCGATGCTGTGGTTTTAAAAGCTAGCGGTCATAACCCCGGCTGGACACTAGAAGCCAAACAAAATGGTCAGCTAGTCCTCTTGCAAAACTTTGGTACACAACGTATAACGTTTAAAGATTCCAAGGTTATTGAGCAGGATTTAATAAAAACACTCAGCCAAGCTAAAGATCCCGATGGCAACCTGCTAAAGTACAAGGTAGAAAACATACTTTGCATTGAAATAAACACTGGAGAACCTTTCCCACACCGTGTAGAGATACATTATTTAAACAAAAAAATGCAAGGTTGTGGACGAAGCTTTTAACCACTAACCTATAAACAACATATTATTCCAGCACACCCCCACAACTCAGGTTGTGGGGGTGTGCTTTTTTAAAGGTAGAAACAATGATTGCAAAATTACACTTATTAATGAATGAACTAGATCATGCACGCCTAGAAAAGCTAATTGATGAAGATAAGTATTCTAAAATGCCCGTTGCTGAAGCTTTGGCAGAGCGGTTAGATAATGCAGATGTGGTATTACCAGAAGAAGTACCCGCTGATTTAGTGAGTATGCATAGTCGGGTAAAATTCCGCGATTTAAAAGCTGACCTAGTCTTTGAAAAAGAGCTAGTTTATCCACATAACTTAAACCCAGAAGCGACCGATCAAATTTCTGTACTTGCCCCTTTGGGAGCGGCTTTACTCGGTGCTAGTGTAGGGCAAGAAGTGCATTGGCAGCTTCCAAGTGGTAAAGATGCCGCTTTGATTGTAGATGAAATTCTTTATCAACCAGAAGCGGCAGGTGAGTTACACCGTTAGGGTGTTAGCAAATAAGTGCTTAACCATCAGCGTTAATTTTTTCAATTAGCGCTTGTAAGGTTGCTTCTGCATCGTCATTAGCAACCTGACAAGTGCCCGCATTCAAATGACCACCCCCATTGTATTTAAGGCAGAGTTCACCCACGTTGGTATTGGAGCTACGGTTAAGTATTGATTTGCCCACGGCAAATACAGTGTTCTGCTGCTTTAAACCCCACATAACATGGATAGAGATATTAGTGTTAGGGTAAAGTGCATAAAGCGTAAAGCGGTTAGTGGCAAAAATAGTTTCTTCGTTACGTAAATCTAACACCACTAAATTGTTATAAACCTTGGCACATTTTTGAATTTGCTGACGCGCCTTACTGTCATGCTCAAAGTAAAGGTCAGTACGTTCTTTTACATCGGGAAGCTCAAGAATTTGCTTAATGCTATGATTACGGCAGTAGTCGATAAGCTGCATCATTAGCTGGTAGTTTGAAATACGGAAATCACGGAAGCGACCTAAACCAGTACGCGCATCCATAATAAAGTTAAGCAGTACCCAATCATCAGGATTTAAGACTTCATCTTCATTAAACTGGGCAGCGTCACCTTTATCTACAGCTGCCATCATTTCATCCCAAGCTTCTGGAAAAGCTTTATGACCGCCATAATATTGCCAAACCACGCGTGCTGCTGAAGGTGCTTCTGCATCAATAATATGATTATCAGCAAGCACTTCATTTCTAACTGTTTCACTTAAATGGTGGTCAAAAGACAAATAACAGCCAGCCACGTAAGGCAGGTTAGTAGTGATATCATTAGCACCAATTTCAATGCTTCCATCTTGCATATCTTTTGGGTGCACAAATTGGATATCATCAATTAAATCTAGATGCTTTAGCAGTGCAGCACAAACCAAACCGTCGAAGTCACTACGCGTGACTAACCGATATTTTTTTGACATATAATAACCCTCAATCAACAATTAATTTCAATTAGCTTAGTCTTAAATTTAACTTTACTAAAAATAGCATTCTTACACTCATTTCAAAAGATCTATTCTAAGGCGAACCTGTGATGAACCCAGCACAAACAGCAATAACGACACCTCAACCTCAACCCATTTTTTTAAAAAATTACTTACCACCTGCCTTTTTAGTGCAGCAGGTTCACCTTAATTTCTTACTCGACTCCACTCAAACTCGGGTTATTAGCCGCTTAGAGCTAGAGCGTAACCCTGCCTCTACTCAGGCTAACCTACCACTAGAGCTAGATGGACAGAACTTAAAAATTATTAACCTTCAGCTAAATGGCCAGTGCCTTACTGAAGCTGACTATCAGTTAACTGAACAGCAGTTAATTTTACCGCAAGTGCCTGATAGCTTTGTATTAGAAATTGAAGTAGAAATAGACCCTTTAAATAACACTGCGTTAGAAGGCTTGTACCAATCTAGCGGTAACTTTTGTACCCAGTGTGAAGCCGAAGGTTTTAGACGCATTACTTTTTACCCCGACCGCCCTGATATCTTGTCTAAATTTACGACTCGTATTGAAGCTGACAAAAGCCGCTTTCCAGTGTTGCTGTCGAACGGTAACTTAATTGCACAAGGCGATTTAGATAACGGCAAACACTTTGCAGAATGGCAAGACCCCTTCCCTAAACCCGCTTACTTATTTGCCCTAGTCGCTGGTAATTTACACGCGGTGAAAGACTCTTTTACCACCTGTAGCGGTAGACAAGTAGCGTTAGAACTATGGGTAGAAGAACAAAACCTGCATAAATGTGAGCACGCACTACGCTCGCTTAAAGCGGCCATGCAATGGGACGAAGAAAACTATGGCCGTGAGTACGATTTAGACATTTATATGATTGTGGCGGTTGATGACTTTAATATGGGCGCGATGGAAAACAAAGGCTTAAACGTTTTTAACTCGGCCTGTGTTTTAGCTGAACCTAAAAGTGAAACGGATGCTGCTTTTAATCGTGTTGAAAGCGTTGTAGCCCATGAATATTTTCATAACTGGTCGGGCAACCGGGTTACTTGCCGTGACTGGTTTCAGCTATCTTTAAAAGAAGGCTTTACGGTACTGCGTGACCAGCAGTTTAGCGCCGATATGAACTCAGCAGCAGTCGAGCGCATTCAACAAGTTAGCATGTTACGCACCGCCCAATTTGCTGAAGATGCAGGCCCAACAGCCCACCCAGTTCGCCCTGAAAGCTACATAGAAATTAATAACTTTTATACCCTGACTATTTATGAAAAGGGTGCCGAAGTGGTGCGTATGCTCAGCGAACTGTTGGGCAAAGAAACTTTTCGCAAGGGTGCAGATTTATACTTTGCACGCTTTGATGGCCAAGCGGTTACCGTGGATGATTTTGTTGCCTGCATGGCAGAAGTATCTGGGCTAGATTTAAGCCAGTTTATGCTTTGGTACAGCCAAGCGGGTACGCCAGAAGTAGCTGCTAGCGGTGTATATAACCCAACAGAAAAAACCTACACCCTAACCCTAAAACAACGCACCCCCGCCACACCCGGTCAGCCAGTTAAACAGCCACTGTTAATCCCAATAAAAATGGGTTTAGTAGGCGCTGCTGGGGTGAATATTCCTATGGAAGTGAATGGCGAATTTTGGAGCACTGAAAGGGTTGTACAACTGAAAGAAGCTGAACAAAGCTTTACTTTTCACCATTTAGAAGCTGAACCTGTGCCTTCTTTGCTGCGTGGTTTTTCGGCACCCGTAAAACTAAGTTTTGATTACAGCCGCGAACAACTAGCCTTTTTAATGACAAATGATAGCGATGGTTTTAACCGTTGGGACGCAGGCCAGCGCCTTGCACTGCTAGCCATACAAAGCTTAGTAGCCCAACAGCAAGCAGGTGAAACACTAGAGCTAGATCCAGCCCTAACTAGCGCCTATGAAAAGCTACTTAAAGCGCCTGTCTCTGACCCTGCAATTTTGGCTGAAATGCTTTTATTACCCTCTGAAGCTTACCTTGCTGAACAGTATGAACAGGTGGATATAGATGCCATTCATCAAGCAAGTGAATTTGCACGCACTAGCTTAGCCAAGGCTTTATATGCTGAGTTTTTACGCTTATACCAAGACCACCACAGCAGCGCAGACTGGTCGCCAGAAGCTTCAGCCGTTGCAGCAAGGCGTTTAAAAAATGTGTGTTTAACTTGGCTAGTCGCCACAGAAAAACCCGAGGCGTTACAGCTAGCAGAGCAGCAGTTTAAGCAAGCTAACAATATGACCGACCAGCTAGCCGCACTAACCTGCCTAGCTCACGCTAAAGACGCTTCAGTAGGAAAAGAAGCATTAGAAGCTTTTGTTAAGCAGTGGTCGCAAGATGCGTTAGTCATGGATAGCTGGTTCAGCGTGCAGGCATCACGCCCTTATCCTGATGCTTTAGACAAGGTAAAGACTTTGCAAGCTCATAGTGCTTTTTCGATGAAAAACCCTAACAAGGTTAGAGCACTAATCAGTGCTTTTGTGAATCAAAATCGGGTTAACTTTCATGCTAAAGATGCCAGTGGTTACCAGTTCTTGGCAGACAAGGTAATCGAGCTTAAT
Source organism: Marinospirillum insulare DSM 21763 (assembly GCF_000686905.1). Taxonomy (GTDB): domain Bacteria; phylum Pseudomonadota; class Gammaproteobacteria; order Pseudomonadales; family Halomonadaceae; genus Marinospirillum; species Marinospirillum insulare. The sequence continues at coordinate 53,906 of NZ_KK366037.1, forward strand.
CAGCTAAACCCCCAGATAGCTTCTCGCTTAGTGATTCCTTTAACCCGCTTTAAGCGTATGGACAAGGTTAGGCAGAACTTAATGAAAATTGAGTTAGAGCGCATTAAACAAGAAAAGCTAAGTGCTGATTTATTTGAAGTCATAGAAAAAGCCCTGCAGTAGCAGGGCCTTATAGAGCTGTGGCAAGTGGTCCAATCTACTCGCTTGCCTCAGCCAATTTAGCTTCTAACTCACCCATTAGCTGAGTAATAGACTGAGCAGATTTACCTGTTTCATCGGCTAGTTCTTTAACTTGATCTGCCACTACCGCAAAACCACGGCCAGCTTCACCAGCGCGTGCCGCTTCTATACTGGCATTTAAACTGAGCATTTTTAGGGTTTTTAATACTTGTAGAATTTTTTGGGTTTGATTGATAATTTGGCTACTTGTATCGCCCACATCTTCCATTTTCTCATGGCGTTCGTCTTCTTCGGTTTTGCGTTGGCTTATATCGGCTATTACGCCTTCAATAAAAGCCACTTCACCTAAGTCATCAAATACTGGGCCACCATGCTCGTTAACCCACTGAATAACACCATCAGCTCGTTTAATACGGTAGTCGACATTCCAGTTAGCTTTGTTTTTAATGCCTTGTTTTATTACTGCTTCTAAACGTTCAGTATCATCTTGATGAATAAGCGACATATAAGAAAGTCGACTATTATTTAGCAGGTCTTTGTCTGAGTAGCCGGTTACTTTTTTAACTACACCCGCTAGGTTAAGCATAGTGAAGCTTTCATCTCGTCGGCTACGGTAAAGAAAGCCATTCATTCGGTTGGCAATACTTTCATAAATTTGTGCTGTGCTTTCTGTTTGACTGGAGTCCATGTCTTGCTGATCGTAGTCTGTATTCATCTAAAAAACTCTAAAAGTTAAGTAAAAAACTGGTTCAAATGTACACTTCTGCAGGGTCAACAGCAATCCAAAATAATAACTTTATACTTGTAAATGGCGGCCGCCATTGAGCGGCAAAATTGCACCCGTCATATAAGGCTGCTTAAGTAAAAATTCGACTGTTTGGGTTAAGGCAATAAAACCAGGCTCTATTCCTAAGAGCGATTTAGCTAAAGCTTTTTTTTGATAATCGGCGGTATCACCCTTATTAAAAGCTAAGAGTGCAGGAGCGATTGCATTCACTTTAATCTGCGGGGCAAAACGACTTGCAAAAGATAGGGTTAGGTTTTCTAGGGCTGCTTTACTTGCCACATAAGCGCTATGCTTACTTGAACCACGGCGTACCGCATCATCGGTTAGATGAATAATGTCGGTCATCTGCCCGGTTTGTTCTGCACCAGTCAAAAGCAAAGACTCTAACCCTAGGTTAATTAAAAAAGGCGCCTGCTGATGAACTTGAAACATCTGCTTAAAAATAGCGGCTGCTGCTTCAGGCTGTTTCTCATCGGTAGCCCAATCTGAAGCATTATGAATCACCGCCCTTAAACTCGGCGTTTGTGCTTTGACTTGATTTATAAAGTTAAAAATACCTTCATCGGTAGCAAAGTCGGCTTGAATTGCCACAGCACCTAAGGCGGTGAGTTCGTTAACGCCTGGCTTGAAGGTTCGATAACTGAAAATAACTGCTTGCCCTTTAGCTAACCAATGCTTAGCTAGGCTATAACCACTACGTTGTGCAGCACCGGTAATTAAAATAGGTGGCGCTGGCACTGCTTGTTGGCTAGACATTAATACTGTCTTGGTGCGTAGGCGTGAGCATCACTTAACAAGGCCTTAGGTTGCATACCTTGCTCCATTAGTAAATCTTCTACAGCGTAAACCATATTAGGGGAGCCACAAATAAAGCCTTCCAAGCTGGCGGCTGAATTAGCCTCATCATAGTCGCTAGCCAACACATCGGTTACCATGCCTACTTCGCCCTGCCAATTTTCTACAGTTTCTTCAATAATAGGAATCAGAGTGAAGTCAGCTAATTTTTTTTGCCAGGCAAAAGCAGTTTCTAAGTCATAAAGCCCCGCTGGATTTTTAGCAGCCCAGTAAAAATTAACGGGTGATTGCCAGTTTTTTTCTATAAGGCTTTCAACTAGGGCTTTTATTTGTGCAAAACCTGTACCCGCTGCCACTAGGGTTAGTGGCCTATCTTCCCCTTTTAATACACAGTTGCCCGAGGCCAAACGAACTTTAAGGCTATTACCGGAATTAAGCTGCTTAAATAATGCTACAGAGTTTTCTCGTTCAGGCAGGTATTGAATATGCAGTTCAACTTCTTTTTTACCTGGCAAGCAAGCTAAAGAAAAAGCCTGCCAATGATTTTCAACTACTTGAATCTCTATGTACTGACCTGGCTGAAAAACTGCAGTCTTTTCTAACTGCAAACTAACCCGATAAACGTTATCTGTTAATTCTTCGAGTTTCTGCACCTGAGCGCTACAAGTAACTGGCTCATTGTTTACAACTTTGTTCATTGATCTTCCTTTTAAAAACTAACTATCTAAACCTAACTCATCCCAAATACTATCTACACGGGCTTTAACTTCATCGGTCATGGTGATGCAAGTGCCCCATTCTCGGTCAGTTTCACCCGGCCATTTGTTGGTGGCATCCATACCCATTTTTGAACCTAAACCAGAAACTGGGGAAGCAAAGTCTAAATAGTCGATAGGCGTATTATCGATTAACACTGTGTCGCGGGTTGGATCCATACGGGTAGTGATCGCCCAAATCACATCTTTCCAGTCGCGCGCATTAATATCATCGTCTGTGACTATCACAAATTTGGTGTACATAAACTGTCTTAAAAAACTCCATACACCTAACATCACGCGTTTGGCATGACCTGGATATTGTTTTTTAATGGTGACCACTGCCATGCGGTAAGAACAACCTTCCGGCGGCAGGTAAAAATCAGTAATTTCTGGGAATTGTTTTTGTAGAATAGGCACAAAGACTTCGTTTAAAGCTACACCTAAAATGGCTGGCTCATCGGGTGGACGACCCGTATAAGTAGAATGGTAAAGAGCATCTTTACGGCGGGTAATACGTTCCACAGTGAATACAGGGAAGTTATCGACCTCATTGTAATAACCGGTATGGTCACCAAAAGGCCCTTCCGGAGCTAGTTCACCTGGCTCAATATAACCTTCTAAAATAATTTCGGCAGAAGCAGGTACACGTAAATCATAACCAATGGATTTAACCAGCTCAGTTTTAGTACCGCGTAATAAGCCAGCAAAGGCATATTCAGACAAGGTATCAGGAACAGGGGTTACTGCACCTAAAATAGTCGCTGGGTCTGCACCTAAGGCCACGCAAACAGGAAAGCGTTTACCCGGGTTTTCTCGACAAAATTTTTGATAATCTAAAGCACCACCACGGTGAGCCAGCCAGCGCATTATCAGTTTGTTTTTAGCTAACAACTGCTGACGGTAAATACCCAGATTTTCACGGCCATCTTTCTGACTTTGAGTAATGACTAAAGGCCAAGTGACTAAAGGCGCAACATCACCTGGCCAGCAATGCTGAATAGGTAACTTGTATAGATCAACCTCATCGCCTTCAAGAACCACTTCTTGGCAGGGTGCTTTTTTTAGCACCTTGGGGCTCATGGTTAATACTTTTTTAAAGATGGGGAGCTTTTCCCAAGCATCTTTTAAGCCCTTGGGTGGATCGGGTTCTTTTAAATAAGCTAAAAGTTTGCCAATTTCACGCAGTGCATCAGTCGATTCAGCACCCATGCCTAATGCCACTCGTTCAGTCGTACCAAACAAGTTAGCCAAAACAGGCATAGTGTGGCCTTTAGGGTTTTCAAATAAAATAGCGGGGCCACCCGCACGCAAAGTACGGTCAGCAATTTCGGTTATTTCCAGATAAGGATCCACCTCTTGCTGAACCCGCTTCAACAAGCCTCGCTCTTCTAATTGCTGAATAAAATCGCGCAAATCCTTATAAATCATCTGGATTTAAAACCTCTTAATGTGCAAAAGGCAAGCCAGAAGGCTTGCCTTAAAAAGTATTGAGCTAGTGACTAAGCGCAGGCACTACTCTTGTTAAATTTGGTGCCATAAGTTGGCATAAGCTTCTATGCTTTTCAGGCTGTCTGCTGCCGGGAGCAGCAGCCAGAGCGCATAGGGATATTTTAAGCGACCTGTAAAAGCAAAAGCTTGTGCCTCGAAGCCACTATTTGCGCTTCATTGCCTCAAAGAACTCCATATTAGTTTTGGTGCTCTTTAAGCGATCAACCAAAAATTCAGTAGCAGCCACATCTTCCATAGGATTCAGCAATTTACGAAGAATCCACATACGCTGCAGCTCTTCTTCAGTGGCTAACAAATCTTCACGGCGTGTACCCGAGCGTCGGATATTGATAGCAGGATAAATACGCTTCTCAGCCACTTTACGGTCTAAGTGTACTTCCATATTACCCGTACCCTTAAACTCTTCAAAAATAACTTCATCCATCTTAGAGCCGGTGTCTACCAAAGCTGTAGCAACAATAGTTAAACTACCACCTTCTTCTATATTACGAGCTGCACCAAAGAAACGCTTAGGCTTTTCAAGAGCGTGAGCATCTACACCACCCGTTAAAACTTTACCCGAGCTAGGAATAACCGTGTTATAAGCACGAGCTAAACGAGTGATCGAATCTAATAGCACTATAACGTCTAGTTTATGTTCCACTAAACGCTTAGCTTTTTCGATCACCATTTCAGCAACTTGAACGTGACGCGCAGGTGGCTCATCAAAGGTAGAAGCAACCACTTCGCCGCGCACAGTGCGCTTCATTTCGGTCACTTCTTCTGGGCGCTCATCTATTAATAAAACAATTAAATGGCATTCAGGGTTATTACGCTTAATTGAATTAGCTACATTTTGTAGCATTAAGGTTTTACCCGCTTTAGGTGGCGAAACAATTAAGCCACGCTGCCCTTTACCTATGGGGGATACTAAATCAATGATACGCGCAGTTAAATCTTCACTAGAACCATTACCCACTTCCATAATCATGCGTTCATCTGGAAATAAAGGGGTTAGGTTTTCAAAGAGGATTTTATGCTTAGCGTTGTCTGGGCGGTCAAAGTTAATGGAGTCAACTTTCAATAGTGCAAAATAGCGCTCACCATCTTTAGGAGGACGTATTTTACCCGCTATACTATCGCCCTTGCGTAAATTGAAGCGACGAATTTGACTGGGCGAAACATAAATATCATCGGGCCCAGCTAAGTAAGAGGAGTCTGATGAGCGCAGAAAGCCGAAGCCATCCTGCAAAATTTCCAGTACGCCATCACCGTAGATATCTTCACCACTTTTAGCATGGCGCTTAAGAATTCCAAAGATGATGTCTTGTTTACGAGTACGCGCAACGTGTTCGATGCCCATCTCGTTGGCTATGTCCATTAGTTCAGTAACGGATTTCTGCTTGAGTTCGGTCAGATTCATGGGTTTTTATAGGTGATCTTGCTAGAAGATAATGTCCGTGTAAGGCGGTGGATAAAATACATTACCGAGCTTGCACAAAAGATTAATAGATTGAGCGGAGTGCTTATTGCTCATTCTGATTGGTTGCTATTGAAGCACTAAGGGCAGGTCGGTTATTCCGTAACTAACGTCTTCTACACTTAGGTAGGAGTTTGCCGCGGAAAGAAAATATTAGGTGCTGGAACTGCGCTGCTGCACCAAGCGAGGTCTATCTTGCCTTAAGCTGCTACTGCACGCAACACTTTAATTAGAGTTTTTGCGTGCAGAAGTTGTTAGTGCAATTATAGATTAGCGTCTACAAAGGCAGATAACTGAGATTTTGATAGTGCTCCAACCTTAGTTGCGACTATTTCACCACCTTTAAAAATCATTAGGGTAGGAATACCGCGGATACCATAGTTGGCTGGGGTAGTCGTGTTTTCATCTATATTTAGCTTACATACAGCTAAGCGACCTTCATACTCACTAGCAATTTCTTCTAAGACTGGAGCAATCATTTTGCATGGACCGCACCACTCTGCCCAGTAATCAACCAGCACTGGCAGCTCAGCTTTTACTACATCGTCTTCAAAGTTTGCATCACTAGTATTGAGGATGTTAGCACTCATAATCGGTTCTCCATTGGGAACTTATTCATCAAATAATTTAATGCATCATACCACCCTCTTTAGCTCACCTAAAGTCGTAAGAATATAAACTTAAGTCTTTTGATGTTATCTTTGCCCACAATTAACCTTCTTGCTCCCTGCTTTATGGATATTGTTTATGACCAACAAGCCCACTAATAACTTGGATACCCTAGCTGAAGGAGACCTAGTCGCCTCATTAGACTTAGGCTCAAATAGCTTTCACCTTTTACTGGCACGCAAAGTAAAAGGTGAGCTGAGTGTTATTAAGCGTATGGGAGAAAAAGTTCAGCTAGCCGCTGGCTTAGATGCTAATAACCGACTTAGCGAAGCAGCTCAGCAACGCGGTTTAGAATGTTTAAAGCTGATGGCACCTTTTCTACAAGGATTGAGTGAAAGCCAAGTCACTCTAGTAGCTACCAACACCCTAAGAGCAGCACAGAATGCTCAAGAATTTATTGTTAGAGCAGAAGAAATCCTGGGTTTTCCAATTCAAATTATTGCTGGTCGAGAAGAAGCTCGTTTAATTTATGTGGGGGTTGTTAATTCCAACCCTAAAATTCCAGAAAGACGCCTAGTTATCGATATAGGTGGTGGTAGTACTGAATTTATTATTGGTGAAGGCAAAGACCCGCTTCTACTAGAAAGCCTACACATGGGCTGCGTTAGCTATGCTAACCGCTATTTTACTAGCCCAGAAATTTCTGCAGATGACTTTCATAAAGCTTACCTAGCAGCAGGTGGTGAGCTATTGCACATCCAAAGACGCTTTCGTAATAAAGGTTGGCAGCTTGCTCATGGCAGTTCTGGCAGCATGAAAACGCTATCGCTTATTCTTGGCAAGGGTCAGTTTGCGCCCATTACCTTAGCTGGCTTAAAACAGCTGCACAGAGAACTCTTAGACACTGCTAATACAGAACAATGGCTGGTTTATGGCATTCGCCCTGAACGAGTTAGCTTGGTACCAGCTGGCTTAGCTATTTGCCTGGCTTTATTCGAGGCCTTAGATATTACCAGCATGGACTATTCAGACGGTGCCTTGCGGGAAGGTGTTTTGTATGAGCTACTTGGCAGCGGAACAGAAGAAGATGTGCGTGTACGTACGGTTAGGTCTGTGTCTGAGCGCTTTCAAATTGATAGCTCACAAAGTCACCTAGTAACTACAGCTGCTCTGCACGCTTTTGATCAAGTTGCTTACACTTGGGGCTTGGCCAACCCAAAATGGCGTAACAAGCTTGAATGGGCAGCTAATTTACATGAAATTGGCTTAAGTGTTGCGCATACTCAGTATCATAAACATGGAGCTTATTTGGTGGGTTACGCAGACTTAGCAGGCTTTACGCGCCCACAGCAACAAATGCTGGCTGTTTTAATTCGCTGCCATCGCCGTAAATTTTCTCTAGCAGAATTTAATCATTTCTCACCAGAAGATCAGCTCAAGCTACAGCGTTTAGCCCGTTTATTGCGTTTAGCAGTCTTGCTTCATCCTAGCCGCCCAGAAACACCATTTTTAGATTTCCGAATTAGCATTGATAACAGCCACTCTAAAGAAGCTATGCAAATTACTTTTGCTGAGGGTTGGCTAGAAGAACAGCCTTTGTTAAGGAATGATTTACAAGCAGAGGCAAATTACTTAGCAGAAGCAGGCTTAGAGCTAAATTTTAACTAGCCTGCTTCCTTTGGTGATTAGGTCAACTAGTCAACTTCTGGACGCATCGCAGGGAAGAGCAATACATCACGAATTGACGGGCTATCGGTGAAAATCATCACTAGCCTGTCAATACCTATACCTTCACCCGCTGTCGGCGGCATACCATATTCTAGCGCACGAATATAATCGGCATCGTAGAACATGGCTTCATCATCACCCGCTTCTTTTTCTGCTACCTGTTCTAAGAAACGATCGCGCTGGTCTTCAGCATCATTTAACTCAGAAAAACCGTTAGCAATTTCACGACCACCAATAAAGAACTCAAAACGATCAGTCACTTCAGGGTCTTCATCATTACGACGCGCCAGCGGCGACACTTCAGCTGGGTAGGCAGTTATAAAAGTTGGCTGACGTAACTGGGTTTCTGCAACTTCTTCAAAAATCTCGGTAATAATTCTGCCTAAACCCCATATAGCTTGCACTTCAATTTTTAAGGTTTTGGCGACCGCAGCAGCAGCTTCACGGCTAGCTAAATCGGCTTCACTAATACCCTTACCGTGCTTAATAATGGCTTCTTTCATGGTTAAGCGTTCAAAAGGCTTACCAAAATCATACACCTCACCCTGATAAGGGACTTGCGTAGTACCTAGCACTTGTTCAGCTAGGCTTTTTAATAGCTGCTCGGTGAAGGTCATTAGCTCTTGGTAGTCTGCATAAGCCCAGTAAAATTCAATCATGGTAAATTCTGGGTTATGACGCGTAGAAAGCCCTTCGTTACGGAAATTGCGGTTAATTTCATACACTCGCTCAAAACCACCTACTACCAAGCGTTTTAAGTAGAGTTCAGGCGCAATGCGTAGGTACATATCTTGGTCTAGCGCATTGTGATGGGTTACAAAAGGACGCGCCGTTGCACCGCCTGGTATGGCTTGCAGCATGGGCGTTTCAACTTCCATAAAGGCGTGATCTTCCATAAAACGGCGAATACCGCTAATAATTTTAGAGCGTGTTTTAAAAGTATCCCGTGATTCAGGGTTAACAATTAAATCGACATAACGCTGACGGTAGCGAATTTCGGTATCTGACAAACCATGAAACTTATCAGGCAGTGGACGTAGGCTTTTGGTTAGCAATTGGCTTTGTTCAATAAACACATACAGGTCACCCTTACCAGACAGGTGCATCACACCTTCGGCACACACCAAGTCGCCAATATCCCAAGTTTTAATGTCTTGCTGTTGTTCTTCGTCTAGGCCTTTTTTATTAACGTAAAGCTGTATTTGTCCGCTAACGTCTTGAATAACAATAAAAGGACCACGCATACGCATAATACGGCCAGCAACTTTAACGCGCTTATTAAGCTCGGCCAGTTCCTCTTTGGTTTTCTCGCCTAATTCGCTTTGTAAATCACCTGCATAGGCATCACGGCGAAAGGTGTTAGGAAAAGCATTACCTTGCTCACGACGAGCAGCTAGCTTAGAACGACGCTCAGCTATTAACTTATTGTCTTCTTCTAAATCTGGTATTTGGGGGGTGTCAGAGGTTGTCATAGTTTTATAGACCTTGCTTTAAACTGGCTTCAATGAATTTATCCAGGTCACCATCTAACACGGCCTGGGTATTGCGTGTTTCTATATTGGTACGCAAGTCCTTAATACGTGAATCATCTAAAACATAGGAGCGGATTTGGCTGCCCCAGCCTATGTCTGATTTTGAGTCTTCTAGTTTTTGCTTTTCTGCATTGCGCTTATGCATTTCTAATTCAAACAAACGTGACTTTAGCTGTTTCATAGCAAAGTCTTTGTTTTGGTGCTGGGAACGCCCTGCCTGACAAGCCACTACAGTATTGGTTGGCAAGTGGGTAATACGCACCGCAGATTCGGTTCGGTTAACGTGTTGCCCACCAGCACCCGATGCTCGGTAAACATCAATGCGTAAATCGGCTGGGTTAATGTCTATTTCAAAGCTGTCGTCTACTTCAGGCGAAACAAACACTGAAGTAAAGGAAGTGTGCCTGCGACCACCGGAATCAAAAGGACTTTTACGCACTAAACGATGCACACCGGTTTCGGTTCTTAACCAACCATAAGCATAACCGCCTTCTACGCTAATAGTGGCAGACTTAATGCCTGCTACATCACCAGCAGAGATTTCGACAATTTGCGCTTTATATTCATGGGCATCGGCCCAGCGTAGGTACATACGCAAGAGCATTTCTGCCCAGTCTTGGGCTTCGGTACCCCCAGAGCCAGCCTGAATTTCTAAGTAGGCTGAATTAGCATCCATTTCGCCCGAAAACATGCGACGAAACTCTAAACTTTCTAGCTGTTTTTGTAGTTCAACTAAATCTGCTTCAACGGCCTGGTAGGTTTCTTCATCGTCTTCTAAACCAGCCAGCTCTATTAAATCTTTTGCATCAACTAAACCAGAAGCCAAGTTATCGAAAATTTCAACGAGATTTTCTAGGTCTGACCTTTCTTTACCTAAGGCTTGAGCCCGCTCCGGCTCATTCCAAACATCTGGCTGCTCTAATTCACGGGTAACTTCTTCTAATCGATCTTTTTTCTCGGCATAGTCAAAGGTACCCCCTAAGAACAGCAGCGCGTTCTTGCAGGTTTTTGATTAGGGAGACTAGCGGATTTATTTCCAACATAAGGAAGGCTCGCTCCAACAGGGTAAGATGAATTTATATAAATAAACGTGCTATTTTACCCAAATACCCTGCTAGCGGCTAGCATCCTAACAGCAAGCCTTTAAACTAGAGGTAGTTACCTTGCTAACAACTTAAAGTTACCTATAGAGTTACCTATGGATATTAGTGTTATTGCTTCAGAAGAAGAACTTGAGCTAAACCTTGGCGCTTGCCGTGCTAAGCTTGACCACACACAAGCCAAGGCATTAAGAGATCAGCTTACTGAGACTCTATTAAATGCCTTACAAAAAGAACCTAATTATTGGCAAACTTTAGCAGCAAAGCTGACCGAGCTTAAATACCTTGCCACCAGCCTACAAAGCTTAAATGACGAAGAGTTAACCCAAGTTATTACAGCTAGCCACCAACCTAGCTGGTTAGCTTTAGTGCGCTTTACCAACAAAGAACAACCTGAACTAGCTAAACGCCTATTAAAAACTATTGGTAAAACTGGCTTACTCGCATTCATTAGCCTTGAAGAATTTACAGACCAGCTGCACTTGGAGCCAGCCACACCCCTAGCAGAAGTAATCACCGCTTTAGAGGCACTTAAACCCCTAGTGGATAAGTTTGATTCACAACCCACAAGCGAAGAACTCAGCAAAACCAGTAAATTAAGTGATAGCTTCAACACTAAAGCTGCTAGCTTTTTAAATTTGCTGGCTAGTTTACCCGCTTCAAATTTAAGGCTTATCTTAAAAAAGCTAAATAGCAAAGAGCTTGGCTGGCTTATCTCTGCTTGCAAAATGCTTGAAATTACTAAGTTTTTAGATCAGCTAAAAACAATCTTGCCAGAAAAGCTTTTTATTAAACTAGAAAGCCAATGCCCTAACCAACTAAGTGACTCTGAACTACGCAAAATAATGACCAGCCTTAACCAAGAGTTTAAAGCGTTAAAAAAGCTGCTTGAAAATAGAAAAAACTCTTAGAAGGATAAACAATGCAAACAAGTACACACAATCAATTTTTTGGAGCTAGCCAGTGAGCCTAGATGTTCAAATAAATAATCACCAGCTAGAAGTGTTAGATACTAGCTTAAGCCTACAAATGAGTTTATTTGAAGGCTTGCATTTAGCTGCTGCGTTAGACGAACAGCTAAATGGTTCTGACCAATCATCTCAAACATTGGTTAATAAGTTTTACCAAAACTTGTTAGAGAGTTTGATGTTATTGGGTGTAAGAGAAAGGCAGTTACTCTTAAATGAAGCCTCTTTAGAGGCCATGGCTTGTTTACTGCGTAGGTTTCGTGGCAAGCCCATTGCTAAAGCTTTAAGAGAGAACTTATCGCAACGTAGAATCAGCCAGGTTGAAGATGAAGCTTATTATCTGAAAACAGAATTATCTGCAGCCGAGGAACTATCCCAAGTTTTAATGCCTTTTTTTAACCACCTAGATCAGCAGGTAAAAGAAAGCAAAATAAAATTACAGGACCCTAAGGGCATTTACTTTTAGTTAAACACTAAACCTTGTAAAGCTGACTCAAAGTCCTCGACCGTAGCCAGGTTTTCATTATGGTAGGTTAGGGTAAATACCAAACTTCGATTTTGTTCTAACTGCAGCATATACTGCACAACCCTTGTATTGGCTAGGTCGCCCGCATAAGAAAGCACAAACGCAGGATAATTTTGCACATTTCTACCTTCGCACACATCTAATATAACTTCACGCCCTAGGGTTTGGCTTAATAAAGTGGGTAAGGCAGAACAGGTCGACTTTATTTGCGCTGCCGCCTCTGGCACTAGGTCTTGAGTTTCAATTAAGGTGATATTGTCGTAGAAACCTTTGGTATTCTTAACCTTTTTAGTATTAAAAATAAGCTCTAGACCACCAGTACGCATGGTTTTGGATAACTGCTCGCGCCCCTTAAGGTTTACTTCTGCTAAATCCTTGCTTGAGTTATCTGCATCATCCACAGCATTAAGCTCATCGAGGGTTAGCAAGCGCCAATTATCTGGCAAATAAAAAGCCACACCAAAACGACTCAGTATTTTTGTTTCGGCAATAAGGTTAGGTGCAAACATGCAAAGCAGGCTAAAAAATACGACTAGGCGCACTCACTTCTCCAACAAAAAATTAATTAAAACCTTACGCCTAGTTCAAAATTGATAAGCTTTAAGCTGCCATCCGCAATGTCATCCTCCATATCGGATTCAACCTTCCACTGATCAAAGCTTAACCGTGTTGTTAAAGCGCGTTTATTAGACGTTATATAGTCCATTCCTAGCCAGGCAGAGTAAGCAAGCATATCGGTTTGCTGTGGGTGGCTATTCTCTAAACCTTGATACTTTTCCCAACCACGCATCACCAAGCGGTACTCACTACCTATAACCCAATAGCTGTTGGCTGCATGGTGTAAAGCTAGCTCAATACCAAAAGGCACATACATATAGTGCATACGCGTAATTTCTGATTCTGAGATCCCTGGTACATCTCTCGTCATTTTTGTGCCTTGCCATCCTAAGCCTGTCCACAAAGAAAAGTCACCAGTAAAACTAGTGAGATTCATTACACCTACACGGTAGGAGGCATGAGAATGGTCGACATCTATATCTTGTTCAGCGCTTGCATACTCTTGCGTGGCATTACTCGTAAAGTTATGCCCTAAGCTTAAGCGATGATAGGCCATACCATTACTAATGACTTCTATATCTGCATTAAGCATATAAATATTGCCGCTTAATTCATAATCAGCATCATTAGATTTCTGAGTAAGGTGTGTATAGCCTAAAGAAGGCGTTAAAAACAACGCAGAATCATCTTCTGCTTTGGCAGTTGCTGCCAGCAAAAAGCTGGCAGCTAAAGTCAGTAGTGTTATTTTTTTCAACTTTTAGCATCCTTATGCTTGAAAGCCTAGCGACTGAGGATAGACACATCCTCTGCCTGCAAGCCTTTTTCACCCTCTACTGAAGCAAACTTAACTTTTTGTCCTTCGCGCAGAGTACGATGGCCGGTACCGCGTATAGAACGGAAATGAACAAAAACCTCGCCACCATTGTCACGAATAATAAAGCCGTAACCCTTGTTTATATTGAACCATTTCACTATGCCTTCTTCACGACTTTCATCGTTATCTTGCTCTTCATTATCTGCGTAGGCTGACGCATAGTTAACTTGGCTTGCTTTAGCTCGTAAAAACTCATTAAGCGTCGCTGCCAAAAAGATAAGCACAAAAACTAGCAGGTAGATTTTTATTGTTGCTGGGGTATCAAAAGCATTACTGGGTAAACCAAGTAACGAAGGCAGTAAAATGGGGGCAAGCAAAGCAACTAGAAGGCTCACCAGAACATTTCTTATCAGTGTATTATTCAACATATAGTTTCTCTAAATCAAAAGTACTAGGAAAAAAAGTAAACGGTATCAATTAACCGGAACACATTATAACCACGTCTGACGACAAATGCTTATACAAGGTAAGAGGTAAAGTGATATGAAGCAATACGAAAAACGTCTCATAGGTCTTGAATCGCAACTTGCGTTTCAAGATGACTTGATAGAACAGCTAAATCAGCAGGTTATTTTACAGCAAAACGACCTACTACTCATGCAAAAACAATTGCAGCTTATGGCACAGCGCTTTAAAGAGCTAGAGGCAACCAACGAGCAGCAAGGCGATCAACCCTCGGCTGAAGATGAAAGACCGCCTCACTATTAAATTCTTAGCTTTAGCTACCAACACCAAGGCAATTAGGTGAGTCGGGGCGTTGTTCACCCTTAGCCTGCCACTCTTTTAGTGTATGCAGGTGAAGTGCTAAAGCATGAACAGGTCCTGCCATTTCTTCTGCAAGCAAACCATAAATTTTTTGATGACGTTTTACAGGTAGTAGTCCATTAAAGTCGTCGCTGACCAAAGTTAGCTTAAAATGACTTTCTCGACCAGGCGGGCCTGAATGTTGATCACTCTCATTTTCTATTTGTATCAACTGCAAGTTTAACGCTTGTGTTAATTTGCTACGAATTGCTTCTTCAACCTTTGCCATAATATTTATCTCTCTTCTAATCCTGAGCGGTGACCTTCTCTTTCTGGGTCACTGGCTTCAACTATAAACTTCTTAATACGGCGTGTGACCCACCAAACACTACCCACCACTAAAGGCACAGCCAATGCTTTTGCAAGATTCACATTAATGGGTAGGCCTAAGGGTTCAAACGCACCTAATAGATAGCCTAGCAAACTCACTCCATAATAGCTTATAGCTGCAATCGACAAACCCTCAACGGTTTCTTGCATGCGTAACTGTACTCTAGAGCGTCGATTCATAGAGGCTAGTAAGCGGCGATTTTGCTCTTCTAATTTAAGGTCAACTCGAGTACGAATAAGATCACCAGCACGTTCTATACGTGCAGCTAAATCCTCTAAACGGCGACTAGTAGATTCACAAGTATTGGCAGCAGGTGTTAAGCGTCTTGCAAAAAAAGCTTTAAGAGTAAAGTTAGGTACATTTTCACTTTCTTTTAGCTCGTCTAATCGACGCATCACCAACTGATAATAAGCACGGGTGGCAGAAAAACGAGAAATAGTGTCGGCACTGAGGCGTTCAATTTGGGCTGCCATACTGGTGAGTTCACCCAAGAGTTTACGCTCATCTTCCAAGCCTTCAGTGACTGATAAGTTGGTTATAATTTCAGCTAGCTGTTGATCTAGCTGACGCAACACAGGTGCTAACTCTCTAGCAGGGCGAGCTCCCAACAAGGCCATTAAACGGTAAGTTTCTAGCTCTAAAACGCGCAGTATTAAACGACCTGTTTGGTTGTCGTTCAGCTCATGGTTATGCAGCAAAATACGTCCACAGCCATCACCATGTAAACGAAATGCACTCCATAGGGTAGCGGCACCTTCCATTAGACGACCACTAACCAACCTATGACCTTCAAAACAATCTGCTAAGGCTTCTCTATCTAGGGGAGTGTCTTCCGCTGCTTGCACTTCTAAGTGTAAACCTGCCACTAAAAGCCCAGGTATTGCTTCTAGCCAGTCTGCAGGCAATAAAGCTAGGGCGGGCTGAGCAAAAGCTTCTTCACTTTTACCTGAACGAATAAAAGTGTAGGTAACAAACTCTAAGTGCCTTTCCCAACGAACCTTTACATCACCTAACTGCTGGTAAAAGCTATTTTCTCGTGATGAAGGCGGATTAACACCATAACGATGACAAAGCTCACAAAGGTGATCAAAATCTGCCTGCTTATCATTTTCATCTAACAAAAGTGCAAGGTGAGAAACACGCACTGGGCAACCTATCACAGGAAAAGGCCTAGCGTGCAACTCGTGATAAAGGGAGTCGCGTGCCGGATGAAGTTTAGGTAGAACTAAACGATTGGATGAAGTGATAAGAGACAAGGGTTCACCTGCGTTGCATTAGTAGAATTGCATAATGCAACGCAGACAGGCGAACCGCAAGTGCCTGAGACGCTAAACCACAGCTTTTAACTTAGCTCTTTAAGTAGTTGATGCGGCGGTGTTTCTAATGATTCCCTAAGAGCTAAGTGAGCAAAACCTGCTAAAAGTAATGCACCAAAAGCGGGTGGTAGCAACCAAAACAAAGGCGCTGGCGACCAAGGAAGGTTTAATAACTTACCGGCAACTAAGCTATAAAGTAGCTCGCCCAATACAGCAGCTAAAACACCTGCCAAACCACCTAAGAGCATAAACTCCAAAGCTTGGCGCTTGGCTAAACTCCGCCTTGATGCTCCCAACACTTTAAGTAGCACCTGCTCTCTTTTTCTAGCATCTAGGCTTGCCATCATTAGCGCCCAAGTCACTAATAAACCAGCTAGCAAAACAAACCCAAGTAAATACTGCACACCCAAACTGAGCTGTCTTAAAATACCTTCTGCTTGCGCCAGCAAAGCACGTACATCTAAAAAGGCCACGCTTGGAAATTGCTGCGTTAAGTTGCGCATAAAACTGGCTTCATCTTTAGGTAGAACAAAACTAGCTAAAAAAGTATGCGCTTTATCTTCTAGCACCTTGGGTGGAAAAATCACATAAAAATTTGGATTAAAACTTTCCCAGCGCACTTCCCGCAAACTAACAATGCGTGTTTGCAAAGGGCTGCCTGCAAGATTAAAGGTCAGCTGGTCACCCAGCTTTAAACCCAGGCGCTTGGCTACACTGGATTCAACTGAAACAGGTAAAAGCGCATTTTCGGCTGGCGGTAGGTCTGACCACCAAACACCCGATTCCAGTTTATTGCCTTCGGGTAGCTCTGCGCTCCAGGTTAAATTCAACTCACGGCTTAGGGCATTATCACTTTTTGCTTCAGCTGGCACATAGTCAGTCGCTTGTTGTTCATTTATCTGGGTTAAACGTGCTCTTAAAAGTGGATAAAGCTGACTATGGTCTAAGCCTTGTTCATCTAACACAGCTTCAAAAGCTTGTTTTTCATAGGGTTGAATATCAATTGCAAACTGATTGGGCCTTTCGTCTGGTAGCTGGTTTTGCCAATCATTCATTAGCTGATCGCCACCTCTTGCCACTAATAACACAGCTGTAAAAGCCAGGGTAAAAGTGCTGAGCTGCAAGAGGGTTTCTGTTGAGTTGCGTCCTAAACGACGTAAACCTTGTCGCCAATACCAAGGAAAGCGTTCCAGCTTATTTCTAACTAAGCGCAAAATTAGCCAACCTATGCCTGCAACTAGCAAACCTATGCTACCTAGCCCGAGCAAGGTCCAAAGTGTTAGTAACCAATCTCCAGACAACCACCAACCCAAACCTAGCGTTGCTATAGCTGCTAAACCGTAAGCCAGCCAAGCAGAAGTTGTTAGCTTCCATGGGCGCGCCTGCAAGACTGCTAAAGGGCTTACCTGCCCAAGGCTTAATAAAGGTGCTAAAGAAAAACCTAGCAAGAGCCACAAGGCTAAGAGAAAAGCAGCCAACATAGGTTTTAAACTTGCAGCGGGTAACGCCAAGGGCAGCACTGGGCTAAGTAACTCTATTAAGCCCCAATGACCTAAATAACCTAATACACCGCCTATTAACCCAGCAGCTAAACCCAGCCAAAATAATTGTAAAAGCATTAATTTTCTGACTCTAGCTCGGGTTTGCCCAAGGCAGCGGAGTAGAGCAACTTCTTTAGCTTGGCGTTTAGTTTGCCGCTGAGTAGCTAAGGCCACAGCCAGTGCTGCCAATAAAACTGCAACCAAGCCTGCCATGGCTAAATAGCGCTGACCTTCGTTCATGGCTTTAGCAATACCTGGCTGACTTTCTTCAAAGTCCCTTAAACGCTGATGACCTTCTAATTCTTCTGGCAGGGTTAAGGCTAATTGCTTTAGCTGGGACGCATCACCCGTTACACCTAAACGCCAGCTAGCTCTACTTAAAGGACCTAATAGTGGGCTACCTTCTAAACTAGCTAGGCTCACCAAAGCTTTGGGTGAGAAGCTAGAAAAGCCGCCCGTTTGGTCGGGTGTTTCTAATAGCAAGGCTGTTAGCTTAAAATTTACACCACCTACATTTAACTCATCACCTATAGTTACACCCAAACGCAAGGCCAAACCTGGTTCCATCCAAATTTCATCTAGGGCAGGCGGTTTAGCTTGGCTCCAAACCTGCTTATCTAAACCTTGTAAACGCACTTCGCCTAGGAGAGGGTAGTATTCATCAACGGCATGAAGACTAACTAACAAAAATTCGTCTGCAAAACTTGCCATGCTGGTGAGCTGTACTTTTTCTGACCAGCTTAATTCTGCTTGGGTAAAGCGCTGTTTTAATTCAGAACTAGCAGGCTTACGACCACTAATGACTAGATCACCACCTGAAATTCTGGCGGTTTCTTGAGTTAAAGCGCCTTGAATACGTTCACCTACCACCCCTAATAAGGTGGCACAGGCAACGGCTAAAATAAGTGCGGCAAGCAGTACACGGTATTCACCTGCTTTTACACTACGCCAAGTTTGCTGAGCGGTTAGTTTTAAATCCCCCATCATGTGCTTGTCTCGGCAACTAGCTGACCTGCTTCTAGCTGCAAAATGCGCTGGCAACGCTGAGCCAGTTGACGATCGTGAGTCACTAAAATAAGTGTCATGGCTTGGGCTGTATTGGCTTTTAGTTCGAAAAGTAAATCCGCTACCTTATGGCCATTTTCTTCGTCTAAATTACCGGTTGGCTCATCAGCAAAAAGCACTTGCGGTTGGGCAACAAATGCCCGAGCAATCGCTACTCTTTGCTGCTCACCACCCGATAGCTGACTAGGCCTATGCTTGGCTCTTTGACTTAACCCCACCTTAGCTAGCCATTCGCTTGCCTGCTGCTTAGCTTTAGGGTCGCCTTTTAATTCTAAAGGCAGCATCACATTCTCTAACGCGCTGAGTTCTGGCAAAAGCTGAAAGGATTGAAAAATAAAGCCAACTTCTTGGGCTCTAATAGCAGCACGAGCATCTTCATCTAAGGTGCTAAATGGCTTACCCCGCCATAAAAGCTCGCCTTCTGTGGGTGTATCTAAGCCAGCCAACAAAGCTAAAAGCGTTGATTTACCTGCACCTGAAGGACCTAAAATGGCAAGCTGCTCACCCGAATGAATGTTTAAATTTAGGTTACGAATAATGACCAGTGGTGACTCATCTTGTGCCACGCTGTAACCTAGGTTTTTAGCCTGAAGCAGACTAGCTGTTTCAGTAGAAGACTCAGATACATTGGTTGCTAAGGGGTTTGACGTCATGTTCTATCCATGGAAAAACAAAGTAATCAGCAAATTGGCTGCTTTTTTGCTTCTGTTAATAATAAATTCTAGTTCGCTAGTGGCAGCTGAACGACCCGTTATTTTGGTCATGGGTGACAGCTTAAGTGCTGCCTATAATATTCCCACCTCTGCTGGCTGGGTTAGCTTGCTAGAAGAGCGTTTAAAAAAGCGAACCGACTGGCAGGTTATCAATGCCTCGATTAGCGGAGAAACAACCAGCGGTGGGCTAACTCGCTTGCCAGCGCTACTCAGACAGCATCAACCCAGCTTGGTTCTTCTTGAACTAGGTGCCAATGATGGTTTGCGCGGTTTACCACCTCAGTTGATTACCAACAACCTGGAAAAGATGCTGACATTAAGTGAAGAAAGTGGTGCTAAGGTTATGCTAATTGGTATTTTGCTGCCACCTAATTATGGCCCAGCCTACCTAGCTAAATTTGAACAAACTTATCCCCAACTAGCTAAAAAACACCAGCTGCCTTTACTGCCCTTTTTATTAGAAGGTGTGGCCGACCAACCCAGTTTGATGCAAGAGGATGGGCTGCATCCAACAGCCGAAGCCCAACCTAAAATTCTTGAAAACCTATGGGTTGAGTTAAAACCCCTATTGAATTAAGGTGTAATGATTACTCATGACATTTGGAGGTCGGCATGCAGCAAGAAAATATCGTTGATAATCTTGAGCCTGTAATTGATAACCCCAGCAATAACCCCCTAAGCAAATCTACTGACAGCTTCAGTGATCCTAATTATCCTTATAAAAAGAAAATGACACGTAAGGAATATGAATCTCAAAAACGCCTGTTACAAATTGAGTTTTTGAAGCTTCAGCGCTGGATAAAAGACGAAGGCGAACGAATAATCATTATTTTTGAAGGGCGAGATGCTGCGGGTAAAGGGGGTGCTATTAAGCGCATGATGGAACACCTTAATCCACGTGGAGCACACGTAGTAGCACTAGAAAAACCTTCTGAAAGAGAGCGTACCCAATGGTACTTTCAACGCTATATTCAACACCTACCTTCAGCGGGTGAAATGGTTTTGTTCGACCGTTCTTGGTATAACCGCGCTGGCGTTGAACGTGTTATGGGCTTTTGTAGCCAAGAAGAATACGTGCAGTTTTTACATCAAACCCCTGTTTTTGAACAAATGCTAGTCGATAGCGGAATACGTTTATATAAGTTCTGGTTTTCTGTTTCACGTAAAGAGCAGTTTCATCGCTTTACTTCTAGGCAAGATGATCCGCTTAAGCAATGGAAACTTTCGCCCGTTGACTTAGCTTCCTTAGATAAGTGGGAAGACTACAGCCGAGCCAAAGAAGCCATGCTGATGCACACGCATAAAAGCTTAACACCTTGGACAGTCATTAAATCTGATGACAAAAAAAGAGCCCGTTTAGCTTCTATGCAGCTCATACTTAACTCCCTGCCCTATACCAACAAAAATACTGATGTGGTAGCACAACCAGATCCACTCATCGTCAGTAGTGCAGCAGAGGTATTGAGTAATCCAAATATTTAGCATTATTAGCCCAATCTGGTAAAGTAAACTCTAATTTAGATCAACTTTAAAAATTAATAACCGCAAGTTGGTTACATGGTGTAAAGAGCAAGAACCTTTTACCACCAATTCCTAACAAGAAAATGTAATTAACTTGCTATTATGTTCTTCGTACCAACAAGTGTATTTTTGATCTGAACACCAAAGGAATCTAGGTTTTGGGTCTGTTTATCCACGGAGGAAGTAAAATGCAGCTAACCCGTCAAACTGATTACGCAATCAGAGTCATGATGTTTTTAGGTATTCAAAAAGATGATCGCCTAGTAACCATTAGTGATATTGCCCACCACTTCGATATTTCTCGTAACCATCTAATGAAAATTGTTCATCGGTTAGGACAAAAAGAATACATTCAGACTGTTAGAGGAAAATACGGCGGGCTACGTTTAGAGCGTGATCCTTCAACTGTAAAGCTGGGTGACCTAGTCAGAGATTTTGAAACAACCCTCGATGTGATTGACTGTAAAAAGTTAACCTGCCCAGTCACTGGCTCATGTGACTTAAAGCCTATTATGCAAAAAGCCCAAGAAGCTTTTTTGGCGGTAATAGATGAGTACACCTTACAAAACTTAATTACTAACCCAGTCGATTTAAGGTCCTTATTAGGAATAGATGAAACTGAGGAACTTCCCTTACAGGTGATGGCTGTTTCTTAACAAGCAAGCCAATAACTCTAAAGAACAGCAGCTTGCCACTGCTGTTCTTTTTTTTGTTCATTTTTTAAAAAAGTGCTTGTCTAAGCTACAAAAAAGTCCTATATAGCAACTGTAGTTATTCACTTACTGGAGTTGCCTTATATATGAGTCGTGAAGAAGCCAATTACGATGATGACGATGTCTTTGATGTTGCTAGTAATGACGATGAATACGAGGAAGATTTGATTACGAAAGAAAGCATGACCAACCGTGATGGTTCGCCAATTGCTAAGCGTCGTATGATAGAAGCGAAACTGGAAGAGCGCCGTTTACGTAAACAACTAGAAGATGACTTAGACTTTATTGACGATGAGGATTTCTAAACCTTATTAACAAAAAAGCCGCCCAACTTTTTTAATAGCTGGGCGGCTTTTTGCTTTTAACTTACAAGCCTAAAAGCTTAAAAAACAATTCATTAAAAGGGTAGAGGGTTACCATTGAGTTCAAGTACACCAGCTTCGAATACTAGCTTTTGCTCATCGGCTTCTGAATTTAGCATAGAAGGTGGAATACCAATCAGCATCAATAACCCGGGTTCAATTTTGCTGAAGTTTAACTCTAAGCGTGTACGCCCAAGCGCATCATCAGAATCTATACGCCCTATCTCAAGCTGCTGTACATAGTTAACCGGAAGGTTAGTACCATCGAAGCTTAGTTCACCCCAAGCATCTTGTTCTAAAACAAAGGGCATTTGTATATTCAAGCTAAGCTCTTCTAGCTCTATTGCTGGTGAACCACCTAATAGCTGATCTAAAGCAGCCATAACAGCTTGGTTGGTCGCTTCTTCACCCTGATCATAGTTAGGGTTAGTAGCTAATAGCTCTAACAAGTCTGCCATTGCTTGGCCATTAAAATTAGCCGTTTTTAAGCTGAGTTTACCCGTACCTAGGTTTTCACCCTGACTTTGTATTTCACCTAAATCTAACGACATAGAGTAGTCAAAATTCTGTTCATTAAATACTAGCTGTTGACTCCAAGTAGACTTAGCTAAATTTACAACGCCTTGCGGGCTAGAGAAGTTGATCTCATCAGCTTTTAACTCAGCATCACCCTGCACAAAAGGATAGCTACCTTGCTGATCCCAAGTTAAAGCTAAGTCTTTAAACGCTAACTCAGTCACCTGCTGGTTTTTTTCTACTAAGATTAGGTTTTTAGCAATTAGCTTACCCTCTTGCTGACCTGAATAGTGGTAGGTAGCGGCTAGGTCTAAACCTGACAAATCAAGCTTTGCATACTTATCTTCAAACAAGAAGGGTTGTACAGCCATAGAGAAGGTAGCTTTTTTCCAGCCAGCCTTGCCTTGGTATTTTAATTCACCTAGGTCTAGTTCTTCTAGCAGATTAATTACCTCACCCTCTGCTGCCAAAGTGACTAGAGTTTCCCCTTGATAGTTAACCCAACCAGGTAAATAACTGGCTTGCCAAGGGCTTTCTATAATTAGCTGCTGATTATCTTCTAAATACATAGAAACAGTCATAGAACCAGAAGAGCTAAACAAACCTGTATCCACACTATGACTAACTGCATCTAGGCGTGGATCTTTATTCATTTCAGCTTCAAAATTAGCTAGCTGCTCTTCAAATACACGACCCGTCATAACACTGGCACCTGCAGCAGCCAAAAGTACAATCAGGCCAATTATTAATAGTTTTTTCATGCAAACATTTCCTTTAGTTTAACCAGTAGTAGGCCAAGTGAAGTAGTCCACCAGCATAAACTGCTGCCAAGACATCATCTAGCATTATGCCAAAGCCACCCTCTACTTTTTTATCTATCCA
The DNA here is from genome assembly GCF_000686905.1 of Marinospirillum insulare DSM 21763. Taxonomy (GTDB): domain Bacteria; phylum Pseudomonadota; class Gammaproteobacteria; order Pseudomonadales; family Halomonadaceae; genus Marinospirillum; species Marinospirillum insulare. The sequence goes on from NZ_KK366037.1 coordinate 77,053, forward strand.
ACGAATAGGCCAGGGTTTTAGAATGTCAAAAATCCTAAACAATACAAAACCTGCTAAAGCCCAACTCCAGCTGACCGGTAAAGCTAACATGGTTAGCCAGTAGCCAACAAACTCATCCCAAACAATACCGCCATGATCATGCACACCCAGATCACTCGAGGTTTTACCACACAACCAACAACCCATAACAAAAGTTAATAACAGCATTGCTAGGTAGTAGGCTAAGGGTAACTGGGCTAATAAAAAATAAATGGGTACAGCTGCAAGGGTACCAGCAGTACCAGGTGCCCAAGGTGAGGCGCCACTACCTAAACCAAAGGCTAAAAAGTGAACGGGGTTACGCCAAATACTGGCAGGAGCTTTATTCATTGAATGCCTGAGGTAAGAAATGGTTAAAACCCTGCGGATCTAGCACCTTGCCTTCTAAAGTACGAATGCCAGCACCAGCAACACACTCGCCGATACTAACCAGGTTGGGGCACAAGCTTCTAGCTAGCTCAAAGTCTTTTTCTTCAAGCGTCATTAGTAGGGCGTAATCGTCACCACCTTGCAGAGTTGCTTGTAAAGCAGCTTCTGCCCCTAGTTTTTCTTTTAATTCCGCTTGAACAGGTAAACGGTTTAAATCTATTTTGGCACCCACCGCTGAGGAGGCTAAGAGGTGTTGTAGATCGGCTAACAAACCATCAGACACATCAATAGCTGCATGAATTTTCACACCCTGTGCTAGTCGTAAAGCTTCGGTGACCAAAGGCTCTGGCAACATATAGGCTTGTTCAGCTCGATTCCACGTTTGACGATCTTGTGCTTTGGTAGGATCAGCCTGCATGGCAAGCAACCCTAAGTGAGCTAAGCCTAAATTGCCTAGTAGTACAATTATTTGCCCAGGTCTAGCACCAGAACGGCGCCAGTGGTGTTGCGATTTAACTGCTCCGTGTACTTGCACACTCATACTTAAAGAGCCACGTGTGGTATCGCCACCTATCAAGGGACAAGCAGCTTTATCGGCTAGCGCTCGCATACCGCGACTAAATTCAGCTAACCAAGCATCTTCGGCTTCGGGCAGGGTTATGGCTAGGGTAAAACCTAAAGGACGCGCTGCCATAGCGGCTAGGTCTGATAGAGCGATAGCTAAACAGCGCCAGCCAATTGCCCAAGGGTCGGCTTGAGCAGGAAAATGACGGTCAACAACGGAAGTATCAACCGATAGCGCAAGTAACTCGCCCGGTTTTATTTGCAAAAGCGCGCAGTCATCACCCTGCGCTTCAAGTACTTCGGGTAAGTCTGGCCCTAAGCCAGTGAAGTAGCTGTTAATAATTGCAAACTCATCCATGATTTTAAGTCCGTTTTTCTCGTCTAGCTTGTATTTCAACAATACGTGCTCTTTGTGCAAGCTTGTCTAAAATACCGTTGATGTATTTATGGCTAGCAGTTCCACCGAAACGCTTAGCTAGCTCTACGGCTTCGTTAATAATAACTCGGTAGGGCACATCTAAGCGCTGACTCAGCTCATAAGCACCTAGGCGCAAGATAGCTAGCTCTATAGGGTCTAGCTCGTTAACACGCCTGTCTAAAAAAGGTGCAAAACTTGCATCTAGCTCTTCGGCTTGGCGGGGCACCGCCTGTGTTATTTCATGGAAGTAAGCTAAATCTGCTAATTTTAGAACTTCAGTAATGTCTTCATAAGGCTCTAAATTATCATCCGGCAAGGCAGCTCGTATGTGTAGCTCTACTTGCTGCATATCGTTACCGCTTACCTGCCATTGATAAAGCGCCTGCATCGTTAATTGTCGAGCAGCGCTGCGGGCAACACTTCGAGAAGGTTTGCCAGTTCGACCAGAGCTCATTTTAGTTCCCCAGAGTAGTCAGCAGGTTAACCATTTCTAGTGCTGCATCGGCTGCTTCAACACCCTTATTACCCATTTTAGTACCAGAGCGCTCAACGGCTTGCTCAATGGTATTCACTGTTAATACACCATTAGCTACAGGTATTTCATATTCCATCATTAAACGGCTTAGAGCTGAATTACACTCACCTGAAATGTATTCAAAGTGAGGTGTGCCACCACGAATTACCGCACCTAGCACTATAACAGCAGCTGGCTGGCGAGTTTTTAGAACCTTCTGTACTGCTAGGGGTAATTCCCAAGCACCAGGCGCGCGTACAATTTCTATTTGCTCAGCGCTCACACCATGACGGCGCAAGGTATCAACTGCGCCAGCCACTAGGCTTTCTACTACAAAGCTATTAAAGCGGCCTACCACTAATACAAATTGGCCTTTAGCTGCGTGGAGCAAACCTTCGGTTTGTTTAATTGCTTGCATGTTAACTTATCTCTTTAATCTATTAATTAGTCTTCTGCGGTTAAGGTTTCAACAATTTCTAAATCGAAACCTGATAAAGCACCAAACTTTAAAGGTGAAGATAGCAGACGCATTTTACCTACGCCTACATCACGTAAAATTTGTGCACCCGTACCTATGGTTAAATAAGTACCCGAGCCATCCGTTGCATTGGTGCGCACTTCTCTTTCTAACCCAAGAAACTGACGTAACTGGTTATCTAGGTTTTGCTTGGCTTGAGTGTTATCTAAAAATACGACCACTCCCTCACCTGCTTCAGCTATTTTTTGCATAGCCTTACGAAGGCTCCAGCTAGTTTTATCTTCAGAACGGGCATCCATTAAGTCACGGAAGGTATCAGCCTGGTGTACTCTTACTAGAGTAGGTGTTTCTTTTTTGGGTTGCCCCTTAACTAACGCTAGGTGTGTACCACCCTGAACATCATCATGGAATGAAACAGCAGTAAACTCACCATAGTCTGTTGATAACTGATGGCTATCACCACGGCGAACAGTGGCTTCATTAACCACACGGTAGTGAATTAAATCGGCAATGGTTCCAATTTTAATTTGATGTTTTTTAGCGAATTTTTCTAAATCTGGACGGCGAGCCATGGTGCCATCTTCATTCATAATTTCGACTATGACAGATGCTGGCTCATAACCGGCTAACCAGGCTAAATCACAACCTGCTTCGGTATGCCCTGCACGTTGTAAAACACCACCACTTAAGGCACGTAAAGGGAAAATATGCCCAGGCTGAACTATGTCGGTTGATTTAGCATTTCGAGCAACGGCTGCCTGAACAGTACGCGCTCTGTCTGCTGCAGAAATACCCGTAGTTACACCTTCGGTAGCTTCAATTGAAAGAGTAAAATTCGTTGAAAATTGCGCCCCATTTTTATCAACCATTAAGGGTAAATCTAATTGGTCGCAACGCTCTGAAGTCAGCGTTAAACAAATTAACCCGCAAGCATGACGCGCCATAAAGTTAATGTCTTCAGGGCGCACTTTTTCTGCAGCAATAATTAAGTCGCCTTCATTTTCACGGTCTTCGTCATCCATCAGAATAACCATTTTACCCTGACGTATATCTTCAATAATTTCTTCAATGCTATTTAAATTCATACTGTCCTCTGCTCAAACTCGATAAAGTTTGCCGCTAGCTGCTGGCTAGTGGCTTAAGTAGAAAGCGCCAATCTTTACCGACTGCGCGTAGATCATTAACTTGCCAATGAGGTGCTGCGGCTAGCTGAGTTAGGTTAGGTAAACTCACTAAACCCTTAGCAGCATCTCCTAATAATAAGGGTGCGATATAAAGCTGTAACTCTTGCACTAAATTAGCCTGAATAAATGCACCTGCTAAACTAGCACCTGCCTCTACCAGAATTTGATTACAGCCTTTGTCTGCTAACAATTTTAGTAATTGCGTTAAATCTAGAAAGTTATTCAACAAAGGTGCAATTAGAACCTCTACCCCTTTAGCTTTCAGTGCTTCAATTTTTTGTGGATTAGCAGTAGCAGCGGTTTGACTGGTGGCTAGTAAAGTTTGCCCTTCTTGCTGCAAAATAGACTGGTTTAATTCAATTCTTAAACGTGAATCGGTAATAACTCTTAACGGCTGTTGAAAGCCATACAGGCTAGTGAACTCAGCAGTACGAACAGTTAAACGACTGTCGTCTATAAGCACTGAATCAACACCGGTAATAATAGCGCAACTTGCAGCGCGTAGTTTTTGCACATCGGCCCTAGCTTCTGGACCAGTGATCCATTGCGACTCGCCCGATGCCATAGCCGTGCGACCATCGATGCTCATGGCTAGCTTAACCGTTACTCTGGGCATTCCGGTTAGCATGCGCTGGTTAAAACCTAAGTTAAGGTTTTTAGCATCGTCCTCTAACAAGCCTTGCACCACTTTAATACCCGCTGCTTGTAGCTTTTTAATACCCTGCCCAGCCACTAAAGGGTTGGCATCTAGCTGAGCAACAAACACTCGTTTAACGCCAGCTTGAATTAACGCATCGGCACAGGGAGGTGTTTTACCCTGATGACTACAGGGCTCTAGGGTAACGTAAGCATCTGCGCCTTTAGCTAATGCGCCTGCTTGGTTAAGGGCATGAATTTCAGCGTGGGGTTCACCCGGTTTTAAATGTGCGCCTTCGCCTACCCGCTGGCCTGCATTCACCAGCACACAGCCTACCCGCGGATTAGTGCGAGTAGTGTACCAACCTTGTTTAGCAAGCTGGATAGCTCTTGCCATGTGTTCAGCAGCAGAGCTTGAGGTGGCAGGAAGGGTCAAGAAAAACTCCTGATAAAAATCTTAAATTGATTTCTTGGCTGCAGCAGGATCGCTTGCCAACTGATCAATTTCTGCTCGGAACTCTTCCAAGTCTTTAAACTGACGATAGACAGAAGCAAAACGTATATAGGCAACTTGATCTAACTTTTTTAACTGCTGCATCACCAGTTCACCAATAAACAAAGAATCGACTTCTCTTTCGCCACTGGCGCGGCACTGTTGTCTAATATTGGCTAAAGCAGCTTCTAAAGCTTCAGTATCGACAGGGCGTTTTTGTAAAGCTTGTTGCAAACCTGCGCGTAACTTATCGTCTTCAAACACTTCACGCGAGCCATCACGCTTAACCACCCTTGGCATAACTAGCTCAACGGTTTCATAGGTAGTAAAACGCTCACCACAAGTTAAACATTCACGGCGTCGCCTAACCTGATCACCATTGGCAACCAAGCGCGAGTCATTTACTTTCGTTTCCTGGGCATTACAGAAGGGACAATGCATAATCGCAACCGAACCTGATCTTTAGTCTAATAGTGCGTTATTCTACCTGCAAAATAACCTAGGCGCTAACTTCTCTAGCTTGAAACCAAAAAAACCGGAGCAAGAAACTTACTCCGGTTAATTCAAACTAAAAGGTTAGTTTTAGTCTAGGTAAACAGGGAAACGTGCACAAAGCGCCGTTACCTTCTGTTTAACATCTTCTATAACTTGCGTGTTATTCATATCATCAAGAATGTCGCAAATCCAACCAGCTAACTCGATACATTCGGCTTCTTTAAAGCCACGCGTAGTAACAGCAGGGGTACCTACACGCAAGCCAGAAGTAACAAAGGGGCTTTGTGGGTCTTTAGGTACCGCATTTTTATTAACGGTAATGTTAGCTAAACCTAAAGCGGCATCCGCATCTTTACCCGTTAGGCCTTTGCTGATTAAGCTAATTAAAATTAGGTGATCTTCAGTACCGTTAGAAACCACATCATAGCCACGATCCATCACTACTTTAGCCATAGCCTGGGCATTTTTAACCACTTGGGCTTGGTATTCTTTAAACTCTGGCAGCATAGCTTCTTTAAAGCACACAGCTTTAGCAGCAATCACCTGCATTAAAGGACCACCCTGACCACCAGGGAAAACTGCCGAATTTAGCTTTTTGTAAATAGCTTCATCATTAATGGCAGACAGAATCAAACCACCGCGTGGGCCGCGCAAGGTTTTGTGGGTAGTTGTAGTAACAACGTGAGCATGCTTCATAGGGTTAGGGTAAACACCCGCAGCCACTAGCCCAGCAACGTGTGCCATATCAACAAAGAGGTAAGCACCTACCTTATCGGCAATTTCACGGAACTTAGCCCAGTCAACAATTTTGGAATAAGCAGAGAAGCCCGCAATAATCATTTGTGGTTTGTGCTCTACTGCTAAACGCTCAACTTCGGCATAGTCAATTTCACCTGTTTCAGGATTTAGACCGTACTGAACAGCATTGTAAAGTTTACCCGAAAAGTTAGGCTTAGCACCGTGAGTTAAGTGACCGCCTTCTGCCAAACTCATACCTAAAACAGTGGCACCTGGCTCGACTAAAGCTAAGAATACCGCAGCATTTGCCTGTGAACCTGAGTGAGGCTGAACGTTGGCATAGGTAGCACCAAACAATTCGCAAGCACGATCAATGGCTAGTTGTTCAATAACATCAACGTGTTCACAACCACCATAGTAGCGCTTGCCCGGATAACCTTCAGCGTACTTATTGGTTAGCTGCGAACCTTGTGCTTCCATAACAGCTGGGCTGGCATAGTTTTCAGAAGCGATCAGTTCAATGTGTTCTTCCTGGCGCTGATCTTCAGCTTGCATAGCAGCCCAGATATCAGCATCAAATTGTGCAAGTTTGGTTTTACGGCTAAACATAGTTACCCCGGCAAAGGTGAGAGGGAATAAATGAAGTAAAATTTAGCCTAGCATTCTACCTTAGTCTGCCAAGCAGTTCACATGAAAATTTTTATTCACTAGCAGCCACATTATTCAGGCTGTAATTTAATGAAAAGTACAACAGCTTGGTTCTCTTGCACTAACGCCTTATTTCTAGCACCATAGCACTAAATTTTAATAAGCTAATACTCCAAAGCTAACCTCTTCATAAATATATAACTTTTTCAATTTTTTATTGTGTGTCAGCCACTTAAAGTCACACAATATATGACTTATAGGTAGTATTAAATATGTCTAAAGGTAACAAAAGCGGACAAACTGGTTCTTACGTTTATAGTATGCACCGGGTTGGTAAAATCGTTCCTCCTAAGCGTGAAATTTTAAAAGACATTTCACTGTCTTTTTTCCCTGGCGCAAAAATTGGTGTACTGGGCTTAAATGGTTCAGGGAAATCCACACTACTACGCATTATGGCGGGCGTAGACACTGAAATTAATGGTGAAGCTCGCCCCATGCCAGGCATTAACATTGGCTACCTTCCACAAGAGCCTGAGCTAGATGCTAGTAAAACAGTACGTGAAATAGTTGAAGAGTCTTTAGCGGTTGTTAAGGAAGCGCAAGAAAAACTTGAAGCTGTTTATGCTGCCTATGCTGAACCTGACGCAGACTTTGATGCGCTTGCGGCGGAACAAGGCCGTTTAGAAAACATTATTCAAGCCGCTGACGCGCACAATCTAGAGCGTAAGTTAGAAGTGGCTGCTGAAGCACTACGCTTGCCAGAGTGGGATGCCAAGGTTGAGCATTTATCAGGGGGTGAAAAACGCCGTGTTGCCCTGTGCCGTTTACTCTTAGCTAACCCAGATATGCTACTGCTAGATGAACCCACTAACCACTTAGACGCCGAATCGGTGGCTTGGTTAGAGCGCTTTTTACACGATTACCCAGGCACAGTGGTTGCTATCACACATGACCGTTACTTCTTAGACAACGTAGCGGGTTGGATTTTAGAACTCGACCGTGGCATGGGTATTCCTTTTGAGGGTAACTATTCTGGCTGGCTAGAAGCTAAAAACACCCGTTTAGAGCAAGAGTCTAAACAAGAAAGCTCACACCAAAAAGCCGTGCAGCAGGAATTAGAGTGGGTTCGCCAAGGGACTAAAGGTCGTCAGTCTAAATCTAAGGCACGCTTAAAGCAGTTTGAAGAGCTGTCTAGTCAAGAATTTCAGTCACGCAACGAAACCAATGAAATTTATATTCCACCTGGCCCACGCTTAGGCGATAAGGTGATTGAATTTAATCAGGTGAGCAAAGCTTTTGGCGATAAGGTTTTATTCGAAAACCTAGATTTCTCAGTACCTAAAGGTGCGATCGTGGGTATTGTCGGTGGTAACGGTGCCGGTAAATCTACCCTGTTTAAATTGATTAGCGGCAAAGAACAGCCTGATAGTGGTGAAGTTGTTATTGGTGAAACAGTAGAATTAGCAACTGTAGACCAATCGCGTGAAGGTTTGGAAGATAATAAAACCGTATGGGAAGCTGTTTCTGGCGGTTCTGATATACTCAAAGTCGGCAATGTAGAAACACCTTCGCGGGCTTATGTAGGTCGCTTTAACTTTAAAGGGAACGATCAGCAGAAACGTGTAGGTGACTTGTCGGGTGGTGAAAGAGGCCGTTTGCATTTGGCTTTAACACTTAAACAAGGCGCTAACGTATTATTGCTCGACGAACCTTCTAACGACTTAGATATTGAAACCCTACGAGCCCTTGAAGAAGCATTATTAGCTTTCCCTGGTTGTGCTCTGGTTATATCGCATGACCGTTGGTTCTTAGACAGAATTGCTACCCATATTATGGCTTTTGAAGGTGACTCAAAAGTAGTATTCTTTGAGGGTAACTATCAAGAGTATGAAGAAGATTACAAAAAGCGCGTAGGTAGCGACACACCTAAGCGTATGAAGTACAAGCGTATAGATGCTTAAAAAATGCTTAAGCTTGCAACAAGGAGGTTGCTAGCTACAAGCTGTTACTTAAGTGTACTAGCATAACTAGACTGCAATTATAGATAATTGCGCCCTATCCACTAGAGCGTAAAGGCAAAGGATGCAGGTTTTCCGAGTTTACCGACATAAAGTTAAAGGCTATAAAGCTGTGCCTATGGGCTTCAGTATTAGTGCCTTTATTACGAGTTTTATTTGGGCAGCTTCTAATAGCTTATGGGGTAAAGCCTTTTTGTTATTCTTTGGCTTTATTCTTATGGGTGCAGCTGCAGCGGGTGGCGTGGCTCTTAAATTCCCTATGCTTTCACTCAGCGCCATTGCTGGGGTTGCTGTACTGCCTTTATGGGCGGGTATGCAAGGCCAACAATGGGTTTGTGATAGATTAGAAAGCCACGGCTATGCACTGACTAAACGAATTACCGCAAGCAGCGCTAACAATGCTATAGCAGCAGCTAAACGTAGTGAAGATAGACATAAAGAGGCGAGCACTGAAAAGAATGCACCTCCACGCCCTGCCGCCACTTTTGGTAAAGATTTTCGTGATGTTAGAGACAATGTTGCAGCTAACTCTAACCAGCCCCCACCCCGCGAGTTTAACGCCAAACCTTGGAAGCGGCGCTAATAGCCTAGCTAACTAGGGCTTGATATTAGCAGCTCCCAACCCCATCTTAGTACAAACTCTTTTTAATGGTTGGAGCCAGATCCCTCATGAGCAACTCCCCGTATATTATTGATATAACTTTAGAAAACTTTCAGCAGGTTATTTTAGAAGGCTCCATGCAGCAGCCTGTACTAGTCGACTTTTGGGCTGACTGGTGCGCACCTTGTAAAGCACTCCTGCCTAGCCTGCATAAATTAGCAGATGAGTTTCAAGGGCAGTTTATTCTTGCCAAAATCAATATTGAAGAACAGCCAGAGCTTGCCCAGCAGTTTCAGGTCAAAAGTGTGCCAACCGTTATGCTGGTTAAAGAAGGCCAACTAGCTGATCAATTTAATGGTGTTAAGCCAGAAAGCGAAATACGTGCTTTTTTGAAACAGCACTTAACTAATCCTGTAGAAGCCTTTAAAGAACAAATTAAAGTTTTGATTGGTGAGGGTGAACTCGACCAAGCACAAGAAATGCTCCAGCAGGCCATTAGCCAACTTCCAGAAGACACAGAATTACAAATTGATTTAGCGCGGGTGTTGTTACAAAAAAACTTAGCCTCTGAAGCTAAAGCTGTATTAGATAATCTGCCTGAAGCTGAAAAAGCCCGACCCGATGTTAAAGGTTTAATGGCAGGCTTAAAATTTAGCGAAGTTGCTCCCACAGCAGAACAACTAGCAGCCTTGGGCGAGCGTGAAGACAGTGAAGCCAATTATTTAAAAGCTATGGCTGCTTTACTACAAGGCGAGCATGAGCAAGCTTTAGAACGCTTACTGAATCTTTTACGTGACGATAGAAGCTACCAAGAGGGCATTGCCCATAAAACCCTTCTAGAAGTATTTGCCATGTTGGGAGAAGGGAATCCTTTAGTGGTTAAGGCGCGTCGTAAGCTTTATACCTTAATGTACTAATATAGATGGGTGACAAATTCTGCAATAAGTCTTAGAATGAAATAACTGTGATCCAGGTCAATTTATTAACATTTTAAGAGGTAGGTTATGTCAACTTCCAATGAAGAATTTAAAGATACTTGTAGCCCTTTATGGATTCCAACCGGCGTAGTTGTTTTGTTGGCTATGCCTGCCTTAACTGCAGTTGTTGGTTGGTACCACGTTTTATTTGTTTATTAAGTTTCTACTACTCTATTTTTTTCCGCTGTACTTTGCCTGAACCTAGTTCAGGCTTTTTTTACTTTCCTCGGCACGTATTAAAGTTTGCATTGCTTGATGCTGCGTTAAAAAAACCTCGCCAGATAAAGCTTCAATAAATTCCACTAGCTTGAGTTTATCTAAGACAGGCCCTTTAATTTCTGATAAGTGCAAATAAATGCCCTGCTCATTTAATAGGTCATTCAACTGCACGAGCATTTGCACACCGCTAGCATCTATATGGTTAATACCCGAGCCCATAAGCACGACATGACGCAGCTCACTGTGCAGAGTTACCTCTTTAAGTATTTGCTGCTCTACTTCTTGTGCGTTCGCAAACATAAGGCTTTCATCTATACGCAGTGAAAGTATTGCTGGGTGAATTTCAACCTCATAACGCTGCACATTACGATAATGCTCTGTACCTGGCACCAAGCCAACCACCGCCATGTGGGGACGGCTATTTTTAGCTAACCAGGCTGCTAAAGAAACTAGCACCCCCAACAACAAGCCTAGTTCTAACCCCAAAAAGAGCACTCCTAGAAGAGTCACTAGCCAAGACCAGGCATCTTCTCGGCTATAGCGCCAAAGGTAAGGTAGCTGTCGCCATTCAATAAGCGATAAAACCGCAACGATAATAACGGCGGACAACATAGCTTGAGGCAGGTAGTGCAACCAGCCAGTGAAAAAGAGCAGGATAAGCCCCATAGCTAGGCCTGTAAGTAAGCTTGCCATGGGGGTAACAGCGCCAGCATCGTTATTTAATACAGTGCGTGAAAGCCCACCAGTCACAGGTAGGCTAGCGCTTAAACCTGCCACTAGGTTAGCAGCACCCAAGCCTAATAACTCTCGATTACTATTCACTTGCTGACGACGTTTGGCTGCAAAAGTTCTAGCAATAGCCACTGACTCGGCAAAACCTATTAGGCTAATCATCATTGCCATAGGTAAGAGCGCTAACAGGCTGGTGAGCTGGATTGCTTGCCATTCTATCTTGGGTAAACCTAGGGGTAGCTTGCCTACAATTTTAATTCCTTGCTGATCTAGCCCAGTAAACATAACCCCTAAGGTGGCAACAACCAACAAAACTAAAGGTGCCATGCGTGCTAATAAAGCAGCATTAGAAGTTTTGACATGGAGTTTAACCAACAAACTAGCTAGAGAATGGCGTGCCCAATACAGGAAAATTAAAAAAACCACACCTAACCCGAGCGTTTTTAGGTGAAGCTGGTTTAAGCCATGATACAAGCTCACTAACTGATCTGGCAGGTTAGCACCCGTAACTGGAATACCCGTTACACCTTTTAACTGGCCCAATAAAATCATTATGGCAGCACCGCTCACAAAAGCGGACATCACTGGGTGGCTTAAAAAGTTAGCTAAAAAACCCATGCGTAGCACGCTCATAAATAGCAAACAAACACCCGACATAAGTGCCAATAAAATAGCCAGTAAAAGGTACTCGCTTGAACCTGGCAATGCTAAGGGGCTTAAAGCACTAAAGGTTAATAAAGAAGTAATAGCAACAGGGCCAACGGCAAGTACACCGCTCGTACCAAAGAAAGCATAAACTATGGCGGGTAAAATACTGGCGTATAAGCCTGTTTGTAAGGGTAAGCCAGCCAGCAAAGCATAGGCTAAGCTTTGCGGAATCAACAGTAGGCTAACAATTAAGGCAGCTGTTGCATCTTGCCTAAACAGGCTAGCATTATAGGTGCCACTTTTTAGTAGCCCCCACAAGCCTTGCCGCATAGCTCTACCTTGCAGCTCAGTATTTTCAGGAGCGGTACTCGTGGGTAATTTCATTCTCAGTTTTTAAGCCTAGTGTTAGTCGGTAAGGCGTTTAAAAAAATCAGGCATATCAAAGCCTGCTTGCTTCATTGTATTAACGATTGCTTCACCTGTTTTGTGCTGTTTTTGGCTAAGCGCCCACAAGCAGCCACAACGCGCCCCTGTTCTACAAAAAGCAACCACTGGCTTGGCTGCTGCTGCATAGAGCTGACCAAACTCCACACCTTCCTCATCAGTTACCTGACCAGAGATAACTGGCTGAAAAATCCACTGCATATTAAGTGCTTCAGCCTGTTTTTGTAACTCAGCAGTAGCTGGCTGACCTAGTTCTTCAGCATCAGGACGATTGAATATTAGTGTTTTTATACCCGCTTCTGCTAATGCTTTTATTTGCTCGGCATTCAACTGTCCGCAAGTAATAAGGTCGTCTTCTAGTTGACGTTTGTAGGGGAGATCAATCATTCAATTACCTTAATTAAATAGGTTTAAAGGAAGCTTCAAATAGCTTACACCATTATCATCGGCTGGCGGAAACTGTCCTGCACGCATATTCACCTGTACAGAAGGTAGAATTAGTCGTGGCATTTTTAAGGTGGCATCTCGTTTAGTGCGGAGTGCAACAAAGTCGGCTTCACTTTTGCCTGCACCTACATGCACATTTTTGTGTTGCTGCTCTGCTACGGTGGTTTCATTTAAGTATTCATCTCGCCCAGGGGCTAGGTAGTCGTGGCACATAAAAAGCCGGGTTTCTGGCGGCAAAGCGAATATTTTTTGAATGGATTGGTAAAGAAGAGCAGCATCGCCCCCAGGAAAATCACAACGGGCTGTGCCGTAATCTGGCATAAACAAAGTATCGCCAACAAAAGCGGTATCGGCTATTAAGTAGGTTAGGCAAGCTGGCGTGTGGCCAGGTGTATGTAGCACTTCAATTTTTAATTCACCTAGCTGAAAGCTATCGCCTTCATCAAATAATCGATCAAACTGACTACCATCTGTAGCGAAGCTTGAATCAGCATTAAAGACTTCACTAAACACTTCCTGTACCTGGACTATTTTTGATCCTATGCCTATTTTTCCACCAAGTTGAGTCTTTAGGTAGGGCGCAGCAGATAAATGATCGGCATGCACGTGGGTTTCTAAAATCCATTCCAGTTTTAAATTTTTTTCGTTGATAGCTGCAATTAATAGGTCAGCACTTTTAGTCGAGGTGCTGCCCGAGGCTGGGTCAAAGTCTAGAACTGAATCAATAATTGCGCAGTGTCTAGTGTGTGGATCATAAACTAAGTAGCTGTAAGTAAAAGTTTCTGGCTCAAAGAAAGCCTTTATTTGAGGCTTCAACATAAGGGATTCCTTGTATAAAAAAAGCCCTGTACTAGACAGGGCTCAAGTAAGCTCAAATTTAATTAAGCTTTTCTGTTACGAAGATAACAGATAGGGTGGAAAACGAACCAAGCATAAATACCTAAACCAATGGATGCACCAATTAGGTTCATCCAATCAACCCAAGTATTCACATAAGCGATACTTGATTGTGTTTGCATAGGCACTAAAAACAAAGCCAAAACAAATACTAGGGGTGGAAGGTATTTAGAACCCATTCCGCCTTGGCTTCCAAAGCTATAGCCTTTCATACGAGCGATAACTTGTGGAGCAAGAAAAATAATGACCATTAATGCTATTAGCCATAACCAAGGCAAAGCGGAATACCAAACAACGGTTAATGTTCCGAAAAATGTCATGTAACTTTCTCCTTAAATTTTGCCTTCAAGCATGGCGTAGTAAGCAGGACGCAGCATACGTTCTTTCATTACCCATACGGTCCAAGATTCTTTCTTAGGATCGATAAAGGAGAAAGAAGGCAGTAGCTTACTGTCCCATCCAAACTCAACCAGCATTGCTTTACCTATGCCTGTAATTAGAGGGCAGGAGGTATAACCGTTGTGTTTAGCTGTTAACGGCTTGCCTTGTAAGCTAGCTAGAAAGTTCTCTTCTAAAACCTTGGCATGCATTTTTACACTAGCTGCAGTTTTGTTGCTAGGCATACCCATTACATCGCCTATACCCCAAACGTTAGGGTAATCTGGGTTTTGTAATGTTTCGCGATCAACTTTCATCCAGCCAGTAAAGCTTTCGCCAGGCTGAAACGCTAGAGGGCTATTTTCTAAAGCTGCACCAGCCGTCATAGGTGGTACTACGTGAAGGAAGTCATAATCTTTAACTTGGTCTTCACCGCCTTTAACGCTGTAAGTTGCTTTTTTAGCATCGGCATCAACAGCTTTTAACGTCCAGAAATCATTGCGGGTAACACCCTGGTCTGAGAAACGCTGCTTTACAAAGTCATTATAGAAGGGAACACCAAACAGCTTGCCAGAAGGTGTCATAAACTCAACATTAAAGTCGTCACGACGACCCGTATCTTCTAAGCGGTGCAAGGTGGTAAAGGTCATTTTTAATGGTGCGCCAGCACATTTAAGCGCTGTGGGTGGCAAGTTAAACAAGCCTGTACCACTGCCTTTGCTAATCCAGCGCTTAATTTCAGTATTAGTTGCTGCTGCTGCATCTAGGCTAGCGTAAACACTACCTATACCCTTGCCCTGCCCAATTAACCCAACGTCCATACCTTCAATTAGGTCGTAACGTAGTTGTAAACCAGAAGCAATAATAAGCTGGTCATAAGCAACACTTTGACCTGTTTCAAGAATAACCTGGTTATTGTCTGGGTCGTATTCAGCAACCATGCCTTTTACCCAGTTCACACTTTTGGGTAGCCAATCTGAAACTTGAGTTTCGGTTTTTGCTTGATTCCAAACACCTGAAGCCACTAGCGTCCAACCTGGCTGGTAGTAGTGTTTTTCACGGGTATCAATAATGGTAATTTTTGCACCCTGTAGGCTGTTGGTTAGGCGGTTTGCAATAGAGATACCACCAGCCCCTGCACCTACAATAACAATATGAGCTTTTGTATTAACAGCTTTAACGCTACCTGCTGTTAGTGCTAAAGGGCCAACCACCCCTGCACCTACACTAAATTTTAGAAGATCGCGTCGACTAACGCTTTCAAAAGGAAGGTATTTTTTGGGCATGAAATGTGCTCCTGCTTTTTAAATTTTATATTATCAGCTAGGCTTAATTTAGCTTTATCTTAAGCGGTTCGTCCTTACAACCTTGGTATATATTAGCTGCTTTTGATACAACAGCAATAAAAAAATTATTTTTTTATTAATCGATCGATAACCCTTTGTGCAGCAATAAACCCAAAAGTACCAGTAACAAAAGTGACTGATCCAAAGCCACTTGCACAATCCAGCTTTAATGCTTCACCTAGGTCGGGCTTTTTACAAGCAACACTTCCATCTGCTTGTGGATAAACTAACTGCTCAGTTGAATAAACACATTCAACATTAAAACGCTTTTTTGTATCTCGAGTAAAGCCATAATCTCGACGCAAAAGATTACGCACTTTTGCTAACAAAGGGTCTTGCGTAGTACGCACTAGGTCGTCGGTTTTTATTAAACGCGGATCAACTTGACCACCAGCACCACCAACAACGACCAGCCTAACCTTATTGCGACGACACCAATTTATAATGCCTGCCTTTACAGGAACAGTGTCCGTAGCATCAATTACTGCATCAAAGCCTTGGTCTAACTCTTCTGCCAAATTGTTAAGGGTGACAAAGCGGCTAAGGGCATTAATTTTAGCTTCAGGGTTAATTTGCAATAACCTTTCTGCCATAACTTCAACCTTAGATTGACCCACTGTAGTATCTAAAGCATGAAGCTGGCGATTAATATTGCTAGTGCAAACATCATCTAAGTCATAGAGAGTCACTTCACCTACGCCTGTTCTTACTAACGCTTCTGCAGTCCAGCTGCCGACACCACCAATGCCTATTACAGCTACTTTGGAAGAGGCTAATTTTACCAAAGCCTCTTGCCCATATAAGCGAGCAATACCACCAAAACGAAACAGATAACTGTCGGATAAATGTTGACCAACCAAATTTTTGCCCTTGAAATATAATTAACAGTTTAGGTAATCAGTATATACCCTAGCAGTTGCTTATAGAGCAAAAGATGGTAAATTAACTAACGGAAAAATAAGGCTATTTAAAGGAAGCTGTTAAACCGTGAACCTTGGGCGTAATCTAAATTCTTGGTTATTGTTACTCGCCTTGGCTGTTATGGTCAATCGAGTGCTTACGCCTTTTTCAGTGCCGCCACTGGTTGTTCATGCCGATGGTTATATCGAAGTTTGCTCTTGGCAAGGTGTAACTGAACGTATTCTACTCAATGCCAATGGCGAACAGGTTGAATCTCAACAGCCTACCTCTCACTGCCCTCAATGCGTTGCCGCTTCTGCGGTTACTCTGCCAGAATTAACCTTTGTAACTCCTGCCATCACTCCAGCCAGACTCAACGCTTTACCCTTTAATACAACAGCCAAACAAGCAGTTTTTGTTAGTCGCCCACCGCCTTCGCGTGCACCACCTTTTGCCTGAGTCAGGTCTTAGTTACTACTAATCATAGCTAAATTAGCTGTATGCGCTCACATCCTGCTGTTTGGCTGTTATTGCTAAGCCCACAAGACTCGGGTTTGCTGCTAGCTTTTAGTTGCTTAGGTTAAAGCGGGAGTTCCCATTGCTCATGTCAGCCGCTAATCCCTAATTAACCTTTGTTTAGCAGCAAACCCCAAAACTGAATCCTAATAAAGATCGTAATCAATATAATTAATTCAGCTTTTAGGTAAACTTATGAATACCCCTTTTTTTAAAGCCCGCCCTCTGGCGCCGGCTGTTGCTGCGCTTTTGTCTTGCAGCAGCACTTTTATTAGCACACCTGCCAAAGCCCAAGACTTACCACCACTTCTAGTCACAGGCCAGCCAACCACTAGCCTAACCACCGAACTCAATCCTACTAGCTCCCAGCGCTTAACTGCCGATACCGGTGAATGGCTGTCACAACAAAATGGTATTTCAACCAACCGCATGGGCGGTCATGGTCTAGACCCAGTTATTCGTGGCCTAGGACAAAATCGCCTGAATATACTGCTCGATGGTGCTTATGTATTTGGTGGCTGTCCAAATCGTATGGACCCACCCACTGCCTATGCACCGTTAACCTCTTATGACCTTGTTACTATTTCTAAGGGTGTAACAACCTTGCGTCATGGTGCAGGTGGCAGTGGTGGCACGGTAGTTTTTGAACGCCTACAGCCCGATTTTTCGGCCGGCAATTCAGCCATTAGTGGACAACTAGGCGGTAGCTATGCATCCAACGGTAATGCAGCTAAAGGCTGGGGTAGTGTTTTGGCAGGTGGCGAGCAGGGCTATGTACGTGCTTTTGGTGAATATAGTGAAGCCAGAGACTACAAAGATGGTGGTGGTCGCAAAATCTGGAGTGGATATGAATCAACCCAAGGTGGCGGTGCTTTAGGCTGGACACCCAACGCTGCTAGCTGGTTTGAAATTAGCTATGAAGAAACCCGCGAAAGAGATGTTAAGTTTGCCGGTGCTGGTATGGACTCACCAACAAGCGATAACAAAACCTATGGCTTACGAGGCCGCTATGATTTATCACCGCTGCTAACCCTAACTGGCAACCTAAACTATAGCCAAGTGGAACACCTGATGGATAATTATTCATTACGCCCTAAAGCCATGATGCAAATGGTTGTACCGACTACTTCAGACACTCTGACAGGACGCTTAATGGCCGAGTATGAACTAGGGCCTAACCAGTTTGCCGGTGGTATTAACCTGTTAGAAAACCAGCGTTCAGCCACACAAATACGCTCACCCAAAACCAGCCCTAAATACCTAGAATTTATGTGGCCGGATGTCACCCAAAGGCAGATAGGCGCTTTTGCAGAAGTAGAACACCATTTAGGGGCTAATCGCCGTGTTTCTACGGGTATTCGTGCCGACTATTTTGAATCTAAAGCCGATTTAGCCAATAGCAAACCCGCTGACGGCATGATACCAGCTGCTATTTATAACACTACTTATGGTATTACCGGAGACCTTGATAGAGACAAATGGCTAACCGGCGCATTTATGCGTTTTGAACAAGACTTGGGTAAATGGCAACGCGCCTTTGTTAGTGTAAGCCGCAGCCAACGCATGGGTGATGCAACAGAAATGTATATGGCAAGGGATAACTGGGTGGGCAACCCTGATTTAAAACCCGAAACCAGCCATCAGGTCGATTTAGGCTTAATGGGCAAGAGTAAAAGTATCGATTACTCCGCTGTGGTTTTTAGCAATCAAGTTACTGACTATATCTACCGTGACGTTAATTCAGGCAAGTCCACCTACCGCAATATCAAAGCAGCACTATATGGTTTAGAGCTGGAGAGCACTTTACGCTATGCCGTGAACTGGGAGACCCGTGGTCAGCTGAACTTATTGCGCGGCGATAACCGCAGTGATAGTGGCACTTTGTCACAAATAGCACCCTACTCTGGGCAGGTTTCACAGCACTGGATTAATGACCAATGGGAAGCAGCTGCTACCTTCCGCTTTGCTGACGAGTCCGATCGATTAAACTCAGATGCCAAAGAACAAGCTACAGCTGGTTATGGTTTACTAGATCTAAGCCTGGCGTGGAAGCCAATTGAAGAGTTCACAGTATCTACAGGCATTAATAATCTATTAGATAAAAATTACGCCAACTTCTTAAACCGTAATGCCGCAGGTTCTGACCCACTCAACATGGGCACCAGCGCATGGAAAGACACACTTACAGAACCTGGGCGCAGTTTTTGGGTTAGTGGTAACTACCACTTTTAAAGCTTAATAAATGCCAATACGCATGCTTAAACACTGCCAATTCTTGGCAGTGTTTACATTTCTACTCTGACAAACAACTTTAAATTTAGGCATACTTATTTAGTGGTCTTAGAAGCAACCCTTGGTCGCTTATCTTTATATATTATGAGGTAACTATGTTACGTTCAGTCTTTTTACCCCTAATAACTTGCTTACTAATCAGCCCAGCTTTTGCTGACTTACCTAAGGCAGAAGGTGAGGTTTTATTAACCGTAACCGGAAAAATCACCCACACTAACCAGCAAGATACTGCTGTATTTGACCTGTCACTTTTAGAATCTTTAGAGCAACAAGAAATAATTACCCACAACCCTTGGTTTTCAGGTAGTAACCGCTACTATGGGCCATTAGGGCGCTCCTTGGTTAAAGCCGTAGGCGCAGACTTTAACAGCAACATGCGAGTGACTTCACTTAATGGATTTATAACAGAAATCCCTGTCAGTGATTTTGTAAAATATGACGTGATTCTTGCACTTAAAAAAAATGGCAAGTATCAAAGAATTCGTGATCGTGGCCCTATTTTTACTATCTACCCCTTTGACCAACACCCTAAGCTAAATACAGAAAAGCACTATAACCGCTCTGTTTGGCAGGTTGAAAAGATTGAATTTTACTAGAAGCCTAACCAATGGTTAAAAATAAACTATTACATCAAGCTAGAGTTTGGTCCTTGCCAACGCTTGCTGGTGCTTTTTTATTAGCCGCACTCACACTGCTTTATATTCTACAAAGTAGAGAGCAAGAAATTCAAACCGCTGAACGTGATGATGTTCTTTGGGCTGCCTACCAACTCGACCGTGAAAACCTTAAGCTCAATAGCCTGCTTAATCGATACCAATATAAGCAAAATGCTAAAGTGTGGAAAGACGCCAGAACACGCTTTGAAATTCTTTACAGTCGCGTCACAGTGCTGCGTCATGGCCAGTACAACAACCTAATTGAAGTAAAAGAAAGAACCCGCGACTTGAGCTTACAGTCTTTTCAAATAATTGATTTAATGGATGAGCGCTTTTTTACACACAACGCCTCGTCACCTGAAAACCTAACTAAACTACTCCAGCTATCTCTACAACTCCACCGAGTTACTGAAGAGTTAGTGACCACTTTAAAAAGCGTTAGCAGCCAACTTAACACCCAAAAAAGACAAGAGTTGCGCCAGCTTTACCACTACCTACTCATCATCATCGTATTATTAATTTTAACGATGAGTTTAATTATTTACTTACTCATAAAAAAAATGTCTGAAGCACGTCAAGCTCAATATCAGGCGCAGTTAATGGCTACTGAATTAGAAACAGCCGTTCAAAAAGCAGAGGCAGGTAGCCAAGCTAAAACAGACTTTTTAGCCACCATGAGCCATGAAATACGCACCCCCATGAATGGCGTACTTGGCATGAGCGAACTTTTATTTGAAACAAGCCTAAGTAGCGAACAAAAGAAATATACCCATGCCATTAACAATAGTGCCACTGCACTTATGAGGCTTCTTAATGAGCTAATGGATATTTCTAAACTGGAGGCAGGCAGGCTGGTACTTGATTACCGTAAAACTGCACTCGCCCCCTTACTAAATGAAGTAATAGATTTTTTTGCTGCCGAGCTCAACCAAAAGCCGGTTACTTTTAATTTAGAGCTAGCACCCGAAGCAGATGCTTTTTATAACACCGACCCAGGTCGTTTACGGCAGGTGCTGCTTAACCTGCTAGGCAATGCATTTAAGTTTACTGATCAGGGCAGGGTGACATTGAGAATAAAACCAACACCTGAAGGGCTGCTTTTTGAAGTGGAGGATACAGGCGTAGGTATAGATGAAGCAGTGCAGCAAAGAATGTTTGAAACCTTTACTCAGGCCGACGCTAGTATTTCACGACGTTACGGTGGCACAGGCTTAGCCATTTCTAAACGTATTATTGAACAAATGGGGGGAGCGATTCATCTACGTAGCCGCTTAAATGAAGGCAGTTGCTTCTACTTCACTTTACCTTTAGAACCCCTGCAAAACTAAGACGAAAGTCTTAAGCTGCTTATATTGTTTACTTTTACTAGGCTGTTACCATCAAAGATCAACAACAAATATAATCAGAGGTGACGCGACATGAGTAGCTTAACAAATAACCAGCGCATCGAAGAAAACTTCCGCACCTTTAATGATAAATATGTGGAACTCTTTGCAGACATTAAGAAAGGGCTAGAAGCTATGGGCAGCCTTTATTCTAACCAGATCAGTTCTTTAAACGGAATTATTGCTGCCTTTTCAGAAGAAGATTACAGCAAGGCTTGTCAACGCTTTCTTGAAGCAGACCTAAGCTCTTTAATAGAAGAGTCTTTTGAAGACAACCTTAAACTTAACTCTGACCTTAACTCGCTTAAAGTTCGTATGGCTAACCTTAACCTACTTGAAGCAGACGCAACTCACTAGTTACACAAACTACCTTACCCTAAACACTTTTAGCCTAGTAGCAACTGCTCTGGGCTATTTACTTTTTATACTCAAGCTACCCTTTTTTAAACCTTAAATTTAAACCGTCCAGAATAAGCCGGCCATTATGGCTAAGGGGTAAAGGTGACACAGCGCTATGTTCATCCCTAAAGCTGGAATTAGTTCAGTAATATCGTCGGCCTCCTTAACTACTTTCTTCATTAATGGAACAGCTAATAATAAAGAGAACAACCCAAGCAAAGCCTGCAAGGGCAACCAATTCAATAAGTAAGCTAATACCAATAGAAGGTAGCTAAGAGTAACAAAGGCCACAAAAATTCGTGCACTCGCTGCCCTTCCAATCACTATAGGATAATGACGACGACCTACCTTCTTGTCTGCCTCAACATCCGGAAACTGGTTTAAAAGTAAAAGATTACTCACTAGCAAAGTAACAATGCCAGCTAAAACCCAAGCTGCTGGTGTTAAAAAACCAGTGAATACCCAGCTAGACCCCAGCGTCATTAATAAGCCAAAACCAACACCTGGAGCCAACAAACAAAAGAGTGGTGACCGGTTAAGGTATTGGGTATAGGTATAAATAATAATAACACCCGGCACACCAATTAAAAGCAGCTGCCAACCCTGTTGCACAACCAAGCTTAAGCCTATTGCTATAACTATTAACAAACTCAATAAAGCTATAGCCAAGGTATAGCCTGCTTTTTCTGGTTTGTGAACAAGTGTGCCACTTCCACCGCTGAAAGGTGTTTTTTCAGTGAGAAAATCTAAACCTGATTTAAAGTCAAAGTATTCATTAAAGGCATTCACACTAACATGAGCAGCCAAGGCTAAGGTTGCGACCAAAACCACACTGATAAAAGATAGTTGTTGTTGCTCATACCAGCTTAATGCCGCCGCTAAAGCAACGCACACCAAGGTTAATGTAAGGAAGTTAATCCTTGCGACACCCATAAAAACTTTCAGCACCTAAACAGCTCCAAAATAAAAAGTGCAGTCTAACATAGTCATCTTAAACCCGTTATCAGTTAGAATAGATAAAATTTTTTAGGAGCTAAAATGAAACCTGGTGCAACCGGCATTCGCCGCATAATTAATGCAAGTTACTATTCCTGGCTTGGTTTAAAAGCTGCATGGAAAAGTGAAGCAGCTCTGCGCCAAGAAATAGTTGCCCTCATTATTTTGCTACCCTTAGCTTTTTTAATGCCCCTTAGCCCCATAGAAAAAGCTTTATTGGCATTCAGTGGTCTATTAGTTCTACTCGTTGAATTAATTAACTCTGCTCTAGAGGCAGTTGTTGACAGAATAGGCCCTGAACAGCATCCATTGAGCGGCAAGGCTAAAGATATAGGATCAACTGCGGTAGCTCTTGCTTTAATTATGTGCGCTCTGGTTTGGGGTATTATTTTACTACCACTTTTAACAGCTCAGTTGAGTTCTTAACTCGGTTTATTTTTTAGAGAGAAGCCAATGGTTGAACTGCGCCACCTAAAAACACTGCTTGCGTTACAAGCTACTGGCAGCTTAGTAGATG
This sequence comes from Marinospirillum insulare DSM 21763, assembly GCF_000686905.1. Classification (GTDB taxonomy): domain Bacteria; phylum Pseudomonadota; class Gammaproteobacteria; order Pseudomonadales; family Halomonadaceae; genus Marinospirillum; species Marinospirillum insulare. The sequence goes on from NZ_KK366037.1 coordinate 99,997, forward strand.
CTGCAGAACGATTACACTTAACCCAGTCTGCTTTATCTCATCAATTAAAAGCACTAGAACACCTGCTAGATACCGAACTATTTATTCGTAAAAGTAAGCCACTGCAATTTACTCCTAGCGGACAGCGATTATTAAAACTAGCAGATGATGTACTACCTAGGTTTGAAGCGGCACAAAGGGATTTACAGCGCTTAGCTAAAGGCCAAGCTGGGCGCTTACATTTAGCCATTGAGTGCCATAGTTGCTATCAGTGGCTAATGCCAACACTCGATGCCTTCCGTAAAAACTGGCCAGACGTTGAAGTAGACGTTCCTGGTGGTCACCACTTTGCACCCTTACCCGCATTAAAGCGCCAAGAGCTAGACTTGGTTATTACTGCCGACCCCAGACCCATTGAAGGAGTCGTCTATTCCCCTTTATTTCGCTATGAAAGCCTACTAGCCATACCCAAAGATCACGCCTTTATAGACAAAGCATTTATAGAACCCAGCGACCTACTCGCTGAAACCTTAATTACCTACCCAGTTGAACGTAACCTGCTAGATATATTTACGCATTTTTTAGACCCAGCAGCCATTGAGCCAGCAGGTATAAGAACAGCAGAACTAACCATTTTAATGATGCAATTAGTGGCTAGTCATCGTGGAGTTTGCGCCCTACCCAACTGGGCAATGACTGAGTATTTAGAAAGGGATTATGTGGCAGCCCGCAGGTTAGGTGCAGATGGCACCTGGGGAACCCTTTATGCTGCACATAGAGAAAACCAACAGTCTATGGCATTTATTACTGACTTTATTACCACTGCTCGTAAAACATCGGCGCAAGTATTAACGGGCATCAAGCCAGTTGAACTCACAGCCTCCTCAAAATAAGTCGTATTTTTACTCACTAACTCGTAACATAAGGCAATACTAAATTACACCCAACAGGAAAGCCTCTCTAATGCCTGCTAAAAAAGCTCTATCTTCTCTACTTGCCCTAGCATTATTTTTGTTGCTGATTATTTGGTTAGCTAGCGGAGATTTTTTAGCCAGCAAATCTAATGCACCAGAAACCAACCCTGCAAGTAAAAAAACCGAGTTAATGCAAGTTGAGACTCAGTGGTTGCAAGCTAAGGAGTTTACTCCTATAGAAACTCTCCAAGGTCAGCTACTACCCTTACAACAGGTTGACCTACTCGCTGAAACTTCTGGCCGAGTGGTTCAATTACTAGCCAAAGAAGGCCAGCGAGTTAAACAGGGTACGCAGCTTTTACAATTAGCTGAAGATAGTCGCCCGGCTAAGTTAGCCAGACTTAAAGCAGAACAAGCCAGTCGTGCAGCTGAATTAAATGCAGCAAAGCGTTTAAAAGGTTCTAACCTGGTTTCAGAAAATGAATTACTGCGCCTTAAAAGTAACCTGCTACAAATAGAAGCTGACTTAAAAGCAGCCGAATTAGATTTAGCCAATACCCTTCCTCAAGCACCCTTTAGCGGCTTGCTAGAAAAACGCCATGTCGAACTAGGTGAATGGGTGCAAACCGGTAAAGCTTTATTTACTCTGCTTAATATCAACCAATTAAAAGCCGTAGCACAACTCCCTCAACAAAAGGTTGCCCGCATTCAAGAAGGTCAGCAGGTTAGTTTAGAGCTTTTAGATGGGCGCAAACTCCTGGGTGAGATTTCTTTAATTGGCAGTTTGGCAGATCACTCTACACGCACTTTTCAGCTTGAAGCACTGGTAGATAACCCTAAACAACTGCGTTTAGCTGGAGCCAGCGTTACCTTAAATATTCACCGCGCTAGCATTTATGCGCACCACCTATCTTTAGCCAGTTTAAGTTTAGATAAACAAGGGCGCTTAGGTGTTAAGCATGTTAACCAACAGCAAGAAGTCGTCTTTACGCCTGTAGAGTTACTTAGCAGTGACACAAACGGTGCTTGGCTTGGTGGTCTGCCCGAAAAAATTCAGCTTATCACCCTAGGTGGTGGCTTTGTAGATGCAGGAACAAGTGTTATACCTGTTCTACAGGAGAGCAACTAATGCTGGCCATTATTCGTGTTGCTATTCAACGTAGCCGCGCCACGCTCTTAGCCTTATTTATGCTTTTAGTCGGCGGCTGGGCTGCTTATACAGCCATTCCTAAGGAAGCCTTCCCAGATATCACTATTCCTATCATGTATGTTTCCATGCGTTTAGAAGGCATAAGCCCAGAAGATGCCGAGCGCTTGTTGGTTCGCCCTATGGAACAAGAACTACGCTCCCTAGAAGGCATAAAGAAAATAACCGGCTTAGCATCTGAAGGTCATGCCTCGGTACTTTTAGAGTTTGATGCAGGCTTTGACTCAAAGCGTGCTTTGCAAGATGTACGTGAACAGGTAGACACCGCTAGAACTAAACTGCCTTCTGAGGCAGATGACCCTCAAGTACATGAAATCAATACTGCGCTTTTTCCTATTATGTCAATCGGGCTTTCTGGGCCTGTAGATGAAGCAGCGCTGGTTGCAACGGCTCGCAGTCTTCAGCTTGAGTTAGAAGCCTTACCTCAAGTATTAGAAGTTGATATAGGCGGCGACAAGGAGGACTTATTAGAAATTCTTATTGACCCGCAAATCATGGAAAGCTATGGCTTAGATGCAACCCAGCTCTTTAACCTGGTTTCGCGTAATAACCGTTTAGTCGCCGCAGGTAGCCTAGATACTGGTTCCGGGCGAATGGCAATGAAGGTGCCAGGGGTTATAGAAAACCTCGAAGACCTAATGAGTATGCCAATTAAAGTGAATGCTTCAACCGTTGTAACCTTTGGAGATCTAGCAACCATTCACCGTACTTTTAAAGACCCTATGGGTTTTGCAAGAATTAATGGTCAGCCTGCCCTAGTATTGGAAATTACTAAACGTAGCGGTGCTAACATTATTGAAGCAGTCGCAGAGGTTAAAGCTTTATTAAACCTAGCTAAGCCTTTATTGCCTAAAGACCTCAGTATTGACTACATCATGGACCAATCCATCGATGTCGAAAACACCCTAGACGACCTGCTCAATAACGTGGCAACAGCAGTCGTCTTGGTGATGCTGATCGTAATAGCCGCTATGGGTTTTCGTTCATCTATCTTAGTGGGTATCACTATACCCGGTGCCTTTTTGGTAGGTATTCTGCTTATTTGGTCATTAGGCTACACCATGAATACCATGGTGCTTTTCTCACTCATTCTAGTGGCAGGCATGTTAGTTGATGGCTCGCTCGTGGTTGCAGAATTAGCGAATAGGTACTTAGAAGAAGGCCTAAAACCCTCACAAGCTTGGCAACAAGCTGCTAGCCGCATGGCTTGGCCCATTATTGCCTCAACCGCTACCACCGTCTCGGTTTTTATGCCGCTATTATTTTGGCCAGGCATGGTCGGTGAGTTTATGAAGTTCTTGCCTATTACGGTTATTCTTTGTCTCTTAGCTTCCTTAGCTATGGCGCTCATTTTCTTACCCTCTTTAGGCAGTATTTCTGGAGGCGGTAAAAATATTCATTTAACTCAAGAACAAATAAAAGACTTAGGTGAAGCAGCAGACTTTAGAGTTGGTGCCGCCTCACCAACTCGCATAGCCACTATTTACCGCCAGCTACTAAGTAAACTACTGCATTACCCAGGTTACACGCTTATCGCCATGCTGGGTTTAATTGTGGTTATTTACCTTGCTTATGCACGATTTAATCATGGCGTAGACTTTTTCCCCTCCATTGAACCTGACTCAGCACAAGTACAAATACGCGCTAGGGGTGACCTGTCTGTTTATGAAAGTGATGCTTTAGTAAAACGTGTAGAAGAACGCTTAATGGGCATGAGTGAAGTGAAAGCTTTTTATGCACGCTCTTTTGCTAACCAAGCAGGCAGAGGCTTTGGTGGCAACACGCCCGAAGATACTATAGGGGCAATTCAATTCCAGTTTAAAGATTGGCATGAACGCCGCCGTGCGCGTGCCATTATTGATGAAATGCGTGAAAGAACTGCTGACATTCCAGGAATATTTTTAGAATTTAGAGAACAGCAACAAGGCCCAGGTGGTGGTAAGCCCTTCGAGTTGCAAGTTAGCTCGCCCGACACGTTAAAAGCCGCCGCCGCCCTAGAGCAAGTGATTGAAGAAATGCAAAAACTTGGTGGTTTTACGGATTTTCAAGATGACCGTAGCTTACCCGGTATAGAATGGCGCTTTATTGTTGATAGAGAAGCAGCCGCCCGTTTTGGTGCCGATGTGGCCGCTGTAGGTAGTGCAGTACAACTAGTCACTAATGGTTTAATGCTGGCTACCTACCGACCCGAAGATGCCAATGATGAAGTCGATATTCGTGTACGCCTACCCTTGGCCTCTCGGTCGTTAGACCAACTAAACCGTATGACATTACGCACAAGCAGTGGCCAAGTTCCACTGAGCAACTTTGTACGCCTAGAACCAGCACCTAAAACTAGCACCTTGAAGCGTTTAAATGGTCAGCGCACCCTAACCCTTAAAGCAGATTTAGAACCTGGCTACCAACTAGATGAACGGCTTACCGTATTAAAACCCTTGCTTACCCAGTTACCTGAAGGGGTAAGCGTAAAAATAGCGGGTGAAAATGCCGATATGCAAGAAGCCATGGTTTTTTTAATTGGTGCTTTTTTAGTCGCTATCTTTTTAATGCTCATTATTTTAGTAATGCAGTTTAATAGCCTCTACCAAACCCTGTTAGTACTATCTGCTATTGTTTTCTCAACTGCAGGTGTACTACTCGGGTTAATGCTAGCAGGCAAAGCTTTTGGGATTGTTATGGTGGGTATGGCAATTATTGCTTTGGCAGGCATAGTGGTGAATAACAATATTGTACTCATTGATACTTACAACCGCATTCGTCAACAAGGTTTAGGCGCAGTAGAAGCAGCATTGGAAACAGGCAGCCTTCGCTTACGACCCGTTTTATTAACAGCAATAACAACCATTTTAGGCCTACTGCCTATGGTGGTGGGTATGAATGTTAACTTAATGGAACCCAGCCTGGGTTGGCAAGCGCCTTCAACACAATGGTGGGGACAGTTATCTAGTGCTATTGCTGGCGGGTTAGCTTTTGCTACCCTGCTAACGCTTATTCTAACGCCTTGTATGCTAGTGCTGGGTGAGAAAATATCTATTACTTCTCGTCAATTAAATAAAGCCCAAGCCAAAAACACTAGGCTTTAAAAAAACCGAAGCAAAAAAATCCCCGACTCAGATTCGGGGATTTTTATTACTTCTTAGCTTCAGTTGCTGCGTCTTTAGCAATTAATTCTTTTACTTTTTTTACTGACCAGAAGCTTGCTACAACCATAACTGCTACAAGCACAATACTGGAAACCACGTATACATCTAAGTACATAAGGCTTTCTCCACTCAAGCACAATAAACTTTTTTAAGTTCCACTCAGTTAGTTTAACTCATATTCTAGTAGAAGAAATAGTCTGAACCTTAACCCAAGTCACTAATTCATTGTTTAAGGTAATAAATTTGCTATACCGTACTCCTCATCAAGTAAACGACCTATAGCATTACCACTACTTAAATGGTGAGCATATTGGGTATGCAAACAACGAATCTGTTGCCAGTTCTCTATACCCCCTACACCCCGCTTAGAAAAAACTTCGGTAAAGCCTAAATTTTCTACTTCAGCGCGGGTTGCATCACTCATCGCGGCCCAACGCCTTGCAACATAATCTTCATGGCTTTTTTGGTATTCTGCCATTAAAACCGGGTCATCTTTTAAACGCTCTTCTAATTCTTTTATTAAACCTGCTGCCTCTAAATGCGACAGTTCTTTAACTAAAAAGCGGCTACTTAACCAATAAAAAGTAGGAAAAGGTTTACCTTTTACTAAGGCTGCCACCTGTAAAGCTAAAGGACGACCCTGGCTATCTATAGCCGTAATCAACTCCATTCCTAAGGGCTCTTTGCCAAGTTCATCAGCAATAAAAATACGCTCCTCTGGCGTAGGTTTTAAGGCAACTCTCTGAAACATAAACTTTTCTCATCACAATAAAAAACAGCGAGCTAACTGGCCCGCTGTTTTAGTTTAACTACTAGTTAAATTACCAAAATACGACTAGATATTAGCTAGCTAGGTAAGCGCTAAGCATCCAAACTGTTTTTTCTTGTTGACCAATATAGTCACTCATTAATGCGGCAGTACCTTCATCACCGGCATCTGCTGCAACGTCCATTAAATCTCTTTGCATTTGTATAAGCTGCTTATAGCCTGCTAACAAGCCTTCAACACACACTTTGCCATCGGTCGCTTGCTTGTGTTCTTGAATGCTGCTTTGAGCAATGTAATCACTAAAAGCATGCAATGGACGGTGACCTAAAGTCAGAATACGCTCGGCAATTTCATCCACTTTTAAGAGTAGTGAGTTGTATTCTTCTTCAAACTTAACGTGTAGCTCGAAAAACTGACGACCCTGAATATTCCAGTGATAACCACGAACATTCATGTAAAAAATCTGGTAGTTGGCCAGCAGCTTATTCAACTTTTCAGATAAAGTTTGTGCTTTTGAAATGTCTAAACCAATACGGTTAGTGCTCATATAAACCTCCTTGCAGATTTAAAGTCTAAGCTAGCTTGGTTGCTAACTTTGCTATGGTTTTAATCTTAACCTAGCAAGCTGGCTAGGGCTAAGATTTTTTATAAATTCCTTCCATAGACTAAAGCTATCAAGCTTAAGATTCAGATACAAAACTCAATTTAGGTAAAGGCGCTTCAGGCAATAGCAGAGCCACACGGTTAACCTTAGTTATAAGCTCAGCTGTTGTTTCGGCCACTAGGTTTAAGTGCCCTAATTTACGTCCTTCACGCTCTTCTTTACCGTATAAGTGTAGGTGTAAACCATCTTCTTGTAACAGCTGCTGCTTGTCGCCATTTTGAGCAATAATGTTAATCATACAGGTGGGCGAGCGGGCCGCTGTAGAACCTAGCGGTAAACCTGTAACCGCACGCAAGTGGTTTTCAAACTGGCTAGTAGCTGCACCATTTTGTGTCCAGTGCCCCGAATTGTGAACCCTAGGGGCCATTTCATTGGCCATTAGCTGACCATCGGTTTGTTGGAATAATTCTAGGGTTAACACACCCACATAATCTAACTCTTCTAAGAGCGCATTAATGTAGCCTTCTGCCTGACTTTGTAGGTCATTATTTAAGTTTGGCAGAGGCGCAAAAGAATAACGCAAGATGCCTTCAACATGGTGGTTTTCAGCCATAGGGTAAAAACGCACTTCACCCGTTTGGCTGCGCACGGCAATAATAGATACTTCACGTACAAAATCTATAAAGGCTTCAACAATTAATTCACGCCCACCAATACGCTGCCAAACAGCCGCAACTTCTTGGCTAGAGTCATTTTTTAATACTGCTTGGCCTTTGCCGTCATAACCTTCGGTTACGGTTTTAATCACCACAGGCTTTTGGTGTTTACTGGTTAAATCGGTGACTGCTTGTTGTAAACTTTCTAAGGAATTAACCAAGTGGTATTCAGGTGTGGGTATGGCTAGCTGGGTAAATAGGGCTTTTTCTAACCCTCGGTTTTGGCACACCTGCAAGGCACGGCTAGAAGGATAAACCGGCTTGTGCTGTTCGATTTCACGCACTAGTTCAACAGGTAGGTGTTCAAACTCATAGCTAACCACATCTACCTGGCTTAAAAACTCTGCTAAGCGGGTGTTGTTTTTATCAACCAAGGTATGCCCTATATCAGCACTGGGATTTCCTGTGGTATCTAAAAAAGTAAAACGCTGCCCCAAAGGATAACCTGCTAAAGCTAACATCTGCCCTAATTGTCCAGCACCCAAAATACCTACACGCATGGTTTAAACCTCAGTTCTTTAATACTTTTTTAGTTAGCTCGTGGATCAGGATTATCTAAAACGGTTTGAGTTTGTTTGTTGCGAAACTCGGCTAACTTCTTAGCAATTTCTGAATCACCTAATGCCAGTATTTGTGCAGCTAGAATAGCAGCATTAGCAGCACCCGCCTTACCTATCGCCAAGGTAGCAACAGGTACACCCGCTGGCATTTGCAGTATGGATAATAAAGAGTCCATGCCTTTAAGTGCTTGAGTTTCTATGGGTACACCTAACACTGGCAGGCTGGTTTGCGAAGCTGCCATACCAGGTAAATGTGCGGCACCACCTGCGCCAGCAATAATTACTTTTAAGCCGCGTGCTTGTGCGCCTTTAGCGTAGGTAAACAATTTATCAGGCGTGCGGTGAGCAGAAACCACCTCTACCTCATAACTAACACCTAGCTCTTCTAGCAGTGCAGCTGCCCGTTCCATGGTCGGCCAGTCAGACTTAGACCCCATGATTACACCAACTTGTGGTTGCATCTATGTTTGCTCCCAGCCCTGAACTAATCAGTAGCAGTTAAAATGAAAGCCAGAAAGCATACCCTATAAACTGACTAAGAGAAAAGTGTTAATCTAGTCAGGTTCATTTTTCTTGGTTATTTTTTCTTTTAAGGAAGGCTAATGCTACTCAAATTAGGCTTAGGTTTACTGATTTTGCCTTTAATGGTTTTAATGGGAATTTGGGGTTTTGAATACGCCGATGTAAGCAGCTGTATTTATGAGGGCGGCAGTTATGACTATTTATTAGGTGAATGCTTAATGGACCAACAAGGAATATTTGTAACCTTTGCAGAGCGTCACCCTTCATTAGTAAGCACCAGCCTCTGGGCATCTTGTGCTGGGCTGGTGTTTACTATAGTTGGACTTTATCGTGGACGCAGCTAATTAAATATAGTTAAACAGACTTAAACCAGAAATTTTACCAGTCACCTGCATACCTGCTTGGTAAGACAACATAGACTGCTCTAAACGCACAGCAGCATCGGCATAATCTAAGTCTTCTAGCTCAGAAATACTTTTTTCAGCAAAGGCCTCAAAGTCTAGATTGTTATTTTTCACAGCTTCTAAAGTGTTTTGCCTAGCACCAATTTGTGAGCGAGTTTGGGCTACCTGTTCAAAAGCCACATCTATATTTTGAATCGCACTACGAATGGCTTCTTTATTGACAGGATCGCCGGCAGCACCATTACCCGTAGCATCTACAAAATACTGAATAACACCCAGCATATTATTGGAATACTCTTTAGGTGTGGCTGTTAGGTCTTGGCTACCATCATTAGTAAATATAGCTTCTGCTGAATCATGAGTGGCAAGCTTGGCTGTATCTAATTTCTCAAAGGCTCTTGCACCTGATGTCAGCATTTTAATAAAAGTATCATCGGCTGCTTGAGCTTCACGCTCTATAGCATCACCTACAAAAGTATTACCGTTATAAGCTTTTTCTTCTGCTTGGCTGCCTGCATAAATGTACTCGCCACTTTCATTACGAGTGTTTACCAGGCCTTGTAAATGGCTAAGCATTTCTTTTACTTCTATACCCGAAGCTTTTACCTGTTCATCGCTCCACTGATCACTACCTAGCTTAATAGCTAGCTCCTTTAATTTAATTAGAGAAGATTCAGTTTGATCAAGGGTTGACTCGGTTAGGCTAAGGTTTTTATCAGCAAAATCTATATTGCGATTGTACTGTTGCACCACCGCCATGCGGGTTTTGGTGTTGAGTGTTTGAGCTGCGGCTACTGGATCATCAGCAGGGGTAAGCACTCGCTTACCACTCGACATCTGGCCGTTAACCTTATGTAAATTACTATAGCTGTTCAGCATGCTATTCATGCTGTTGTTGTACATTTGCGAAGTGGACAAACGAATCATGGCTTATCTCCCAACACTAGCAATTAAAGTATCGAACAGCTTTTGCGCTGTTGATATCACTTGAGTAGAGGCCATGTAGGCCTGTTGAAAACGAATAAGATTACCGGCTTCTTCGTCCATATTAACGCCTGAAGCTGACTCACGCATAGACACACTTTGGTTAAGTGTAGCTTGGCTTACCTGCGCAGCGGTACGCGATTCAGAGGTTTTAATACCTACCTGCTCAACCAGCATGGAATAGGTTTCACCCAAAGAAGCACCACCCGTACCATCGTCTTTACTTTCAATTAATTTAGCTTGCTGCAAATTAGCCAAGCCAGAGCCGTTTTGACCACCGGCAGTGCCTTCTAAAGTCCAAGTGTCACCTGTTTCAGCTTGCGTGGCATCAGCTATACTCAACACTAAATCTGAACCACCAATAGTAAAATCGTAAGTACCATCACCATTATCAGTACCGGTTGTTGATGTGCCTGCTGTATCAGTCAAAATAAAATCAGTACCATCATAGGTCACTTCCGCACCAGTTAAATTAGCTGGCCCTGTACCAAAGCTACTTAAATTCTGTCCATCAAGATCTACATAACCTATCTTAGCTGTACCCGCATTATTTTCAGCTCCACTAATACCTGCTAAAGCAATTTTATTGGTGTCAGTTAACTCGGGTGAGCGCTCTAACTGAGAAGCACCAATACGGGTAGGTGAAATTAATAAGCCACTACCTTGGATATACTCAGGTATTCCTGAAGTAGTTAAATCCATATCAGTAGGCGGATTAACAGCAGTACCATTGGTTAGCCTAAAACCATAGGTAGCTTCTAAATCAGTATTTAATGCAGCCACATTAGCAAAACTAACCCCTTCACCGAATAAATTTCGCCCAGTTACTGAGTCATGCACTTCTAATTGCCCACTTCTTTCTTTAAGGTGGAACTCATTAGCAGGCAGTTTATTTAAACCCTCTGGATCTAACCAAACACCTGCAGGCGCTGTACGCTGTATGCCAGTAATTCGGTCTAGCTGGAAGTTTTCCGTATTGATGTCTTTAAATAAATCACCACCTTGATCACCATTTAAGTCAGTACCAGCACGGTGTTGGTTATTCATTTCACCAGCAAAAACCATGGCAATACGACCCATTTCATTGAGGGCTGGGTCTAGGGTGTCTGAACGGTAACGAAGAATACCCCCCATTTCACCACCGGCAATTTCATTGGTGATGTGCATTTTAGTACCACGGCTATCAATCATATTAACTTGATAACGGCTCTTATCATTTTGCCCAGGTACGGCTTCTAGCTTGTTTACATTTTCACCCGTAATAAGTGGAATGCCATTACCTATGGAAACGTTAATGTTCAGACCATCTTGTTCTTGCACATTCACATCAACAATTTCGCTTAACTCACGCAGCAGTTCATCACGCTTATCAAATAAATCATTGGGTGGCTGGTTACGCGCGCCTTGGTAAACAACAATTTCTTTATTTATTTCGCCAATACCCATGCTGAGTTCATTAATTTTGCTAGCGTAGGTTCTTAACTGGGTATTCAGGTTATTATTTTGGTCTGTTAAGCGCGATTGGGCGGTTTTAAAACGCTGGCTAACACTGTCTGCCTGGCTAAACACTAGCTGACGACCAGGTTTTGAAAGGGGGTCATTAGCAGCCGATTGCATGCCTTCAAAAAAACCATTTAAGGCATTACCTAAAGCCGAGTTTTCATTTGCTAAAAGCCCATCCAGCTCACTGGCATTACGCAGGTAAGCTTCATGGTCTTTTAAACGGCTAGTATCAACACGCACTTGGTGAATGGTGTATTGATCAACAATACGCTCTATGGTTTGAGTACGAGAACCTGTACCCATATAACCATGACCCGTACCAAAAGCAGGGTTGGTAATTTGCACGGCTCGTTGGCGAGAATAGCCAGGCGTATCGATGTTGCTAATATTGTGTCCAGTAACAGAAATATTGTTACGGCTAGTACGTAAACCTGTTAAACCGATACCTAGTAAATCGGACATAATTTTATCCTTCCCATCTTTTGTACTTGTCTTAGTACTAAATCTTTACTTAATGCTTTATTTAGCGGCTTTACTAGCAACAGCTTTAGGTGCCTGCTGTGCCTCTTGCGAATCTATATTTTCTAACGCCTGATTTAAGGTGCTGCCATCCATAATATTAATAATTTTTCGTGCATAACGTGGATCAGTGGCATAGCCAGCCTGTTGCAAACCTTTAGCAAAGGCTTGAGAGTCTGCGGCCTTTTCAAGTGCTTGTTGATAACGTGGGTTAGCTGTTAAAAAATCAATGTAATCATCGATCGATTCATCTAAGGAATCATAAGCTCTAAATGGCCAGCGCTCTTGTTGTGGCTGACCATTACGAAACTCTAAGGTTTGCACTTCGGCTGCTTCGCCATCCCAGCGCTGATCTGCTTTAATGTTAAATAAATTAAAGCTGCTAGTACCGTCTTTACGAGGAATCATAAATTTACCCCAACCGGTTTCTAAGGCTGTTTGGGCAACCATTAATTTAGGGTCAACACCAATGCGCGCAGCAGCTTTTTGTGCCAGTGGGTAAACATGCCTAACAAAATCTTCTGGTGAAGCAAAGTAAGCGCGTTTATCTGCACTTACTGGCAAACCTTCAATTTCTAGTGGTTTGCGTCCTGCCTTATCGGTTGCTGCTGTCATGGGTGGACGTTGAGCAGCTTGAAGAGCCTGGGCAGCAGCTTGGCGATCTTGATCTTGACTGGGTGTATTAGCAGCAGCGGCCAAGGGGGGTTGTGTGAACCTTAGACGACGATTGTTAATTTGCTGCATTGCGTCTTCCGTTAGCAATTGCGCACCACGACGTACATCTTCTGGAATATCACCTACGGCTTCTTTAGGTGCTTTTGCTAACTGCTTAACCAACACATCGGCTATACCCAGGCCTTCTCCGCCATTCGATTGGGTCATGGCAATAGAAAACTGTTCATCCATCATGCCCTGAAAAAAAGACATTTCTTTAGAACGCATTAAGCTTTCTTCACCACCAATCAGCTCATCGGCATCACGGGCACTTTTCAAAATCATTTGAATAAATAAGGCTTCAAACTGACGGGCAACTTCTTTAAGGGCTTCTGGATCTTCCTCAACCGCACCTTTTTTTAGCTCCCGCAAACCTTGAAAATCATGGTAAGCATTTTGAGCTTTGGCATAGTTACCGTTGGCTGGCTTATCCCCAATCATCTTCTTACCCTTAAATTACGATTAGCTGAGCATTTAAAGCGCCGGCGTGTTTTAAGGCTTCCAAAATAGCCATTAAATCACCGGGTGCTGCACCGACTTGGTTAACCGCTCTTACTATTTCATCTAAAGTAACCCCAGCATCAAACTTAAACATAGGGTTATTTTCTTCTTGAATGTCTATTTGTGTATTTTGCTGTTCCGCTGTTTCACCATCTGTAAAAGCATCTGGCTGGACGATTTCCGGGTTTTCTGCAATGGTCACCGTTAGGCTGCCATGCGTGACTGCCGCTGGAGCTACTCGAACATTCTGACCTATAACAATGGTGCCTGTACGTGAGTTAATAATAACTTTTGCGGCAGCATCGGCAGTGGTGACTTCTAAGTTTTCTAATACCGATAAAAATGCCACTCGCTGACTGGTGTCTCTAGGCGCACGTACTCTGACAGAAACAGGGTCTAAAGCTTGAGCAGTAGTTGGCCCCATTAAACTATTAATGGTTTCCTCAATGCGCCTGGCTGTGGTGAAGTCTGGGTAGTGCAAGTTGAAAGTTAAGCTATCGTTATCACCAAAAAAGTTAGCCACTTCCCGCTCTACCGTTGCACCATTGGGAATACGTCCAACACTGGGCACATTTACTGTTACCCTAGAGCCATCTGCACCCGCAGCACCAAAACCACCCACTACTAAACTTCCCTGCGCTACTGCATAAACATTACTGTCTGCACCACGCAGAGGCGTCATTAACAAAGTACCGCCACGCAAACTATCAGCATTTCCTATAGAAGAAACGGTTATATCGATACTTTGCCCTGGTTTTGCAAAGGGAGGTAATTCAGCACTCACCGTAACAGCAGCCACGTTTTTTGACTTAGGGTTAACACCCGGTGGCAAGGTAATACCAAACTGATTCATCATGTTGGCAAAAGTTTGGTTAGTAAAAGGAGCGTTGTCACCTGTGCCATCTAGCCCCACAACCAAACCATAGCCAATGAGCTGGTTGCTTCGCACGCCTTCAACAGTGGTAATATCTTTTAAACGACTGGTGCTGGCCTGCAGAACAAAAGACAAGCTAAATAAAACAAATGTAATTGCTGTTAAGCGTACTAGATTAGCAAGCTTCATTCAGTGAACCCTCATATTACAGCGGCCACCAGCCACTGTTAAAGAATCGAGCTAACCAGCCTTGTCGGTTAGAATTAGCTAGGTCGCCAGTACCGCTATAAGTAAGCCTTGCATCAGCCAACTGGCTAGAGCTAACCGAGTTATCTGGAAGAATATCTTCTGGCCTGACTATGCCTGAAACCCTTACGTATTCATCACCCTGGTTAAGGGTTAACCATTTTTCACCACGAATTAACAGGTTACCATTGGGGTAAACATCGTGAACTGTGACCGTAATTTTACCTAGCAAACTATTGCTTTGGTCAGCACTGGCATCACCTTTAAAGTTTCTGTCTGTACCCATACCTAAACCCAAGTTTACTGGGGACTCACGCCCTGCAATTGTTGGGTTAGCGATATCTATACTCGAATTACTTTTAATATCGGAAGTAGCAGATTTAGTAGAGCGAGTTCGTTCTTCTAAATCGACAGTAATAACATCGCCCACTCGGTAGGCTTTTCGGTCGTTAAATAAGGCTTTACTGTGGGCAGACTGATACAAAGATCCACGTGTTGGGGGTGGTGGCTCCATACGACTAGGTTGTACAGGTGCATAAACAGGATCATCTGGCTTGACCTGCTTTTCACCTGGATTGGCTGCACAGGCAGCAAGCTGCACTGCTAAGGCCAATACAAGTAATATAGAGAAGATACGCTTCATTCGACTGTCCCCACAAAAGAAACCTGGTTTATAGCGTTTGTGTTAAGTTGCGCAGCATATCGTCTGCCGCAGAAACTACCTTGGTGTTCATTTCATAAGCACGCTGAGTAGTGATCATATCAACTAGCTCTTCAACTGCGCTTACGTTTGAAAGTTCCAGCATGCTTTGCTGAACAGCGCCAAAACCATTCTCACCACCAATACCATCTAAAGGCGCACCTGAACCGGCTGTTTCTGCAAAAACGTTATTACCCATTGCTAATAAGCCAGCAGGGTTAATAAAGTCGACAACTTCTACTTGACCAATTTCTTGTGGGTCATTGTTCGCACCTGCTTCAGTAACAGTTACTGTACCGTCACGACCTATGGTTACTGAGTTAGTATTTTCAGGAACAACAATTTCTGGCTCTAAAGGAAAACCATTCGAGTTAACAATACGGCCATCAGCATCCAGGTGAAATTGCCCGTTACGCGTGTAAGAGATCTCACCATCGGGCATTAATAAACGGAAAAAACCACGACCATTAATGGCGATATCTAGCGGCTGGTTAGTGGTTTCTAAGCTGCCTTCAGTAAACTGACGTTGAGTAGCTGTAACTCGAACACCCGTACCTAGCTGCAAACCTGTAGGTAACTGGGTATCACCACCATTTTGCGCACCAGGCATTTTTTGTGCTTGGTAAAGCAGGTCTTCAAAAATTGCACGGTTACGCTTATAACCAACGGTGTTTACGTTAGCTAGGTTATTAGAAATGGTGGACATTTTTGTGTCCATGGCATTTAAGCCTGTTTTACCTGTCCAAAGTGCCGGATGCATAACTTAAACCTCTTTTAAAATTTTTAGCCCATGCGCATAACGCTGCTTGCAGAAGCGCCATTTTCATCGATGGTTTTCATCATTTTTACGTTCATTTCATATTGGCGCGACAAGGCCAATAGACTGGTTAATTCATTAACTGCATTTACATTGCTGGTTTCTATTGCACCAGACTCAACCCTAACTAATTCATCAGCAGGTAAATCACCTGCAAAGTTACGTGGACGCATTAGACCATCGAGGCCTTTCTCCATGGTAACGCCCATAGCTTGGGCACTAACCAACTTAACTTGATCAACTAAAGCAGCTTGGCCTGCATCGTTTAAACTGATACCACCATCACCATTGATATGAAAACGCTGCCCAGGGGGAAGAACAATCGGGCCACCATTGCCGATAACCGGCAAACCATTGCCGGTACGCAACATGCCAGTTGGGTCAATATTCAGATCACCTCTACGGGTATAAGCTTCTTCGCCATTGGGTGCTTGTACGGCTATCCAGCCTTCGCCTTGTAAGGCTATATCTAGTGGGTTGCCTGTGTAATCATAACTGCCCGATTGAATATCAGTCGCTGGACGCTCTGTAAGCGAGTAAACACGGCTTGGGTGGTGCTCACCAAATACAGGCATGGCACGGGCTTGTTCAAAATCTGCGCGAAAGCCGGTGGTGTTTACGTTGGCTAGGTTATTTGAGCGTGCCGTTTGCGCCATCATATTGTGCTTGGCGCCGGTCATAGCGATAAAGAGTGCTTTGTCCATGAGTAACTCCGAATTCTTAATTACTTAGTACACTGCAATCTCTGTGCCAACTACTTAAAGAAGCTTGGCGACAATACAAGCGATACCATAAATACGCTAGGGCTGTTTGCAGGTATTGCTTTTCAGGTCGCTGTAAATACCTCCCTGTACGCTCTAGGTGCCGCTTCCCTGCGGCACAAAGCCTGAAAACCAATAACCTGCACGCCCAGCTGGCTTTTAGCTAACTCTAAAATAAAAGCTCAGCTTGTAGATGAGTCAGGCATCTGCTGCAGGAGCAGCAGCTGAGTTTACAGGGACGTACTTGCAACGTCCTGACGAACTACAACTGAGCTTGTGCTGCCACCAAACAAATACCAAACATAAGCTCACGGCACCCAGAGCGTACAGGGCAGCAGGTCGATTTTAGGGCGACATGCACAAAAAAACCCTCACTTGGAGGGCTTTAGAGCTTACAAATTTAATTAACGCAGGTTAATTATGGTCTGGGTAATGGTGTCTTGGGTTTGAATGGTTTTAGCGTTGGCTTGGTAGTTACGCTGACCAATGATCATTTTGACCAACTCTTCAGCCAAGTCCACGTTAGATTCCTCCAATGCACCACCGGCAATCGTACCGGTAATACCTGTACCAGCCTTGTTAGTGGTTGGAATACCCGACTCTGAGGTTTCTAACCAAGCTGTTGAACCGTTAGGCTTTAATCCTTCTGGGTTTCTAAAGGTTACTAAAGGAACCTGGCCCACAGGGCGGTTTTGACCATTGGTATAACGACCAAATATAGTACCATCAGGGCTTACTTCTATGCCTGCTAAACGCCCAGTGGTATAACCATCTTGAAACTGAGACTGGGCTGAGTAGGAAGCACCGTATTGAGTCGTACCTCGTAAATTATAGTTAATTTCATTATTTGCCCCTGAAGTTGCCCCCACCCAAGCACCTTCTAAATACTCTTCGGGAACTTCAATATCAAAGTTATCTTCAAGACTACCTGCAAACGGCTCTGTATTTGTATTATCAAACCCATCGTTATAACCCCTCAAGCTGCCTTGAGGATTAAAAGCCAAAGTTGCTTGCGCCATACCACCAGGTGAAGGTGTAGCTAAGTAACCACCTAGAGTGGCATTAAGCACTGTAACACCACCTGCATCAGCATGAACAGGATCACCCAAATCCCATGTTTCAGCAGTTAGAGGCAGGAAGTCGCCAGGGTTGTCAGGGTCAGGGACGTTGCTGTACAAGGCTTGGCCAGCTTCACCATAAAACTTTCCATTAAATGAGTTGACGACGGCCCAAGTATTACCATCTGCTGGTGTAACAGGGGCAACTTTTACAAAATATTGAGTAACCACATGCTCTATACCTAAACTATCGTACATAGGCGTTTGGTTAGCATCACTATAGGTCGTGCGATCACGAGGATCAAACAAGGTAAAATCCAAGTTTTCTTTGCGCGAATCCAAATTAAGTTCTACATCAATTCTCGAAGTTGCATTAGGCTCTACGTTGGTTTGGGTTAGCTGAATATCACCCATAACTCCACCAATATTACCTTGCAAATCTGCACTATAGCCTTGCAGGCGTTTACCAGTATTATTGGTAATATAACCTTCTTTATCTAGGTCAAAATAACCTGCACGGGTGTATTCAATTTGTCCATTATTTGAAAGTACAAAATAACCGTTACCTTCAATGGCCATATCTAAGGCACGGTCAGTGTAGTCAATATTGCCTTGCGTATGCTGTTGTGAAACGCGCTCTACCAGCACACCCGAACCCACTGAGTTACGGCCGGTACCTAAAATAGAGGCACTATAAACATCACCAAACTCTGCACGGGATTGTTTAAAACCCTTGGTACTAGCGTTGGCAATGTTGTTACCGGTAACGCTTAAGTCCATTTGCGCTGCACGCAAACCTGAAAGACCTGTATTAAAGCTCATTGTTAAGCACTCCCCTGCCTTAAATTAGTTAATTACTTTGACATTGCGCAGTGGAATAGCATCACTCATACCACTGATATTCAACATGATTTCTCCACGCTTGCCTGAGTTAAGCGACACACTAGCGACGTTTTGTGCAAGGTATAAATCCACCCCTTCATGCTCATTACCGTTACTAGCAAAGGCGCGGAATTGGTAAGCACCTGGTGGGAAGGGCTCACCGTCTGTGTCTAAACCATTCCACTCAAAAGCCACTTCGCCTGGCTCGCGTGAACCTAAAGAAATATCACCTAAATATTCACCTGAGTCTGAATAAACTGCTACAAACACATCGGGTGAAGATTCTTTTAAATCAACTGTACCGTTAACCACTTCACCTTCGCGCAGCTCACTCACATTACTTAATACCTGAACAGAGCGACCGACTAGGGTTGAAGCCTGTAATGCCTGGGTTGATTGCATGCTGTCTGCAAAACCACTCACCGTAGCATCTAGGTTACTAATACCTTCTAGTGATGAGAACTGCGCCATTTGCGCGATAAACTCACCATTATCGGTCGGCTCTAGCGGGTCTTGGTGTTCTAGCTGAGCAATGAGAAGACGCATAAACTCGTCTTTACCCATTTCATTTCTTTTGCCAGCCTTTTCAGCTTCCCGCTGCTTATTTTCGACCTGCATTTCTCTATAAAAGCTTGTACTTTCAATACTCATAGTCTTATCTCTATTCTAAGTTAGCCGCCCTGACCTAAAGTCAGAACGCGCTGCATCATTTGTTTGGTGGTATTCATTACTTCTACGTTGGTTTGAAAAGAACGTGAAGCTGCCATCATGTCGGTCATTTCTTCAACCACATTGACGTTAGGGTAAAAAACATAACCCTCTTCATTTGCCATAGGATGGTTAGGCTCGTGGCGCATTTGTAATTCTTGGTTGCTTTCAACTATTCCCATTACCTGTACACCTTCGCCGGCTACATCGCGTGGGTTAAAACTTGTGACCGGGTTTTGGTAGCCATGTTCGTCACTAATACCTTGCTTGTAACGCTCTAACATAGGCGCAAATACTGGCTTGCGGGCGCGGTAGGTTTCTTCTAACGAGGAACTGACACTTTGGGCGTTAGCCATGTTTGAAGCGGTAGTGTTTAATCGCACAGTTTGTGCGTTCATGCCGCTTCCAGCTATATTAAAAATTTTGTTTAAAGACATAACCCGCTCCTAATTAGCCTTGATTCTTCATGGCTTTCATTAAGCCACTGAATTTACTGTTTAAGAAAGTAAAGCTACTTTGGAAATCCATAGCGTTTTTAGCAAATTCAGCCTGTTCAATATTCGTTTCAACGGTGTTGCCATCGATAGAAGGCTGATGTGGCATACGAAACTTAAGTGACTGATCCATCACTATTGCAGCGGCAGGAATATGCCGTTGGCTAGTACGATTCAGCTCCATGCGCTGACGGTTTTCATACTCACCTTTCAAAATACCTTTAAAATCAAGGTCTCTTGCCTTGTAGCCTGGCGTATCGCTGTTAGCTAGGTTGTTAGCCAGAATTTCTGAGCGCTTGCTACGCACGTTTAGTGCATCTGGGTGAAGGCCTAGGGCATTTTTAAAGTTAATCGACATAGTTAATCTCCGCTGCTTTGCCTTTATACATACAATTTTAGTGCCATGTTTTTATTCTTCATATATTTCAATAACTTAGATTAGGTGCACTGCTTTTTATTTGTAAAACACTCGCAAACAGACTCAAAAAACTTGTTAGCACTGCTTGGTTAACCTAAAAGCGGCAAGCCTCTGCCGCTCTAGTGATTAATTACTATTTTTTGTTAAACTCACCTAGTTAAACTGCTGCTTACAACCCATCAACTTAAAGCTTACAAGCCAACGCCATGACGCCTAATGCAAAATTACTTAATAAACTTCTTAACTTATTGGAAAAGCGACTTAAACATATAAATGCTTGGCAAGTTGCTCAACCAGACCCAGCTGCCTTTAATAGCCAAACACCTTTTTGTGTAGACACCATGAGTTTAGAACAGTGGTTGCGTTATATTTTCATACCTAGAATGCAGGCTTTAATTGATGCAGGTAAGCAGTTACCTACCCACTGCGCCATTACAGAGCAGGTTGAAATGGTGCTGTCTAATAATGAAAAAGCCAGAGTCATGGAAGTGACTCTGGCTATAGATAAACTACTAACTGAACAGAAGATTCCTTCGGCTAGTTTGTTAAAGCAGGTTTAGTCCATGGCTTTATCGGGTTTAGCACCCTGAAACTCGAAGCGTGGAACTTCTTCACCAGCAACTTCTACCGTGTCGGCGAAGATGCTTAATGGCCTAACCCACCAGCTACCGTCTGAATAACATTGACGATACACCACTAGCCATTCTTCAGTTTCACTATGCTGAGCTAAGCGTAACACCTCATATTCTGCGCCTTTAAAATGTCGATAAATACCCCGAGGCAAATCAACAGGCGGCGTTACATTAAGATTAACAGTCATTACTAAGGCCCAGCTTGGTTGGTGTTTTCTTGTTTAGGATCTGCCGTTGTTCGGTTATAGGTATAAGAGGCTACCTTGCCTTCTTTGTTATAACGAATAACTAGATCACTGGTTTGCGCGTCTGAAAATGCACTGTAACGGTAGTGGCCGTAAGTCCAGGTTTGCTGGCCGCTTTCTGAACCAGTACGCCAAGGATTACCAAACATAGCTTGAATGTCTGATTTAGAAGTTTCACCTATCACTAGGTCGGCAACCTTGTGTTCAGCATAGGGCTGCCCAACAGTAGCACAACCTGCTAAAAAACCTGCAACAACGAATGCGAATAGAGTAGTTTTTATAGCCTTCATATAAATCCCCTTAGGTTTATTGCTGTCATAGCATTATTACACAAGCTGCAAGTTTAACCCTAGTGTTGCTTTTTAATAACTAAACCTTGATTTACCTTCAACAAGCTGACTTAATTCACCCACTTTTTTAGATTTTCTGACGGATTTAGACATGACCGAAGCGGTGTGGATTATTTTTGCGTTTGGCTTAGGCGCAGGTGTAAAAATACTGGGCCTTCCACCTTTAATAGGCTACCTAGCAGCTGGCTTTGCCATTTCAGCTTCTAGCCAATTTATTGGGCTACCTGCAGAAAGCACGGCAGCACTACAGCACCTTGCTCACTTAGGTGTTTTATTATTACTTTTTACAGTTGGTTTAAAGCTAAAAATTAAAAGCCTAGCTCGCCCTGAAGTAATTGGCGGCGGCTTAATTCACTTTATTATTTCCTGCATTATTTTTGCACCAGGTATTTTTTACTTTATGGATGTTAGCGCCTATACAGCGCTAATGTTGGCCGTTGCTCTGTCATTCTCTAGCACAGTCTTAGCCGCCAAAGTTTTAGAGGGTAAACGAGAATTACGAGCTTTTCATGGTCGTGTTGCCATAGGTATTTTGGTGGTTCAAGATTTAATTGCCCTGCTAGTGATGAGTATTACCAGTGGTAGCGCACCTTCCATGTGGGCTTTGGTGGTATTTGGTATCCCACTCTTAAGGCCAGTGTTTTACAAGTTACTAGATTTTAGTGGCCAAGATGAACTACTGGTTTTACTCGGTTTGCTACTAGCCTTAGTGATCGGTGGTTTTGGTTTTGAAAGCGTAGGCCTAAGCTCTGAATTAGGCGCACTAGCTTTTGGAGCATTATTAGCTAACCACCCTCGCTCACCTGAGCTGTCTAAAGCCTTGTGGAGTATTAAAGAAGTTTTCTTAGTGGGTTTTTTCTTACAAATCGGTATAGGTGGGCTGCCTAACCTAGATGCCATAATTTTTGCATTAGTAGTCACTTTGCTCTTGCCTATCAAGGGCATTTTATTCTTCTTTATTTTGTTAGTGTTTAAGCTAAGGGCTAGAAGTGCTTTTTTAACTGGTTTAAGCCTAACCAACTTTAGTGAGTTTGGTTTAATAGTAGCCAGCCTCATTTTACCCGAATGGCTAGTACCTCTTGCGCTTGCTGTTAGCCTGTCTTTTTTAATTTCTGCACCTTTATACAGAGCAGCCCAACCCCTTTACGAAAAGCTATCTAGCTACCTAATCCCCTTTGAGCGCAAAGGGTTTCATCCAGACGAGCTGCCTTTAAAATTAAGTGAAGAAGTTTTAATTATTGGTATGGGGCGTACAGGTACTGCAGCCTATTTACACTTAGAGAACAAAGGTCTTTCCATGGTAGGCATGGACTCTGACCCTATAAAAATTGAGAAGCTATCACAGGAAGGCTTTAATACGGTGTTTGCTGATGCAGAAGACCAAATACTTTGGCAGCAACTAGAAGCACCCAACCTTAAGTATGTGCTACTCACTGCCAATGATGTAGAAGCCAAAATTATTGCGGCCTTTAAGTTAAGAAAATATGGTTTTAACGGCGTTATTATTAGCCATAGCTCTTTTGCAGAAGATGCTGCTGCTATTAATGCAGCAGGGGCAAACTACACCCATCAAACCTTTTCTGAAACTGGGGTGGGTTTAGCTAAGCACCTGCTAAAAGAAGTCAATAAAGAAGCCTAGTTTATTAACTGCTCAAACACCACAAAACCACCCACATAAGTGCCTATAGCCGACCCAAGGGTTGCCATAATAAACACCAACAAGGTACGAGATACACGATTTTTCCACCAGCCTTTTAGTGTGGCAGTATCTTGGCGTAGTTGTGAAAAATCGGCGACCTTAGGTTTGCGAAAAAATATTTCTGCAGCAGCGGCAACAAAGCCTGCGCCTATGGTTGGGTTAAGCGAAGTTAAAGGGGCGGCCACAAAAGCTGTTAAAACGGTTAATGGGTGCCCACCTGCTATTAAAACCCCTAAAGCACTTAACCCACCATTAATTAGTACCCAGTCCAGAACCATTTGAAGCCCTAAACCTGTGTCGCGGCTAAAACCTATCGCAAACCCAGATAAAATTAATGCTACCACCAGCCAAGGGACATACTTCATCCATTGATTACCTGGCGGCACACTGTTTAACACCGCTAGTTGTTCGCTTGGGTCTTCTGGTAGATGCCCATTCAGGCTTTCTTCTAAACCTTTAAGATGGCCTGCACCCACCACAACCAATACTTTTTTGTACTGACTATCACCATTTTCTTGCGCCAGCCTAAGTGCCATATAATGATCACGTTCAGCAATTAAAGCTTGGTAGAGCTGTTTTGAATCAGCAGCAAACTCACTAAAAGTTGACTCAAGCATGTCACCTTCTTTTAGCTTTTCAATGTCTTCAGGAGACACTTTTTGGCGTGAAAACAAACTACCCACTAGCCCAGTGATTAACCCTGCTCTTTGCCACCAAGGCACACTACGATAAACGCGTTTTAAAGTGACGCCTACATCTCTATCTATTACTAGCAAAGGCAGATTTTTTTTACCTGCTTCTTCTATAGCAGCTTTCATTTCTTCACCAGGCGCAATGCCTGATTCTTCTGCTACACGCTGTTGAAAAGAGCCTAAAGCCAAATTGGCCGCAACCATCCCCGCTTTGCCTTGTTTAATGACTTGAAATAGGTCGAGTTTGGCAAGCGCATCGGGGTCTTTTAAAGAAGCAAAGCGTGCAGGGCATAACTCTATGGCAACAGCGTCAAATGCATCACTGCTAATTAATTGACGCACCTCATTGGCACTTGCCTTAGAAACATGAGCGGTGCCTAAAAGGGTATACTCTGTAGCATATTTATGGAGTGTTTTACGCGGACCATCACTGTTTTGCATCGTTAGTTGGCTAGTATTCATGTAGCGTCTCTTGCTGAAATCAAGAAAAGCAGCATTAGAACAGACTTACAGCTAAAAGTCAGGCTGGTAGAAGCCGCTTCAGCAGGTATATAATCAGTAACAAAAGTACACAGCATAGATATAAGTTATTAGCATCTAACTAGTTAGACCAGCTATAAAACCAACTATAAAAAAAGTAGTGTGCAACGCGCTTTAAAGGAGATAAACATGTTTTTTGGCCACGCACTTAAAAATGAAAACCTGCAACTGCGTCAACAGCTTGAAGCAACTCAAAGCCAACATCAGCAAGAAGTACATAAGCTGGAGCTAGAAATCAAACGCTTGCGTAACGAGCATCAAGAAAAATCTACCCAGTGCGTTCACATTGAAAAAGTTCAGCAGGTTAACCAACGCGGCAGCACCATGTTAAATGCCGTGCGTGATGGCTTAGCCAGAGATACAGACGCGCTGCGTACTGAAAGCAAATCCCTCCAATTGCTAGATGAAATTTTCAACCAAACACGTACAGCGGTTGAGCAGTTAGACAGACGCGCTAAAGCCATTAGTCAACAAGCTGAACAAAGTTCTACTGGGGCACGCACCCTAGAGGTCACAGCACAAAGTATTGGTAAGCTAATTGGCAGCATTCAAGAAATATCTGATCAAACCAATTTACTAGCATTAAACGCAGCCATTGAAGCAGCGCGTGCGGGTGAACACGGTCGAGGCTTTGCAGTAGTCGCTGATGAAGTTAGGCAGTTAGCTGGCAAAGCTAGCTCTGCCAGTGGTGAAATCGAAAAGCTGATTGCTGAAATTATTCGTCAAATTGAAAGCATTCGTCACTTAGTTGATGTTAGCCAAGCCAGTGCAGAAGATGTTTCCAGCTCATCTATACAAATAAGCAGCACTGTAGATCAAGTTATCAATAGCTCAGATCACATGCAGTCAGTTATTCATAACACAACAACCAATGCCTTCCTTAATACCGTTAAGCTTGATCATGCCGTATGGAAAGCAGGTATTTACCAAAGAATAAGTGAAGGACGCTTTGAAGAAAGCGCGGGCGACCACACAGCTTGCCGCCTAGGTAAGTGGTATTTTGAAGGTTACGGTTCTAAGCACTACCAACAATTAACTAGCTTTCGTGACCTTAACAGCCCTCACAAAGCAGTGCATGAGTATGGTAATCAAGCCCTAGAAGCTGGAGCAAGAGGCGATATGGAAACCCTAGTCGCAGCACTTGAAGCCATGGAAGATGCTGGTCATCAGGTAGTAACCTTTATAGATCAACTGCAAGAAGAGCTAGCAAACAAATAACAACTCTAGACACACTTTTTCTAACGGACTTAAATTTGAGAGGACTTCAACTTGGCAATCGCTATCCCCTTTAAAAATATTAGCCAGCGCCTAATGCTAGTATTCTTTGTTGTTTTACTTTTAGCATCAGGAAGCCTTGGGTTAACCGCACTTTACCAATCAACACTCGCTGTTAATGAACAGGTAGAACTGGCTCTTAACAATATTGCAACCAGTGCCAGTGATACTGTTCGTAGCCGTATAGACACGCAGCTAGCCACCCTGACTGAGCTAGCAGAACAGCCCATTTTGCAAAACCTTAACCCAGAATCTTTGAGCTATTTAGGTACAGCAGCCGATAGACTCGGTTACCTAGGTTTAGGTTGGGTCAATACTGCTGGTATTGCTCATTACACCAAAGGCAACACTGCAGACTTAGGCAACCGTAGCTACATTATTAAAGCCTTTGAAAACCAGACTAATATGTCTAACGTGATTATCAGCCGCGTGGTTAATAAGCCGGTAATCATGCTAGCCACGCCTATCAGAGACAAGGCAACACAAAAGGTTAAAGCCGTTCTCATTGCCCGTATGGATGCTTCCCTACTCAGTGAAATTACCGATGACCTAGGCTTTGGCGACAGTGGTTTTGCTTTTGTGTTAAATGAAAAAGGCATCGTTATTGCCAACCGTGATCGTGAAAAAGTTCTAAACCAATACAACACCCTAGAAACTGGTGACGCAACGAGCATTCAAACCTTTTCAAAAATTGTAAATCAGCGTAGTGGCACAACTGACTTATTGCTAGAAGCAGATGGTCAAGACTACCTAGTCGGCTTTGCGCCCATTGCCAACACTGGCTGGGTATTAGGTGTCTCTGCTAAAAACACTGAGGTTTTTCAAAGACTAGGCTTACTACAGTGGCTACTAGGTTTAATGTCGATAGCTGCAATTGCCGTGGGTATGTTTTTAGCTTGGGCCTTTAGTCAGCGCATTGTTATTAAACCACTTCAGCACATTAAAGATGTAGTACAACAAGTGCAGCAAACTGGCAATTTACAGCTTAGAGTAAAACTTAAAGGCCAGGATGAAATGGCTGTGACTGGTCAAGCCTTTAATGCAATGATGAACTCCTTCCAAGAGCTAGTTACCCGAATGACCAGCTCTACTGAGGAGTTGTTTGCTGCTTCTGAACAGTTAGATAAAAACAGCAAAACATTATTGAACGATTCTAACCAACAAGAATCTATGACAACCCAGCTAGTTGCTGCGTTAGATGAAATGAACAGTGCTATCCATGAAGTAGCACAAAATACTGTTTGGGCTTCTGAACGAGCTGAAGCTGCAGTAGAACAAACCGACGAAGGACGAGAGCAGGTTGAAACCAGCCAAAGAACCATTGATCAGCTAGAAGAAGAAGTAGTTGATGCAGCTTCTATTGTTTCTGAGTTGAATAACCAAACAGAAGAAATAGACCAGGTACTTAGTATTATTAGCAGCATTGCAGAACAAACCAACTTGTTAGCACTAAATGCCGCAATAGAGGCAGCCAGAGCGGGTGAGCATGGTCGTGGTTTTGCGGTGGTTGCTGATGAAGTAAGGTCTTTGGCCGGTAATTCACAACAAGCGGCGGGTAATATTCGTGAAAAAATTGAAAGCTTCCGCCATGCTGCACAACAAGCCTTAACCAAGATGCAGCAGTGCAGCAGCTTTGCCGCCGAAGGTACAGAAAGCTCTCGACTCTCTACCGAGCGTTTTAATGTTACCGCTGACTCAACCCGAGAAATTCTTGGTTTAAACCAGCAAATAGCTACTGCCACTGAAGAACAAAGTGCTGTTGTTTCAGAACTTAACTTAACTCTAAACCAGTTAAATGATGGGATTCGTAATGTCACTAACAATGCTAGGGATACAGCTGCGGCATCGACTCAGCTAACCAAGCTGGCACAGACGTTAAGAAAAGAAGCCAGTCACTTTAAAATTTAGAGTCAGCTATAAATCTTAAAGCGCAATCTAAAAAGCGAAAGCTAAAAAAAGCCTCAATCTGAGGCTTTTTTTATTAGAACATACCCAGCTCTAATTGCGCATCTTCCGACATCATCTGGCGTGACCAAGGGGGGTTAAATACGATTTCAGTATTCACCGAACTTAAATCTTCAGCACCTAGCAGCTTGCGCCTTGCATCAGCTGCTATTACTTCACCCATACCGCAACCCGGTGCAGTTAGGGTCATTTTAATATTGAGCATTTTACGGCCATCAATTAGGTCGACAATTTTCATATCATAAACTAAACCTAAATCGACGATATTGACTGGGATTTCTGGGTCAAAACAGGTGCGTAGCTGGTCCCAAGCAAAGTCCATTATCTGCTCATTGCTAGCACCCTTAGCCAATTTAGGCTGTTTAAGGCTAGGCAAACCTAAAGCATCTAGATTAATGCCTTCAATCATATACATGCGGCCCTGATGACCCACACTCACCGTGCTGCCTTTGGCCTGCATAATTTCTACTTCTTCACCTTCTGGCAAACTAATGGTTAAGCCAAAAGGAACTGAAATAACCTCGGTTTCTCGCAAGAGGTTTAGCTTATCGCCTTTTTTAACACTACTCATAATTAACTCGGCTCATAACATCTCCAGTGGGCTAAACCAGCATTTCTCTAACCCGCTTAAGTGCAGCAACAAATACATCCACTTCTTCTAGGGTGTTGTAAGCTGCAAAAGAAACACGCGCAGTGGCGGTTACGCCTAGGTGCTCTAACACTGGCATAGCACAGTGGTGGCCGGTACGCAGGGCAACGCCTAGCTGGTCGGTGAGCAAGCCAATGTCTTGGGCATGAGCGCCTTCTAACACAAAAGAAATAACCCCTACCTTGCCACTGGCTTCACCCAAAATACGCAAACCTGGTAACTCAGCTTTCATCTGCTGGGTAGCATAGGCTAAGAGCTGATTTTCCCAAGCGCCAATAGCATCTGCACCAATTTTTTGCATCCAATCCACCGCTGCACCTAAACCTATGGCAGCAGCAATCGCCGGTGTACCCGCTTCAAATTTATGCGGCAGTTGGGCGTAGGTGGTTTTTTCAAAAGAGACCTGCTCAATCATATCGCCACCACCCTGCCAAGGCGGCATGGCTTCTAGCAAAGCTTCTTTACCATAGAGCACGCCTATACCCGTTGGGCCGTACATTTTATGCCCAGAAAAAACATAGAAATCGGCATCTAAGGCTTGCACGTCTACACTTTGATGCGGCACACCCTGAGCGCCATCCACCAATACAGGAATATTTAAAGCCCTAGCAACAGGAATAATTTCATCCAGCGGCGTAACTGTTCCCAAAGCGTTAGAGACTTGGGTTATGGCTAAAAACTTAACCTTAGGCGTTAACAGCTCAAAAAAAGCTTCCATATTTAAGCTGCCATCAGCCAAAACAGGAATAATTACCAACTCAATACCCAGTTGCTCGCGCAGCATTTGCCAAGGCACTATGTTGGCGTGGTGCTCCATCATCGACAACATTACCTGGTCACCCGCTTTTAAGTTCGCTCTGCCCCAACTTTGCGCCACTAAATTAATGCTTTCAGTCGTGCCACGGGTAAAAATAATTTCTTTACTAGAAGCCGCATTAATAAAGCCCTGCACTTTTTCACGCGCCAGCTCATGAGCATCGGTCGCTTCTTGAGAAAGGGTATGCAAACCTCGGTGAATATTAGCGTTGGTTTTACGGTAATAATCATCCATGGCTTGAATAACTGCGGCTGGCTTTTGACTAGTCGCTGCGTTATCTAAATACACCAAGGGCTTGCCATTGACTTCACGCGCTAAAATGGGGAAGCAAGCCCTTAAAGCTTGCAAATCATAGCTTGGCTGAGTGAGGTTAGTTTTGGCTAGATTCATTGAATTAAATCCAACTCAATTTTATGCGGCAACTGCCCAGCAACGGCGGTTTCTACTAGGTTATAAATTGCTGGAAGCTCTAGTTTGTCGATCACTTCGTTCGCAAAAGCTAGGGTTAACAAACCTCTGGCTTCTTCTTCACCGATACCGCGTGATCTAAGAAAAAACAGCGCGTCCATATCTAGCTGGCCTGTAGTTGCACCATGCGCACACTTAACATCGTCGGCATAAATTTCTAGCTCTGGCTTAGCATTTATTAGAGCTTGGTCACTTAATAACAGGTTAGCGTTATTTTGTACTGCCTGTATTTTTTGGCTGTCTTTCTTAACAATAACCATGCTATTAAACACACCACTAGCCCGATCATTCATAATGGTTTTATAGGTTTCAAAGCTATTGGTCAGCGGCGCGTTGTGGTTAACCAACGTATGAATATCCATGTGCTGACGGTTGCGACCAAACAGCAAGCCAGCAAAATCACACTCGGCACCTGTACCGTTTAGGTCGCAAACTAAATCATCACGCACCAGCTTGCCGCCTAGGTTCATTTGATGACTGGTGTAACGGCTGTCACGCTTTTGTTCAATTTGAATGCGACCCACCCACCACTCTTTATCGCTAGGCTGCTGCAACAAGGTATGGTGAATTTTTGCGTTACGCTCCATCACTCCCTCAACCACACGGTTGGTGAAGTTTTTGGCTTCTTCTGCACCAATAAAATGCTCAATTAATTGCAGCTCACTGCTTGCGCCAGCGGCAATTAAAATACGTGGATGCGACATAACTGCTTCTTCAGTCGCAGTAGAAAGGTAGGTCACTAACAAAGGCTTATCTACCTTTTGGTTGTTTCCCACACGCACCACCACACCTTCACTTACAAAAGCAAAGTTAAGCGCGGTAAATACATCCACATCTATTCCGGCTAAACGCCCCATCATACCGCTGGTCAGTTCAAGCTCGGTTGCTAAGGCTTGGGATAAGGGCTCTATAACCACTGCATCTTGAATGCCTTCTAGGTTAGAAAGCTCTTTGCATAACAAGCCATCAACAAACACCAGCTGGTAAGCATCTAGCTGCAAACCTTTGTCAGCCATAAGCTGTTGGGCTGCTTGCTGGTCATAATCCGTAGCGAGTTTAAAGTCACGCTTGGCTAAGGCTTTGGTATCGGTGTATTTCCAATACTCAATAGCAGGCGTAGGAAAACCTAAGTGCTCAAAGCGTGCAAAAGCCGCAATACGCTGACTTTTTAACCAGCCATCGTCTGCACCTTGGTTAAAGGCTTCAAAGACTTGGGCATAGTGTTTCATGCCGTTTCCTCCACTACCCAGTCATAACCCCTATCTTCTAGCTCTAATGCCAAAGACTTATCGCCCGTTTTAATAATTTGACCATCGCTTAAAACGTGAACAAAGTCTGGCTCAATATAATCTAATAAACGCTGATAGTGGGTAATCATTAAAAAGCTACGACCTGCATCACGCAAAGAGTTAACCCCTTCAGAAACCACTTTTAAGGCATCAATATCTAGGCCTGAGTCTATTTCATCGAGCAGCACTAACTTAGGCTCTAAAATCAGCATTTGTAGAATTTCATTACGCTTTTTTTCACCGCCAGAAAAGCCTTCGTTGACAGCACGGTGTAAAAAGCTATTGTCGATTTTCATAAACTTAAGCTTTTCACGCACTAGCTTCATAAAGGTAGGCGCTTCAATTTCAGGTTCACCCCGTGCTTTACGCTGGGCATTTAAGGCTGCTTTGAGTAGATAAACATTTTTCACACCTGGAATTTCTACAGGGTATTGGAAAGCCAGCATAAGGCCTGCACAAGCCCTTTCTTCAACACTCATTTCAAACAGGTCTTTACCAAAAAAGGTAACTGAGCCACTGGTCACTTCGTAATCACTACGCCCTGCCAATACCGCAGAGAGGGTAGATTTACCCGAACCATTGGGACCCATAATGGCGTGAACTTCCCCAGGTTTAATGCTTAGGCTAAGGCCTTTAAGAATGGGTTTGCCTTCTACCTTGGCGTGTAAGTCTTTAATCTCGATCATCTTGGTCATCTCTTTATAAACTAGCTATTTGTATAGGTTTAAATCAGTGGTTAATCACTTAACCAACTGCGCCTTCTAGGCTCACGTTCAATAGGGCTTCGGCTTCTACAGCAAATTCCATAGGCAGCTCTTGGAAAACATCTTTACAGAAGCCGTTCACTATCATGTTGACCGAATCTTCTTCTGAAATTCCACGTTGCATACAATAAAAAAGCTGGTCTTCACCAATTTTTGATGTAGTTGCTTCGTGTTCAACCTGTGCAGAAGCATTACCTATTTCTTGATAAGGGAAGGTGTGTGCGCCACATTTATCACCTAGTAATAAAGAGTCACACTGAGTAAAGTTGCGGGCATTTTTGGCACTGGGCAGTATTTTTACTAGGCCACGGTAAGACTGGTTAGACCGACCTGCTGAAATGCCTTTAGAAATAATGGTCGAGCGACTGCCTTCACCTAAATGAATCATTTTGGTGCCAGTGTCTGCCTGCTGGAAATTATTGGTGACCGCTACTGAATAAAACTCACCCACTGAATCTTTACCACGCAAAATACAGCTAGGGTATTTCCAAGTAATTGCCGAACCTGTTTCTACTTGAGTCCAGCTAATTTTGGAACGATCACCACGACAATCGCCACGTTTGGTAACAAAGTTGTAAATACCGCCCAAGCCTTCTTCATCACCTGGGTACCAGTTTTGTACTGTTGAATATTTAATGTAGGCATCGTCTAAAGCAACCAACTCAACCACCGCTGCGTGCAGTTGGTTTTCATCACGCATGGGTGCTGTACAACCTTCTAGGTAGCTTACTTGTGCGCCTTCTTCACAAATAATTAACGTGCGCTCAAACTGCCCAGTATTGGCTGCGTTAATACGGAAGTAGGTTGAAAGTTCCATAGGACAAGTAACGCCCTTAGGCACAAATACAAACGAACCATCAGTGAAAACCGCAGCATTGAGTGCGGCGTAGAAGTTATCAGTTTTAGAGACCACTGTGCCTAGGTATTTTTTAACTAGCTCTGGGTGGTTCTGTACTGCTTCAGAAATAGAACAGAAAATCACTCCTGCTTCGGCAAGTTCTTTTTTAAAGGTAGTACCTACAGAAACCGAATCAAAAACCGCATCAACCGCCACGCCTCGAACACCGGCAAGTGCCGCACGTTCATGCAGTGGAATACCTAGTTTTTCAAAGGTTTCTAATAGCTTAGGGTCTACTTCATCGAGGCTTTTAGGAGCGTTTTTGTCTTTAGCACCGGGCGCTGAATAGTAGGAAACCGCTTGATAATCTATTTTGGGGTATTCAATATTCGCCCAAGCTTGCGGGTCGTGCATTTCTTTCCATAGTGCAAAAGCTTCTAAACGCCAGTCTAGCAGCCATTGCGGCTCTTCTTTTTTGCTGGAAATGTAACGAATAACATCTTCGTCCAGCCCAGGCGGTAGAGTATAACTTTCTATATCGGTTACGAAGCCTTGCTTGTATTCACTGCTAACAAGTTGCTCCATTTCTTCATTTGCCATGCTGGTCTCCGGACATCATCAAGTCTTATTTATAATCTTGGTTTCTTACTGGCTGGCTTTTGTAGGCTATACTTCTTCAGGACGCGTAAATACATCCCTGTAAGCTCTGGCCACAACGTCCTGTTGTGGACAGCCTGAAGAAGCAACACCCTACCGCCAGCCTTTTGGTATTAATATTTACCCTACCTCATGCAAAGTTTGTGTTTGTATCTGTATCCAAGGCAGTTTTATTGGCTGAGTTTGCGCCAACTGAGTCAAGGTGACTGAAGCGAGTAGCTGGTGCACCGCTAGGGTTACTCGCTGCCAGTTGTTGGCAACGCCACACTGGCTAATTAGGTCACACTGAGAATCTTCTAAACTGCACTCTGTCATCGCTACCGGCCCCTCTATTGCCGCTATCAAGTCATTCACTGTAATTCGGTGCGCTTCTTTAGCTAGCTGATAACCACCCTGCACGCCCCTTTGTGAAACAAGTAATTCTGCTTTAATCAACATTTTAAGCAGCTTGCTAACGGTTGGGCGAGGCAAGCCGAGTTCATCCGCCAGTGCTTTAGTGGTATAAAGTCGCTGCGGTTCTCTTGCTAGCTGCGCCATAATAACCACAGCGTAATCAGTGAGTTTACTCAGTTTTAGCACTTGCTTTCCTTTGTCACTAACAATAGGTTCTCGGCTTCCTTCTAATAGGAGACCATTCTAGTACCTTTTCAATTCCCAGTAAAGTAGTCAACTACTCAAAAAAAAACCCGAAGCCCTAAAAAGGACTCCGGGTTGCAAGCTAGATTAACCAGCTAGTTTACTTACTTAACGCTTTCAATCGCCTGATTGAAGGTAGCGCTAGGACGCATCACTGAGTTTACTTTCTCTTGGTCTAAACGGTAGTAGCCGCCTAGATCAACTGGCTGACCTTGAACCTTAGCTAGCTCTTCAAGAATCTGTGCTTCTTTTTCTTCCAAGGTTTTAGCTAAAGGCGCAAATTTAGCGGCTAAATCTGCATCGTCTTTCTGTGCTGCTAGCTCTTGTGCCCAGTAAAGGGTTAGGTAGAAGTGGCTACCACGGTTATCTAGCTCACCCACTTTACGTGAAGGCGACTTGTTATTTTCTAACAAGGTACCGGTAGCTTTATCTAGTGCCTGACCTAAAACCTTAGCGGTTTTATTGTCGTTCTTCATGCCTAGTTCTTCTAAAGAAACGGCTAGAGCTAGGAACTCACCTAGAGAATCCCAACGTAGGTGGTTTTCTTCTAGCACTTGCTGTACGTGCTTAGGTGCAGAACCGCCTGCACCTGTTTCGTACATACCGCCGCCTGCCAACATAGGAACAATTGACAGCATTTTAGCTGAAGTACCTAATTCCATAATGGGGAACAAGTCGGTTAGGTAGTCACGCAATACGTTACCTGTTACAGAAATGGTATCTTTACCACGCACCAAGCGCTCCATAGTGGTACGAATAGCGCGGTTATAACCCATTACACGAATATCTAAACCAGAAGTGTCGTGCTCTTTTAGGTAAAGCTCTACTTTTTTGCGTAGCTCACGGTCGTGGGCACGTTCAGCATCTAACCAGAAAATTGCAGTCGTTTCTGAGTTACGTGCACGGGTTACAGCTAGTTTTACCCAGTCACGAATGGCTGCATCTTTGGTTTGACAGGCGCGCCAAATATCACCTTTTTCTACTTCATGCTGCATAAGAACCGTACCATCTGCTTTAACAACACGCATGGTACCGTCAGCTTCAATTTCAAAGGTTTTATCGTGTGAACCGTATTCTTCTGCCTTCATTGCCATTAAACCAACGTTAGGCACTGAACCCATAGTAGTAGGATCGAAAGCACCGTTAGTGCGGCAGAAGTTAATCATTTCTTGATAAATACGTGCGTAGGTAGACTCTGGCATAACCGCTTTAGCATCTTTCAGCTTGCCATCACGACCCCACATTTTACCCGAGCTACGAATCATGGCAGGCATAGAAGCATCAACGATTACGTCGCTTGGAATGTGCAGGTTGGTAATGCCTTTAACTGAATCCACCATCGCCATTTCTGGACGTTCTTCATAACAAGCATGAATGGCTTCTTCAATTTCTTCTTGCTGTGATTGCGGCAGGCCTTTGATATTGTCGTAAACGCTGGCCATACCATTGTTAGGGTTAACGCCTAGTTTGTCGAACAGGTCACCGTACTTATCGAATACGTCTTTAAAGAAAGTTTTAACAGCGTGACCAAAAACGATGGGGTGAGATACTTTCATCATGGTGGCTTTAACGTGCAGCGACCACATTACACCGTCTTTTTTACACTCTTGGAGAGTACGCTCAAAGAAGTTGCTTAGCTGACGTGCGCTCATGTACATGCCGTCTAACACTTCGCCTTCTTCTAGTGCCAAGGTTTTTTTAACTTCTACCTTGCCATCTTTACCTACAAACTCTAAACGCACATCACCGGCTTTTTCCATGGTGATGGCTTGTTCGCTAGAGAAGAAGTCACCGCCACGCATATAGTCTGCGTGTGAGCGTGAAGCTTTGCTCCACTCACCCATAGAATGAGGGTATTTACGCGCAAACGCTTTTACAGCAGGTGGCGCACGACGGTCAGAGTTACCCTGACGTAAAACTGGGTTAACCGCACTACCTAAAACTTTAGCGTAACGTGCGTGAGTGTCTTTTTCTTCTTCTGTTTCTGGTTCATCTACATAGTCTGGCAGATCAAAACCTTGGCTTTGTAGTTCTTTAATGGCTGCTTTTAGCTGAGGAATAGAAGCACTGATGTTAGGCAGTTTAATAATGTTTGCTTCTGGTTGTTTAGCTAGCTCACCTAACTCTTCTAGGGTGTCTGCTACACGCTGATCTTCTTTTAGACGGTCAGAAAAACCGGCTAGAATACGTGCCGCTACGGAAATATCGCTGGTTTCTACTTCAATGCCAGCGGCTTTTGCAAAGGCGCTAACCACAGGTAGAAGTGAGTAGGTTGCTAGGGCTGGTGCTTCATCTGTTAATGTATAAACAATTTTAGGTGCTGTCATTTAATTCCCCGATTCCTTAGTTGCATGATCGACAACTCTCTGCTGGTGTAGCTTTTGGCCACACTTGTCGCCAGAGTTATACGCTTAAAAACAGGTTTTGAATTTGGCTAGTAATTTTACAACATTCATTTTACAGAAAATTTGCCAATTTTTATACCAGCAGAACTTAATACCAAGGGATTAGACTTTCATTAAGCTGCTCAGCGGCTATTAACTGAGCACCCAAGGCAGTTGCCTGACTTAAGTTTTTTGGCTTTTCTGCTGGCTCTACAACGGCTAAATAAGTCGGCAAGCCACAACTTAAGCCTAACAAAGCCAGTACATTATCTTGCGCTAACTGCACTTTGGCTAAAGCCATTAGGTCGACTACTTCATCCCAACTTAATAAACCAGCTAGGTTTTTAATGGCTGCCAGCAGTTTGCTATCTAGCTTAGATAGCAGGTCGGCTACTTCTAGCTGCTCATGGCGTGAAGCAAACAACCAAATTTGCCAGCCTTCTTCTACGGCTTTTAATAACTCTGCTTCTATGGCTTGTAGGTTAGCTACAGAAGCTAGGCTGGCTTTAGCTACATTTCGGGTGCCTGGACTCCAAGCTAGTATAGGCTTTTCTAAACTAAGCTGATGCTGTTGCAGCAGTGAGGTTTGTTGGTTGGCATCTACTTTAAGTTTGGAGGTTTGATAGCTAGTAGGCAGAGCATCTTCTATATCCCAAGCAAGGGCGCGATAACGGTCGGCTAGTTGCGGGTGTAAATCTTTACGCGCTAAGCGAATGTCCATTAACAAAGCATAGCGATATAAACCACGGTAGCCGGTTCGTTCAGGAATATTGGCTAAAGCGGGGATAAGTGCAGGCTTAAAACGCTCGGGTAAAACCCAGGCCCTATCGTAATCTTTACCTTGCAAGGCAATGCCAGCATTCCAAAATACTTTTACGCCCATATTAGGTTCGGGCATATTCCATAGCTCATTAACCTGTGGAAAACGCTTAACTAGGTTAGTAAGCCCCATGGGTGTCATGGCATCTAGGGGTTGCTTGGGGTAACGGGTGCGTAGGTCGTTTAATAGCGGCTGCGCCAGCAAAACTTTTTCTGCGCTGCCAGGTAGTAGTACCAAATTACGACCTGTTTTAGAGCGTTTGAAACGGGGCATAAAATTCCTATTGAACCGCTTGGCTGGTTAGCGCATCGGCCAGTTGAAGCTGGGTTGTTTGGGCAGTGCGGATTTTGGCTTTAAGCTGGTCGCAGATGGCAAAAAGTTGATCAACTTTGGCAACGATGCGTTTTTGTTCGTTTAGTGGGGCAATAGGAACAGGTAGTTCTTCCCATTTTGATCTATTAATTATTGGTGTTGCTGAACCAGAAGATTTTTCAACAACTAACTGATAAAAAGTTTTTGTATTTACAGTTAAAAACAAAAACTCAGACATCACTTCAAAAGGATGGATAGAATTTATTTGCTGATTAAATGCAACTCGTCTATCTGCGATTACACTTTTACCAACAGATCCGCCAATGCAAACCATCAAAATATCACCGTAAACCGCTTCTGAGCTATGCTTTAAACCTTCTTTAGTCAGCGTCTTATCTGACTCTAACAATTTACCTGATGGCGTTATCTGACCAGGCCCAATAAAGGGTATTTCACCATCAAAGTTCTCTGCGGTTTTAGTGCTAGGAGTCTTTCCTGTCGCTCCAATACCTAAATCTCCTAAACGTGCCCACACCCAGCCATGAGGTGCTTGAAATGGAATGTCTTTATTTGAAATTTTAGGCATGGGTTTAGTTTTTCTGATTTTTCGTTCTTTAATGAACGCTTCTTTTTTTATAGTTATTTTATCCAATAGCAAACAAACTGGTTCGTCGTTGGGATCTTGTGGCACTAGCTTGCCCATTACTGCTAACTGCAAAAGGGTTTGTTTTAGCTGGTCGATGCTATTTTCTGTGGTAAAAAGCGTTTCAAAGTTGGCGGCTAGGCGTGTCCAAGCTTGCTGAAAAGCTTCTGCATCGGCGGCTTGGGTTAAAGCAGTTAATAGAACTTCTACTAACTGTTGGTGGGCTGCAAGGCTGTTTTCTTGTTGTTCTTCTAGTTGATCGCAGAGCGCCATTAACTCATCGACTTTGGCGACGATGCGTTTTTGTTCGTTTGCTGGTGGTAAAGCAATTACAGTGGCTATTATTTTTTCTCTAGAGATATTCGGTTGAGCGCCACCAGCACCCATACCTATAAAGCGTGGCTTATAAGCTTTTAATAAGGTCAACAAGAAAACATTACTAAACCCTGTAAAGGTCGTACACGCACAAACAGCTTGATTTGTAGTTGCTGGCACCGACAAAATAGCTGCTTTTCCAATTGTTGCGCCATACATAGCCAGCAAAACATCACCAGCCTTGTTATAACGTAGTGAGGTTTTCTTTAAGGCATCTTCCGTAATTGTTTCTTCTGAATTAGATATATAGTCTGCTACCAATTCACCTGATTTAAACCAGGGTATATTCCCACCATAAAACTCTGAATTACTTCGTTTTGGTGTTGCACCTGCACCCCAATCTCCAATATCGTTTAAACGAACATATTCCCACCCATGTGGTAAAAACCCATATTTTTCATCAATTGAAATTGATGGTATTTTTTTTGGCTTTCGTATCTTTTTTTCTTTAACCAACTGCTCTCTTTCTGCTGCTATCTTCTCTAACAATACCGAAGCTGGCTCGTCATTTGGGTCTTGGGGTACTAACAGCCCACGCACGGCTAATTCTAAAATCAACTCCCTTAGTTTTTGGATTCCATAAAGCTCCTGCTTTTTACTGCTACCTCTACCTTGTGTAGCTCTTTGCTTAATAGCACTTGTCCAAACATCCATATTTTCAGTAATTAGGTTTTCTATAGCTGCCATTATTTCTCACCCTTGGATGCTAACGCTTCGGCAAGAATATTTTTAAGCTGGTTTTGCAAGCTGTGTATTTCTGCCTGTTGGGTTTGGTAATTGGCTAATAATTCTTCTGGGTCGTGGTTAATGGCTTCTTCAACGTGTGGGTTTTTAATGTCTAGGTTGTAGTTGCGTTGAATAATTTCTTCAATGCTAACTTGCCAAGCCTGTTGGTTTTCTACCCGCCCTTGGCGCTTAACTTTTTCATCAATGGTTTTGCCTGTGCCCCACCAGTTGTAACAAGCATCAAAGTCTTTTAGCTGCATGGGTTTGGTTTTGTTAAAAGCTTTTACGCCTGTTGGCAATGGCACCTCGTAATACCAAATGTTTTTAGTTCCTTTTTCTTCGCTGTCGGCACTGCTTTTTTCAAAAAACAGAATATTGGTTTTTATGGAGGTGTAGGGCGCAAATACAGAGTTAGGCAGGCGTACCACTGTGTGCAGGTTACATTCATCTAACAGCAGTTTTTTAATTTTGGTTTTAACGCCTTCACCAAATAAAGTGCCATCGGGCAATACCACTGCGGCACGGCCATTTTCTTTTAGCACTTCTATTATGTATTGCAAGAATAAATCGGCGGTTTCTCGGGTTTGGTATTCTGAGGGGAAGTTCTTTTCTATGCCGTCTTCTTCTGTGCCACCAAAGGGTGGATTAGACACCACCACTTCTACCATGTCTTCAATATCTAAGCTGGATAGAGGTTTGTTTAGGGTGTTGCCGTGGCGTATTTGTTTGGGTACTTCTATGCCGTGCAGCATCATATTGGTGGTGCATAACAGGTGGGGTAGCTGCTTTTTTTCTACGCCCTGCACTGAGTTTTGAAATAGTTTTTCGCCTTGGGTGTCTTGCACTTGTTTTTGCAGAATATCTAAGGAGCAGGCAAGGAAGCCGCCCGTACCGCAGGCTGGGTCCAGTATTGCTTCGCCTAGCTGGGGGTTAATCATTTGCACTATAAAGCGTGTCACTGCGCGTGGGGTATAAAACTCGCCTGCGTTACCTGCGCTTTGTAAGTCTTTAAGTATTTGTTCGTATAAATCACCAAACAGGTGGCGTTCTTCTGAACTGGTAAAGTCTATTTCGTTTAGTTTGTTTACCACTTGGCGCAGTAGCGTACCGTTTTTCATGTAATTAAAGGCATCGCTAAACGCTTCTTTAACTACAAAACCTCTTGGGTTGGTTTCTAAGGGTGCAGCTAGGTTTTTTAAGTCGTTGATTAGTTGGTTGTTTACAAAATCTAAAAGCTCTTCGCCCGTTATGCCTTGTTTGTCGGCTGCCCAATTGCGCCATAAATACTGGGTTGGAAGGGGTGTTTGGTAGTTATCTAGTTCAAATTCTAGCTCTTCTTCTTGGGCATCGAATATTTTTAAAAAGAGTAACCATGAAAGCTGGCCTAGGCGTTGTGCATCGCCATCTACACCCGCGTCTTTACGCATGATGTCTTGAATGGATTTAATAACAGATGAAATTGACATGAGTTCTCTAAGGTTTTTTAAAAGGTGTTAGGCGCGGAGGTGCGTATCATCATAAAGGGCGTTTTCTAGCTCTTTTATGGCTTGGTCGTATTCGGCTTTGCTGCCAAAAGCATTTTTAACTATTTCTAGGGGGCGGCCCATTTCTCTAAAAGGCGTTACTTTAAGCGCATCTTTGGATTCTATTTCGCTAATGCCCAGATCGGCGTATTTATCTAGCAGTGCATTTAATACTTGCTGGGCTGTTTCGTTGTATTTGCTGAAGTAATTGCGTTTTTTTACATTATTTGCGCGTTCTTTACGCGTTAGGGCTGGCTGGTCAAAAGCGATATGGCAGATAAGATCAAATGCGCCCATGTCTTTGCTAACGTCTTGCTCTAGGGCTTTCCAGATAACGCCCTGCCTTTCTAGTTCATCTATGATGGTTTGCTTGCGGTCGGCTTCTTGCCAACTGTTTACAAAAATATCTAAAGAGGCGTACTGCTCTAGTATGGCTTTTTTGGTGTAGTCCTTAAAAGACTCGGTAACCAGCTTGCCGTTAGCGCCGTAGTATTGCACTCGCTCGGCAATTTTTTTAACTTCGACACCCGCTATATGGTATTTAACGAATTTGTTTTCATCGTTAAAGCCTTCATCGGCGGCAAAGTCTTTGGCGTTATCTTGCTCGGCTTGGTAGTTTGCTGCGGTGCTTTCGCTTAAGTCATGTTCGGTATTTGCATCTTCACTGAGTTCATCATCTAGCTGGGTGTTTTCTAGGTCGTTAATTTCTTCGGGTGTTTTGACGATGACTTTTTCTGGAATGCCATCAAATTTAGGGTCTGCAAATAGTTCGGTGGCTTTTTTAAAGTCTAAAATGGTAAACCAAAGCTTATTGTAGCGATCATCTATACGCGTGCCACGGCCTATAATTTGCTTGAATTTGGTCATGGATTGAATGTTTTGGTCTAGCACAATTAGCTTGCAGGTTTTGGCATCCACCCCTGTTGTCATCAGTTCAGAGGTTGTAGCTATTACTGGGTAGGGTTGCTTGGGATTAATGAAGTTATCTAGCTGGGCTTTGCCTGCATCATCATCACCAGTAATTTTCATAACGTACTTTTCGTTCTTTTTAACCTGTTCAGGATTAAGGTTAATTAAGGCTCTACGCATTCGCTCGGCATGGTTAATATCGTTACAAAAAACGATGGTTTTTGCCATGGGGTCGGTACGTTGTAGGTAAGAGCTAATAGTTTTAGCAACCAGCTCGGTACGCTCGTCTATGACTAGGGTTCTATCAAAGTCTTTAATGTTGTAAACGCGGTCTTCTATTAGCTCGCCGTATTTGTCGACTTGCCCTTCGGTGGGTCGCCAACCTAAAGCGTCTATGTCTAAATCAACACGTACTACTTTATAGGGTGCTAAAAAACCGTCTTCTATGCCTTCTTTTAAGGAGTAGGTGTAAACCGGTTCGCCAAAATAGTCGGTATTAGACACTTCGTCGGTTTCTTTAGGCGTTGCTGTTAAGCCAATTTGGGTGGCTGAGCTGAAGTAGTCTAAAATTTCTCGCCAAGCGCTATCCTCTGCGGCACTACCTCGATGGCACTCATCTATAACTATTAAATCAAAAAAGTTGGGGTCTACTTGTTTAAAAGCTTTTTGGTATTCTTCTGGCCCTGTTAAAGCTTGGTAGAGAGCAAGGTGAATTTCATAGGCTGGGTCTACGCTTCGCCCAGTTATTTTTGTCATCGCCTGACCAAAAGGCTGAAAATCGTTGGTGCGGGTTTGATCGACTAAAATATTACGGTCGGCTAAAAATAGAATGCGTTTTTTCTTTCTGGCTTTCCATAAACGCCAAATAATTTGAAAGGCGGTGTAGGTTTTACCTGTGCCAGTTGCCATTACCAAGAGGATGCGGTTTTGCTCACGCGCTATGGCTTCTATGGTTTTATTGATGGCTTGTAGTTGGTAATAACGTGGTGTTTTGTCGCTACCATCGTCGTGATAATCTTGAGTAACTAAAGGAATTTGCGCTGAGGTGTAACCGCGCCATGCTGCAAACTTTTGCCATAGTTGGCTTGGGCTGGGAAATTCATCGAGGGTTATTTCACTTTCTATCGGCTCGCCTTCTGCCACGGTTTTGTCGTGAAATATAAAAGCATCACCGTTAGTTGAAAAAGCAAAGGGCACATCTAACAAGCCAGCATAATCTAAGCCTTGTTGCATTCCTTTGCCTAGGTCGTGCTTGTTGGCTTTTGCTTCTATAACCGCCAGCGGCATACCCATTTTGTAATATAAAACGATGTCTGCTGATTTAACTGTTTGGCGCATACCCATTTGGCCACGAACAATCACTTTACCATCACGCAGTTTAACTTCTTGGCGAATTTGCGTCATGTTATCCCAACCTGCTTTGGCTAGCGCAGGCAGAATGTACTTAGTAATTATGTCGGTTTCGGTTAGTTTGCTTTTATCCATTTTTCCTTACACCGCATCCTTGAAGCTTTATAGATAGAAAGAAGTCTTTAATTTGAATGACTCGATATTACTAGGAGTGCAGAGTTAGTACAATTTTTAGCAACAGAAGGTGAGACTCATCCTTGTTAAGCAGATTTGATGGTGATAACCTCTGTAATAACATTTGTTATAACTTTATTGAGGTAAGCTTATGCTTAAGGTAAAAGTTACAAACGTCGGCAACTCAATGGGAATACTCCTACCCAAAGAAGCGCTTGGTAAAATGAAAGCGAATAAAGGGGATTTCTTGTATTTAGTTGAATCACCTGAGGGTTATACATTAACACCCTACCAACAAGATTTTGAGGAGCAGGTTTCAGCTGCCGAAAATATTATGGCTCGCTACCGCAATACGCTTCGTGAACTAGCTAAATGATAGAGCCTAAATGGGTGCTAGAAAATGTTGTTCTTGCTGTTCACTCTATGCTGCTGTCAGAACACGGTGGAGCATCGGGTGTTCGAGATGAAGCATTACTTAAGTCTGCACTAGCTAGAGCACAGCAAAAGTTTGCTTATGAGCCACTCACCACACCTTTCGATTTGGCTGCTGCCTACAGCTTTGGACTTGTAAAAAATCACGCTTTTATTGATGGCAATAAGAGAGTCGCTTTTACCATTGGTGTTTTATTTTTAGAGTTGAATGGCTATGAATTTACAGCACCAGAAGCCGAAGCTGCGATTACCTTTGAAGCTTTAGCTTCTGGTGAAATTGGAGAAGAAAAGCTAAGCAAATGGTTTGAATCAAATGTAGTTTTCACCTAATACAATTTTTAGTCATTAAGCAAAAGTTCTTGCCATAATTGCGTAACTTGCTGACGGTATGCCACCCAAGGTTCGGCGGGTAAAAAAGTGCCGGCTTTTTCTAGGGCTGCGTGGTGGGTGGTTTTTCGGTAAATCAAATAGGCTTCTTGTAAACACTCTACCTTTGCTTGGGGTAATACGCCTGTGGCAGCTAGAGCATCTAAAATACGCATATTGTCGGTATGCTCATAAAGTTCTGGGTGCTTATGGCTATAGGCTAGCACTAGGTATTGCACCATAAATTCTATATCTACCAAACCGCCTGCATCTTGCTTAACGTGAAACAGCTCTTGCTCTCCAGGTTTTGAACCTAAGTTAGCGCGCATTTTTTCGCGCATGGTGATTACATCTTCACGCAGTTTTTTTAAGTCTCTTGGCTGGCTTAAAATACTTGCTCGCAGCTGATTAAATGCTTCGGTTAATAAAGTATCGCCTGCTACAACTCTGGCTCTTACTAGGGCTTGGTGTTCCCAAGTCCAAGCTTGATTAGTTTGGTAATCGGCAAAGGCTTTTAGGCTGCTAACGAGCAAACCAGCATTGCCTGAAGGCCGTAAACGCATATCCACT
Organism: Marinospirillum insulare DSM 21763; assembly: GCF_000686905.1. Lineage (GTDB taxonomy): Bacteria > Pseudomonadota > Gammaproteobacteria > Pseudomonadales > Halomonadaceae > Marinospirillum > Marinospirillum insulare. Next base: position 144,094 of record NZ_KK366037.1, read on the forward strand.
TCATAGAGTTGGCCAGAGGGTGTTGCTGTGGCTAAAAAGTGAATAATGCGCTGTCCTAAACGGCTAAACCAAGTCACGCTGTCTAGGTTTTTTTCACCGTCACTGGCTAGGGTGGGATGACCATCGTGAATAAAAACCAAGTCTAAATCTGAGCCATAGCCTAGTTCTATACCACCTAGTTTGCCGTAGCCCACAATAATAAAGCCGTTATCTGCTGGCACTCCTTTGCTTAACTCACCATTACTTAATCTGGGCCGACCATAACGCTGAGTTAAATCGCGCAGGGTTTGGTTTAAAACTTGCTCTAGCAAGACTTCAGCAATGTAGGTTAGGTAATCACTCACTTTCATTAAGTGGCGTTGGGCAACTAAATCTGATGCGGCTACACGGAGCACGTTGGCATGGCGGAAGTAGCGTAGTGCTTCCATTAAGGCTTCTATATCTTCTTCTGGAATGCGGCTTAAATGCTGACGCAATTCATCTTGTAGACTGCTTTTATTGGCGGGTGAATAGAGGGTTTCTGGGCTTAGCAGTTCATCTAAAAGAATCGGCATTTTAGCCAGCTGCTCGGCTAGCCAAGGGCTGGCAGCACAAATAGTCACCAGCTGTTTTAACGCTTCGGGATTTTCTGTTAACAGCACTAGGTAAGCGGTACGGCGCAATACGGCTTCAACTAACCAAAGGGTTCGCTCTAGGGCTGCATCGGGATTTTGGGTGGTTGCAACGGCCATTAGCACTTGTGGCATAAGTTGATTAAGCCTTTCGCGGCCTATCTGCTGCATATTGGCTACGGCTCTACTGGAGTAGAGGGTTTGCAGCACTTGCATACTGGCTTGGGCTTGTTTAAAACCTGCTTGCTGAAATGCCTCTAGGGTTAATGCTGGGTCGGCTTGTTCGCTCCATAAACAAGCAAGGGCTTCATCTATTTGGGTGGGTTCTGGCTGTTCTTCATCTGGGTCAGCAATAACGGCATCAAAATGCTGGCGAACTTGTTGCTTTGTTTGCTGTAAATGTTCGTATAAGGCTTGCCAGTCGGTAAAACCACAGCGCCAGGCGATTCTTGCCTGGGATTCGTCATCCTCGGGTAGAGTTTGGGTTTGTTTGTCGGCTAAACCTTGTAGGGCATGTTCTAAATTACGCAAAAACTCGTAGGCGGTGAGTAGCTCTTGGCTGGCTTCTTCTGGCATTAAACCTAGGCTGGAAATAATGGGTAGCACTTTTCTAACCGAGCGCTCTTGCAGTTCTGTATCTCGTCCACCTCGAATTAATTGGAAAACCTGGGCAATAAATTCAACTTCACGAATACCGCCTAAACCTAGCTTGATATTGTTTTCTAGGCTTTTGCGACGAACTTCTCGGTTAATCATGGCTTTCATAGCACGCAAGGCTTCGATGGCGCTAAAGTCTAAATACTTGCGGTAAACAAAAGGGCGCAGTTCATCTAAGAGGGTTTCTCCCGCTTGTTTGTTGCCAGCAATCACGCGTGCTTTGATCATGGCATAGCGTTCCCAATCGCGGCCTTGTTGCTGGTAATAATCTAGCAGAGCATTAAAACTGAGTGCTAAAGCGCCAGCATCTCCGTAAGGGCGTAAGCGCATATCAACACGAAACACAAAACCATCAGCGGTGACTTTATCTAAGAGTGCGATTAGTTTTTGACCAATGCGTGTAAAGTATTCTTGGTTGTCGAAGCTGCGTTTTCCGCCCAGTGTTTCACCTTGGGATTCAAAGCCAAAAATAAGGTCAATGTCTGAGGAAAGGTTAAGTTCACCTGCACCCAGTTTACCCATGCCTAACACGACTAGGCGCAGCGGCTGCACTTCTTGCGATTCAGCTTGGGTAAGGCTGGTGCCCCTTGGGTAGGGCTTGCCCCAAGCCGGTGCATAAAAATCTTCTAACCAGGCTAAGGCTGCTTCGGTGGTGACTTCTGCCAGCGCGGTAATTTCTGCTGCGGTTTGCCAAACTTGTTGGGGTTGGTCAGTAAATTGGGAATCTCGCCACAATAGGCGTAACATAACGGCACGTCGAAACTGCCTTAACCTAGCTTGCAAACTGGCTTCGTCGGTTGGCAACTGCCCATTTTCATTACTTAATGCCTGCTGGCACCAAAGTGTATAGTCGGCAAGATTTAAGCGGGGGGTTAGTCGGTTTTCTTTAGCTAAATGCGCTAGTAGGCTGGCATCAGCTGTTAGTAACTCCGTTGCGTAATCGCTTGTTGCTAGTAACCCTGCTAAGCCTTGAGGTTGGCTAGTAGTTAACTCGCTTGTTAAACGGCTGAGTGCTTGCAGGGTGACAGGGTGTAGCTTAGACGGCAGAAATGACAAATCAACTTGTGGCACAGCTATAACCCTATCATCAGTAAAAAAGTTTAAAGTAACCCAGCCAGCTTAGTGACTGATTCAGTCTAGCTCAACCTTATTTTACACGTCTGATTAATCGCATTGCTGGCTGGTTTCGCTGCAATACTTCTTTAAATGGACGGATAGACCCAGCACTCTAAACGAGCTATTTATTCTAGCTTATAAAAGAGGCTGTCTTTTTTATTAACTATTAACATACCTCAAGGAGAGTTATGTCCTTTCCTATCGCCTCTGCTGTTAAAGAAACCCTTAAACAAGGTTATACCTTCCAAGATTTACGCGCCGACTTATTGGCTGGTATTACGCTAGGCATTATTGCTGTACCCCTAGCCATGGCTTTAGCTATTGCTAGTGGTGTACCACCTCAGTATGGCTTATATACCGCTATAGTGGCTGGTGCTGTTATTGCTTTAACGGGTGGCTCACGCTTTTCTGTTAGTGGCCCAACGGCTGCTTTTGTGGTTATTTTATTACCTGTTACTAGCCAATACGGCTTAGGTGGTTTGCTCTTAGCTACTTTAATGGCTGGGGCAATTCAGCTTTCGATGGGTGCACTCAGGTTAGGGCGACTGATTCAATTTATTCCTGCACCGGTTACCTTGGGTTTTACTGCGGGTATTGCTTTAGTGATTGCTAGCTTGCAGCTTAAAGATTTTTTTGGGCTGAGTGGTATGGATAACACGGCCCACTTTTTTGTAAAACTAACCGACTTTTTTAGTTTGCTTGGCCAAATTAGTTGGGGCGATTTTTTAGTGGGTGCAGTTACCCTAGCCATACTAATTATTTGGCCGCGCTTAAAAACACCCATTCCTGGTCATCTGCCTGCTTTATTGTTAGCAACGGCCTTAGCTTTATTGGGTGGATATTGGCTAGCTGATTTTGAAGTGATTTTATTAGGCGATCAGTTTAGCTGGAGCTTAGGCGAGGAATCTGGGCGTGGCATTCCACCTGTTGCACCTTCTTTTTTATTACCTTGGTTAATGCCTAATGCTGAAGGTGAAGCAATAGGTTTTAGTTGGGAGCTATTCAGCGCCTTACTACCGGCAGCTTTTACTATTGCCATGCTGGGTGCTATTGAGTCGTTACTTTGTGCGGTGGTGGGTGATTCTTTAACCGGTACTAAACATGACCCTAACGCTGAACTGGTGGGTCAGGGTGTGGGTAACTTAGTTGCACCTTTTTTTGGCGGTATTACGGCTACGGGTGCTTTGGCTAGAACAGCAGCGAATATTCGTGCTGGGGGACGCTCACCTTTTGCGGCTCTTTTTCATGCGGGCATGGTGTTGGCTAGTGTGCTTATTTTTTCTGACTGGTTGGCTTACCTGCCTATGGCGGCTTTAGCTGGCTTATTACTGATTGTTGCTTGGAATATGAGTGAAGCACATCATGTTTTACGCATGTTGAAGGTAGCTCCACCGAGTGATCTGCTAGTATTGGTGACCTGTTTTAGCTTAACCGTTATGTTTGATATGGTGCTAGCTGTTGGGGTGGGTATTGTTTTGGCATCTTTGCTCTTTATGGGGCGCATGGCACAAGCAACCCAAAGCTATACGCTTAATGAACGTGAGCATCAAGGTATGCAGCTACCTGAAGGGGTAGCTTATATCCGCATTGCTGGGCCACTATTTTTTGGAGCAGCTGAAAAAGCACTCGGGCGTTTATCGCAAGTTTCATCTAATATCGATGCTGTATTTGTTGATATGCATGGGGTTTCTAGCTTAGACATTACAGCTATCGATTCTCTCGACACCTCAATTCGTCAGCTAGAATTACTGGGTAAAAACATTGTTTTTATTGGGCTTCACCCGCGTTTGATTTTGAAATTGCGCAGGGCTGGTATTCGTAAAAGCAAAACGATTAGCTTTGCCCGTAGCGCAAATCATGCCTGTAAACGTTGGCAAGCCTACCAAGCTATAATTAAATCAAAACTAGAATTAAATAAAACCTAGCCGATAAGCTGGTTGATGAAGCAGGCTAAATTTTGGAGTAGTAAGATGGACAGTGCACCCGAAGAAAAAAACCAATCCATTGCATTGGTTGCATCTTTATTATTTATTATCGCTTTTGCAGTGCTAATTTACATTTTTTTTACTAAGTTTATGATTCAGCCACATTCCACTGAATTAAGAGAAGGCCACAGGGATGCTGATTATTGCCGAATGGTTAAGCTTTATATGGATACCAATGGCAGAGAAGGCTGGCGAGACTACCGCGGCATTTACTATAAGGACTGCTTAAAGTAATGCTAGTTGGCTAGCTCTGCGTAGCTAACCATAAGCTGCAAACTTGTTTTACCTCTAAATACATTTTCTTCTAAACGGTAAGCCAAACGGACTTGGTCACCCTGCTGAAATGGAAAGTTAGCTCCTGCCTGTGGCAAAGCACGAAACCATATAGCTTTTATCAAGTTAGTTTCATTCGCTAAAGCTAGGTCTAATTGCAAATGAATAGGGTCTGCGCCTACCGCTCTAATTCCAGCTACTTGAAACACGCCTTCAAACAAAGGTGCTTCAAACTCTCTACCGTAGGGTTCTAGCTTTTTAAGTAAGTTAAAAGCTTCTAAATTTATTAAGTTGGGGGCAAGCTCACCATCGGTCAGCAGGTAGGGCGCTAGTTTACGATCACCCAGCTGATAAACGATGGCTCGCTCAAAAGCTTGCTGAAAGTCTACTAGGCGCTCTCGCCAAAGCGTTAACCCTGCTGCAGCTTGGTGGCCACCAAATTTAACCAGCATACCTGGGTTTAAATCATCCACCCTTTGTAAGGCGGCATGAATACTTAGTTCTGGGACACTTCTTGCCGAAGCAACCAGCTGCCTTGGATCACTAGAAGGCGTTAGAACAATGGTAGGGCGACCATGCTTTTCTACCAACCTTGAAGCCACTATACCTTGCACACCTGAATGGCCTTCTTCTAGGTAGGCAACTAAACTTTGCATACCTGCAGCTACTTGTTCTTCTGCACCTTTTAAAGCGGCACTAACCATTTCTTTTTCAATACTACGCCTTTGCTGATTATCGCTATCAAGCAATTCTAGGTGTTCTGCTGCTAAAGAGGGCTGTTTTGCTAAAAGGTATTCTAGCGCTTCGTAAGGGTCTGCCATGCGTGAGCTAGCGTTAATTCTTGGTCCTAACTGAAAGCCTAAGGTTGATGCGGTAAAGGCTTCAAACCTTTGCCCCATTAGCTGACGAAAGGCTAGCCAACAGGCTTCATCAGAAGCATTCATGATTTGTAACCCTGCCCTAACTAAAGCTCGATTAATAGCACTGGCTCCTAAAGAAACACAATCTGCAACTGTGCCTAGTGCAACAAAAGGTAAAAGGAAACTGAGCTTGGGTGTGCTACTTGGCAACAAACCTTCTTGAACCATGGAATTACGTAACGCAGACATTAAAAGCCAAGCCACTCCAACACCAGCTAAGGTTTTATCTGGGTAATAGCAATCTTCACGTGTTGGGTTAATAACGGCATAAGCAGAAGCGGGTGGACCGTTTTTAGGAAGGGTATGGTGGTCTGTGACTAAGAGGTCAATTCCTGCAGCTTTTAGCCTAGCAATGCGTGGTTCATCAGAAGAACCACAGTCTGCGGTAATGATGACGCTGGGAAGCTTATCTGCAGCAAGAATACGGTCAGTTAGAGAGTCGCTTACACCATAACCATCATCTATACGGTGACCAATTAAGCTGAGTATTCTATTGGCTGGAACGCCTAAAATTTCAGTGAGTGTACGGTAAATAACAACGTGAGAGGTGATGCCATCAACATCGTAGTCGGTTAGTAGCCCTAAGGTTTCACCTTGCTGCAAAGCAAGCTTTAACCTTTCTACTGCAGGCTGTATATCTGCAAGGGAGTCGGGTGCTGCTAAGTGATTTAAACCTGGCTCTATTAAAGCGGCCATGGAGGGCGAAGATTGATTGAGTCGCCCAGCCAGAACTTTTGCTAAAAGCGGATGTACGCCTTCGGTCAGGGCTTGCTGGTAAATACTTCTATCAACCGACCGAGGGCGTAATTCAATTTTTTTAGTGGTTTTAAGCACGTCCTATCTTCGCTAAAACCTCATTCAGTAGAGCCACTATCTGGTCTGAGTAGTCGTCAACTTTAAGGTAAAGGTCTTCAGCATGAGTATCATTTCCTTGCTGCTTAGCTTTAATAATCTCTTGAATAAGCTTATGTAGTTCCGCATGAGGTTCATCTAAGGCTTTCATCTCAGGGAAGTGACCAAAGCTTTTCATTCCTTCGCCTAGGTACCATACACCTAAGTCACACTGGGTATGGCTGACAGCTTGGTCTAGGCTAAGGCTAGATTGGCCATCTAGGAAACTACGCACTCTTACTTTCCATGCTCGGTGAGCACTTTTAGCTAAAGCTAGCTCTACATGCGGCTCTATATTGACTTTAAAGCCACGCATTTGCTTCATTAATTCGGAAATTTCACTGCCTATGCCGCTTGTTGCTGCAATGATATTGCTGGTTTGCCCGACTGTCTCTACCGCACCTTCACTGATAATAACGATGTGACGGTTAATGTCATCGGATACAGCGGTTTGTTCTTCAGCAGCAGAAGCAATTTGAGCGCTCATATCACTAATTCTGCGCATGGCTTCAGTAATTTCTTGCAGGGCAAGGCGTGCTGCTTCGGTTTGTTCAACGGTTTTTTCAGCTTCTTTATGGCTGCGTTCAATAACATTAACAGACTCTTCTACACCCTGTTGAAGCTGCTCTATCATGCCATGAATTTGTCCAGTGGCTTCTTGCGAGCGTTGTGCCAGCTGACGTACTTCATCTGCTACAACTGCAAAGCCACGACCATGCTCACCAGCACGCGCTGCTTCAATGGCAGCATTAAGTGCTAAAAGGTTGGTTTGTTCAGAAATACCACTAATCACATCTAGAATGCTGCCAATGTTTTCGCTGTATTCATTTAGCTTACGAATAACTTGCGCAGCCTGGTCAACTTCGGCTGCTAAGCGTGAAATACCTTCGCTGGTTTGGTGAACAACTTCATTACCATGCGCTGAGCTTTGATCTGCTTGCTCGGTAGCATTCGCTGTTTCTGCCGCATGACTAGCAATTTCTACTGCAGTGACCGACATTTCGTTCATGGCTGTGGACACTTCTTCAGTACTCATTTGCTGACGCTTCATTGAATCTGCTGTTTCACCGGTGACACGGAAGGTGTATTCAGCTTTTTCACCTAGCTCGCCCACGTGATCTAAAACAGAAAGCACTGTTGCTTCAACCTTAGCGACAAAACGGTTGAAGGATTTAGCCACCTCGGAAAGCTCATTCTTACCCTCTATGGGTAAGCGCTGACGCAGGTCTTGATCACCTTCTGAAATGTTTTGTAGAGCAAGATTTAAGCGTTTGATTGGTGAGATAATACCTCTTCTTGCCAAGAGCCAAGAAACCAGTAAGCCAGCTAAAAGAATCAAGAGTGAAACTGTTGATGTTGTCGCGATAGCGCTTTTGAATGCAGCAACACTAGCCGAACGGTCAGCATAAATAGCCATTACACCTATAGTATTACCGCTGTAGTCTTTTAAAGGTGCAGCTAGCACTGCAATATCATGACCATCTTGTGCTGTTCGGGTAGATAAGGTCTTGCCCTGCATAACTTGATTAAAGTCTTTTACTGGAATCAGCTCTTGACCTTGCCAGGTGCTGACTAGCTGCTCAAAGCCTTTGTCAGTTGCCTGATAAATAACCATATCTGCTTTTTGACTAGCTTTAAAAGCATCGGCATAAGCTTGGCGCAAAGATAAACCAAACTCTAAGCTACCATAGTGGCGGCCTTGCCAAGTGACTGGTACAACGCCACGAATACCTATGCCCGCTACGCCACTTTCTATACCTGAGACACTGTTTTTATTGCGGTTAGTTTCAACAACTGTATGTCTAAAAGAGGAAAGATCATCACCATATTTAGCTGGCTTATGTAGACGCAAAAAAGAAGTTGCTGGGGGTAAATGGAATTGCATTTGTTCTATGCCTGCCATTTGCTGCAGGTTTTCAAACACTGGCAAAAGTTCATCTTCTAAAACAGCACGGTTTTGCGCAGCAAAGTTTCTTTGAACGTCTGGCTGGCTAGCAATGGCTGCGGCTAGATGCAAGGCTTGGGATTGCTGATTGTTAATTTCATCTAACGCTGCCTGATGTAGTCGATTTAGAGCATCCTGCTCTGTTCTTAACATCAGTTTATCCATGTTGTTTAACTGAAGCGGTAGTAATATGCCAATACCCAATACCAACACCAGTGCAAAGCCTAATTGTATTCTTAACCCTATACTTAGCTTGTTGAACATTGTGTTGTTTCTCCTTGTAATCTACCCGGCTTAAATTAAGCCACCATTAAGCTATTTAATTACCACAAATTTATATTATTTACTTTGTACTTCAGCTAAGTGACTTTGTACAGCTTTTAAGTCTGCTGGCAGTAGAGTGTAGCGCTCTTCACGCTCTAGCAAATCACTCATGTGTTCTGGCAGGCTAGCACCTTCTGGAAAGCCAGCTTTAATGATTGCTTCTTCAAACTTAGCTGGGTGAGCTGTTGCCAAAGTGATAACGGGTGTTGATGAGTCTGTTGCACATTTTTCAGCAGCTAAATAGCCTGTGGCTGTGTGTGGATCTAACAACTCACCTGTGCGTTTAAAGGCATCGGTTATTACTTTCAAAATGGTTGCGTCATCGACTGCTAAGCTAGCAAACACTTCTTGTGCTTTAGACCAAGCTTTAGGGTCTAGCTGAGTGGCTTGGTTTTGGAAGTCTTCTAATAATGCCGCGACTGCTTTACCGTCTTGCTGATAAAGATCAAACAAGAGGCGCTCAAAGTTAGAAGAAACGACGATATCCATTGAGGGTGCTAAGGTTGGCTCTAACTTCTTTTTGCTGAAGTCATTGCTATGCAAGGTACGGTGCAATATATCGTTGGCATTGGTTGCAACAATTAGCTGTTTAATGGGTAAGCCCATTTTTCTCGCTACATAGCCAGCAAACACATCACCAAAGTTAGCCGATGGCACACTAAAAGAAACTTCACGGTGTGGTGAACCAAGGGCAACAGCGCTGGTAAAGTAGTAAACAATTTGCGCCATAATCCGCGCCCAGTTAATCGAGTTAACGGCAATTAAGCGCTGACCGTTTAGAAAGCTTTGATCTCCAAAGCTAGCTTTAACCATGGCTTGGCAATCATCAAAATCACCTTCAATTGCTAGGTTGTGTACATTAGGCGCTAGCACACAGGTCATTTGGCGGCGTTGTACTTCTGAAACACGGTTATGTGGGTGCAGAATATAAATATCGACCTGCTCGCAAGGTTTGCAGCCTTCGATAGCTGCTGAACCTGTGTCACCCGAAGTGGCCCCCATAATAACGCCACGCTCGCCACGTTTTATTAGGAAGTGATCTAATAAACGACCTAATAGCTGTAAAGCAACGTCTTTAAACGCCAGGGTAGGGCCATGAAACAGCTCTAACAAAAAGTGGTTGTTATCTAGCTGTTTTAAAGGCGCTACTGCATCGTGATTAAAGCTAGCATAGGTTTTCTTTAAAATATCACGCAAAGTTGTTTCGTCTATGCAATCACCCACATAAGGGCGCATAACACGAAAAGCGACTTCGTGGTAAGGCAAACCAGCCAAATCAGCAATTTCTTCTTTGCTCATTTGTGGGTAGGTTTCTGGCACATAAAGGCCACCGTCTGGAGCCAAACCTGTTAATACCACTTCTTCAAAACTGAGTGCAGGCGCTTGCCCACGAGTGCTGATATATCGCACGGCTTTATCTCACTATAAATTATTGATCGTTTAAGCTTTCAACACGAATACGCATTACGCCGCCAGCAATATCTGCCAAAGATTCTATTTGGCGAATAACCTCGTTCATGGCTGCTTCTTTGGTGACGTGTGTTAGTAAAATAATGGGGACTAGCTCACCTTCGATTGAATCTCTTTGTACGATGGCTTCAATACTTATACCCTGTTCACTTAAAATAGTAGCAACGCGAGCTAGAACGCCTGGACGGTCTACCGCTAGCAAGCGTAAGTAATAAGCCGTCTCTATTTCTTCCATAGGAAGTACAGGCAAATCATAAGACTGGTCTGCAAAAGCAAGGTAGGGTACGCGTGAGGCTTGATCTACACCCATAGCACGTGCCACATCGACTAAATCAGCTATAACTGATGAAGCTGTGGGTTCTGCACCAGCACCTGCACCGTAATAAAGTGTTGGGCCTACGGCATCACCAGACACCATAACTGCATTTTTAACGCCATTTACGTTGGCTAGCAAACGCTCTTTAGGTATTAGCGTAGGGTGAACACGCAACTCCAAACCTTCTTCTGTACGGCGAGTGATACCTAGGTGCTTAATAACATAGCCTAGTGAATCGGCTTGCTGAATATCATCAATAGTAATGCGGCTAATACCTTCGGTATAAACATTCTCGAAGCTGAGTGGTACACCAAAAGCAATAGCAGAAAGAATGGTTAGCTTGTGCGCTGCGTCGATACCTTCCACATCGAAAGTTGGGTCGGCTTCTGCATAGCCTAGCTCTTGTGCTTCAGCTAAGGCTTCTTCGAAGGTTTTGCCTTCTTCTTGCATGCTGGTAAGTATGTAGTTACCCGTGCCATTAATAATACCCGCCACCCATTGAATTTTATTGGCAGTTAAGCCTTCACGAATGGACTTAATAATGGGTATGCCACCAGCAACAGCCGCTTCAAAAGCAACTACTACGCCTGCTTCACGAGCTGCTTGAAAAATTTCATTACCGTGTACGGCAATTAAGGCTTTGTTAGCAGTCACTACATGCTTGCCAGCTTCTATGGCTTTCATAACTAAATCATAAGCTATGTCGTAACCACCTATCAGCTCTACAACTATGTCGATTTCTGGATTTTCAATAACATCAAACACATCTTGCGACATATAAACGCTGGACGTTTCGCAATCTGGGTTAGGAGTTCGGGTAGCTACCTGTTCGATAACAATCGGCCGACCTGCTCTACGGGAAATTTCGCTGGCATTGCGGAATAAAACATTAAATACGCCGCCACCAACGGTACCTAGTCCACATATAGCTACTTTTACAGGTTTCAAATTAGTCTCCTAGTTTCAAAGGTATCTCTATTTTTTAATTGTAACCTAGTTTACAGGCCTAGCTCACTGATCAGTCTATCAGCAGGTACAAAACCAGGAATTACTTTACCACTGGGCAAAAATATTGCCGGTGTGCCTTGAACACCTAGCTGGCGACCTAATTCATACTGTTCTGCAACAGGGTTATCGCACTGTTTTTGCGCTAGTGTCTTACCTGCTTTAGCATCAGTCATGGCTTGTTGTTTATCGTCTGCACACCAAACATTCACTAAATCATTAAAGCCGTTACCTTGCGGTCCCTGACGGGGAAAAGCCAAGTAGCGCACTTCAACTCCCCGCTGATTTAATTCTGGCACTTGCTCATGTAGGCGTGAGCAGTAAGGGCAGGTGGAGTCGGTAAAAACTTGCACTATTGCTTTAGTTTCACCCTTAGCGGAAAAAATAACCTGGTCTTCTGCTGCCACTGATTGAATAACTTCGGTACGTATAGCTGAACGGGCATTTTCTGTTAAGTCTACTAAGCCAGCGTCCGTTACTTCTAATAAGCTGCCTGCAAAAATATAACTGTCTTGCTTATGAACATAGAGTAAATCGCCAGAATTTAATTGCACTTGGTAGAAATCTTTTACAGGTGCAGGGTTTACTTTAACAACCTCAATTCTTGGGTCAATCTTTTGTAAGCGTGCCTGCATCTCATCTTTAGCACTAGCTGCAACTGAGCCAGCAAAAACTAGCAGCAATAAACCAGTAAACCATTGCTTAAGCATTTTTATCCCCTATAAAATATTAGCAAAACAGTATGCCTGCCAGCATTTAAAATGGCTAATCCTACTCTATTTAAATACAAAAACGGGCACCCTAGGGCGCCCGTTTTAACTCGCTTATTTTTGCTATAAACAACAAGCAACAATAAATTAAGCCAGTTTTTCTTTGATACGTGCAGACTTACCTGAACGCTCACGTAGGTAGTAGATTTTAGCCTGACGTACATCACCACGGCGCTTCACTTGAATAGATTCAACTAAAGGGCTGTAAACTTGGAAAGTACGTTCTACACCTACACCACTAGAAATTTTACGAACGGTGAAAGCTGAGTTCAAGCCACGGTTACGCTTACCTAGCACTACACCTTCATAAGCCTGTAGACGCTCACGTGTGCCTTCTTTAACTTTAACCTGAACAACAACTGTGTCACCAGGTGCAAAGTTAGGAACTTCTTTGTTCATTTGTTCGGCTTCAATAGCCTGAATAATAAGGTTTCTGCTGCTCATTGCTGCTCACTCCTGGACTAAGGCCGCTCGACTTGCACCCTGGCAAGCGGGGCTTCGTATTCACGGATAAATTCTGTCAATAATACCTGCTGCTCCTGATTCAACTGACGTCCTTTCAGTAGATCGGGGCGCCGCAACCAGGTTCGACCGAGCGCCTGCTTCAGACGCCAACGACGTATGGCTTCATGGTTACCACTGAGTAATACCTCAGGTACCTTTACACCATTTATCTCTTCAGGCCGCGTATAATGCGGGCAGTCCAGCAAACCATCAACAAAAGAATCTTCTTCTGCTGATGCCTCATGCCCGAGTACTCCAGGAACAAGGCGAGACACTGCATCAATCAATGTCATAGCTGCTAGTTCACCGCCGCTGAGAACATAGTCACCAATGGACCATTCCTCATCGATCTCTGAGGCCACAAGGCGCTCATCAATACCTTCATAACGACCTGCAACAAGAATCAAGTTTTTGTTGCAGGCTGCTAATTCTTCTACACCAGCTTGATCTAACTTTCTGCCCTGAGGCGATAGGTAAATCACCTTAGCATTAGAGCCTGCTGCTGCTCTTGCTGCTTTAATAGCTGCTTGCAAAGGTTCTACTTTCATAAGCATTCCGGGACCACCGCCGTAAGGCCGATCATCAACCGTGTGATGCTTATCAGTAGTGAAATCTCGCGGGTTCCAAAACTCAAAGTTAAGCAAACCCTGCTTTACTGCCCTAGAAATAACGCCTTGTTGTGTGATGGCATCGAACATCTGTGGAAATAAAGAAACTACACCAAACCACTTATTAGCTGGCTGTGTTTCTAATTCAGAAGTCTGCATCCCAATCCACTTTAATTTGGGCAGTTTCTAGGTTTACCTCTTGCACTACTTCAGGTAACAACCAAGGTATAAGTCGTTCCTGTTGGTCAAGGCTGCCTGAGCAGGCTTTAACCACTAGCACATCGTTGGCACCTGTTTCTAGTAAGCTACTAACCTTACCGTAAAGCTGACCTGCTAGATTAACTACCTGCAAACCAATGAGTTGATTCCAATAGTAGTCACCCTCAGGTAGCTCGGGTAGTTTAGCTTTGCTAAGAAGAATTTCTGCGCCTGATAATAGGCGTGCTTCTTCTGGCGTATTAACACCTTCTATCTTAGCAATGAGTCCTTTACCGTGCTTACGACCATCTAGCTGACGTACTCGCTTACTTTGCCCGTTATGCTTAAGCTGCCATTCGGAGTATTTAAGTAAGTTTTCCATTGGGTCAGTGTAAGAATAAACTTTCACCCAACCTTTAATACCAAAAACACTGGTTATTTTACCCAGCACTATTAGTTCAGCTTTATTTTCTTGTGCTGTCAGCTGATTTTTTGTTCCGCTCATGTGCACCTCGCTCATGTGCGAAATATCAACTAGCGCTAAAGCAGTTATTACTGCTGCTTAGCGGCTTCTTTAACTAGGCTTGCAACACGCTCAGACAACTGTGCGCCTTGTGCAACCCAATGCTGAAGACGATCTGTATCGATGCGTAAACGCTCTGCGTTACCTTGAGCTACAGGGTTAAAAAAACCTAGACGCTCAATATAACGGCCATCGCGTGCATTGCGTGAATCAGTTACGTGTAGGTGATAAAAAGGACGCTTCTTTGCGCCACCACGAGCTAAACGAATGGTTACCATTACGAGTCTTTCCTTTAAAGTATCCGGAAAACAGTGCAGAAGTCATATCTGCCACTGTAATAAAATTTGTGACTAGGATGTCACCCTAATTCGGGTAGCCAACCCAGCACTTAAGAATCTGTTCAAAAGGCAAGCCACCTGAAAGGCGAAGTATTCTAATGGATTACTTCAGCCTTGGGAAGCTTTGACGTAGATTTAACCTATTTATTAAACACTGACCTTAAGAGTTGGGCTATTGTAGTCTGCTAATCGACAAACGCAAGCCAGAAATTAGGCTTAATTAAAAGCGTGGTGGAAAGCCGCCGCCACCCATGCCACCCATACCTGGAGGCATCTGACCTTGCATGCCGCGCATCATATTGGCAACCGCACCTTTGTTGGTCATCTTCTTCATCATTTTTTGCATTTGCTTGTGCTGCTTAATCAACCGATTCAAGTCTTGTAATTGAGTGCCTGAACCTTGGCAAATACGGCGCTTACGCGAACCATTCAACAACTCTGGCTTTTGTCTTTCCCAAGGTGTCATGGAGTTAATGAGTGCCTCCATTTTACCAAACTCTTTCATGGGCCCTTGCTGCTCAGCCATTTTAGCCATGCCACCCATACCCGGGAGTTTTTCTAGCATGCTAGACATACCGCCCATTTTTTTCATCTGCTGCAATTGCTCGCGAAAATCTTCTAGATCAAAGCCTTTACCTTTTTTAACTTTTTTAGCTAATTTGGCGGCCTTGTCTTTATCTAGGGTTCGCTCTGCTTCTTCTATCAATGAAAGCAGGTCACCCATACCTAGAATACGTGAAGCAATACGATCTGGGTGGAAGGCTTCTAGCGCATCGGTTTTTTCACCCATACCCATAAACTTAATGGGCTTGCCGGTAATCTGCCTAACTGACAAGGCTGCACCACCACGGGCATCACCGTCTGCTTTAGTCAGCACAACACCTGTTAGCGGCAGAGCTTCATTAAAAGCTTTAGCGGTGTTGGCAGCATCTTGACCTGTCATGGCATCAACAACAAACAAGGTTTCAGATGGATTAAGCTGAGTATGAATAGCCGTTATTTCGCTCATCAAAGCTTCATCTACGTGTAAGCGACCTGCTGTATCCACTAGCAGTACATCGTAGAACTGAATTTTAGCTTCGCGCTGTGCTGCCTCAATAATACTGGCAGGCTTTTGATCGGGCGTGGCAGGAAAACAATCCACACCTACCTCATTGGCTAGGGTTTTTAATTGCTCCATTGCCGCAGGGCGGTAAACGTCTACCGAAACAACCAATACTTTTTTCTTTTCTCTTTCTCGTAAGAAACGAGCTAACTTTGCAACGGTGGTGGTTTTACCCGCACCTTGCAGACCAGCCATTAGAATGGTAGCTGGCTCGCCTTTTAACTCTAAACCTGCATGAGATGAACCCATGATATCGGTGAGCGTTTCATTAACAATCTTTAAAAATTGCTCACCTGGTTTTAAAGCTTTAGAAACTTCTTGTCCTACTGCACGCTCTCTAACCTGATCAATAAAGTCTTTAACAACAGGGAGTGCAACGTCTGCTTCAAGTAGTGCCATACGCACTTCTCTTAGCGTTTCTTTTATATTGTCTTCTGTCAGTTTAGCGTTACCTGTTATACTGCGTAACGTGTGCGACAGGCGATCACTTAAATTTTCAAACATGTCTTGCCCTCAGTACTAAGCATTTGTGTGGATTATAGACTAATAAGCTTTAGGAATGGATGCTAAAGTTAAAGGAATCCGCTAGGATGGTAAGATATTTATTTATGGAGTTACACATCCCTAGTATGACCGTTTCCCTGCCATCAACCTTACTTGCCGCTATCTTTTATATTGCAGCTGGCACTTGGGTTTTACTGCATTTAGCGCGCAAAGCACCCGCTAAGCTGGTGTTGGTTCGCCTGCTAGGCTTGGGCGCCTTATTAGCTCATGGAATCGCTCTCTCTAGCCACTTAGGCATACCGAACAATCTCAGCTTAGGCGTATTAGAAGCAGCTTCCTTGGCTAACTGGTTAATTTGTGCGTTTATTTTAATAGCTAGCTTGCGTCATTCTACCCTGAATTTAGCTGTAATACTTTTTCCTTTGGCTGCCATCATTTTGTTAGTCAATCAGTTTAGCATTAGTCAGAGCTTTCCTATAGATGGCCGAAGCGGTCTATTCTTCCATATCATTGCTTCACTTTCAGCTTATAGCTTATTTGCTTTGGCCAGTGTTCAAGCACTTTTAATAGCAGCACAAAACCATCAGCTAAAGCAACGACAAATGAGTGGGCTTATTTCTGTTTTACCGCCCTTGCAAACTATGGAGCGCTTACTTTTTGAACTGCTTCTTGCTGGGCAACTATTACTCAGTCTAGGGATTTTAAGTGGCTTTGTTTTCTTAGATAATATGTTTGCTACTGGCATGGCGCATAAAACCCTTCTGTCTTTAGCAGCCTGGGTCACTTTTGGCTTATTATTAGTAGGGCGCTGGCGTTTTGGATGGCGTGGCTTAACGGCTGTTCGCTGGACTCTAGGCGGCAGTTTATTGTTACTCTTGGCTTACTTTGGTAGTAAGTTTGTACTTCAATTTATCTTAGCGTGAGGTCTGAACCGTTTGGACGCTGAACTACCCTTAGGTTTTTTACTTGGACTCTTAGTACTGCTCATTGCTTGCTCTGCTTTTTTTTCAGGCTCAGAAACGGGCATGATGTCTATCAATCGCTATCGCCTTAGCCATAAAGCAAAACAGGGCGATAAAGCAGCTATTAGAATCACCAAACTTTTAGAGCGCCCAGACCGTTTATTGGGCGTTATTCTTATTGGCAACAATTTCATTAACAACTTTGCCGCAGCTATCGCAACAGTAATAGCTATTAGCTATTTAGGTGAAAGCCTTGGGCCAGTTGTAGCCACCTTTGCTCTAACTATTGTGGTGCTTATTTTTGCAGAAGTTACCCCAAAAACTTTAGCTGCTTTGCACCCTGAGAAATTCGCAAAACCTGCCTCTTTCGCACTTATCCCACTGCTTAAACTGCTTTATCCTCTTGTGTGGATAGTTAACATTATTGGTAACTTCTTCTTAAGGCTGCTTGGTGCTCGCCCTGATCAAAATAAACAAGACAACCTAACATCCGAAGAACTTCGCACTGTTGTAAATGAGGCTGGCAACCTAATTCCTAGTCGCCACCAAGCTATGCTGTTATCAATTTTAGATTTAGAAAAAATCACCGTTGATGACATTATGATTCCACGCCAAGAAGTAACTGGAATAGACCTAGAACAAGACATAGAACAAATACTTGAGCTTTTACGCCTAGCACAACATACCCGCATCCCTGTTTATAAGGGTGATATTAATGATGTGATTGGCATACTTCACTTGCGTGGCGCACTTAGGCTTATTGCTGCAGATAATCCCACTAAAGGTATGCTTATTCAGGAAAGCCGCGAGCCCTACTTCATTCCTGAATCCACTCCCCTACAAACTCAATTACTTAACTTTCAAAAAGAAAAGCGCCGTATAGGCATGGTGGTTGATGAGTATGGTGACGTACAAGGCTTGGTAACACTAGAGGATATACTAGAAGAAATTGTTGGTGAGTTTACTACTGACACCCTTCACCACCAAGATGATATTCAACTACAGCAAGATGGCTCTTGGTTAATTGATGCCAGCGCCAATATTCGTGAAATTAATAAACAACTGGGCTGGGAGTTGTCTACACAGGGCCCTAAAACACTAAACGGTGTCATCTTGGAGTATTTAGAATCTATCCCTGATGGTAATGCCTGCGTAGTTTTTGGTAACTATCGCTTTGAAACCTTGGAAGTAAAGGAAAACCTAATTAAAGCCGTTAGAGGCTGGGAAGATACTAGCAAGAAGCGTAAGAAACTTCTCCGCAATAAACACTAACCCAGCCACTTTGCTAAAAGCTATTTATAAACCTGCTTTTAAAGCAGGTTTTTTTGTGCAAGTTAGATAAAGCGCCCTAGACCTACAGCTGCCCTTAAACGATCTAAGGTTGGTGTTGCTAGAGCGCGTGCTTTTTCTGCACCTTTTTGTAGCACTCCTTCAACGTAAGCAGGGTCTGCAAGCAAACGCTGATACTCTTCTCGTGGACCTTTAAGCTGTTCATTCAGTAACTCAAACAGCTCACCCTTCATTTCACCCCAACCTATACCCGCCGCATAACGCTCGCGCATCTTGGCAACATCTGAGTCAGTAGAGAAGGCACTGTATATTTGAAAGAGTGTACAGTCTTCAGTTTCTTTTGGTTCGCCTGGCTCTAAGGAGTTAGTTTTAATTTTGTTTATAAGTTTCTTGAACTTCTTTTCAGGCTCAAACAAAGGAATGGTGTTGTTATAGCTTTTACTCATTTTACGGCCATCTAGACCAGCTAAAACACTCACTCTTTCATCCACCACCGCTTCTGGCATAACAAAAAACTCTTCACCAAAAATATGGTTAAAACGTTGGCCTATATCTCTAGCCATTTCTATATGCTGAGTTTGATCTCGTCCTACGGGTACTTTTTTGGCATTAAACATTAAAATATCGGCTGCCATTAAAATAGGGTAGCTATACAAACCCATATTAATGCCTGCATCAGTATCTTTATTACCTGCATCTAAATTTTCTTGCACTGAAGCTTTATAAGCATGAGCACGATTCATTAAACCTTTGGCCGCCACACAGGTTAACAGCCAGGTGAGCTCTGGAATTTCTGGAATATCACTTTGGCGATAAAAAACAGCATTGTCGGTATCTAAACCTAGCGCCAGCCAAGTGGATGCAATTTCGCGGCGAGACTCTGCAATGCGGTCTGGCTCATGGCATTTGATTAGCGAGTGGAAGTCAGCTAAAAAATAGTAAGACTCTACTTGGGGGTCGCGGCTGGCTTCTATTGCTGGGCGTATAGCGCCTACATAGTTACCTAAATGGGGTGTACCTGTTGTAGTAATACCCGTTAAAACTCTTGTTTTAGTCATGTGAACTCTTTTTATGTTAGTGCTTTAGAAATTCTTTATCTTTAATTAACTGGTAAGGGGCGTAAAGGTCGATGCAATAGCTTGCCCTTAGGTTGCTGATAAATATCGATAGGCATATTAAAGCCAACGCGTAAAAACTCAACTAACATCATTGATGACAAACCCCAAATAGTAAATTCAGAAAAAGAGTAGCTGGGCACATAAAGCTTGCTAGTATCAGTGAGTTGAATAACATCAGTATGGCTGCGTGGGTCTTCCAATAACCATTCTATGGGCACAGTAAAAATAGCATCTAACTCTTCTTCACAAAGCTTAAATTCTAATTGCTCAGGTACCAGCGCAACGTAGGGTGTTACCTTCATACCGTGTAATGAAATCACATCACTTAAACGGCCTAAATGCTGTACTTTTTGTGGATTAAGCCCAATTTCTTCTTCTGCTTCGCGCAAGGCAGTGGCATAAAGGTTAGGGTCTTGCCTGTCACGCTTACCGCCAGGGAAAGCTACCTGCCCCGGGTGGCTGTTAAGGTGTTGCGAGCGCCTAGTTAAGATAACCTCTGGATTTTTACCTTTAGTCACCGCTAGAAGCACCGCTGCCTCTGGCATACTGGCTGTAAGTAACTGGGGCTTATAACCCTGCATTTGACGGGTTAGGTTAGTTAGTATTGCAGACATCACACCACCTCCGCCTTATTTGTTTTATTTATCTAGCTTAGCTTCTATTCGATCCATCTGTTCGCGTAAAGTTTCCATATTCTCACGCATCCAGTGAATTTCTGCAGCTTCGCCTTCGCCTGTTTCAATTTCATACAAGGCACTTTCTTTTTGCATTACATCTAGAACAATACCTATCATCATATTCAAAAAAACAAAGGCATTCAGAAAGATAAAGGTTAAAAAATAAATCCAACTATAAGGGAAGTGCTCCATGGTTGGATAAAGCACTGCGGTTGCCCAGCTTTCAAAGGTAGCTACCTGAAAGAGCGTTAGCATGGCTAGGGATATATTGCCCCAAAGCTTTTCGTTCACCTCATGGAATAAAAAGCTGCCTATTGCGCCGTAGATATAAAAAATAATAAACATCAACAGTGCAACATAACCCATGCGTGGCAAAGACTTAACCAAGGCAGATAAAAGAATTCTTAACTCTGGCACCATCGACACTAAACGCAGCACCCTAAATACCCTTAATAAGCGGGCTAAAAGCACCATCTCTGAGTAGTCCATGGGAATAAGGCTGGCGGTGACTATGATGAAGTCAAAAATATTCCAGCCTTTTTTAAAGAAGTTGATAAACCTTCTTTCTGATAGTAACCGAATAATAATTTCAACCAGGAAGAATGCAGTAACACCCCAGTCTAGCCAGTAAATAACTCGGTCAAATCGGCTAGCTTCCTCATAGGTTTTTGCTCCAATAAGCAAAGCAGAAATAATAATAATGCTAATAACTGTCAGTTCAAAAAGCTTATTCTTTCTTATTTTTTCTAGCTGCTTTCGCAAATACACTGCTTGCCGTTTCATGTAACCTATCTCTTAAAAACGAAGAAGCAAGATTATCAAGGAAAACCATAGTTATTCCTAGCTAATTAGTGGCTCTACTAGAGTTTTAGCTAAAAAAAAGAGGCCGATTCGACCTCTTTCTCTCTAGTGTAAAACTAAGGCAGTGCTGGTATTTCTATGTGTGGCATTTCGCCAGTTAAAGAATGCAAGAAGGCTACGATATCATCGACCTGTTTTTTCTTGTATTCACGACCTAACATTTCTCTACCCATCACTTGAACAGCTTCTTCTAAGGTTGCTGTACCACCATTATTGAAGTAGGGGTAGGTAACCGCTACATTACGCAGGGTAGGGGTTTTAAACGCATGCTTATCAGCTTCATTGTTAGTCACTAGGTAGCGACCTAAGTCTGTTGACCCTGGCACTTTAATAACGTGAAAATAACTATCAGTTAAAGCAGGGCCAGTGTGACAAGCGCCACAACCACTATCAGAAAACAAAGCCATGCCGCGCTTTTGTTGATCAGTTAATGCTTCTAAGTCACCTCGCAAATAACGGTCAAAAGGCGAGTTAGGGGTATTCAAGGTACGTTGAAAACTAGCCATTGCATGAGCAACATTATTAGGGGTAATTTGCTTTTCTCCATTACCACCATAAGCACGAGCAAAAGCTTCTTTATAAGCATCAAAGCCTTTTAGCCGTTTTATAGCATCGTCAAGCGACATATTCATTTCTATATCGGCTTCTATCGGCCCTAACGCTTGCTCTTCTAAGTCTGCTGCTCGACCATCCCAAAACTGTGCAGTAAAGAAGCCTGAGTTAAGTACAGTGGGTGTATTGCGTTCACCTACTTGAGCAGCATGACCCGTTGCACGTGGAATACGGTCGGTCCATCCTAAGGCTGGGTTATGACAGGTAGCACAGCTAATAACACCACTGGCAGAAATACGTGGTTCAAAAAACAGCATTTTACCTAGCTCAACTTTAGCTTCCGTTAAGCTATTGTTTGCAGGAATGGGTGAAATAGCTGGTAGTGGCTCAAAGCGATTTGCATATTTACTATGAAAACCATCATCAGCTAATAGGTTGCCACTTAAAGCTACCAGTCCTGCTACTCCTAGAACACTGCTTATTTTTCGAAAGTTAGTCGTTATTCTCATGGAGTTCTCTCCTCATGATTTATGCCTTTACTTCGACCCATTGGCTTTAGCTATCGTTCTATTAGTTTAAATTTATCAATGACTTATCAATAAATTCACTAGGGTCGACTAGGAGTATAACTGGTTAAAAATTAGAAACTAACTAGTAACGCTTAGATACCTTTGACCTTAATCAAATAAGGAGCCGGTTTACATTTTTGGTGGAGAAATCACTCTACCCAGCTAAGACACTAACGTCTAACGATTCAACCAGGCCATATATTCACCGACACCTTCGGCTACGGTTTTAAACTCGTGCGGATAGCCCGCTTCGCGTAACTTGGTTAAATCAGCTTGGGTAAAGCTTTGGTAACGGCCTTTAAGTTGTTCTGGGAAGGGAATGTAAACAATTTCACCCTGTTGATGGTGTTTAATCACCGCTTCAGCCACGGCTTGAAAAGGTTCAGCACGGCCGGTGCCACAGTTAAAAATACCACTGGCTTGGGGGTTTTCCCAAAACCACAGGTTCACCTTGCAAACATCTTCAACGTAAATAAAGTCACGTTTTTGACCACCATTGGGGAAGCCATCACTACCTTCAAACAGCTTAGGGTTTTCGCCATTATTTAGCTGGGTATTTAGGTGAAAAGCCACGCTCGACATACCGCCTTTATGCTGTTCACGCGGACCATACACATTAAAGTATTTTAAGCCGACCACTTGTGATTTAAGAGTTGGCAATAACTGGCGTACATACTGGTCAAACAATTGCTTAGAATAGCCATACACATTTAACGGCTGTTCGTACTGGGGCTCTTCAATAAAGTTATCGTTACGACCGCCATAAGTGGCCGCAGAGGAAGCATAAATAAAGGGGATTTTTAAATCTAAACAATAGTGCAGCAGGTCTTTGGAATACTGATAGTTATTGTCCATCATGTACTTACCATCCCACTCAGTGGTTGCCGAACAAGCACCTTCATGGAAAATAACCTCAATACCGCCTAAGTCTTCAAACTCATCACCAGCAAGAACCCGCTGACGAAATTCATCTTTGTCCATATAGTCAGCAAGCGTTAGGTCGACAAGGTTTACAAACTTGGTGCCGTCGGTTAAATCATCAACCACAAGAATATCCGTGCGGCCTCGTTCATTTAATTGTTTAACGATATTGCTACCAATAAAACCTGCACCGCCGGTGACTACTATCATGTTTATGCCTCTTGCTGACTGGTGAAAACCCAGTTTAAGAATTCAATGACTGAAAGACTGCTGAAGTATGATTGAAAGTTTAGCAGGTTTAACCCGCTGCTACAGCTTTACGGTAGCTGCCTTGGTAATCAAATAAACGCTGCTGAATGCGCCAGTATTTTTTATTTATTTTACGGGCAATCACAAAGTCTGGGTAGCGTAAGTGCTCTGCGCCAACGGCTGCTTCTTCAGCATTTTTAGGTAGCCAACCACAGCCCGGGGCTTTTAAGTGTTCGCGTAAAAAAGCCAACTCAAAAGCTTTACGTTGCGCTGGCGTTTCTAGTGCATACCAATCGCTTAATTCGCTAGCATCTTCATCATAGTAGGTTACTTTTAAGCGCTCTAAGCCTTTACCATTTAAGGCAACCTCTAACGTCATGCCGCTAACTCTTAATACCTTGGCATCTTTTAGCTGTAAGGCTTCTTTGAGTTTTTTATCGGCATCCACAAGCGTTGCATCGCAATGCGGGCAAACCCTGGCGGCTATATCGGCTTCACCACCACAGGCATCACACACTCGAAAACGAAAGCGAAAATCGCACTGCTGGCCTTTATTATCAGTTGCTTCACCTGCTGCTTCCAACCAACCTTGGCAACGCCTACCAAAGTGTTCTAACACTTCGCCTTCAGCTGTTTTTACACCCCAAAAGCTATTGGCAAAGCCGCAGCCAGGGCAAAGCACCTGCACTAATTCTGTATTAGCGTTGGGGCGTGGAGTGTTCACTTCGGGTGCCCAAATATCCCAAGGGTTACCGGCATAATCTAAAACTAAGCAGTCGGTTTTATCTGTGGCTGGCGAAAGACGTAAACCTCGACCAATAATTTGCTGGTACAAGCTAACTGATTCAGTGGGTCGTAAAATAGCGATTAAATCGACATGCGGTGCATCAAAGCCGGTGGTTAAAACCGACACATTCACTAGGTATTTAATTTGCTGGGCTTTAAAGGCTTGAATGATTTGTTGGCGTTCTTTAGTGGCTAAAGCGCCCGTTATTAAAGCGGTTTGCTCACTGGGCAATAACCCAGCAACCTCTTCGGCATGGCGCACGCTAGCACAAAAAACCATCACCCCTTGGCGCTGGGCTGCTCGCTGTTGAATATCTGCAACAATGCTAGGCGTAACACGATTATCTTTTACCACCTTATCTAATTCAGCTTCTGGAAAATAACCTGTATTAGCAGGCACTAGGCTAGAAAAGTCATAAGCCAAAACTGCCATATCCAAGCGTTCTGGCTTAACTAAAAAGTTATTTTTAACCATCCAACGTAAGGGTAATTCATAAATACAGGCTTTAAAAAAACTCTCTTCTTCACCCCTTACCGCTTGCTGTTGTAGGTGACGATGATAAATAAAGCCTTGTCCTAAACGAAAAGGCGTAGCAGTTAAGCCAAGAATTTTTAAATTAGGGTTAAGCTTTAAAAGGTGTTGAATCACTAGCTGATAAGAGGTCTTTTTATCTAAGCTGACTCGGTGGCATTCATCAATCACCAACAGGGTAAAAGCAGCATCGTTGAACTGCTCAAGATTGCGTACCACCGATTGCACTGAACCAAACACGACTTGGCTAGCTGCTTGTTTAGAGCCTAAACCCGCACTAAAAATATCGGCCTCTAAACCATAACTAGCGTATTTAGCTTGGTTTTGCTCGACCAATTCGCTAACGTGAGCCAGTACCAGCACTCGGCCTCTTGCCAAGCTTGCTAGCTCAGCAATCACCAGGCTTTTGCCTGCTCCGGTGGGCAAACATAAAACTGCCGGATCACTGCTAGCCCGAAACCATTCCAGCACTCGCTCTACTGCTTCTTGCTGATAAGGTCTTAGTTGAAATGCTGGGGGCTGATGGGCTGAATTAGCCATGCAGACTATTCACTAGTGAAAACAGGATCACGCTTTTCAATGTTGGCCATAACAGCTTCCATTTGGTTAGGTGAACCTAACAAACGCCTTTGCAGCTTTTCTTCAAAAGCTAGACGCTCATCATCGGTTTGCGTATAAGAATCACGTAATAAGCGTTTTGCTGCTTCCACCATATCGGGTGAGCGCTTGCAAATAAGTGCGGCCAGTTCTTCTGCACGCTCTAGTGGATTATCCGCAACTTCGGTCACCATGCCCGAACCGAGTGCCGCTTCACCCTTCACCACTTCAGCGGTAACCGTCATGCGTAGCAACACATCTTCTTTAACGCAGCCTCTGGCTGTGACGCTAATGCCCATATCAGGAATGATACCCCAGCGGCCTTCCATTACTGACAGGCGTGCATCTGGGTGAGCAATACGCATATCTGCACCCATCGCAATTTGTAACCCACCGCCATAGCAATAACCTTCTATTGCCGCGATAACTGGCACTTGCAAGGAGCGCCAGCCTAATGCCAGGTGCTGAACTTTATTGTGTGGATAGCCATCGCAACTACTGAGCAGCCACTGAATATTTTTAGGATCAGCCATTACACCCGCTACATCTAAGCCACTACAAAAGTTTTGCTGGCTACCAGAAAGAATAACCACACGTAAATCACGGCTAGAATTAAGGGTATTAAGCACTTCTAGCAAAGAAGTAATTAGATCGATATTTAAGCTATTTAGCTGGGCAGGACGATTAAGCACTACTCGGGCAATGCCGTCGTGAAGCGAGAGTTTTACACAGGGTTCTTCATGTTGTTCTGCGATATTTTTTGTCATTTTAAGTAAGCCTTGCAGGTTTTAGTAAACTGAGATTAGGCAAAGGTTAATATAAAGTCAAACAACTGTTTGATACGTAATTAAGTTAATGCGTCGCTGCCAAGATTTGATATTCATCTAAAGCGTATTGATCTGTCATGCCGCTAATCATGTCTTGCAATAAACGACAACGGCAATAAAGCTCCCAAGTTGCTGCATCTAACTCACCAGCACCCAAGTCTGCCGCCGAAGCACACAGCAGCTGATAAGCTTTTAAATGCTTTCTGGGCATACGATCAACCAATAAAACTTCAAACAGCAACTGCTTACCTGGAACACGCCTACCCTTAGCTAAAAGACTAAAGTCTTCTTTGGGTAGTTGCAGTAAAGGTAAATAAAAGTCTAATAAGCCAGTAATAATACGGTGGCCTTGCAGCATTAGGGTGGTTACTTCACTAACATTAAAAACATGCTTGAACGCCACTTTTTTTAGTGTGCTAATTAACGCATGGCAAGGTGAATCATCTTCTAGCAAAGCTTTGTTTAAGCTGCCTTCTGCTACTTGAGCCAGCTGATCTACAAATGCTTGGGCGGCATGTTCAACCAAGGGATGAATAAGCTTAACCCTAAGTTTTACAAAGAATGCATGGTCTTTATTGTAGTTTTCTTGCTTAGCAGCATCTAAGGCTTCATCAACTAGCTGATTAAATGACTTGCCTTTAAAGTGCGCACCCTCGGGGCTTTGTGGGTACTGCTGGGCAAACTCTTCTTTTAATAGTCTAGCCAACTCAGTATAGGTAAGTATGTCTTTATCAACACTGTCTTCTATATCGGCTAGGCAATAAGAAATATCATCGGCGGCTTCCATTAAATAGCTAAGCGCAAACCTATGCCCTGGCTGTAAATCTAACTGCTGCCAAAGGTCTTCGATAAACTTTTTCTCTGAAAAATAAAAGCCTGGCTTTTTCTGCAAATAGCTTAAAGGATGGCTCGCTTCAGGCTTGGGCTGGGTGGCACAGCGAGTATATTTAAGTACGCAAGCAGATTGTAAATAGGTGAGATTAAGTTTTTGCAGGCTAAACAGCAGACGAATGGCTTGGGCATTACCTTCAAATTGCTGTAGCTCTAAAAGTAGTTCTTCACGTAATTGGCTTTGTGCTGCATCGGGCAAAGACTGCTTAAAAACTTCAAGCTTAGGTAGTTTTTCTGCAAACCAGCGGGAGATAATTTCTTCGCCAAAATGGCCAAAGGGCGGGTTGCCTATATCGTGCATTAGACAGGCCATTTCTACTAGGGTTTCTGTTGCACGCTCTAAATCTAAAACTTCTTGGTCTGCTTGCTGCTGTTTACGCAATAATTGAAAAACCGTACGGGTTATAAAGCGGCCTGCTTGCTGAACTTCTAACGAATGGGTTAAGCGACTTCTAACCGCTGCGTTACGCTCTAAGGGGAAAACTTGGGTCTTTTGCTGTAAGCGTCTAACCGCTGCTGAGTTAATAATTCGTCCACGGTCACTTTCTAGTTTGTTTTCTAAAGCGCTTACTTCTAGCTGGGTTAGCTTGAGGTTGGCAGAATCAACTCCCTCCCCTTTTGAATAAGGTCGTAATGCACTATAGCGCTTTAGAATTCTTTGCATGGCTTTTGCTTTCCTATTACTTAGTCCTGCTTAGGTCGTAATCGCTCTAATACTAGCTTGGTTTTGGGTCTAACCTGTCGCCATAAAAAGAAAGCTTCTGCGGCCTGCTCAACCAGCATACCTAAGCCATCGGCAACCTGTGTTGCTCCCTGCTGCTTAGCCCAAAGCATAAAAGGAGTCGCTTGCTGGCTATACATTAGGTCGTAGGCAAGTGATTGCTGGGTAAACAAATGATCTGGCAAGGGCGGCAAATCACCCGCCAAGCTAGATGAAGTAGCATTGATGATTAGATCAAACTGGTTAGCTTCTAATGATGCCCAGTTACCCGAGGTGAGTTGCGTCTCAGGCTGTAAACCATGGAATATTTTGACTAGCTGTTGAGCTTTCTCAGGCGTTCGATTAGCAATTTTTAACTGAGCTACGCCAGCATTTAATAAAGGTTCTATTACCCCACGGGCAGCACCACCGGCACCCACCAATAAAACTTTTTTGTCAGCAAGGCTAAAACCTAGGTTATTAGTTAAATCTCTAACCAAGCCTACACCATCGGTATTATCACCATAAATTTGGTTGTTTTTGCCTTTTTGTAGGGTATTAACCGCGCCAGCTCGGCGAGCACGGGGCGAAAGTGTATCAGCAAACACTAGGGCATCTAACTTAAAAGGCACGGTGACATTAGCACCTAAACCACCGCTAGCAAAAAAGCTTTTAGCACTGGCTTCAAAGTCATCTTCTGGCGCTAAAATTGCGCTATATTCTAATTGTTGATTTGTTTGCTGCGCAAACCAAGTATGAATTTGGGGTGATTTACTGTGTGCTATAGGGTTACCAAAAACAGCGTATTGATCCAGCATTTTTTAGTTTCCTGTTTTTAATAGACGTTCTACAACCACCTCGGCCAAAGCTAAGGCAGCTGTTAAACCGGGCGACTCAATTCCAAATAAATGCATGACACCTGGGCAAGCATGGTGTTCTTCACCCGCCAAATAAAAGTCGGCTGCATCACTGGTGGGTGGCGCTATTTTGGGGCGAATACCTGTGTAGTCAGCGGTTAACTTAGATTTGTCTAGTTTAGGCCAGTAACGACTGACGGCTTCTGCAAAAGCATCTAGACGCGATGGGTCTGCCCCGTAATCTAGCTCTTCTGCATTGTCTGTTGCTAACCATTCTACATCAGGGCCAAAACGTGCTCTGCCTTGTAAGTCTAAGGTTAGGTGAATACCTAATCCGGCTTTTTCTGGCAGTGGATAAATTAAATGCTTAAAAGGCTGCTTGCCTGTTAAAGAAAAATACTGACCACGGGCAAAATAGGGTTTTGGAATCCAACTAGCAGGAGGGTGAAGCTTGCTCGCTAAAGCAGGTGCATGAAGCCCTGCAGCATTAACAATTAAATTAGCGGTTAAAGAGTAGCCATCAATCTCTAAGTTTTTTTTGTTAGAGGTTAAGCAGCCCCCAGTTACTTGATTAGCCGTTACCAACTGCCCACCAGCGGCTTCTAAATCTGTTAGCAAAGCCTGCATTAAACCGTGACTATCAATAATGCCTGTCGCTGGCGAAAACAAGGCAGCTTTAGCTTGGAGTTCAGGCTCTAAGGCTTTTACTTGGCTTTCATCTAGCCACTGCAGGGGTTGGCAATGATTATCTAAGGCTTGCTGCTGTAGTTTTTTTAAAGCTGCTAGCTGCTCTGTTGAACTAGCAACAATTAATTTACCGCAAGCTTGATGCGCTATTTGATGCTGCTTGGCATAGTCATATAAAAGCTGATTGCCCCGCACACAGGTTTGAGCTTTTAAAGAGTTCTGGGGGTAATAAAACCCCGCATGAATCACTTCTGAGTTACGGGCGCTGGTTTCTTCACCAAAGCGGGAGTTTTTCTCTAATACCAGCACTTCACGCCCTGCTAAAGCCAAGGCTCTAGCTACAGCAAGGCCAACCACTCCTGCACCTATGACTACTGCATCAAGTTTATCCACCTAGCTTTTGCTCGCTAACCAGTCTTTAGGCTTCAAAAAGTCAGTACAAAACTTTTCTTCCACTGAGCCGGCTTCTGGTTTCCAGTCATAACCCCAGCGTACTTGTGGCGGTAAAGACATAAGTATGGATTCTGTGCGTCCACCACTTTGTAAGCCGAACAAAGTACCTCTATCCCAAACCAAGTTAAACTCTACATAACGCCCACGGCGATAAGCTTGAAACTCTCGCTCTCGTTCACCATAGGGCATGTCTTTACGACGCTCTACCAGAGGTGCATAAGCTTGCATATAGCTATCACCCACTGAGCGCATAAAGGCAAAGCTTTGCTCAAAGCCTGCCTCGTTTAAATCATCAAAAAACAACCCACCTACGCCCCGCGCTTCATCACGATGCTTTAGGTAGAAGTATTCATCGCACCATTTTTTATACTGTGGATAAACTTGCGGACCAAAGGGTTCACAGGCATCTTTAGCCACCTGATGCCACTCAATGACATCTTCTTCAAAACCATAGTAGGGTGTTAAATCATAGCCACCACCAAACCACCAAACTGGCTCTTCACCTGGCTTTTCTGCTACAAAAAAACGCACATTAGCATGGGAAGTTGGTACATAGGGGTTACGTGGATGAATAACTAAAGACACACCCATGGCTTGAAAACTACGACCAGCTAGCTCTGGTCTTGCTGCTGTGGCTGAAGGCGGTAATTGGTTACCAAACACATGCGAGAAATTCACACCACCTTTTTCTATTAGCTTGCCTTCTTGCATGACACGGGTTCGCCCACCGCCACCACCTGCACGCTCCCATTCATCTTCTACAAAGCTGTGACCATCTAAGGCTTCTAACTGGCTACAAATAGAATCTTGTAAATTTAATAAGTATTTTTTAACGGCTGTTATGTCTACTTGTGACAAGGTATTCTCCTAGATTGAATCTTTAAGTGCGCAGCACTTCGCCTGTAGCTAAGTCGGTTATTCTTGTGGGGCGATCTAAACCACCTAAACTGCCTTTTAAAATCATATCCACATCACCACCAAACTGTTGCTCTATTTCTTCATAACTAAGCAAAGGTGGGTGTCCTGCTGTATTGGCTGAGGTAGAAACTATTGGACTATCAAAGGCTTCACACAGTGCAACTACACAAGGGTGGTTGCTGACTCTAAGTGCTACTCGGGTGTGCTTGCCACGAATTAACTCAGGGGTATAACCATTATCTTTAACTAACCAGGTTTGTGGCCCAGGCCAGCTGCTATCTAAAACCTTTTGCTCTGCTGAGGTTATATCGGTTAGCCAAGGCTTAAATTGGTCGATACTAGCTGCAATAAGAATAACCCCTTTACTTGGATCTCGCTCTTTCAACAGTAGTAAGCGCTGCAAAGCACGGCTATTAAAAGGATCACAACCCAACCCCCATACTGCTTCGGTTGGGTAGGCTAACACACCTCCCTGTCTCAGTAGTGCAGCAGCTTCTTGCACTGCTTTGGAATCAATTTGCTCTAATGAGCTATTGAAAGTAACTGAGGTTTCTTTGGGCATTTTCTCACTCAACAAAATAAAAAGACAATTAACTTAGGCGCTTCTACACCAGCCACCTGGTTGTTGCACTATAAGCCCTTCAAGCTCTAGCTCCTGCAGAAGCACTAAACCTTCTTCAGCATCTAGTCCTAATTTGCCTAGCAACTCATCTACAGATTGGGGCGCATCATGCATTAAACAATAGAGGGGCTGCAAATGCTCTGGTACTTCTGGGTTAACTTCTTGGTTGGTTTCTGTGGGCAAAAAGGTTTTCAGCGGGGTGCTTATTTCAATTAATACTTCTTCTGGACAGGTAACTAATGCAGCGCCTTGTCGAATAAGCTGGTGGCAGCCTTCGCTTTGTCGCCGCCTAACTGAGCCAGGTATAGCCATTACCTCACGCCCCTGCTCCATAGCATGGCGAGCACTGACTAAAGAACCACTACGCTGAGTTGCTTCAACGACTAAAACACCTAAAGACAAACCAGTAACAATTCGATTTCTTGCAGGAAAATAACGGGGTAAAGGTCGTGTTCCTAAAGGGTATTCGCTAATTAATGCGCCTGCCTCACTTATATTAGCAGCCATCATTTTATGCTCAGGTGGATAAATACTGTCTAGCCCGTGAGCTAAAACTGCACAAGTAGAACCAGAGGCACCTTCGCTAATAGCTCGTAAAGCACCTTGGTGAGCAAAACCATCAACTCCTCTGGCCAGTCCACTGACTATATTTAAACCTTGCCAAGTAAGTTGATGTGACCAGTTCACGGCATGATGTTCACCTTCGGGGCTTAATTTTCTACTACCAACGACGGCAAGTGAGGGTGCTTCTAACTGCTCTGGCTGCCCTACTAGAGTTAATAGCAAAGGAGGGTCAACCAGTTCTTGCAGCAAGCTGGGCAGGGCAGCTAAAGAAAGAAGCCAATGGTTATCTTCTTCTGCCCAAACCAGGTGAGCTTTAATAAGGTTAGCAAAGGGGAGCTGCCAAGGATTGTGTAAGGCTAAACGTGCAAGCTGGCGAGTTTTGTCTTTAAAAGCTGGGCTTTTAGCTAATACCTCTAATAACTCAACTGCTGTCACCTTGGATAAGTCTGGAGAAGCAGCAGTGGCTAAGTAGTATTTAACCAGTCTTCTTTGATTGTGTCCGGGAATAAGCCAGAGTGCCAGCTCTTGTGTAAGCTGTTCACTCTCCTTGTGCAATGGCATAACTCCTCCCTACCAGACTAGTTCATCTCCGCACGACGGAAAATATCACCCGATTGCATGGGCTCTTTAGAATTCATTACTAAGGCAAAACTGGTATTTTCAAATACTCGGTAGACCATGACCGTACCTTTACGATTTTCTGCAGCAAACACCACTTCACCTGTATTGTGGTTACGTAAGCGGCGACCTGGCGCTATAATTTCAAGCAAGGCACCTGGCTGAACTTGGTCTTCTCCTACATTTAACATAACCGCTTGATAACGAGATATAAGTTTTTGGCCTGCTAAGCCTTGCAGCAAAGTGCCATGTAAGGGTAGGTCGGGTACGCTTGGCTGAAAACCTTCACCAAAAGGATTGTCTATAAAAGGCAATAAGCGATCACCCACCTTTATTTCTTCAAAGCTGTCTGTTATTTCTAGCTGAGGCAGGCGACCTTCTTTATTGACCAGTCGCGCACTACCCAAAGCTCGGGCACGAAAGCCCAAATGCTTTCGTGTTAAAGGGTCACGAATAGCATCTAGCTCACGATAAATACCGTAACGAGTAACCCCTTCAGTTAAGTCTCCTAGAACCTCAACCTTATCACCCTTAGAAGCTAGGGTACGATCACCAGTAATATGTACTGTATAAAGCGCATCTTCAAACTCAGGGCGATCAATCATGACATCTCGGTTTAGAAAAATACTGACTTTATCTAAAGGCATAAAAGGAATTGGCTTTTGCAGGGTTAAAATTCTTAACCTAGGCTGTAAGCGAATACCCGCTCGGCCATCTAATAGCTCAATAACATCGCCAGGGTAAAGTAGGTGGGGATTAGCAACTTGAGGGTTAGCCTGCCACAATTGTGGCCACATCCAAGGATCGTCTAAAAACTCAGATGCAATCGTCCAAAGCGAATCGCCACGCTGAACTTCATAGCGTTTCGGCGCATCAGCCTTTAAACTAACCGTTTGTGCAACAGCCAGTGTAGAAAGTAGTGCTGCTGTTAATAAAGTAATAAAACCAGTACGAAGTAATGCAAGCAACATAATTATATCCGTATAGAAACTAAAACTCTTAGAAAGCAAAGCTGTCTAAGCCTTGCTTACTTACTTTAAGTTACACTTTGCCTTAAAGCTAGAAAGGCAGCAAGTATAAAATAGATAGAGATGAGACATGAGCCTGCTAACCATTCTTGAATACCCAGATTCGCGTTTACGCACCCAAGCCAAACCCCTAGAAGCCGCTGACTTCACCCCTGCTTTACAGCAGCAAATTGATGATATGTTTGAAACCATGTATGCAGCCCCAGGTATCGGCTTAGCTGCGACACAGGTAGATTTCCATAAACAGCTGATTGTTATTGATGTATCTGAAGAAAAAAATCAGCCCTGGGTACTTATTAACCCAAAATTTACTCCAATAGAAGCCACTTGCGAACTCATGGAAGAAGGCTGCCTTTCAGTACCCGAATATACAGCTGAAATTGAGCGTTACCTGCGTATAAAGGTAACTTCCTTAGACCGTCACGGCAACCCGCAAGAATTTGAATGCGATGGTTTGCTTGCCCATTGCGTACAGCATGAGTGCGACCACCTAAAAGGTATTGTCTTTGTCGATTACCTTTCACGCCTTAAACAAGACCGTTTGCGTAAAAAATACTTAAAACTTCAAAAGGCTTAATGTTAGATGCGTATTATTTTTGCTGGAACACCTGAATTTGCGGCAACCAATTTACAAGCCTTACTGAATGCTGGGCATGACATTATTGCTGTTTACACCCAGCCAGACCGCCCAGCTGGACGAGGCCGCAAACTAAAACCCAGCCCAGTTAAAGCCTTGGCGCTTGAGCACAACCTACCCGTCTTTCAGCCTTTAACGCTTAAAGACCCAGCTGCCCAACAAGAATTAAATGCACTAGAAGCCGATTTAATGATCGTAGTAGCCTATGGCTTGCTGCTGCCGCAAGTGGTTTTAGATATGCCGCGTTTAGGCTGCATTAATGTTCACGCCTCTCTATTACCTCGCTGGCGTGGTGCTGCGCCTATTCAACGTGCCTTGTTAGCTGGTGACCAAGCCACTGGCGTTACGCTTATGCAAATGGATGTTGGCCTAGACACAGGCGCAATGCTGTTAAAAACCCATTGCCCGATTACCAGCACAGACACCAGCGCCAGCCTACACAACAAGCTAGCCGAACAAGGCGGTGACGCTTTATTGGAATTACTGCCACGGCTAGCAAAAGGTGAAATTACCGCTGAACCACAAAACGAAGCCGAAGCCACCTATGCCGCCAAATTAAGTAAAGAAGAAGCGCAAATTAACTGGCAGCTGCCTGCAACAGCAATTGACCGTGCCGTTCGTGGTTTTAATCCTTGGCCAGTGGCTTGGTTTAAAGACGGCGAAGAAGTAATAAGAGTTTGGCAGGCTGAAGTCGTGCATGAAACAGAAGCACTCATTGAAACAGAGACACCAAGAAACGCAGTAGCAGGCACTTTAGCTGCTGTGGTTAAAGACGGTTTAATTGTGGCTTGTGGTAAAGGCTGGTTAAAAATCACCCGCTTACAACTGCCCGGAAAACCACAAATGCAGGTCAGCGATTTACTCAACGGCAACCCAGACCGCTTCACTGCCAATACAGACCAGCAACAGGTATTCCAATGAGCGAAGGTGTAGACGCACGCTTAAAAGCCATTCAAGCCTTAATGCCAGTGGTGCAACAAAAAGCCTCTTTAACCAGCAGCCTACCCAAAGCGCAACAAAGGCTAAGCAGCGAAGATGCTTCACTTACCCAGGCTCTAGCTTTTGGTGTCTGCCGCTTTTATACCCGTCTTAATTTTTTAGCAGAACAATTATTAGAACGCCCCTTTAAAAGTAAAGATTTAGACGTGCATTTATTACTGCTAATTGGGCTTTACCAATTACAAGAAGAGCGAGTTGCCGACTATGCCGCCATAGACACCTGCGTAGAAGCCAGCAAACACTTAAAAAAACCTTGGGCAAGCAACTTAATTAATGCCTGCCTTAGACGCTTTCAAAGAGAAAAAACCGACTTAACCACACTAATGGAAGGCAAAGAAATTGCTGCCACAGCCCACCCACAATGGCTGTTGAAAAAAATCAAAAAAGCTTACCGCCAAGATTGGCAAGCTATTTGTGCAGCGAACAATTTACAACCACCCATGACGCTTAGGGTGAACCAACGCCAAACCAGCCGTACTGCCTACCTGCAACAGTTAGAAGAACAAGGTATTGAAGCAACCGCTACACCCTTTAGCCCTTGGGGCATTACCCTCGCCCAGCCCACACACCCTGCTAATTTACCTAACTTTGCCGAAGGTTTTTTTAGCGTACAAGACGAAGCCGCCCAGCTAGCACCTTTAGTGTTAGCCATTCAAAACGGACACAAGGTATTAGATGCCTGCTGCGCACCCGGTGGCAAAACAGCCCACCTAGCCGAAACAGCAGCTATACAACTAACCGCTTTAGATATAGATGCCCAGCGCCTTAAACGTGTTGATGAAAACCTAGCCCGCCTACAAGTTACAGCCGAAGTAAAATGTGCCGATGCTGGCGATGTGCAAAACTGGTGGGATGGTGAACAATACGACCGCATTTTATTAGATGCACCCTGTTCCGCCACAGGCGTAATACGCCGCCACCCAGATATCAAACTATTAAGGCGCGAAACCGACATTGCAGAACTGGCAAAATTACAACAAGAATTGTTAAGCAAGTTATGGCCATTACTTAAAGTAGGCGGCAAATTACTTTATGCCACCTGCTCTATTCTGCCCGAAGAAAACCAACATCCACTGGCCAACTTTTTATACCAAACTCCCAATGCCAAAGAAGTGGTTATTCAAGCAGACTGGGGTACAAAACAACGCCTAGGTAGGCAGCTATTTCCACAAGCCCAAGGGCACGATGGATTTTTTTATTGTTTGATAGAAAAGACGGAATCATGATTTTAGACAACAAACTCAATATCACTCACCAAATTGAACTGGCAAAAGCCGAAGAAAAAATTAGCAAACAAAAAGCCAAACAGCTTTTTGATACTGGTGATATTGAACAAGCTGAAATCGGCACTTATGCTGGCTTATCTTATATTCATGCTTATTTGTTTGACGAAATTTATGAATTTGCAGGCAAACTACGTGAAGTCAATATTGCCAAAGGTAACTTTCGTTTTGCACCGGTTATTTACCTTGCGCCAGCTTTAAAGCAAATTGATAAAATGCCGCAAAGCAACTTTAATCAAATCATTGAAAAATACGTTGAAATGAATGTTGCCCACCCTTTTCGTGAAGGTAATGGTCGCGCTACCCGCATTTGGCTAGACCTTATCTTAAAAAAAGAACTGCAACAGGTTATTGACTGGAACTTGGTTAATAAAGAAACCTACCTTAATGCCATGCAGCGCAGCCCAGTTGATGATACCGATATTAAAAAGCTACTCAAAAACGCCTTAACCAACCAAACACACAACCGCGAACTTTTCATGAAAGGGATAGACGTTAGCTACTTCTACGAAGGCTATAGTGAATTTAAAACTAGCGATCTCTAATTATAGGCAAGCCTCCAGCCCCATTAAAACGCTAGCGATCAGATACAAATTAAGCTTTTAAAATTGACTATAGCCTAATATTACTAGTTTAAACTCAGGAAGAATGAAACTCTTCTGCAATATCTGCATAGCCAGGTAGTTTAGTCTGCTGTTTGCGGCAAATTTTATGGGCAGGCTCTGGAATAAGAGCTATTAATAAATAGCGATAGCGTTCTGAAAAGTGTTGTACGTATACCAAAAACTGATCGCTGGTTTGCTTAATTTGCTGGCGTATCCCACGTTGCTTATAGAGCTTTATTTGCTCGTCTGAAAGCAGGTGAATATGCCAAAGTTCAGACTGAGCAACTTGCACTGGCCAATCAAAAGGAACATCTCTACCAAAGTCTTCAGGTCTGCGTCCTGCCTTATAAGCTAAAAACCTTACTTGAAGATCTTTAGATTTTTCTTCACCCAACGCCTCTATTAAAGAGGAATGTAACTCTATCCTGGGGGCGAGGTTGGCAGTGTAGACCAAAACTATTGCACCAATGCAACGGCTTCACTAGGAGTAAACCCTAATGCTACTAAGCTTTTAGTAGAAGCATCTACGGCTTCTTTTTTGCTCTTAAAGAATGCACCCGTTTCTAAGACCTCATCTTCTTCAAACTGCTTTAGCACTAAATATAGTTTTTCAAAATCATTGCGTACTTTAATAATGGAATTAAGCACTTTTTCATCTAAAGAATGATGAGTTGAAAAACCATTAAAATCTATTTCAGCACGAATGAATTCAACTTGCCCAGAAAACTGCAAGATTGTACTTGCCACAAAGCCCAATGCTTTATTAAGCTCCTCAGCCTCTATATCAACAAGGTCAATAACTCTAGTTGAAAACTGAGATAGCTTGTTTCTAAGCGCCTCACTCTCATTCAAAACCTTGTTTGCTAGTTGCGTTTCAACTACTTTAGCTTGTTCATTACTACTTAGCCCAACGGCACTATTACCAGCTTTAATTAATTGGTGTGCATCTTGCTTTATCTCAGCAACACACATAGAGAATCCTGCAGCTGCTAGTAAATTAATCATGTTTACCTCTTCTCCCCAAGCCAACCTTGAGTTTTTGCACACCAAAATACTAGCATAAACCCTCACCTTAAAATATCTAACTATGATAGCAGCACCTAATAAGGCATTTATTTCCACGCAGCAGGGCAGGGTCAGACGCAATTTAGCTTTTTTAATTGACTCTGCTCTCTTCCTAATTTAATTCTAACCCTGTTTTACCGTATCACCCGCTAACTGCTTTTCAATTTTCACTTCAGTTTCTTCTTTTATCTTCTGTGCAATAATAGCTTCAATTTTCTCACGTTCATCGTGTTCCATACTTTCTAGGTCTTCTTCCGTTAGCCCCATACTTTTCAGAATACGATCGCGCACTTTTTCAGCGTCAGTCATTTGCATCCAAGCTAAAAACTCATCAATAGCGTTGGTGTTGCTTTCATCAGGTTGTTTAAATGCATCAGTATTCATATCAGCAGTCGTAGCACTTACAGTTTTTGTTGCTGCTTTAGCTTGTGCCTGCTGCAAGGTTTTAGAAAAAGCATCAGCGCTATTAGATTTATCCACAAGTGCGGTTTTACCTGCAAGTGTGCCCGGCTGCTGCAAGTATTGAGTGTCTGTAATATAAATAGCCATAAGTTCTACCATTAATTTCCAGCTAAATACTTAAAATAGTTGCTGCTAAGTCTTTAACATTTTTTAAACAACAAGCATTGACTGAATCCACAGTGCGTAAATTTCTTGCTTTCCAATCTAACGATTTTAATTGGTCAACCAAAATCACGCCGGTTGTTTTTTTGCTGCCTTCCACAGCCACTTCAAAAGGATAGCCTTTAGCCTGATTTGTAATAGGGCAAAGCCATGCAAACCCAGTTTTTTGATTAAATAACTGATTAGTTAAAACTAATGCTGGGCGTTTGCCTGCCTGTTCGTGTCCTGCTTGTGGATTAAAGTCTAGTAAAACAATGTCACCCACATCAGGTACAGAACTCATAGCAGCTCATTCCCTACTGAACTAGTCATTAGTTCAATATGGCTATTCTCAGTGGTTATCTTGCCTAGCAATTCCTCTAAAGAAGGTTTAGCTGCTTCTATTACCAGTGTATCTTCTTTTAAAGTAAGGTTTACTTGATCGCCAACTTGCAGCGACAAAGCATCTAAAATGTTTTTGGGTAACCTAAGCGCAGCACTATTGCCCCACTTAGAAATTGAAACAGACATAAGCACCTCCACAGAACCAAAGTAGATACATTGTAGCTACATGAGTAAATAGATGCAATTTCTCACCAATACTTTTTGGCTAATAACCTTTATTAGCAAGCCAGCTTATTTCTTATACACATTTTTCCCTGGCACACTTTTAAAGCGCTTATACGCCCATTGGTATTGTTCAGGCGCATAGGCAATGATTTGTTCTACGCTGGCATTTACACCTGCTACAGCGGTTACTTCATCGTCTGAATAAACCTGTTCATCGGCGGGTATTAGAATTAGCTCAAAACCCCTTCCTTTGGGCAGGCGTTTAGCAAGGGCGGTAAAAACTTTCGCACCCGTTTTTTGTACTAGTTTGGGTAACAAGGTTGCGGTTAAAGCGGGCTGACCATAAAAAGGAACGATTTCGCCACCTTGCCCTTTATCGGGTACTTGGTCGGGTAAAATGCCGATCATTTCGCCACGCTTTAACGCTTTTAAAAGCCCAGCCACGCCTTTTATATTGGCAGGCACTAGGTTGCCACCCATGCGGCAACGCCCTTTACGAATGGTGGCATCTAACTCCGCAAGCTTGGGTTCAGAATACATAAAGGTGAAGTTGGTTTTATGTGACATCAGCTGGGCAATGAGTTCCCACTGGCCAATATGCGGGCCTAATAAAATAATCGGCTGTTTGTTTTTATTAGCTTCTTCAACGGCTTCAATGCCCTGCAAAGAAACAAAATCTGCTAGCACTTTTTCTTTAGGTGCCATCCACATACGCCCCATTTCTAGCATTGTACGGGTAATTTCTATAATGGACTGTTTACCTAACACATCACGTTCTTCTTGTGATAACTCAGGAAAGCACAGGCTTAAATTAACTTTAGCTATGTTTCTTTCACGTTTAACAAAGCGCCACACTAGGCTGCCAATAGGTACTGCTAAAGCTTGCAGCCATGCTAGGGGTAGCAGTGATAACAACCACCAGCCTTTGGTAATAACACCCGCTTTTAAACGGTTAGAGAGTTTACTTTTTTTCACGTTTTAATTTACTTTTTACCGAAGTTTCACTTTTACCACTTAAACAAGATCCAGCTAGGAATTAATAAACGACCACGTTCTTGGCGTTTATCTAACTGTCCATCGCCTTCAGAATCAACTAGATAGTAGGGTTCGCCTACTTTAGGAATAATTTTAATAGCATATAACTGACCATTCACCCGATACTCTTCAATGGTTCGGTCAGCTTCTTGGCGAATGGTGATTTCGGGTTCTGGTGAATTTGCTAAGGCAAGGCTTGTAAAAGGCACAGCCATTAAAAATACCAGCAAAGCGGTCAAGCGTATTTTTTTCATAAGAATCCCTCCAAGGGATGCGTTGTCTGGCAGAGTTCAGTATGCTTTCTACCACTGCTAATATTAACATTCTAACGCAAACTAACTTTTTACCCTACATTTGGAACAGCCTCATGCAATCTGCCTCTGCACAACTGCCACTTATTTTGGTTGATGGTTCATCTTACCTTTACCGTGCTTTTCATGCTTTACCTCCTTTAGAAACCAGTAAAGGGCAACCAACTGGGGCAATAAAAGGTGTTCTAAATATGCTTAGAAGCCTTATTAAAACTTACCCCAATAGCCCGATTGCAGTGGTGTTTGATGCTAAGGGCGGCACCTTTCGTGATGAGCTTTATGCTGAATACAAAGCACAGCGCCCACCCATGCCCGATGATTTACGTAGCCAAATTGAACCCTTACACGCCAGCGTTAAAGCTCTGGGTTTACCTTTATTGTGCATTGAAGGGGTTGAAGCGGATGATGTGATTGGCACGCTAGCCAGACAAGCCGCCGCCCAAGGTCAAAAGGTGATTATTTCCACTGGCGATAAAGACATGGCGCAGTTGGTTTGCGATAAGGTTTCGTTAGTCAACACCATGACCAACACCTTTATGGATGTTGCTGGGGTTAAAGAAAAGTACGGTATTGGCCCAGAGCTGATTATCGACTTTCTAGCCTTAATGGGTGATAAGTCAGATAATATTCCAGGCGTACCTGGGGTAGGTGAAAAAACGGCTTTAGCTTTACTGCAAGGCATTGGCAGTATGGATGACCTTTATGCCAACCTAGAAAAAATTGCTGATCTTAAATTTAGAGGTTCTAAAACAACCGCTAAAAAGCTCGAAGAAAACCGTGATCAGGCTTACCTGTCTTACCAGCTAGCCACCATTAAGCTGGATTGCGAGCTGCCTTTAAAGTGGCATGAACTTCACTTAAACGAACCTGATACTGCCGCTTTAATCGAGCTTTATAACGAACTCGAATTTAAAGCTTGGCTGCGTGACCTGCTTGATAAAAACACCAGCGATTCATCAGAGCAATCTACAACAGAAAAACAACCAGAAGCAAAAGAAGCAAAAGAAGCAGCAGTACCAGAAACCGTTGCTACTCATTATGAAATAATCTTTAAACAGGACGATTTAGATAAGTGGGTTAAAAAGCTTCAAGATGCCAAGTGCTTTGCCTTAGACACTGAAACCACCAGCCTTAATTATATGCAGGCTGAAATTGTGGGGATTTCTTTTGCAGTAACCGCTGGTGAAGCCGCTTATGTGCCTTTTAGCCATAACTATTTAGATGCACCCAAACAGCTTAACCGTGAAGCAGTCTTAGCCCAACTAAAACCTTTATTGGAAGATCCCAAGCTAGGCAAAATTGGCCAAAACTTAAAGTACGATATGAGTGTTTTGGCGAATCACGGTATTCACCTAAAAGGTATTACAGCCGACACTATGCTGGAATCTTATGTTTTAAATTCCACTGCCACCCGTCACGATATGGATTCTTTAGCCCTTAAATACCTAGGTCGTTCAACAGTTAGCTTTGAAGAACTAGCCGGTAAAGGTGCTAAACAATTAACTTTCGATCAACTAGAAATAGACTCAGCAGGATTTTATGCCGCTGAAGATGCCGATATTACCTTGCAGCTGCACCAAGCCCTTAGCCCACAAGTAAAAGCTATCGGTCGTTTGCAGGAAGTCTTGGATGAACTGGAAACTCCCCTTGTTAGCCTGCTTTCAAAAATTGAGCGTCAAGGGGTAAAAATTGATGTGCCTCTTCTACAGTTACACTCCCAAGAAATGGCAAGACGTATTTTAGAATTAGAAGAAGAAGCCCATGAAATTGCTGGTAAGCCTTTTAATTTAAGCTCTCCCAAGCAACTAGCAGAAATACTCTTCACAGAACAAAAACTGCCCATCCTTAAAAAAACTCCCAAAGGCGCACCTTCAACAGCAGAAGCCATTTTAGAAGAACTAGCCTTAGATTTCCCGCTACCAAAATTAATTATGGAGTACCGTGGCTTATCTAAATTACGCAACACCTATACCGACAAACTACCCCAGCTAGTTGAACAAAGAACTGGGCGGGTACACACTAGCTACCACCAAGCAGTCACTGCTACAGGGCGTTTATCTAGCTCCGACCCTAACTTACAAAATATTCCCATTCGTAACGAAGAAGGCCGCCGTATTCGCCAAGCTTTTATTGCTGAGTCCGGCTATTTGTTGGTGGCTGCGGACTATTCACAAATTGAATTAAGAATCATGGCACACCTATCGGGTGATAAGGGCTTACTAACTGCCTTTGCTGAAGGAAAAGATATTCACCGTGCTACAGCAGCTGAAGTATTTGGCTTACAGCTAGATAAAGTCACCAATGACCAGCGCCGCAGCGCAAAAGCAATTAACTTCGGTTTAATTTATGGCATGAGCGCTTATGGCTTATCACGCCAACTACACATTGATCCGGGCCAAGCTAAGCTTTATATCGAAAAATATTTTGAACGCTACCCAGGTGTACGTCGTTATATGGACGAAACCCGCAGCAGTGCAGCCGAATTAGGTTATGTAGAAACCCTGTTTGGGCGTAGGCTTTATTTACCAGAAATTAATTCACGTAACTTTAACCAGCGCCAAGGTGCCGAACGCACCGCCATTAACGCGCCTATGCAGGGTACAGCAGCCGATATTATGAAAGCCGCCATGTTAGCCGTTGATAAATGGCTTGAAGCGTCTAAGCTAGATGCACGCATTATTATGCAGGTACACGATGAGCTGGTTTTTGAGGTGAAAGAAGATCAGGTGGAAGCATTAATTGCAGGCATAACACCCTGCATGGAAAATGCAGCCAAGCTAGATGTACCTTTATTAGTTGAAGCCGCTAGCGGTAAAAACTGGGATGAAGCGCATTAAGGATTAGCTGGGGTCAGATCCAAATTTAGGCTTTTTAAATTGGCTCTGCCCCCTATGACTATGGATTTCGTTACACTTAAATCAAATCCGAAATACTTACCTTTAAACGATTCCCTACTACAAGACGCATTTCAAATATCTCCATATATTTTATTTTTTAATATTATTAGAACAAAATTTAATTAATTATTGTTTATAGCCGTTCCTTGAGCCAGCTATCATGCAGCCATTTTTCGGTTTTACGATGACCAGGGAAAGAAATCCAAGTAATATCACGCTCAAAGATCAACGGCTGCTCATCTGCACCAACAATAACCCAAAACCATAAGCCGTCAGCTAGGTTACGGGCTTTGACCTTCATGCCTGTGAGTATTACGGTTTCATTACGACCATTACGTTCAATCATAATAGGTTCGTCGTGCGGTTTGACCCAGCTTATCTTCATTCGAGGCAATAGCTCTGGCGCATATTCTTTTAAGAAATTGTGTGCTATTTCTTTACTACGTTCAGGACTTGGTAGAGGAGCGTCAACCAGATCAAGAGAGAGATTGGCAAATCCTTTTATAGTACCGTCAGTGGCGACCACTGAGCTGAAATGCTCTCCTTCTATATTACTGTTACGATCATCCCTGCGTACATAACGCGACAAGATAGCAGCTTCACCATCGACACTCACCTCTCGACTCCAAGCTACTTTATGAGTTGTGGGCACAAGCTGTGATATAACTGAATTTTCCATCGAATACTCCTTAATCTTATGAGTGGCAGCCTGAGTGTAGGCTGGTAATAAAATAGTTGCTGAAACGCTAAACATCGTCAGCAATAAGGTTTGGGAAAATCGTTTTTTCATCCTAGATCTCCAGTAATGAATGTGGCGTTACAAACTAGATGAGTGAGTGATAGCTTCATTGTTACGCCTCAAACCTGTAATGACATAAAGAGCACACCCACCTAGTAAACTCGACAATAAAAACAACATACCTTCGAGGCTCATACCTGCGAGTTGCTGTGCCAGCCAAGGACCGAGACTAGCGCCTACCCAAAGCACAAAAGTGTAAAGTGCTACTGCCATCCCACGTACTGAGGCATCACTAACACTGGTTACCCGAATAATTAGCCCAGGCACACTAATACCAATACCAGCAACGAACAAAAAGCTTGCCACTAACAACCCCCAAATATGACTACTACCCGCTAAAGCACTCAGTGCTAACCCTGAAGCTGCACAGACCAAGCCGACACTAACAACACGT
This sequence comes from Marinospirillum insulare DSM 21763, assembly GCF_000686905.1. Lineage (GTDB taxonomy): Bacteria > Pseudomonadota > Gammaproteobacteria > Pseudomonadales > Halomonadaceae > Marinospirillum > Marinospirillum insulare. The sequence continues at coordinate 188,634 of NZ_KK366037.1, forward strand.
TCTGCACCTAAACGAGGAATAATTGCAGCAACGGCCAAAGGTATAATAAAAGCTGGAGCAGCCAAGGTTCGAAACATCAGAGGTGAAATACCATGATGAGCCAGCTCGGCAGAAAAGCGCATATCTAGCCCCATATAAAAAGCAACAAAACACATCAATAGAAAGAAAGCAGGTACATATACTCGACGTAACCTTGAATCAATTAATAAGCGACCTAATGATAGATAACTTCCTAAAAAGCTTCGTAACTTCATTGGTGCTGGCTTATCTTTAGCTGTACGCCAAAGTTGCCAAGCAGTCAGTGCATAAATACCACTTAAAGGCAAAAATGCAGCTCCCATTCCCCAGCGAAGAGTAATTAAGCCGCCATAAATTTGCCCTAACAAACCAGCTGACAAGAAAGCAGTACTCATCCAAGCAATACTCCAAGCTCGCTGACGTACCGTCCCTCGTTCCGCCAAGAAGGCAATCGCCACTGGGGGAAAAGATGCTGCTATTAGTCCTTGTAAAATACGTCCAATAACTAATTGATACTGTGTGTCCGCTATCGCCAGTAGAATTGTAATAACTGTGAGTGCAATCAATCCACTGACCATTACTTTTCGCCTGCCAAGCCAATCTGATAACGGTCCAAAAACTAAAAAACCAGTGGCATAGGTAAAGCCAAAAGCACTAATCATGCCTGTCGCCCCCACTCCATAACTTTCTTCTAGTAAGTGCAGTACAGGTATAGGTAAGTAGAGCAAAGAAACCACGGCCAACGCACAGAGCACGACTAACATTCGCAAGGCCAACGAGGGTGGAGCAGTGTTAAATGAAGACATACAATATTCCTTACAGACCTATGTTCTTAACTGATATGTAGAAAGCTACATATATAAACAAGAGAACCTAGACTTTTAAGCCTCTTATACCTCAATAAACTATCTCTTAGGAAAGCATACCTGCTTGATTCAGCTTCAACATTAAGCGGTTAAGCATGGCTCGCTCATCACTATCAAAGTTATACATAAGTTTAGCCACCCAAGCGTAATGAGCAGGCAAGGCTTCACCTAATGTTTCGTTGCCATTAGCAGTCAGGTACACCAGCCATGAACGGCGATCTTCTGGATCAGGCTTACGATGGCAAAAATCGCTAGCTTCCATACGGTCAATTGCACGGGTCATTGTTTGTGAAGTTACCGACACACCATCAGCCAATGCACCAATGCTTAAACCCTGAGGGTTACGCTTAAGTAGGATCATAACAAAGAATTGGGTTTGTGATAGCCCGCATGTTTGTGCAAGGTTAGCTTCAAATGCTGCCAACATTTCACTGGTAGCAGACGCCCAGATAAGCCAGCTGTGCAATCCATCCACATCAGGGTTTTGGTATTCTTCCCCGAGCCTCACTAGGGTCTCATAACTGGGTAAATCTTTAAGCTCAAACATGATTTGTTACACCACTATAAAAGACTGATAGCTGCAATGTAGTTGACTACATATCCTGCGTCAAGTTTTTGGGTAAATATTTTTCGTTGATCTAAACCAGTTTCAATGATGCGACTTTACCGGCAAGCGTGCCCTCCTGCTGCTGAAAGCATTGAGCGCCAAGGTGTAAAAATTGATGTTCTGCAGCTGCATTCCCAAGAAATGGCGCGGCGCATTATGGAATTAGAAGAAGAAGCCTATGCAATTGCAGGTAAAGAATTTAACCTAAATTCACCCAAGCAGTTAGCTGAAAATCTTTTTGTTGAACAGAAGTTACCGATTTTAAGGATTAGCTAGGGGGCAGATCCAAGTTTAGGCTTTTTAAATTGGCTCTGATCCCGCTTACTGTTCTTTACTACTATTTACATATTTACAGTATAGACTGTAAGCGTCAGACTTAAAAATCTTTATATGCAATATCAGATAAATTTTACAAGGAGTTAAATATGAAAATGATGGCTTCAACATTCATGCCTACACCCATTACAGCAAACTCGTCAGCACGGGCGAGTTATATTAATAATATGCATACAAGCATACCAAAAGCACACGGCAACACCTCTACACCCCAAAATATGGTAGCGACATCATCACAGCAGAACACGGCAACTATTAAAGTAGTAACAAATCAACTGTCTGCTGATGAACAGCTAGCCTTAGAAAAAGATCTTCAAGACAGGCATGATTTTCATAAAAAACAAGAAACCTCTGCTGCAGACATGGTCTCTGAAACTCAACGTATTTTAGCAGAAGTAGCAAAAGAGCAACCCAGCCTACTAAATAAAAAATTTGATTTCACCAACACTGGCGATGAAATAGACATTATTAAACATGATTTATCTGAAAGAGAATATAATTACTTGGATTCAACTTGCTAGTGCAACAGCCTGTAATTCTTCAAACAATACTTCATTTGGTGTTTTCATTCCAAGTGTTTTCCTAGGTCGGTTATTTAAACGATGCATAATGAATTCAAAATGCTCATCATCTAAGTGCTTAAAGCATGAACCTTTGGGGCAGTATTGACGTATTAAGCCATTTGTATTTTCATTCAATCCACGTTGCCAAGAAGCATAAGGGTCTGCAAAGTAAAAGTCACAATTCAGTGCTTTTGCAATGGCTTGATGCTCA
>NZ_JMLW01000004.1 GCF_000686905.1 Marinospirillum insulare DSM 21763
GCTGTAGAAACACCCCCACGGTCGTGGGGAAGACTTGGCGCGGATAAACACTTAGGCGAGCAAGAGAGAAACACCCCCACGGTCGTGGGGAAGACTCAGAACGCACTGGCCTAGCAATAAAGAGCGCAGAAACACCCCCACGGTCGTGGGGAAGACCTAAATCCACATTATTAATAACTGGAGTCGCCAGAAACACCCCCACGGTCGTGGGGAAGACAGCCTAAAGCGGCGCACTTCCCGGACGCTTCGGGAAACACCCCCACGGTCGTGGGGAAGACGCTGGCACGGCCAAAGGTGGTGCCAGCCGCTTAGAAACACCCCCACGGTCGTGGGGAAGACCGACAGCAGCAGCAGCAAGACCAGCTAGCCAGGGAAACACCCCCACGGTCGTGGGGAAGACAAATCTTAAATCAGGCTTTTGAATCAGCAGGAAGAAACACCCCCACGGTCGTGGGGAAGACAAAAACTACTGACTTGCTTGGTATCACACCGGGGAAACACCCCCACGGTCGTGGGGAAGACCACAGCAAGTTCATGAAGCGCACGCAACATTAAGAAACACCCCCACGGTCGTGGGGAAGACAGTTTGTAGCTAGCGGTAGAACTGTCAGAAGTGGAAACACCCCCACGGTCGTGGGGAAGACTTCAAGAGGCTTGGCAAGGTGGCTTTTGGTCGAGGAAACACCCCCACGGTCGTGGGGAAGACACGCCAAAACGAAACCACGAAAGTAATGGCGGAGAAACACCCCCACGGTCGTGGGGAAGACTACTGCAAAATCTTTACTGCTTAAAATGCTTGAGAAACACCCCCACGGTCGTGGGGAAGACACGCCAAAACGAAACCACGAAAGTAATGGCGGAGAAACACCCCCACGGTCGTGGGGAAGACTACTGCAAAATCTTTACTGCTTAAAATGCTTGAGAAACACCCCCACGGTCGTGGGGAAGACAAGCCAATCATAATTCGGTCTAAAGCTTGCTGAGAAACACCCCCACGGTCGTGGGGAAGACACAGCATGGATGGCGGCATAAAAGGCGCTAAAGGAAACACCCCCACGGTCGTGGGGAAGACACCACCAGCCCCTGAAATGAACCCCGATGCCAGGAAACACCCCCACGGTCGTGGGGAAGACAGCTTGGCGGTCAGTCGCTTGCTATATATCAAAGAAACACCCCCACGGTCGTGGGGAAGACCAAAACTACAGCCGACAATAAAAAAACTTATTGGAAACACCCCCACGGTCGTGGGGAAGACTCGTTGCCTATGATGGGCGCTCCGTCAGATACGGAAACACCCCCACGGTCGTGGGGAAGACAAAGCTCGTAAAGCCTTATAGCATAGGCACTTGGAAACACCCCCACGGTCGTGGGGAAGACCGAAAAAATGCTGTTCACGGCCTAGAATATTTAGAAACACCCCCACGGTCGTGGGGAAGACAAAAATACAACGGACAAAATAAGGGTAAGCGAGGAAACACCCCCACGGTCGTGGGGAAGACGATTTTTGGTGGGGCAGTGTTATTATTGCCCTGGAAACACCCCCACGGTCGTGGGGAAGACTTTTGTGGGTAACCCCCCTACATACCTACAGGGGAAACACCCCCACGGTCGTGGGGAAGACAGCAACACATTGTTAAAGATCTGCAGTTAAAACACAACACCTAGTGTTCTTTAGTTTTTAAGGGTTTCAATAACTAACTGCAATCCACTGATTTCAGTCATTGTTTTTCGAGTGGGGCCAATAGATCGAACTTCATACCCAGGCGGTTTAGATATAGACCTAAATATCATTACGCCAGAACTAGCTGGGCAGTATTTATAAAGGTAATCAATTACGCTAGTTGCAACTGAGTCTTTAATTCCTGAAACAAAGACATTAGGCCTCGGCTCAACAAACCATAATTTCATACGCCCACGTACCGCAGGCGGTAAATCATTTGCTATGACGACGAGCACGTTTCCCTCCCAACAGCTCAGGAATATCAACAGCAACCTTAGCTAAAAGATCCATCTCTATTACGCGACTTCGAAATGCACTGGAAACCTTGTGTTTGTTGTAACGCCCCGCCAAGTCTCTTGTTAATGAAAATGCTAAATCTATACACAGGTATTCTTTATATAGATCAGATAAATCATAAACAAAGGGTAACGGGCTACCTGAATGAATAAAGCCAATATGTGGAGAATAGCCCATGCTATGCACGGCAGAACATAAAATACCGTAAAGAGCAGCGTTACAAGACGTTAGCACCTGATTAGTAATATCACTGATTTCAAATTTACCCGGCGTAAACTGCCTGCCCTTCCAGCCTACTTGGTATTCTTGCGCTTTAGTTTGGTAAACCGTTCGCACACGATGGCCTTCCATGCCCATCATTTGTTGCAAGGTTTTATCCGTAAGCTCTGCATCTGGAAACCGCCTAGCAAACATTTTTCTAGCGACATTTAAAGATTTCTCATCATCTGCTGCCAGCTCAATTTGTTGCCTAAGGTTGCGCGTATCGGCAGTAGGCAAAAAGCCCGCTGCATAAAACAGCAGGCTATCTTCACCAACCCAGCAGATAGAACAGTTAGCAGCAGCGGCAATTTTAACTGCCTCATGTGTCACTGTTGTTCCTGGCCCAAGCAAAATGGCATTCAACGTTGCAACCGGCAAAGGCACGACATTAGCTTCTGCGTCTATCCATTTGATGCTACTGTCATCAATTTCTAAACGCCCTCGTTCAAGATAAATAAAAGGGTATTTATCTTTAACTTGCGGCAAGGTATCGCGTGTTACCTTAACCAGTAAACGGGTGCCCTCAGACATACCTTACTCCCTAGGTATTACCGTTACACGTCGGTCACGGTATAACTTATGTTCTCCAAATTGTATGGGTACATCGTTTAAAGTGATCACCTCGCCTTCATGCTCCCCCTGTAGAACTTTGAAAATGGACGTTCTGTTTTTATCTTCAGAAGCGGCTATTTCATGCGCTCTATTCATTGCAGCATCTAAGTTAGGGTAAACACCTTGGCCAATAAATTCTGTTGGCACACAATTCTTACGGCCAAGGTATAAACCCCAAACAGGGGTTTTTAATGCTTCTGTTAGGGTTTCTAGCTCTGCTTGTGGGCCTTGCAAGGCAACCGCATAGGCCATGTCTTGCAAGTAATAGCGATAAGTCATTTTTGCACCACCCCCGACTGACTTCTTCCCATCACTTGTCTTAGGGATCAGCAAATTTTGCCAAGGGTCTTGGTCATCATAACCACTACCGACCATGTGAAAATCACGTAACAAAGGTTCGCGCGTAACTGGCTCGCCTTCTTTGCCTTGGCGAACATAGGCCTCAACCACCATATCGCTATTTGCCCACTGTGCTAACCATTCCGTTTGCTTACCGCTAGCACCTAAAGCACAACACAGTAAGCCCAAGACACCTGACTTGGTGGGAAAGTCTAGGCTATCGCGACGGCCAAACTTAGAGTCATGCCCCCAAGCTTGCAGCGGCGCTTCTAACCAAAGCAATAAATAAGGTTCACTCATAGCTCACCCCCATTACACATGGCTTTGTAAGTTTTCAATCAAGTTATCAATGCTGTAGTTTTCATCTTCACCCCATTCATAACCCGCTAACTTGCCAAATAATGAGCCAGTCATTTTCTCTTTTTTATCTAAATAGCCTTTAAGTTCTGCAACGCTGGACTGTAAAAAACCACCCTCTTTAGCACGTACTGCTGTTTCAAAAGGTACTTGTAAACCTTGGCCTTTTCTAACCAATACACGCGCAAACTCCCATGGGCTAGCACCCGACTGGGTAGTTTGACGCGCATTTGGAACTGCTACAAAAATAGCTTTAGTGAAAGCTTCGATAGCAGGTTTTAAGTCAGCATCATCACCTAAGGTTTGCGCCAACTGGCCTAGGTCTAGGCTGATATAACGGTAATAGGTAGCCGAGTTAAACTCTAAGCTTCCCATGTGGGCAGAGCCTGGCTCATCCTGCAAATCATCTAACCCAGTAAAAAACTCAACTTCATTAGTTACTTTGTGGGTAGAAATAGCATGAGAAAACGATGCAGCGGCTTCAACATTCATATCGGTAGCTTTAGCAACCATGCGGCCAAACAAAGCAATATCTAAAGCATCATGTGCCGCATTCAATGCTTTTTTAGCAACACGCCCTAAGTCTTTATCCTTAATTTTACTGGCATCAAACTCTAGTGTTTTTGCGTAATTTGCAAAGGCATTAGCTTCTGTTTCGCTAATGAATAACAAAGTGTCATCACTTAATACTTTGGAAATTTTTTCTGCACAAGCGGTAGCCTGCTCTTCACTAGCGCCAGCTGCTACGCAAGCTTTATGTAACAAGCCCTCTACTTTCTTGGTACGAATACCTAACTTAATACCAAAATCTTGCATGGCTAAGCGAACTTGACGCTTCCAACACTGCGAGCTAACACGTGCCCTAGGCGTACCTCCAACCACTGCTGATTTAGGCGCACCTACATCATCACGGTTTAAGCAGGTAACGGGGAAGGATTGCAAAATATGGAATTCAATTCGGGTATTGGTGTAAGTATTTTTCATCGTTATTTTCCTGTTTTTATTAAGCAAAAGGGTTTTCTATTAAAGGAACGAGTTGTAACAACCCACAGCCAAAAGCACGACCACGGCCTACACCTTGACTAAAGCTGTTAATAAACTGTTGTTGGTTAGTTACCTGTAAAGTGCCTTGCACACTTGCCTGTGCCATTGTTATATCGCGTTGGTTTTTATCTTTAAATTGCAGCACATTAATTGAATCGACTTGTAACTGGGCAGGTGAAACATCAAAGCCCCAGCTGGTTTTAGCACGTTCAGCAAACCAATCATGTACAGCTTCTCTTCCCCTTACTGCTAGTAGCTTTTTGCTAGCACTGTCACGTTTTGTTGGGTTTACAATTACTTTAAAGCGGTAGTTTGCGTGGTTTAAAAAACTGTCACTAATTGCTTTGCTTTGTACTTCACCGTACTGCCCATCAACCTTTTCTTGGGGTGGTCGATTAGAAAGCAGCAGAATTTTACGACTTTTATAGTCACCCCCTTGATCCGCATAAAGTAGACCGCTACTTTTACTGGCTTGTTTTTCTTGCTCGCTGCGCACATCTTCAAACAAGCTATAAACCACGCGGTGCAGTGAATAGGGACTAGTGATTTTCAATGCTTTAATGGCTTGACGATCAAGGTGCAAAACACTAGCTATCAAAGTCATTCTTGCACCTCCGTAGTCTTATCTTGATCGCGCTGATTATAAAAGTCTTTCGCCCACCTGATTTTGCTGGATTCACCAAAAAAGCGTAGTTGACGAAGCAGGGCTGAAAAATCTATGGGTTGGCCTAACTTACTATCAATTAAAGTTAAGGTTGAGCGCAAAATACGGCAGGCTTCAGCAACATCATGACATGCCAATAAACGGCGCAAACGTGCTTTGGTTTGGTCGCTATACTTGTCAGCACCACCGGCTTCTGGGTAACACATCGCAATGGCTTTACCTAAAGGCAAGCTTCCATTTTTATCTGCTTTACTTCTAGCAATGGCTGCTGCAATGGTTGCATAGGGAAGACGCTCATAACTATTTTCAAGATCAATCCACGGCCCTAATATTTCCCAACTTTGGTATTCAGTAGCAGGGTTATCAGCGCGGCGTAATTTTGCAATAAAACCTTTATCTTGGTTGCAACGGTCAATAATGTAGTGAACAAATTGCTGTTCTTTATTGGTTTTATTCTTTGGTATTGCTTGTTGAGCAGCTTGCATGATGATTAAGCCTCCTGTGCTAAATATTTAAAGTTATTAGGGCGATGCTGCACCCAGTAATCTAATTGCCTTGCAGTACCCTTAGGGCAATAAAAGTCATAAGCTTGTTGTTGGTAGTTTGAAAACTTGCGGCGTAGCTGTTGGCGCACTTTGTTGGTTTCCTCTAAAGGTTCACAGTTATCAACAAGTGTTTGAAAATCGCGCTCGCATAACTGCCAAAAGAGCTGTGTAGCTTGTGCTGCTAACTTTGCACCATCAAGCTTCTGGTCTTTAAAATAACCTATAACACGCCCATAAAGATTTTTAGCAAGCGACTCCAAAGCTTCCATTTCTTGTTTAAGCTGGACATAAAACCCTTCACCCAATACTGCACTTTCTAACCCTACTTGCGATTCAACAGAATCGTTGTTTCCTGAGACATATTGCTCACCTGCATTGCTGCTTACTCTCAAACCGCCAGACCAAATCGTAAAATAGTCTACCGCTTCTCTGATACGATCTAAGCCGTTATGCACTTGCCAGCAATGAAAGCCTTGCGATCCTGATTGCTCAAAGAAGCTCAACAAGCTTGTAAGTTCTCGCCAAGGTCTTTTTTCAGGATCAGCCCACAAGGCTTTTGGATCTTTAAGGGAATAATTAACAGCCATACTGGTATCAAGCATTCCTTCTTTATAGCCAGCGTGTGCAATACCTTCAGAGTAGTGCATACCTTCTGGTGTTAATAAACAAAAACGGCATAAAGGAATTAACCTTCCCATTAGGCTTTGTTTCAGCTGTTTTGCCCGAGCACAGCCCTCACCTACTGGCATTTCTTCCCATGGGGCTTGCCCCATTCCTTCAGGATATAATTTCATTTGGGTAAGCTTCTGCTTAGAAAAAAGGTTTAGCCAAAGGCTTGTTTGCAAGTTCACTCCTAATAAAAATGTATGCAAAAAACCCATGTGCCCGACTGACGGCCCCGCTTTACCTGAAGACGGCTTACCCTTATTATTTTTTTTACCTGCATAATCTTCAGAAAGGACTACACTGTTATCTGTTTTTTTACCTGACAGTGCAAATCCCATTTGTGTGAGTAACAACAAAGCTTTATCTGCTTCACTTAACTCACGCTCAACTTGTGAGTGATTAAGGACTGTCGTATTTCCTGTTGAGACTTCGGGAACAAAAGCACCATATGAAAGTGCTCTTGCAGTAGCTATTGCAGGCATCTGCAAAAAAGGCTTATCGCCATATAGGTAAAAATGGTCATACCATTTATCTAGGTATGCCAAACAACGCTTGGCTAAACCCTGTGCCCCTAACGCTTGCCACTCTTGTTCATCTTTGGGCGTTGCAGCCGCTTGTGCGATAGCTAACAGCAATTTTAACAACGCAATTTTTTGAACAGGATTTCCTCCCAAACTGCGGTATTCAGGCTCGGTAAATATCTGCCTTAGGCTTACCTTTCCTTGATCGGTAACAGGTATCCAAGGCTCATCAATTAAGTTAAAGCGATTTTCCATTGGTAACTCCTAGTTTTTGATTACCTGATAACCTAAATCATCTCGGTATTCCAAAGGGTATTTATCGTGAATAGTCATGTGTTCTATTCCTTTTAATTCATCAGTTTCAGTTAGCAAAGCAACTCTTAATAAACTCTCATCATCTTGCCAATCTGGGTTACCTAAATAAAAACAATGTTGTAAACCAAAGTGCTTTAATACTTGGGTGGGTACTTGTTTAGGGGCATCGGCAATACGCACGTTCACAAGATGCTGCATTAATTTAGCAGTACATTTACGCCAATCTGCTCTCCCTAGCTGTGAACGCCTTAAAGGTAAAACAATTTGCTCACCCGTGATTAAAACAAGTACACCTGCTTGGCTTTCTTGGTCGTATTTAATCGAGCGCAAAATAAGCACTTCGAAGTTATCTGCTTCGCTGTAGCGTGTTTGAGCTTTACTTTCAGGCAAGGTAACACCCGTTTGTGCTAATGATATATTGGCTAACTGCTGTAATGTTTGCTGGCCTATTTTGTAACGGCTGCCTTCCTTTAGCTCCATTAACCAACGCAACATTGCACCCTGTTCTTCGCGCGCTTTATAGGTGTCCTCAATCAGTGGTCGAATATCATCGGGCAATGTAACTTGAGTTTTGCCTTGCCATACTTCTAAGCTGCGGCACAACACAAAAGGGCTATACACAAAAGCACTGGAACCAAATTCTGCCGCTGGGGCTTCAATAGCTGGTTTGAGTTTGGGTGCTAACAACCAAGCTTCTGGCTTAGCAAAACTGCAGCGTGGTGTATCTTCATGCCGCCATAAACGGCCAAACCGCTGTAATAACATATCGGTGGGTGCAAAACGGCTCACCATAAAATCAGCATCTATATCCAGCGACTGCTCTAGCACTTGTGTTCCGACCAAAATGCGTCCTTGTTGTTGGCGTTGTAGCCAGCCAGGTTTGCCGAATAAACCTACCCATTTTTCTTCAATTTTGTGACGATCATGCAAAGTAAAACGTGAATGTAGCAAACCACAAGCCACGCCTAATTCATTTGCACGTGCTGCTAAATCTAGGTAACGCTCTTGGGCTTCTTTAACCGTATTTTCTATCCATAAAATTTGCTGACCTTGTTCCGCACGTTTCAGAGCTTCTTCAAGGGCAAGGTCATCATTTTCTTGCAAATGAATGTGTACTTGCCGTGAATCACCTTTAGGTATAACAACCTCGGTTACTTCATTGGCTTTTTGTGGAAATGAGGTAATCAACGGATAAGCCATCGAGCTAGTTTGGCTACCAATTATTTGTTGGCGACGTTCTTGGTTAAGCGTGGCACTTAAAATAATAACGGTGCAATCTAGTTCACGAAGCAATTTAACCAAAGCATCTAGCAACGTGCCTGTGTAGGCATCATAGGTATGGACTTCATCAAGTATCACGACTTTTCCTGCCAACCCAAAAGCACGAACAAAACCATGCTTTACGTGCATAGCTGCCATTAAAGCTTGGTCAATTGTACCCACCGCAAAAGGTGCTAAAAGCCCACGTTTAGCTTGATTAAACCAAGCGCCACCCGGTCGCCCTTCTTCACCCATATCAGTGTCATAAAGCCAAGCGTTAGCATGCAGCAGCAAAGAACGCTGCTCGCAATCTTCGGTCAGTATCTGATCAAGAAAACCTTGGAAGCGCTCAAAAATCTTATTAGAGGTCAGTTGGGTAGGAAGCGCAAAATAAACACCGCTAGTGTTACCTGTGGACAACTGCTGATAAGCTACATAAAGTGCAGCTTCGGTTTTACCTAAACCCATTGGTGCTTCTAACACATAAACACCTGGGCTAGCCGCCTGCTCAATTAACAAGCTTTGCGCTTCGCGTGGAGGAAAACCAAACACCTGTTCAAAGCTTAAATCTTTTTTATAGGTAGGCTGCACAAAACCTGCTTGATCAAGCGCCACCCTGATATTTTTTTGCCAATCTTTTGTTGGGTCATCAAAGTGTTCACCTGAGCCTATCCAGTCTGCAACGCTTGTTAAGCCAGCTAACAAACGCGCTTGAGCATAAGATTTTATTTCTGGCCAGCTTTCACCTAACGCTTCTTGTAATGCTAGCACCAGCTTTTCTCGTTCTTGCTGCCAAGCAGTGCTACCGAAAACATCGTCATTCGCTCGTTTACCACTGACAGGTGGTGTAAATCCATGATGCTGACCAAGAATTTCAGGAATATATTCAGGTGCATTCATTGCTTTGGCGGTTAATTGGCTAACACCCGCATGGCCACCCCATTGCTTTTCTAAGTCAGGATTTACATTAGGAATTAATGGCAAGCCACAAGCACGCATCAGCTTGTTATAAAAGGTAGGGCTAACTTTGCCTATATCGTGGGTTGCTGCTGTAAATGCGGAGCCAGGTGGAAAAAGGTGTTTGGTAGGTAAGCGATGAATGATTTCACGCGCTACTTCACCAACAATATGACAGTGATTTTCAACACTACGCCCTAACTTAAAACCATGTCCAGCTTCAAAAGTTTTAGCTGGACAAACACTAAAATCAACAAGGTGTGCTTTTGGTTTTACTGTTATTGTTTTTTTCCTTCTCATGACCTTCCTTAGTTTTAAAATTTAACTTACCCAACAATGCTAAAACTTCTATCCAATTACAAGCCTGTAAAAAAAACACTGTAAACAAAGCCGACAGTCCTTTGCTAAATATTATTAGCTCTACTCAAACAACCAAGGTTTAATGTCATTTTTGTTGATAATTATTAATTGCTGCGCTGTTGCTTCTGCTTCATAAATACGTGGATTTATATTTAAAAGCTGTAATTTATAGCTAACTAAACAGGCTCGCGTTATTATTTCTAGCTGGCCATTTTGCATGGCATATTCAAACTCAACTACTCTTCGCTGTTCAGCACTTAGCCTTGGGTCAGGTGCAACAATAATAGAAACGTGAGTGTGCCAAGCTGCATCATCTAAAAAACTTATTGTGCTTTTGTTTAATAATTCAGCCTTACCTTGGAATCTACCTAATACAAAATCTCGAAAATCCTGGTTTTTTTCACACCAAGCACGTAAGTGCCATCTTTGGCCTGTATTAACTAAATGGTAAGGAACAATAATTCGTCCTTCGTGATCAGGATTACTAATAGAAACATAGTTAACTTCTATTCGCTTCTGTTCTCGTAAAGCCTGTAACAAAGCTCGCATTAGCTCAGGTGCTATAGGCCTCATAGGTGGTGCTAAGCAAGTGTTAGCTAATGCTCTTTCATACTGTATATTCTGGCCAGTAATCCAGCGTAGATACTCACCTACCTCGCAGGTTATGTAGCTGGGTAGAAGTTTTTCGGTCGGCAAATATGCTTTTTGTTTATTGCAAAACTTTAAGGCTTGTAAGTTATTTTGCCGATACTCACTTAGCTTTTTGCTGGCTTGTTGTCGGCTAACACCCGTAATACTGGCTAGTTGTGATGGCTGTATTCGTCCTTCCCAATAAGCAAGTAGCTCTATCAGCCAGTAAAAAAATTTATGCTTTGAGTTATGCATTAGGCTTATTCTCCCTGTTATAGCTGCTACATCTTAGCTCTTTTTTAGTGTATTCTAAGGCGTTATCTTTTCTATTTTTTAACTAATTTAACCGAGACAAAATGGACACCCAGATCCCCGATTACCAACCCAGTCTACTGGAGCAACAGGCTCAGAGCTTCTGGGATAAAAACCAATGTTTTAAAGCCGTTGAAGATGCTAGCCGCGAAAAATTCTATTGCCTCTCTATGTTTCCCTACCCTAGCGGCAAGCTGCATATAGGTCATGTGCGTAACTACACCATTGGCGATGTTATTAGTCGCTTTCAGCGTTTGAATGGCAAAAATGTAATGCAGCCTATGGGCTGGGATGCTTTTGGCCTACCTGCTGAAAATGCTGCTATTCAAAATAATGTTGCGCCTGGCAAGTGGACTCAGCAAAACATTGCCTACATGCGTGACCAGCTTAAGTCGCTGGGTTTTGCTTATGACTGGAGCCGTGAGTTTTCTACCTGTGACCCTTCTTACTATAAGTGGGAACAGTGGTTTTTTGGCAAGCTAATTGAAAAAGGCTTGGTTTATAAAAAGAATGCCATGGTGAATTGGGACCCAGTAGACCAAACCGTTTTAGCGAACGAACAAGTAATTGACGGTCGTGGTTGGCGTTCTGGCGCTTTAGTTGAGCGTAAAGAAATCCCTCAGTGGTTCTTAAAAATTACTGACTATGCTGAAGAGTTGCTAGCCGACCTAGAAAAAGTTGAATGGCCTGAGCAAGTTAAAACCATGCAGCGCAACTGGGTAGGTAAGTCTCGCGGCGTGGAAATGACTTTTGGCTTAACTGAACAGGCCAAGCAAGTTTTACCTGAAGGTTTAGAAGTTTACACCACTCGCCCTGATACCTTGTTTGGTGTTACTTATGTGGCTGTTGCAGCTGGTCATCCGCTGGCTAAAGCCGCCGCTGAAAACAACCCTGAGCTAGCCGCATTTTTGGTTGAGTGTGCTAAGGGTGGTACATCTGAAGCAGACCTAGCTGTTATGGAAAAGAAAGGCATGGCAACCGGCTTTGAGGCTGTGCATCCTTTAACCGGTCGTCAAGTGCCTATTTGGGTGGCTAACTTTGTGCTAATGGAATATGGCACAGGTGCTGTTATGGCTGTTCCAGCCCACGACCAACGTGACTGGGAATTTGCTACCAAATACGGCTTAAACATTGAGCAGGTCATTGAGCCACTAGCTGGTGAAGAATGTGACATTAGCCAAGCTGCTTTTGAAGAAAAAGGCCGTTTAATTAACTCGTCTCAATACAACGATTTAGAATTTGATGCCGCTTTTAATGCTCTTGCTGGTGAGTTAGAAAAACAAGGCAAGGGTCGCATTAAAATTAACTACCGCCTGCGTGATTGGGGTGTTTCTCGTCAGCGTTATTGGGGTGCGCCCATTCCTGTTGAGAATGGTCCTAATGGCGAAACCCGCCCTGTTACCGATGCAGACTTACCTGTTGAACTACCTTTAGAAGTTGAGTTTGATGCTTCTGGCGGTTCGCCCATTAAAAAAATGCCAGCTTTTTACGAGCTTGAAGATGGCTGGCAGCGTGAAACCGATACCTTTGATACCTTTATGGAATCTAGCTGGTATTACGCACGCTTTTGTAGCAGCGACAATAACGATGCCATGTTAGATGAACGGGCTAATTATTGGTTACCTGTCGATGTGTATATCGGTGGTATTGAACACGCTATTTTGCACCTGCTATATGCGCGTTTTTTCCATAAACTGATGCGTGATTTTGGTTTAGTAAATAGCGACGAACCCTTTAAGCAGTTGCTTACCCAAGGCATGGTTATTGCTGAAACCTTCTACCGTAATTTACCCAATGGCGGCAAAGAGTGGTTTAACCCTGCCGATGTAGAAGTAGAAAAAGACGCTAAAGGTCGACCGACCAGTGCTATTTTAACCACCGACGGTCAACCCGTTGAAATCGGTGGTATGGAAAAAATGGCCAAGTCGAAGAATAACGGTGTTGATCCACAATCCATGATTGACCTTTACGGTGCCGATACTGTTCGCTTGTTTATTATGTTTGCTGCCCCACCCGATCAATCTTTGGAATGGTCAGATACTGGGGTAGAAGGTGCTAGTCGTTACCTTAAACGCCTATGGCGCTTGGTACACCAACACCTCTTGGCAGGAACACCGGGCGAGCTAGACTTAAGCCAGTTAACGGCTGAACAAAAGAATCTGCGTCGCAAAACCCATGAAACCATTAAAAAAGTGGCCGACGATATGGGTCGCCGCATTACTTTTAACACTGCCATTGCAGCGGTTATGGAGCTAACCAACGAGTTATCTCGCTTTAATGCCTTAGATCCGCTTAGCCTGGCTGTAGCGCGTGAAGGTTATGAAGCCTTAACTGTTATGTTATCGCCCATTATTCCGCACATTTGCCATAAAATTTGGCAAGATTTAGGCAAAGAAGGCAGCGTGATTGATGCGCCTTGGCCTGAAGTGGATGAGTCTGCTTTAACGCGTGACACCATTAATATGGCGGTTTCTATAAACGGTAAGCCACGTGTACAGCTAGAGCTGCCAGCTAATGCAGATAAAGAAGCCATTGAAAAAATAGCCTTGGAAGATGAAAAGGTACAGAAGTACCTAGATGGTAAAACACTACGCAAGGTTATAGTGGTACCTGGTAAATTAATTAACCTAGTGGTTGGTTAAAATGCCTAGCTTAATAAAGTCACCAATAAAGCCACATTTAGGCATTGCATTACTACTGCTAGTGGTACTGGTAACAAGTGCCTGTGGTTTTCGTTTGCGTGGCTTTATTGAGCTGCCAGAAAACTTGCAGCCTTTATATATTAGTAGCCAAGGGGGCGCTAATAATTTAGCCGCCACCCTAGCAAGGCAACTAGAACAATCGGGTGTGGTTATTAGCCAAGAATTAGATCCTAGTAAACTTAGGTTAGAGCTTAAAGATTTTAACTCTAGCCAACGTCAGGTTGTTTTTGGTCAAAGAGAAGAGTTTGAGTTAAGTCTGCAAATTACCGCTAGCGCTAGAGATAGCCAAGGTGAAGCTTTGTTTACTGATGAGGTTCTTCAGGCCTACCGTCAGTATTCTTATAACTCTGATACCGACAGTCTGCTAACGCGTGATAGCTTACGCAAAGAACTTTTGCGCAGTATGGAAGATGATTTAATCCGTCAGCTGACTTTACGCATTCAGGCACTTCAGTAATGAAAATCGCGGTTAATAAATTAAGCTCTAGCCTTAATAAGCAACTGCCCAAAATTATTTGGCTAACGGGCGATGAGCCCTTACAAATGCAAGAAGCTGCCGACCTGATTCGTTCAAAGGTTAAGCAACAGGGCATAACCGAGCGCGAGGTTTACGATGTTGGCGCTCAGTTTGCTTGGCATAGTTTGCTTGAGGCAACTGCTAGCCTGTCTTTATTTGGTGATAGCAAACTTATAGAAGTGCGTTTAGGTGCTAGCAAACCTGGTAAACCGGGTGGTGAGGTAATAAGAACCCTTTGCCAGCAACTAGCTAACAGCCCAGATATTTTTCTATTTACAAGCAATAAGTTAGATGCAGCACAAACTAAAAGTGCTTGGTTTAAAGCCGTTGATCAAGCAGGTTTAATTGTACAAATTTGGCCTATTAGTGCTAACCAGCTGCCTCAGTGGATTAGCCAGCGTTGCCAAACCAGTGGCTTAACGCTAGAGCCTGCAGCGGCTACGCTTTTAGCAGAAAAAGTTGAAGGTAATTTATTGGCTGCTGCTCAAGAAATAGAAAAGCTCAGCCTGTTTGTTAATAAAGGTGAAGTGTTAAACGCTGAAAAACTGCTAAGTTTAATTGAAGATGCCAGCCGCTATAGTTTATTTGATTTAGCCGATGCTTGTTTAGAGGGCAAGGGTAATAGAGCAGTTAGAATTTTACGCGGCTTACAAGCTGAAGGAACGGAAGCGCCTTTATTGCTTTGGGCATTAACTAGAGAAATTCGCCAAGCTTTTCACCTAGCCTACAAGTTAAATGATGGCTTACCCTTCGACACCCTTTGCCAGCAATTACGCATTTGGGATACACGCAAACCGCTTTACGCTAAAGCCTCAAAACGCTTAACGCCTCTGCAAGCCCAACAACTTTTACAACTGGCCAACCAATGCGATCAGGCCATTAAAGGCTCGGGTGAGCCATTAAATGACTTACTGTTACAACTGGTTGTGCAGTTTAGTGGCCAAGCACCAGCTTTAATCAGCAGCTAGTGCAAACGCTGTTTAGCGGTTGTTAAGGCCGTTGCAGCTTGATTCCATTCCCTTGCTCTTTCCCCAGGCCAAGCTAGGGTGTACCAAAGCCCAACTTGAGGAGGTACAGCTATCAGCAGGCTAAGTAAGCGTTGGCTAAAGGTTTCTAAGAGTTCAGACCTAGTTGCTGATTCATTCATAAAAAAGTTATAACCCGCTAATAGAGCGCGTGCAAAGTCATCCCAACCAGAATACTCCTGGGTTATTAAATCACGTACTTTGGCTAACCAAGCATGGAGCTGGTCGTCATCTAACCAATTAAGCTGGTAACCAGCTACGGCTAAATCAACCAGCTGCACCATATCCCAAGCAGTTAAATCAACGTCATTAATGCCTAAGCTATTGTGCTTCACTCTTAATAAGCGTTGATAATAAGCTTCTTGCTCTTCATCACGTTCTTCAATTGCATGGGTTTCTATTTCAGCATCTAACCTTGCTTCATTTAAGGTGAAGGGCGAAAAAGCGATTAAGTATTCTTGCCTGTCACCTGCATGATAGAGGTGGTTAAGGTAATCAATTAAATCATCAGCCGTTTGAAATAAGTGCGTATCTTGTAAGAGGCTTTTAAGCTCTTGGGCTGGCCAAGCGGGCAACTTTTCTGGCCAAGACCAATGAATACCAGTTAAAGGCCCCACTAGGTTCAAGGTCGCTAGGTCGGCTTCGCTCACTGGTTTACCTGGCTCGGTAAAGCTAACCGGTGGGCGCTTCCAAGGAATAAAACGAAACAAGCTACCTGGGTCTTTTAAGTGCCAATCTAGCTCTATCAATAAAGGTTTTTCATCTTCTGCTTTAGATAAAAGCTCATCCCATCCCCGCCACGCTTGGAGCATTTCTTGAGCAGTGGAATAATGCCAGCTTAAATAATCTTTTAACGCTAGGGTAAGCTGCTGCCTATCTTTTGCTGGGTAATGGTGGGTTTCTTCAGCCTTAACTAAGTAAAAAGCATACTTCTCTGCCATTACTATGCCTGCTGGATGTTTCACTAGCTCGGCTAGTTCCGGCAATTGTTGCTGCCATATTTCCCAAACCTCGGGTATTGCAGCTAGGTTTTTAGCTAAGCGTGGTGCTTTATTTATTCGGCTGTTTAAAGCCAGTTGATCATAATGATGAACTCGTCCGGGTTGCCAAAAGCGCGACAAGGTTGAAGTTAGGGCTTCGTCTGGATGAATATCTAAACCTGCAAATAAATAGTCTTTGGCTTCATCACGACGCTCATCAGGTAATTCATCGGGTGCTAAGCCAGTTAATAGGCTGGCATCGTCTCGCAAGCTCGCCACTAGAGCGGTTAATAAAAATGGCTCGTCTAAGCCAGCTGAAAAGTTGGCCCTGGCATCACGAAAATCTGGGTGATCTAAGGCTAGGGCTTGCCAATCTAGCTGCTGAAAGGGTGAGAAGGGAGATTCTAAGAGTAGCTCCCAAGTGTGTTCTAACTCAGGGCTTAAAGTGTATTCTGTTTGGGTTTGCCACAACTGATAGCCCAATAAATAGCTATTAGCTAAGGCTTGCCAAGAAGTGTACTGACTACGCAATAACCAAAGTGCTACCAAACCAAATGTACGCCACTCAGCTTGAGTTAAATAACCAGCCAAGTAACCAGCAAAGGCAAGGTCTGCCATGCGTACCCAATCCCAGGCTGCAACATCTAACTGGCTGCCAGGTTCTAATTGGGTTAGTACATTAGCATAGTCTTCGTAACCTTCAGGTAGCTCACTACGCCAAACCTGGCGATCAGACTCTTCTGCTTGCTGTAACCAGGCCGCATCGAGTTGCCATGCATAACGCTGACCCTGCCCTGCCATCCAATACAAAAGCTGTCGGCAATCTTTTCCTGAATGAACCTGCCAATATTCATTAAGAGTGGCTTGCACATCTGGCCAAAATTTTTCTTTTAACTTTTCTTTGTTGTCTAGGGGCTGTTGATAAACAACAAAGCTAGATGAACGAATGGCTAATGCATAACCTATAGGGGTGTTGCGCGCTTGCAAAGCCTTGGGTAGTTGCAAGCTGAGCTTATCTAAAGTGCACTCAACACTAAACTTGGCTTGCCAGTTTGAAAAGTCGGCTTGGGCCATGCGTTTTAATTTAGCTACCCCATAGTCTTCCTCTTCAAGGCGAGCTAGTAGCTGTTCGGCAGTTGGGTAGGTTTGCTGCAAACGCTGGGCAAAAAGTTCTAACCAGGCTTGGCTTTCGTTAGAATCTATCCAATGCAGGTGCCGCATAGCAGCTAACACCTGTACACTACTGACTAGATCACTGGCAGAAGTTTGGTGCCATGCACGGTGTAAAAAGCTATAGGCATCGGCTAACTGAGGTAAACTACACTCAGCTAAAATTTCACCCGTCTCACGATCATCATTCGTTGTGAGTAATAATGGACGCAGCCAATCAGTTAAGGTTACAAACAAAACAACCCCCGAGGGAAAAGAGCTAAGCGGGCTATTCTAACTGAGTGAAGCGCCAGCGTCAGTCCAATTCAACAGAGAAGGCGTTATGAAACACGAAATAGCTATTAAATGGATTTATGCAGCAAAAGAAGACCAGGATGGAACTAGAATTTTAGTAGACCCTGTCTCACCCCATAGTCGTGAATTACATGATTTAAACATTGACTCTTGGTGCCAACATGCCGCCCCTAGTAGTGGGTTGAAACGTCAGCTAGTTAAGGGCGAGCTAGACTGGAAAAGCTTTACACAAGCTTATCGTGAAGAGATACATCTACAGCCTCAAAAACTTACTCAGCTTTTAGATGCTGCCAGCCAGGGCAAACTTACTTTGTTAACCGTAGAGCGCGAACCTGAACACACTTGGTTGGCTTTACTAAAAGACCTGCTAGAAACCCGCCTCAAGAGTAATATGTTTAATCTTAGCCCTGAATAGTTTTATCCTTGAATTAATTACCAGCGCCTATGATGTAAGGCTGGTAACTGGGTGCGTACCTCTTGCAGCCTTGCAGCATTTAACTCACCTAAGACCACGCCTTCGTCTTCTGGCTGATAGGCTAAAACTTCACCCCAAGGGTCTATAAACATAGAGTGACCATAGGTTTTACGTCCGCCTGCGTGCTCGCCTACCTGAGCGGGCGCTAACATATAGCAAAGGTTTTCTACCGCTCTAGCACGTAATAAAAGCTCCCAATGAGCTTTGCCTGTAGGCACAGTAAAAGCAGCGGGTAGAATCAGTAAATCTATTGCATCTAACTTACGAAATAGCTCGGGAAAACGCAGGTCATAGCAAATACCTAAGCCAACTCGCCCAAAAGGCGTATCAAAACTAACTGGCTGATCACCCGCTATTTGTGTTGCAGCTTCGTTATATCGTTCTTCACCCTTTTGGTAACTAAATAAGTGTACCTTGTCATAACGCACCACACGTTGACCATTAGGGCCATACACTAAGCAGGTATTGGTTAGCTTATCTGCCGCATAGCTTTTTAGTGGCAGGCTACCACCCACTAACCAAATGCCCTGCTTTTGTGCTTGTTCTGCTAAAAAGTCTTGCATGGGCCCTTGCCCATCGTCTTCAGCTAAGGCAAAACGGGCAGACTCATCTGGAGTAATGATTGGAAAGTATTCAGGCAGGGCTACTAGCTCTGCTCCCTGGTCTACTGCTTGGCCAATCAGTTGGGCGGCTTTATCACGGTTAACAGACCAGTCTGCCGCTGAATTCATTTGTATTGCTGCAACCTTAGCGGCGGCTTCTAAATGAGAAAAACTACGTGGATGCAACATAACTGACTCCAGCACTGAAATGAAAAACAACTATGAGGTAGAATACCCCACAGTTTACTTGCCTCACCCACCTATCAACAAGATGGAAATTTTTTATATGGCTCCCAGTATTTTTTTCTTGCACTTTATTGGCGTGGTAATTGTGCTTGTTGGCCTCACCCTTAAAGAAAAGCGCAAAAAAATTGGTCTTAGCCTTGCCATTATTGGTTTTTTAATTGGTACAGGGCCTGTTTGGTATGGTCACTTTATGGCACCTAGCCCTAGTGAAATGCGCCAAATTCAAATTCAGGAATACATGGTTCCTGATAAAAAATAAATTAACAAAAACTTATCGCTGCAACTTGTAACCCCCTCTTGAGTGGTTATAGTGTGCTTTTCATTATTTGCCGTCTAACTAGGTTTCTTAATCTATGCAAAATGCCCTACTAAAAAATAACTCTCTACTATCTCAGTTAAAAACCCAATTGCGTGAAACAACACCACGCATAGAAGGCCGCATTAAGGGCACTGACCGTGGTTTTGGTTTTCTAGAAACTGAAGATGGCAAAAGCTACTTTGTACCCCCACCCCATATGAAAAAAGTAATGCACGGTGATGTGGTTAAAGCCGTTTTACATGAAGAAACTGACAACAAAGGCCAAGCACGTGAAACTGCTGAGCCAGAAGAACTCATTGAAATGGGTTTAAATCGTTTTATTGCTCGGGTACAAAAAGTACAAGGCAAGCTAGCAGTAGTGCCAGACCACCCAAGTATTAAACAAGCCATTAAAGGTAAAGCTGCAAATGGCCTAGATGAAAAAAACCTCACCGAGGGTGATTGGGTTGTCGCTAATTTAGAGCGCCATCCATTAAAACCTAACGACACCAGCTTTTTTGTTGAGGTAACACAGCTTGTTGCCAAAAGTGATGACCACTATGCGCCTTGGTGGGTTATTTTAGCGCGTCATAATTTACCTCGCGAACAACCTGTAATAGATGAAGACTGGACTTTAACAGACCCAGAAGGCTTGGTTCGCCAAGATTTAACCTCAGACAACTTCTTTACCCTAGACAGCGAGTCTACTTTAGATATGGACGACGCTTTAGCCGTAACACCTCGTAGTGAGGGTGGCTGGGTATTAAAAGTAGCCATTGCTGACCCAACTGCTTATGTAGCAGAGGGTAGCGCGGCAGATCTTGAAGCTAAACTACGGGCTTTTACACTTTATTTACCTGCTCGCACGGTCACCATGCTACCCAAGGTTTTATCTGATGACCTTTGCTCGCTGGTTGAAAACCAACGTCGTCCTGCTTTAGTTGCAACCCTCACCTTAGACGAGTCGGGTGCTCAACTAGGGTCAACAGAGTTTTCAGCTGCTTGGATAGAGTCTAAAGCTAAGTTGGACTACTTAAAGGTATCAGATTGGTTAGAGGGTATAGGTGATTGGCAGCCTAGCTCACCAGACCTTGCCGAAGCTTTAAAAGCTCTCGAGGCTTTGGCTGCAGCACGTTTGGCTTGGCGACATAATAACGCGCTAGTATTTAAAGACTTTCCTGATTACCGCTTTGTATTAGATGCCGATGGAAAACTGGTCGATATTGTTACTGAAGAACGTCGTGTTGGTCATAAAATGGTTGAAGAAGCCATGCTGTTAGCCAACGTTTGTGCTGCCAACTTCCTAACCGAAAAAGCAGGCCAGGGTGTTTACAATGTTCACCAAGGTTTTGATTCAGAAAAAGTCGCTAGTGCAGTAGAGCTTATTGCTGAACAGGGTTTAACCTACCACGAAGAAGCATTTACCCCTGAAAACCTAGATACCTTGCTTGGTTTTAGGCACCTACGTCTTGCATTAGATAACTTAGAGTCTGGCTGGTTAGATGCACGCCTACGTCGTTACCAAGGTTTTTCTTTAGTGTCTATTCTACCTGGCCCCCATTTTGGCTTAGGTTTTCAAGGTTATGCCACCTGGACTTCTCCCATTCGTCGTTATGGCGATATGCTGAACCACCGCATTATTAAAGCTATTCTAGCGGGTAAAACTCCGCAACCTATTGATGAGAGCTTGCCTGAACAACTAACTGCAGCGCGTAAAACTAACCGCTTGGCAGAACGTGAAGTTAAAGATTGGCTGTATGCACGCTTTTTAGAAGAAAAAGTAGGCGAACGTTTTGAAGCAGAAATATTTAATATTAACCGAGGCGGTATGCGTGCTCGTTTAATCGCTAATGGCGCTGCTGTATTTATTCCTGGTTCTTCCATTCATGCAGTTAAAGATGAAATTATGTGTGATGCAGATAATAGCTGGATAAAAATTAAGGATGAAGTGCAATACCGTGTGACTGATAAAATTCAAATAGAGTTAACCGAGGTTAAAGTAGATCAACGTAGTTTAATTGCTCGCATTTCTGCCTAGATTTTAAAGCAAAAAAAAGCCACTCAGATATAAAAACTGAGTGGCTTTTTATTAAGGCTTTATTTTGGTTTTTTAAGCTAGCGCAGACCACGCATAAATTCATCAACACTCGATAAATCAACTTTAATATTGACTCTTAACGCTTCAAAGCCCCACAGCTGTGATGGGTCCACTCTCACCCTTTCGGTTGGATCACACACATACTTAACAGCAAAACCAGGCTCTTTCGTGCTATGTCTACGCGGTGAAGAGTGCATATTACCATCTGATTTTCTTATACTCGCCACCATGGGGACTTTAAAGTCAGACGTTCGACCTACCACTACGGCTAGCTCACCATTTTCTAAGCGCACATAAATGCCAGGTGGGTATAAACCTAATTCGTTAATAAATAATCGGGTTAGCTTATCGTCAAACTTACTGCCACGCTGAGTAAATAAGTCACGGAGTGATTCTGTCAGCTTAATAGGGCCGCGATAAACTCTAGGGGTAATCATTGCTGAGTAAACATCGGCTAAAGCAAGTATAAGTGCTTCTCGACGTATTTCTTCACCCTCTAGCTGCATAGGGTAGCCGCTGCCATCGAGCTTTTCGTGATGCTGCTCTACTAGCTGTAACCAGAGCTCATTTTCTACACCCGCTTCTTCTAATTGCCTTGCACTGAGCAATGGATGATTATTTACCAGTTTACGCTGCTGATCAGTTAAAGGCGTTTTCTGCTGATTCAAAGCTTTTTGGTAGGGGTTCATTGCCAAGTTGCTGGTTAAAGCTGCGGCTAGGGTGCTGATGCGAACGTCTTGCGTGACTTGTAATCTTTCTAGTATAAGTTCAGTTAAAATAGCAATTTGCATGGGGTGGTGTACATGGTATTCAAAACGGTCAGAAAGGTGGACCGCTCCCATGAGCGCATCGGCATCGTAGTTAACTAAACCTTGAATATGTGCTGCAATATCATAAACCTTACGTTCTACTCGACCCTCAGGCTGGATTCTTGAGAACTCCATTTCATTAAACAAGGTTTCTAGCTGAACACATAAATCATCAAATTCTGCAAAAGGGTTTACCCTGCCTTTAAAAACAAAAGGCTGTTTAACTTTTTTATGCTTAGGGAAATGAGCTAGTTTAATTTTTCTTATTTCTTTAGAAAAATACCCCACCTGCTCCAATAGTTTTTTATACATATCTGATTGAATAAGAGTACCCTTTTCAACCAGTTCTTGGCCGTCGGAATCACATATTTTATAAGGCGTAGGCTTGCCAACGACTAGGTCGTCCTGCTTTACCTTTAACAATTCAAACTGCTTCGATGACATAATGTTTCTCAAAAATACATTGTAATGCCTTACATTAGACCTTTCGACTAGAAGGTGTCAATAGTAAGCATACTTATTTACCTTATTTACAGGCCTTATACAATGGAGTTAACCAACTGAATTTTAAGTTTTTTTATTTAGTAATCACATAAATTGGTGATATAAAACCACGTTTTTTTGGTACAAAAAAAACACCAGGTTTTTAATCTGATGTTTTTTTAGAGAGCTTCTACTAACAAATAAAGTTTACATTCCTAAATAGGCCTCGCGCACCTTCTCATTACTAAGCAGTTCTTTACCCGTGCCTTGTAATACTACCTGCCCAGTTTCTAACACATAGCCTCTGTCTGCTAGTGCTAAGGCTTGGGATGCATTTTGTTCCACTAAAAAGATGGTCATGCCTTCATCTTTAAGCTCTCGCACGATTTCAAAGATTTCTTCAATGATTAAGGGTGCTAGCCCCATGCTAGGTTCATCTAACAGTAGTAGGCGTGGTCTAGCCATAAGTGCACGGCCCATGGCTAGCATTTGCTGCTGCCCACCTGAAAGCTCACCTGCTAGGTTATAGCGTTTTTGCCTTAAAATAGGGAATTTGCTGTACACCCTTTCTATATCGTCTTGAATTTCAGTGCTTTTACCCCGTGTATAAGCACCTAGCAAAAGGTTGTCATAAACCGTCATATCTTTAAAAACCTGGCGACCTTCTGGCACTTGAACAATGCCTTTACCTACGCGTTTATCTGCAGCTACTTTGGCTAGGTCTTCTCCATTAAACTGCATCTGGCCTTTGTCCATTGGCTGTAGCCCAGAAATAGTCATTAATAAAGTAGACTTACCAGCACCATTAGCGCCCACTAAAGAGACAATTTCTCCTGCATTAATGCTGATATCAACGTCATGCAAAACTTCAATTTGCCCATAAGAAGTCACTAGGTTTTTAATGGAGAGCATTTCCTGCCCTTCATGATGAGCCGTGACTCGTCCTGTATGCGCTAAACCTAAACCACCTAAACGCTCGGGTGTTAAACTTATAATTTTGTGGCGAAGGTCACGAAATTCTTCCCTAACCCTATCACCAAAGAGCGGGTCGTCCTGTTGGTCTCGAGCCGATAAAATACTATCCCAATCTTCATCGGTTAGTAGGTCTCTTGCTCTAGGAATAACCACACCTTCTTCTTTCTTTATGTGCTTACGCAAAGCTGCACTAAAGCGACTTAAACCATGACCAAAGGCTTCTCGACCATCTGGCCAATGAATCATGCAGTCTTTTAATAGTTGACGTAACTCTTGAAGCTTTTCATGCCCTATCACATAACCTTTCTCTAGTTTTTCTAGCAAAGGTATCGATTCTGCAGACTTTTCTTTTAATAGTTGGTACAAGCGTATTTCGGTTGGCTGGCTGTGTACTCGGTTAGAAAAGTGTTGGATATAGTCAAAAATAGCTCCAAACAGCAGTTCATCGGGTAGGGCTGCATTGATATTCATGTCCTGCTCTAGCAGGTCCATTAAATCAATAATACGCCATAAACCTTGGTGTTCACGAACAATAGTGCGAATGACTTGCTCACCACGTAAGCGAGTAGGCGCAACCTGATTTTGCTCTTGCGTCATGTTATTTGCCTCCACGCTTAGCCACCTAAATAGGCAGCAATGACATCTGGGTTATTACGAATTTCTTCTGGTGTGCCTTCGGCCAGTTTACGGCCATAATTGAGCACTAATAGTCGGTCTGAAATTCCCATTACTAGCTTCATATCATGTTCAACTAACACAACTGTAATACCTTGAGCAGCAATTTTTTTAATTAGCTCTTCTAAAGCTGCCGTTTCTGTGCCGTTTAAGCCTGCTGCGGGCTCATCTAGCAAAACCACCTTGGGGTTTGAAGCTAAAGCCCGCGCTATTTCTAAACGCTTTAATGCACCATAAGACATAGCTGAGGCATCGGTTTCTAGGTATTCACCACAGCCTACAAACTTCATAAGTTCTACCGCATGGTCACGGCAATCTTCTTCATCTTTTAGTAAAGAAGGTAGGCGTAGCATGGTGGTTAGAAAACTGCTTTTAAGCTGTAAGTGACGACCTAACATGACGTTTTCTAAGGCTGTCATATTCATACAAATTTGCATTTGCTGGAAAGTACGGCACATACCACGTTCAGCAAGCTGGTTAGGTTCTAAACCTACTACCATTTCACCGTTAAGCTTAATTTCGCCTTGGGTGGGTGTGTAAATACCCGTTATTAAGTTAAACAGAGTGGTTTTACCTGCGCCGTTTGGGCCAATAACTGAATAAATTTGCCCAGCATCAACACTAAAACTTAAGGCTTCAACTGCATGAACGCCACCAAAGGTTTTGCTTAACCCAGTTACCTCAATCAGAGCTGTCATGCTTGTTCCTCCGATTTCTTACGCTTTCTTTCTGCTAACTTATTTTGCAGGGTTGGAAACAAACCTTTGGGCATAAAAATCATTGTCAGCATTAGAATTAAACCAAACATCATCATTTCAAGTTCTTGAAAATCAGCTAAAACTTGAGGCAGTAATTTCAAAACCACTGCACCTAAAATCACCCCAAAAGTTGAAGCCATGCCACCTAAAACCACCATGGTAATAAGCACTATGGATTGTTCAAAACTAGCAAGGTGAGGGGTAATAAACCCTGAGAAGTGGGCATAAATACTGCCCATTAAGCTGGCATAAACAGCAGAAACAACAAAGACGAGACTTTTATAGTAGGACGTATCAACACCCACTACACGCGCCGCTATTTCTGAACCATGCACTGAACGCAGAGCACGCCCTATAGGTGAGTCAATAATATTTTCTGCTATCCAAACTGCAACAAGCAGTAGAAAACCAGCAAAGAAGTACCAAGCAACATCACCACCAAACTCAATACCAAAAAGAGAGTACTGATTAAATGAGCTAAGCTCCCAACCAAAAATACTAAAAGGTGCAACGGACATTCCATCTGGGCCACCCGTCAACCAGCCTTCGTTGTTAATAATAATGGCAATAATAAAACCCATTGCCAAAGTAGCCATGGATAAATAATGGCCTTTTAATTTTAAAATTGGTCGACCAACTAACCAAGCAAGCAAAGCAACAACGACTGCTGCAACTAGCATTGTTGGCAGGGGCGTCCAACCATAAGTGCCTGTCATAACAGCACTGAAATAAGCACCCACACCAAAAAAACCAGCATGGCCTAAGCTTATTTGTCCTGCAAAACCTACCAGCAAATTCAACCCAACAACGGTAGCTGCAAAAATGGCAATTTGCGTTGCTAAGTCATAGTGAAAGGGGTTGTTAAAAAATAATGGTAATAAGAGCACTATTACAGCCAAAACCACTAAGCCTTTTAAGCGCATTTGTAAAAAGTTTTTTAACATTAAACACGCTCCACTACACGGCTACCAAACAGACCACGAGGCATAAAGAACAACACTAGAAGTATCATTGAGAAAGCAACCGCATCTTTGTAGTCAGAAGAAATATAACCTGCTGTCATGGCTTCAACTATTCCTAGCAATAAACCACCAACAATTGCGCCTACACCGCTACCTAAGCCACCTAAGGCTGCAGCAACAAAACCTTTAAGACCTAGCATGATGCCTATGTCGTAAGAGGTAAAAGTAATAGGGGCAACAATAATTCCAGCTATCGAACCTAAAAGTGCCGATAGCATAAAGGCCAGCATTAGCACCATTTGTGTACGTATACCAACCAAACGTGCTGCATCCTTATTCATTGAGGTAGCTAGAATGGCTTTACCTGTCATGGTTCGGCTAAAGAACAAGACCAAAGCAACAACAAGAATAGCACCTATGCCAACCACCCAAAAACTTTGGCTATTTAGTACTGCACCAAAAGCATGAATAGGTTTATCGGTCGAAAAGTTTTTCATCACGTGGTATTGCTTGCCCCAAACTAGCTGGGCTACACCACGAATAAAAATAGATGCACCTATGGTAATAATAATTAAGGTAACAACATCTGCTTTTTTAGCGGGTGCTATAGCAAAACGCTGTAAACAAATACCGATAACCCCTGCGAGCAACACTGCTAGAACTATGGAAACAGGCATAGGTAATCCCATTCCAACAAATGAAACAGTAGCCATTCCACCAATCATTAAGAACTCGCCTTGGGCAAAGTTAATTACATGACTAGAGTTGTAAATAAGGGTAAAACCCAAAGCGATTAGTGCGTAGGTCGCACCAATGGTGATACCAGTAAAAAGGTACTGAATAAATTCTGCAAACATGTTTTAAATCTCGCACGACACCGTACAGCCCCTTAAGCTGAAATTATTAAGGGACTGTAAACGGGCTGGTTTAGAGTTGAATCAGTTGATCAGCTTCCACTTGCCATTTTTAACTTCCAAAATACGGAAGGAATCAGCGCTAAGACCGTTGTGGTCTGTAGAAGACATGTTGAATACACCTGTTACACCTACATAACCCTGAATGCTTTCAAGTGCTTTGCGCACTGCTTCACGGTCAGTACTACCTGCTTTTTCAATGGCTTCAACTGCTAGCATTAGGCCATCATGTGCGTAACCACCAAAAGTAGAAACCTGCATATTCCAACGCTCTTCATAAAGCTTCTTATAAGAGGTTACTACAGCTTTTTGAGGGTCACTATTAGGTAGTGAATCAGGTACTAACAAAGGAGAAGCAGGTAAACGCAAACCTTCACCCGCATCACCTAGTAAATCTAGGAAACGGTCAGAAGCTACACCATGCGACTGGTAGAAAGGTAGATCTATACCTAACTGAGCATAGTTACGTGTAACAATGGCAGGCGATTGACCAAAACCAAAGTTAAATACTGCTTCTACACCTGGAGTGTTACGAATACGCGTTAACTGGGCAGTCATATCGGTATCAGAAGGGCTGTAGGTTACATCAGCTACAATTTCCATACCCATTTTACCAACCAGGGCTAGGGTTTGCTCACGACCCGAACGGCCAAAACCACCCGTTCCTGAAATTAAGCCAATCTTAGTAATACCATGGCTTTTCATGTCTTGTAAGACACGTTCTGCTGCTGCACGGTCAGACTGAGGCGTTTTAAATACCCACTTTTTAACTGGGTCAGTAATTACTACAGCACCCGCTAAAGAGATAAAAGGCATACGCGCCTGCTCAATTAAAGGCACAGCAGCCATGGTTGCACCTGTAGTACTACCACCAACAATGATATCAACACGGTCTGAACGAACTAGGCGACTAGCAAAGTTACGCGCAGCCGATGCATCACCAGCATCATCGTAGTGAACTAATTCTAAAGGACGACCAATAACACCACCCACAGCATTAATACGTTCTACGTACAATTCTAGGGTTTTTAGTTCAGGGTCACCTAAGAAAGAAGCAGGGCCAGTTACAGATAGGAAGGATCCAATTTTAATTGGCTCAGCAGCTTGAGCACCAGTAAAGATACTTGCTGCCAAGGTTGCGGCTAGAAAGCCCGCACGACGTAAGATTTTCTTACTCATTATTTTTATTCTCCAAGCTTGGGGTAGTGACTACCCTCATTTATTTTTGTTTCCAAATACAGCTTACAGCAATTATTTTTTAAACATGTATCACTTAGCTCTAACACTAAAAGTAACTGACTTAGGTACCTAGCCAGCTAATATTTAGAATCAGAACCACTCCCGGCTCATTTAGCCATCAAATGAATCAAAAAAAGTGACACATTTGATGAGCTATATCAAAAACTATTGTATCACGACCTGCATGTCAACCAGTTTTGCCGCTAAAAATCAGCCCACAAAACCTAACATATGTCATGAAAATAGCTTAAGGCTTGATATATAAAGGTTTACCTCTTGTTAAAGCGCGGCATAATAGGCCAACCCTCTTTTTCCCTTTGTATAGAATTTTTGAGTGTATGACTGCAAAAAACCAACTGGACTTATTAGTCCATAATTTTCAGCAAAAGCGCCCCTTACGTGCTGGTTCATTAATTATTACTCTCTACGGTGATGCTATTGTTCCTCGCGGCGGCACTGTTTGGTTAGGTAGTTTAATGAAGCTGCTAGAACCTATGGGCATTAGTGAGCGCCTAGTTCGCACTTCAATATTTCGCTTAACCAAAGAGTCTTGGGTGCAAGCAGAAAAAGTGGGCCGCCGCAGCTATTACAGTCTTACCGGCCCAGGGTTAAGGCGCTTTGAACAAGCTTTTAAACAGGTTTACAACACGAATAGTGAGCAGTGGGTAGGCCGTTGGTGTCTAGTTTTCTTATCGCAACTTGAAAACAACAAACGACGTATCATAAAAGAAGAGCTTGAATGGATGGGGTTTGGTTGCCTAGCCCCTAATGTTATGGCACACCCACGCTTAGAGCGCACCGAAATTTTACCCCTACTTCAAGAGCGCGATACTTTAGATGACACCATTGTTATGCAAAGTGAACCTCAAGAACTACTCACTTCTCGCGCACTTAGGTTACAAGTTAAAGAAAGTTGGAACTTAGAACACCTGGCTAGCAGCTATGCAAAGTTCATTAATCAGTTCCGCCCACTTTGGCAAGAGCTAAGTATTGAAAACACCCTAACCCCTGAAGAATGCTTTATAGTTCGTACCCTTCTTGTGCACGAGTATCGCAAAGTGCTTTTGCGCGACCCTCAACTTCCTGATGAGCTTTTACCTGGTGATTGGGAAGGTCGAAGTGCTAGACAACTCTGTCGTAACCTTTACCGCGTTATTTATCAATGTGCTGAAACTTGGCTAGATGAAAACCTAGAAAATGCTTCTGGTCCATTACCCGCACCTAATGCCAACTTTTTTCTACGCTTTGGTGGTTTAAAATAAGACTGACAAGAAGCGATACAGAAAAAATCACAAAGAACACAAAAAGCTATCACTTGTTGCTGGCTTTTTTTTGACTTTAGTCTAGTATTCTACTTCGAAAATATGACATTCCTCCTGGCTCTCAAAAATAACTATCAGAGGAAAGTCGCTATGCTCACGCTAGTTCGTAACTTATCTGTACGAATAAAGCTCCTATTAATGGTCGTTCCACCACTAGTCGGCATGTTGGTTTACGCTGGCTTAAGTACCCGTAACGATTTACAGCTTTATACCGACCTGCAATTTCAGCAGCAGTTGGTAGATGCACGTATGCAACTGAATATAACGGCAAGTGAATATCAAAAACTAAGAAGCTCTTTGATGCTAGACGGTTCAAGCTCAGATCAACAGCTTCAAGCGAGTTTAAGCAAACTAATCAGCTTAACTAAAAGCTTGCCCCAAGATCTTCACCCCTATTTAAATGGTTTAGATTTACTGGCCAAACAAGCCAGTCAAAATAAAATAGACCTAGCAGGCTTGCTCAACTCAAGCTCTGCTCTAGCCACCTTGGGTTTGCGCTTAGAGCTTTACTCTAATCAGTTAGCTGGCTATTCCAACGGCCTGACTACTCGTTCCCATTCTGCGCATCATGCCTTAATGCTAGCAGTCAGCCGTTTACATGAAGAACAGCTTATTATGGCGCAAGCCTTTACCGCTAGTTATTTTCCTACGGGGGCTTATCCTCGCTTTGTACGCCTACTGAGTGAACAAAGTGTGTTTTTTGCTAACTTCAATAACAACCTGCCTGGCTCATCAAATTTAGGTTTAAAAGCTTGGCAACAAAGTGATGACTACCAGCAGCTCACACGAGTAAGAGCCACTGCTGAACAAATTTATTTGGATGGTAACTTTGGATTAAGCACTTCCACCCAAGAGTGGATGCAGCTCACTAACAAGTTATTAAATAATCCTATTGAGCAACAAGACCAACTACTTCAGCAGTTAAATACCCAGGTTGCTAACCAACTAGACTCAGCTTGGCAACGTCTTTTAATGATTGGGCTGTCTAATCTATTACTGGTTTTAACGGGCGCTTTGATTACCTGGTTTATTTACCGACAAATTAGCCTGCCCATGCTGCGGCTAACGCACACTATGGAAAAGGTAGCCGATGATTTAAACCTAACTCGCAAAATGGCTTTAGTTGGGGAAGATGAAACCGCTCAAGCAGCTCGTGCTTTTGACCGCATGCTAGAACAAGTTAGATTGTTATTGCAGCAGGTTATTAGTGCAACCGATGAGGTTTCTTCAAGTTCAAGCTTGGGCAAGCGAGTAGCTTCTAATTTAGAAGGGCAAGTTCAACAAGGCCAGCAACGCTTGAGTGAAATGCTAACCAGTGTGGAAGAACTTCATCAAGCCATTCATGGTATAGCAGCCAATGCCGAAACCAGCCAAGATGCTTCTCTTAATGCTAGCCAACTTGCTGCTCAGGGCAATGAGTTAATTCAAAGTTTAGAAAAAAATAACACCGCTTTATCTACCAGCCTACAAAACTCTGGAAATAAGGTGAATGAACTTGCTGAACATAGTGCCAAGATAGACAGTATTTTAGAGGTCATTAATGCCATAGCAGAGCAAACCAACTTGCTTGCCTTAAATGCAGCAATAGAAGCTGCCAGGGCAGGTGATGCTGGTCGAGGGTTTGCAGTTGTTGCTGATGAAGTACGCTCACTTGCTGCCCGCTCACGTGAAGCTACGATTGAAATTAGCCAATTATTAGATAGCAACCGTGTAGCAGCAGATGAAGCCGTAAAACAAATGCACACTAGCCTTAAACAAGCAGATGAAGTGAGCCAGCAATTAAAACAGGCTGACCAATCTTTGCAACAAATCAATACCGCTGTTGAAGGCATTCACTCTGCTAACGTAGAAACCGCAGCAGCGGCTAATCAGCAACGTGCCACAGCAGACCAGCTTAGTAACAATGCCACTGCAATGAATAACCTTTACCAAGAAACAACAGGTGCAGTAACAGAGCTTGAAAACAATAGCCAAGGACTAGAAAGCCTGCTGACTAGATTAGAGCAACAGCTAAAACGCTTTAAGACTTAACAAAAGCTTTCTTCTTGGTTATCAAGCAACAAAGCCCCAAAAGCTATGCCTTTGGGGCTTTTCTTAAAACCAGTTTAAAAGGCTAGTCAGCCATCAAAAAAGGCTGATGAAACTTTAAGTGCTCATCTATAAAGCTGGCAATAAAATAATAGCTATGGTCATAGCCTTCTTGCATTCGCAGCTCTAACGGGTAACCCGCTTCTTTAGCCGCAGCCACTAAGCTTTCTGGCTTTAACTGCTCAGCTAAAAAGTTATCACCTTCACCTTGGTCAATTAACATGGGGAGATGCACTTTAGCCTTAGCAATTAACTCACAGCTATCGTAAGCCTTCCAAGTTTCACGGTTATCACCTAAATAAGCGGTGAAAGCTTTTTCACCCCAAGGCACGTTGATAGGATTAACGATTGGGCTAAATGCCGACACCGAAGTAAAGCGTTCTGGGTTCTTCAGTGCCAAGGTTAATGCACCATGCCCACCCATAGAATGCCCACTAATGGCACGTTTGTCCGTTACTGGAAAAGCAGACTCAATTAAATCAGGCAATTCCTTTAAAATATAGTCTTCCATTTGGTAATGCTTGGCCCAAGGTGCTTGAGTGGCATTCAAATAAAAGCCTGCACCCTGCCCTAAATCATAGGCATCATCGTTGGCGACACCTTCACCACGAGGGCTGGTATCGGGCGCAACAAGCGCAATACCCAATTCAGCCGCCATGCGATGCGCACCTGCTTTTTGCATAAAATTTTCATCGGTACAGGTTAAGCCAGACAGCCAATAAAACACAGGCACCGACTGAGTTGCTGCTTGAGGTGGCAAATAAATAGCAAAACGCATATCACAACCCAACACCTTAGAAGCATGGGTATATTGTTTATGCCAACCGCCAAAACTACGGTTTTGGCTAGTATTTTTTAAACGATCCATTAAATAAACCTCGCAAATAGACGCATCTTAAAAATGAATAACACTACGAATTGACTTACCTTCGTGCATTAAATCAAAGGCTTCGTTAATTTTTTCTAGCGGCAGGGTGTAGCTAATAAAGTCATTCAAAGCGAATTTACCTGCTAGGTAATCTTCAACAATGCCTGGCAATTCAGAACGGCCTTTAACACCACCAAAAGCTGAACCACGCCAAACTCGACCAGTGACTAGTTGAAACGGACGCGTAGAAATTTCTTGCCCAGCGCCAGCCACACCAATAATGACCGACTCGCCCCAACCCTTATGGCAGCACTCAAGCGCGGAACGCATGACATCAACATTACCTATGCACTCAAAAGAATAGTCCACACCGCCATCGGTTAAATCAACAATGACTTCTTGAATGGGCTTGTCGTAATCTTTAGGGTTAATGCAATCAGTCGCACCCAGCTTTTTAGCCAGCTCAAATTTAGACTCATTAATATCTACAGCTATAATACGGCTAGCTTTAGCCATTACCGCACCAATAATCGCTGACAAGCCAATACCGCCAATACCAAAGATAGCTACAGTAGAACCCTCTTCAACCTTGGCGGTATTTAACACCGCGCCCATGCCAGTAGTTACGCCACAACCTAACAGACACACCTCTTCTAAAGGCGCTGCTTTATTCACCTTGGCTAACGAAATTTCTGGCAAGACGGTGTATTCAGAAAAAGTTGAACAACCCATATAGTGATAAATAGGCTGACCATCTTTATAGAAGCGTGTCGTGCCATCGGGCATTAAACCCTTACCTTGGGTTTCACGAATTTTTTGGCACAAGTTAGTTTTGCCCGATAAACAAAATTTACACTCACCACACTCAGGCGTATAAAGCGGAATCACATGGTCGCCCACGGCAACACTGGTTACACCTTCGCCTATCGCTTCAACAATACCACCACCTTCATGACCTAAAATAGCAGGAAACACACCTTCAGGATCTTCACCTGAAAGGGTAAACGCATCGGTATGGCAAACACCCGTGGCAATAATTTTTACTAGCACTTCACCCGCTTGTGGCGGCATAACATCCACTTCTTCAATCGACAGCGGTTGGCCAGGGCCCCAAGCAATAGCAGCACGGGACTTAATTATGGGTTGAGTCATAGCTTTCTCCAGGAAATTTTAGTTTGTAATAAATTCATCAAATTTTACTGTTTTGCTTAACATCATTAGCAAGCCAAGCCTTAATAAGTGACTGATAAGGTATATCCCTTTTATTAGCTTCAATTTTAATTCTTTCGAGTAGTGTTTCTGGTAATCTGAGTGAAATTGTCTTAGTTGAAGGCTTCAATTTTGGTAAAGAAGCCAGCTTAGCTTTATTCCAGTCCATATAATCTGAGGAGTCGTGACTTTCCCAAAACTTTCGTTCTTCAGTTTCGGTTTTAAACTCAGGCATCTCTTTTAACTTGTTCATAAGTAGCCCTCTCTTTATGGTGCATATCACGAGCAGAAATTATCCGTATCAAAGTTTCAGTATTTCGTAGAGTGAAAGTAATATGCAGTAGTCTAGTGTTATCAGTTTTACCAAGCGCATGAAATCGAGCTTCTTCATTACTGTGTTTAGAATCTTGCAACACAAGAAGTGGCTCATTAAAAAATATTTCTTCTGCCTCTGACTGGCTAACTTTGTGTTTTTCAGCACTTTTTCGGGAATTACCCTTATCCCAGTCAAAGCCAATAATCTGTGTAAAATCAATCATGAGTGTATATTACCATCATATACAAACGCGTTAAACTTATGGGGGTATTTTTATTAGAGCGCAAATTGTTTCTAAAAAGGTTACCAACCAGTTTTATAGTGTGTATAAAGTTTACTACTTAAGTGCACACCAAAACGACAAGCAAAAAAAAGCCCCTGATAAATCAGGGGCTTAAAGAATTTTTTGGCGGAGAAGGAGGGATTCGAACCCTCGATACGTTGCCGTATATCCGCTTTCCAGGCGAACGCCTTCGACCACTCGGCCACTTCTCCGCAAACTTTTTATAGGGAGCTACCCCTTAACAAGAGCCGCGTATAATACTGATAGATAAGACTTATTGCAAGCTTCAGTGCTTGCCTAGCGCAACGTAAGTACCTTCATAGCTAAAAGCTACCTCACCTGCTTGCTCCACCCAAACCTTTAGCTTCAATCTAGCGCGCCCTTTTTCATTCAACTGCTGTAAGAAACCTTCTTTATAGCTGGGGTCTACTGCTTCACAGCGCATTATAAAATCTTCTGTAATAGGCGCAGTAAAAGCATTGTTAGAATCTTTAACTACCACAGGGCAAAGCTGGTTTGTTTCATCTAAGAGCAGAGTAACAAAGCACCAGCCTAGTAGGGTGGCAATACCTGCCACACCACCACCAAAACCCGTACCCTTGTCATTCACTAGCGGTGCAAGCTCTAGATCGAAAGCTAAACGCTGCTTCTGCCAATAGATAGACTTAATACCCAAATGCTTTGTTAAGGGTATGGCTTCATTCAGCCAGGGTAAAAATGCTGCATTAACTGGCTTCATTTATGTCCACTTTTCTACAAAATCTGAGGTTTTACGTTCTGGTAAAGCTTTACGGCGACCAACAGGACTTCCCATATAAATAAATCCTAGCAGCTCATCAGCATCATTGAGTTTGAGTGACTGCTTAACCTTAGGGTCAAAACAAAGTGAACCTGAACGCCACATAGCCGCAAAACCTTCAGCTTCTGCGGCTAACAAAAGCCCATGAGCCACACAGCCAGCAGATAAAAGCTGTTCACTAGCAGGCACTTTTGGATGCTCTTGTATTTTAGCAATTACAGCTATCACTAAGGGGGCCCGATAGGTCATATTGCGTAAGCGGGTTAAATCTTCAATACTGGCACCCGGGTCTTCACAAAGCTTGGCTTGAGCAAATAGCTCTCCTAGCTGGCCTAATCCTTCATTCCGAAACTCAATTAATCGCCAAGGAGTTAATCCTGCATGATCTGGGGCTCTTAGAGCGGCTTGGTAAATTCGTTCCATTACCTGTCCTTCTGGTGCAGGCTCTATTAGTCTTGGATGTGAGTTTCTTCCTATCAGAAATTCAGTAACTTGCATAAAATAACCTCTGAGTTGCAAAAATTAATAGCTAGATAGTTGCTAGTCACTCTATAGAAGCTTAATCTTTATAGAATATCCACTAACATCAGTACTTTGAGGACAGCTTACCATGGCGTTATCTCCCTTGGCAGTTATGTTATTAGCCCAACTTGGGTTAGTGATGCTGGCAATTATTTTTTTTCAAAAACTGCAAAAGCGACGCCTTATTAAAGAAATAGATAGCCTTAAGTCACCTAGCCGACCTTTTTTTGCTGCAGAAAATGAAGCTGAGGCACCTAGCTTTGATCAAGACCAAGTCGAGCTACTTATGAATCGTATATTTCAGAAGTCACAACTGATTATCTCTGAAGTGCCTGCATCTAAGGCTCTCTCACTAGAGCAGCAAGAATTATTGCATAGCCTTGGTGAAATTTTAGGTATTCAATTAGATTCATCAAAAGCAGAACCCTCTATTAACCCAGCATCAATTGAAAATGAAGACATTATAACTCAACAAGAAATCGACTCTACATTAGGTAGAGAAGAAGCCCTTGAAGAATTTGAGATGGATGACTTTGAGAATCTAGAAACTAGCGATACAGCTACAGATGCTGATTCCGACTTAACTGAAGAAGAATATGAGCTACCCGAAGACAGTGTTCAGGTAGCTTTAGATAATATGGGTGATTTTGATATGGATGAATTTGAGTCTGAGCTCAGTAAGCTAGATGACTAAATACACCAGCCAAAAGAGTTACTGACGTAAACCACGCCCTCTTTCAAGAAGCCATAAAGCCAAACCAAACAATAAAACAATAAAAACACAAATGGCTGCTAAAGCTGCCCAAGCGTTAATATCTGAGACACCTAAAATACCAAAACGGAAAGTATTCACCATATAAAGCACTGGGTTAAACAAAGACAAACCCTGCCAAAATTCTGGCAATAGCTGAATCGAATAAAACACCCCACCTAAATAGGTTAGAGGCGTTAAAATAAAGGTTGGAATAATCGTAACGTCATCAAAGCTACGTGCAAACAAAGCATTAATAAAACCACCCGTAGCAAAAAGCACAGCTGTTAAAAAAACCACCGTTATAGTCAAAAATAAGTTATGAACGGTTAGGTCAGTAAAAAACAGTGCCATGATAGTGACAATTAAACCCACTAATAGGCCACGAGCTACACCACCTAGTACAAAGCCCGTTAAAATAACCCAGCTAGGTACAGGTGCCACTAACATCTCTTCAATAGATTTTTGAAACTTGCTGCTAAAAAATGATGAAGTCACATTAGAGTAACTATTGGTAATAACCGACATCATTATTAAACCAGGCATAATAAATTGCATATAGTTAAAGCCACCCATTTCACCAATTCGGCTACCAATTAGGTTGCCAAAAATAACAAAATACAGCGCCATAGTAATAGCTGGTGGCAAGAGTGTTTGCGCCCAAATACGCGTAAAACGACGTACTTCTTTAATTAGAATGGTGCTAAAAGCAACCCAGTAAATACGAACAGAATTCATCAGACACTCACTTCAGTAGTAATTTCATCAGCTTTAAAGCCACTTGCTGCTGTTTTATCAACCAGTGAAACAAACAGTTCTTCCAACCGGTTAGCTTTATTGCGTAAGCTAAGCACTTCAATTTTTTGTTCAAACAAAAGAGCAAACAGCTGGCTAATGTTTTGGCCTTTTTTTATTTCAACCTCTAGGGTAGTTGCATCTTCTAAATGGGTTCTAAAACCCTCTACTTTAGGTGCATCTATTAAAGGTTGAGCTAAATCTAACACAAAGGTTTCACTGGTTAATTCAGCCAGTAAAGCTTTCATACTGGTATTTTTAATAATTTCACCCTTGTCGATAATGGCAATATTTCGACACAGGCTTTCAGCTTCTTCTAAATAATGCGTGGTTAAAATAATCGTGGTACCTTGGCGATTAATTTCTTGCATAAAGCTCCACATAGAGCGGCGCAGCTCAATATCTACACCTGCTGTTGGCTCATCTAAAATAAGCAGTTTAGGGCGATGTACTAACGCTCTGGCTATCATTAAGCGGCGCTTCATACCACCCGACAACATGCGTGCCTGAGCATGACGCTTGTCCCACAAACCTAAATCACGCAATAGCTGTTCAGCACGAGGACGGGCTTCTTTTAAGGTTAATCCTTGATAACCCGCAGAAGTTAAAACTATGTCTTCTACTTTTTCAAACACACCAAAATTAAATTCCTGCGGTACCACGCCTATCAGTTGCTTGGCCTTAGCAAAGTCATCATCAATATCTACGCCAAAAATACTCACCTTACCGCCAGTTTTGCGAACTAGTGAGCATACTATGCCTAAAGTGGTTGATTTACCTGCACCATTAGGACCTAGCAAAGCAAAAAAATCGCCTTCTTTTACATCTAGGCTGATGCCTTTTAGGGCTTGAAAACCATTGCCATAGGTTTTTTGTAAATTGTGTATCGAAAGTGCTTTCATACTAAATTCATTTTCTCCGAACGCAGAGGGTGTCTTATTTAAAATAAAGTTTAATCAGTGGCTTGCTGTTCAGCTAAACGCTGCTGCTTTAATAGTCGCCTTGCCTGCCACAAACCCCACATAAATAGCAACATAGCGGCCCAAATAAGCGCAAAAGTAATTAGGCGCTCGGGTGGGTAATCTTCTTTAAGAATAACCACAGCAGAAATAAACTGCATGGTTGGGTTGATGTACATGATAAAGCCGACTACAGACAAGTCCAAGCGTTGTGCTGCTGCAGCAAATAACAACAAGGGTGCAGCAGTCATTAAACCTGAAGCCATTAACAGCAAACTAATTTGCCAAGAGCTACCGTAGCCTACAGAAGTTGAACTTAGATAAGCCCAGCCCAGCCAAATAAAAGCTAAGGGAAGCATCCAAAGCGTTTCTGCGGTTAATCCGTGTAAAGCATCCACTGGGTGTTGTTTACGAACCAAGCCATAAAAGCCAAAGGTTAAGGCTAAAGACAGTGGGATCCAAGGCAAGCTTCCTAAACTAATCAGCTCCCAAGCAACGGCTATTCCTGCTAACCAACCTGCAGCGGCTTGCCAAAAGTGAAGTTTTTCTTTTAAAAAAATACGTCCCAAAACCAAGCTGACCAAAGGCGTTAAAAAATAGCCTAAACTGGCTTCCATTACTCTTTGCTGACCCACTGCCCAAATAAATATAAGCCAGTTAGTCGCAATAAGAATAGAAGATAGGGCTAACCAACTTAAAGCAACAGGCTGTTTGAACAAGGCTAGCAAACCCCTGCCTCGCTTAAAAACTAGGCTAATAAATAAGGTAGCAACTAAAGACCAGATAACTCGGTGAACTAAAACTTCACTGGCAGTTACCGAACTAAGTAGACTAAAAAACAATGGGAAACAGCCCCAAATCATATAGGCTGCCAGTGCTAAACCTAAGCCTTGCATGGCGAATCTCGCTTAGTGGGTAAATTAAAACTAATAAGTCATTTATGCTTCTTGCCTTTTGATAAGGCTACTTTAGAGTGTAGACGCAGCAGTCTAACAAAAAGGATAATAACATGCTCACCTCCCAACGTATTAAGGTTCTTTTGGCAGGTATTTTTAGTCAAATATTATGTGTCGGTGTAGCGCGCTTTGCTTACACCCCTTTGTTACCCATTATGCAAGAGCAAACTTGGATGGGCGATGCCGCTGGCGGTTGGTTAGCAGCGGTTAATTACCTTGGGTATATTAGTGGTGCGCTTATTGCTGCTTCTATAAGTGACTTAAAACTCAAAGATACGCTTTACCGTTTGGGTTTAATTTTGGCAGTCACCACTACTGCTGCCATGGCTTTCACAGAAAACCTAACGCTATGGATGCTGTTACGTTATTTATCTGGCCTAGCTAGTGCTGGCTCTATGTTAATTGCTTCTGGATTAATTCTTAACTGGTTAATACGCCACGATCACCGTGGCGAACTAGGTATTCATTTTGCGGGCATAGGCTTAGGTATTGCCATTGCAGCCCTATCTGTAGAGCTAATGATTTATTTAAGTCAGGGTTGGGCAGAGCAATGGTTGTGGTTATCACTCTTAGGGTTTGCGCTAGCTATTCCTGCCTGGCTTTGGCTACCCAGACCTGAAGTAGGTAACACCACCTCAAATGGTTCTACGCTAACCGACAACCCACCCACCAGCCGTTTTATGTGGCTAATGATGGCGGCTTATTTTTGTGCTGGTTATGGCTATGTTATTACCGCAACCTTCATTGTGGCTTTTGTAGAACGTCAGCCTGAACTTGCTGGTATGGGTGCTATGTCGTTTGTATTAGTAGGCTTAGCCGCAGCACCCGCTGTTATGGTTTGGGATATTGTCGCTAGGCACACTGGTTATCTAAATGCCCTACTACTCACCTTAATATTGCAGGTAGGCGGTATTCTCTTACCCGTTATTTACCCAAGCTTGCCTGTTGTTTTCTTAAGCGCCATGTTGTTTGGTGGTACTTTTATTGGTTCTGTCAGCCTAGTGCTAACCATGGCAGGCCGACTTTACCCAACCAAACCAGCCAAACTCATGGGTAAAATGACTATTTCTTATGGGTCGGCACAGGTTATAGCGCCTGCTTTAACAGGCATGTTAGCGGCTAAACTGGGTAATTATGACTTAGGTTTATGGATAGCTGGTAGCTTTGTTGTAGTAGGTATAATCCTAGTGCTTTGGCTTAAATTCACCGATGAAACTGCTCAGCAGTTAGATGCTTCGGCTAAGCTAAGTAATACAACTAATAGCTAATTAACAGGCAAGCTTATGCCTGTAGATAAAGAACAAACTCATCTGCAGGCATAGGTTTAGCAAAATAGTAGCCTTGAAACTCATCGCATTTTAATTCAGCCAACATTTGCATCTGCTGTTGAGTTTCAACTCCTTCAGCCGTCACTTCCAAACCCAAACTATGGGCTAGTTGAATAACAGTTGTAACTAAAGCGTAGTCATCTGTATCATTTTCCATATCACGCACAAAAGACTGATCTATTTTTAACTTATCTACAGCGAAGCGTTTTAGGTAAGAGAGGTTAGAATAACCCGTTCCAAAATCATCGATAGACAGTTGTACACCTAGCTCTTTTAGTTGACTAAGCATTTGTAATAAGCGCTTCTGATCTTTCAATAACAGGCTTTCTGTTAATTCCAACCCTAAGTACTGCGGCTCTAATCCGCTGGTAGCGAGTGCTTTTTTAACCGTTTCTACCAAGTCACCTTTACGAAATTGCACGGCAGATAAATTAACCGACATAACAAAAGGTGGAATACCGGTTTGCTGTATTTTTATTGCTTGTTGGCAAGCTTGATTGAGTACCCATTCACCTATAGGAACAATTAAACCGCTATCTTCGGCTAATGGAATAAAGCGGGCGGGGGAAACAAAACCTAACTCTGGATGCTCCCAACGCAGTAATGCTTCTGCACCAATTATTTGAGTGCCTGTTGAGTCATATTGTGGTTGATAGTTCAGGCTTAGTTCTTGGTTTTCTAGAGCTACTCGTAATTTACTTAATAAGCTAATGCGCTCTTGTGCTTCTTCCTGCATGTTTTTTTCAAAAAACTGATAGTTATTACGACCATCTGATTTAACCGCATACATGGCGGTGCTAGCATTGCGAAATAGGGTTGTAAAATCTTGCCCATCTGCAGGGTAGCTAGCTATACCAACGGAAGAGTTAGTAGCTAAATCATAAGAGTCGACATTCACTGGATGAGACAGGTGGCTTTGTAAGTTTTCAACAAAATCAATTATAAAAGCTTTATTAGGTAGGTTAGTTAGCAAGACTAAAAACTCATCGCCACTGTACCGACTAACCAAGCCTTGATTAGCTACCAAAAGCTGTAGCTTTTTAGCCAGCACACAAAGAAACTTGTCGCCAACATCATGCCCTAAAGAGTCATTCACATCTTTAAAGTGATCTAAGTCGATGTAAATAAGTGCACACTGACAAGCTGTACCTTTGCAACGCTGCATCTGCTCTTCAGCTTGCTTAACAAAGTAAACTTTATTCATTAGCCCTGTTAATTGATCAAAATGGGCTAGGTTTTCTATGTAAGCACGACTTGCTTTTCTTTCTGTAACATCCGTAGCAATAGTCCCACTACCTAACAAGCACCCATTAGAGTCGATGACTGGAAAATGAATGGTTTCAAAAGCTATTTTTTTATCGTCAAACACTACTACATCTTCTGTGACACAAGCCTCTACTTGCCCCCTCACTTGCTCTAAACTTAAAGCAACCCTTTGTGCTAACTGAATGGGTAAAACCTCATGAAAGGTTTTATTTAAAATTTGCTCTTTACTTTTACCAACTAATTTTTCAAAAGCAGGGTTAACAAGGGTGTAACGATTCAAAGTATCTTTTACAGAAACACTGGAAGGTATATTGTCAATAAAAGCAGTATTTAAGGCTTGAGTGGCTCTTAAACTGGCGCTACTTTCAGCTACTAAGCTTTCTAAGCGTTGTTCATTCTTTTTTAAATCACTAAAAAGCAATTCATAGGGTGTTAATAAGCCAGTAACCAAAATAGCCCGGTAAATTAAGTAGGTAGAAACTAACAAAAGGTGATGGCCTAGCTGATTTGCAAAGTCGAAAACGCCTATATACTGAGTAAATGCAAAGCTGCTCAGGGCGTTACACAGCATGGCAGCCGCTAACAGCCAACGAACGTCTTTTTCCAAATGGTTTTTAGCGTTTAATAATAAGAAGGCACTGGCTAAAAAGGCCAG
This sequence comes from Marinospirillum insulare DSM 21763, assembly GCF_000686905.1. Taxonomy (GTDB): domain Bacteria; phylum Pseudomonadota; class Gammaproteobacteria; order Pseudomonadales; family Halomonadaceae; genus Marinospirillum; species Marinospirillum insulare. The sequence goes on from NZ_JMLW01000004.1 coordinate 42,200, forward strand.
AATCATCACCCACTCACTGTAAATTTTAAAAGGTGTAAGTCCTTTACCTTCTATAAAAGCATCAGGAAACTGCCCATTAAAAATGGTCACACAGAAAAGAGTAGCTAGTAGTCCAAACCCTAAGAAGTTGCTAGGTATATGTACTTTTTTACCTAAAGACAAGACAGCAACTAAAACCGCCAAGGCTTCTAAGTAACGAAAAGCTAACCATAACTGAGTGGGAATATTAGGATCATCTAGCGCCATTAACCCCATGCCTTTGTAGGTTAAAGTATGCAATAGCTCTAATACGCCTATAAAACCTGCGGCGATAGAAAGAACCAGCAAAGCGCTATTATTACTCCAGCGTCGGGTATGCCATCCCAAGACAAAAACACCACCCAGCACAACCACTCTGAGCAGCTCAACTAGGGTGTGATAAAGCAAAAAGTTAAAGCTTGCTAGTACACTTAAAGCTAAAAGTGTAGAAAATAGAATTGCTACTTGATGCCAACCAAATAACAGTTTGCGTATCATGCCTTAACCTCGGTATTGCTATTTTTGTTCAACGAGTAGCTTACCGCCCACATTATTCATTAACTCCGCAAAACCTGGAAAAGATGTATTCACCACTGCGCAGTCTTTAATATGAATATTGCCACTAGCTCGTAAACCGGCCACGGCAAAGCTCATGGCAATTCGGTGGTCGTGATGGCAAATAATTTCTGCTGAACCAAACACTTCTGCTTGCTCACCTTTGCCAATAATTTGAATGCCATCGTCTAATACAGTGCATTCAACGCCTAAATCTAATAAACCATCGGCCATCACTTGTATGCGATCCGATTCTTTAACACGTAATTCTTCAGCACCGCTTAAGGTGGTTACCCCTTCGGCACAGGCTGCAGCAATAAATAGCACAGGAAATTCATCAATCGCTAAAGGTACTTGGTCTTCAGGTATGGCAATGCCTTTTAAAGGTGCATAACGCACACGAATATCAGCTACGGGTTCGCCACCCACTTCTCTTTGATTAGACAATTCTAAATCAGCACCCATTAAACGTAAAATATTAATCACGCCATCACGGGTCGGGTTAATGCCCACGTGCTCTAGGGTTAAATCACTGCCGGGCATAATCGCTGCGGCAACCATAAAAAAGGTCGCTGAAGAAATATCCGCTGGAATATCGATTTCTGTGGCCGTTAATTTGCCACCACCCGTTAAACTAACGGTTGCGCCTGCTTGGCTTACTGTATAACCAAAGCCTTTTAACATGCGTTCAGTGTGGTCACGAGTGGGTGCTGGCTCAGTCACCTGAGTCTCACCTTCTGCCCACAAGCCAGCTAAAAGCAAACAAGACTTAACCTGTGCCGAAGCCATGGGTAAATCGTAGTTGATGCCCTTTAAAGGCTTACCACCGGTAATTTTTAAGGGTGGGCGGCCTTGGTCAGCGGTGGCTATTTCTGCACCCATTAAACGTAACGGGTCGGCAACACGGTTCATGGGTCGTTTGCTTAAGGAGGCATCGCCTGTTAGTTCAGTATCAAAAGGTTGGGCGGCCAACAAACCTGCTAGTAAACGCATGGTTGTGCCTGAATTACCTAAATACAGCGGCCCTTGTGGCTTTTTCAAGCCGTGCATACCCACGCCATGAATAGTTACTTGGCCGTTATGTGGGCCTTCAATTAAAACCCCCATATCACGAAAAGTTTGTAGGGTAGCTAGTGCATCTTCACCTTCCAAAAAACCCTTAACCTGGGTGGTGCCTTCGGCCAAAGCGCCTAACATAATGGAACGGTGCGAAATGGACTTATCACCGGGTACTCGAATTGTGCCTTTAATGGTTTTAGCACCAGGCTGAGTTATAAAATTAAGTGTTGTTGTTTGCATGGTTTGATAGCCCGTTTCATTCAATAGCGCTGTAAAATAGTCTCTTGCTGACTTGGCTCGTGTAAAGCTACTCACGAGTGCTTCAGCATCTTGGGATTCAACAGCTGTTTTTAGCCGTTCTACCCCTTCCATAAATTCATCCAATGCCTCTAAGGTGGCATCACGATTGGCTAGAAATATATCTCGCCACATAACAGGGTCACTTGCAGCCACACGGGTAAAGTCACGAAAGCCACCCGCTGCATAGCGAAAAATTTCTAAACGCTCATCTTTTCTAGCTAAAGTTTCAACCAAAGAAAAAGCTAATAGGTGGGGTAAATGACTGGTTCTTGCCAAAACTTGATCATGCTTTTTCACATCCATTTCGATGACTTCAGCACCACAGGCTTGCCATAGTTGCTTAACCAAGCCGATAGCTTCAGCAGCATTGTTTTCAGTCGGGGTTAAAATCACTGTTCGACCCACAAACAAATCAACTTTCGAAGCTAAAACACCGCTTTTTTCAGCGCCAGCTATGGGGTGACCTAAAACTAAGCGAGCGGGAAGCTCATTAAATACTTTTTTGGCAGCTTCTAAAACAACTGCTTTGGCAGAACCCACATCGGTTACCACAGCAGTAGGTTTTAAGTGGGGTTTTAGCGCTGCTAATACTGGCTCCATTGCCAATACTGGCACGGCCAAAAGAATTAAATCAGCATCGGGGGCCAGCTCTGCTAAAGATGCACTGGCTTGATCGACCACACCTAAAGATAGAGCTCCTTGGCGCTCGTCATAAGCTAGGTCAACACCTAAATAGTGGTTAGCAAAACCAGCACGTCTAGCGGCTAGGGCAACCGAACCACCGATTAACCCTAAACCAACCACTAAGAGCTTATTCACCTTTAAAAGCTCATCAACCTTCTGCATACCTTCTGCCACGGTTTAAACTACCTTGCGCAGTGCATCAATAAAGCGTTGGTTTTCTTCGGGTAAGCCAATACTAACGCGCAGGTGGTTATTCATGCGGTAAGGGCGTAGTGGGCGGACAATAATGCCTTCTTTTAGTAATGCATTGTTAACAGCTTCTGCATCACCCACTTCTACACAAATAAAATTGCCTACTGAGGGTATATAAGGCAAACCTAACTCTCGAAAAGCAGTTTCTAACTGCAACATGCCCGCTTTGTTAGTGACAACTGACTGCTGTAGGTATTCATCGTCATGTAAGGCGGCTAACGAAGCCTCTAGTGCCAAAGAGTTAACATTAAAAGGTTGGCGAATACGGTTTAAAGTTTCTGCAATATTCACAGAGGAAACGCTATAGCCCACACGCAAGGCCGCTAAACCATAAGCTTTTGAAAAGGTGCGGCAAACAATGATATTAGGAAAGTCATTTAGCAGCTTTAAAGTGTCTGGGTAGGCTTGTTCATCAACGTATTCTGAATAGGCTTCATCTAATACAACCAGTACGTTTTCTGGTACACGCTGCATAAATTCACGCAGTTCTTTTTCTGCCAGCCAAGTGCCCGTTGGGTTGTTAGGGTTGGCTACAAAAACTAGGCTGGTGGTTTCATCTATGGCCGCGGCCATGGCAGGCAAATCATGCCCCCAGTTTTTAGCAGGCACCACCTTATGCACAGCACCCATAGCCTGGGTTGTAATGGGGTAAACGGCAAAACTGTATTCGCTATACACTGCACTACGCCCGGGTGCTAACCAGCAGCGGCCAATTAAATCTAATAAATCATTCGAGCCATTACCCAAAGTCAGTTGGCGCGTGCTTAAATCAAACTTTTTAGCTAAAGCAGCTTTTAAACGGTAGCCGCTACCATCGGGGTAACGAGTTAGCTCTTTTAACTCTTGTTGAATCGCTGCCAAAGCTTTAGGGCTAGGACCTTGTGGGTTTTCATTACTGGCCAGCTTTACAAGAGTCGCTGGGTCTAGGTTCAATTCACGGGCCACTTCATCAACCGGCTTGCCTGGCTGGTAGGGCATTAAACCTTGCACGCCTTCATTGGCGAGTTTAAAAAAATCACAGCTCATCTAGTTATACTCTTTTCAGTCAATTGCTGGTTATAAAACGCCTTGAGGATAAGAACCTAGCACTTTCATATCTGCAGCATTCTCGCCTACTTCTTTTAATACTGGCTGAACCCGCGCTTCATCAATATGCCCATTAAAATCAACAAAGAACACATAGTTCCAAGCACCTGAACGGCTAGGGCGGCTTTCAATGCGGGTTAAGTCAATTTTATGTTTATTAAAAGGTTCCAGTATTTGATGCAGCGCACCTGGTAGGTTACGCATAGAAATCATTAGTGAAGTTTTATCATCGCCAGATGCAGGTACTGTTTCACGGCCAATAATTAAAAAGCGTGTCGAGTTATCTGGTGTGTCTTCAATATTTTCTGCTAGGCGTTTTAAACCGTATAAATCCGCCGCCATATCGCCAGCAATAGCGGCTGAGTGCCATTCGCTTTTTACTTTGCGTGCGGCTTCTGCGTTGGAAGGCATGGCTACCCGCTCAGCACCCGGGTAGTGGGCATCTAACCATTTACGGCACTGGGCTAAAGAGGAAGTATGCGAATAAATAGTAGAAATTTTATCGGGTCGGGTATTTTCACCTAATAATAAATGCTGATGAATACGCAGCACTACTTCGCCACTAATTTGTAGGCCTGAGTCCATAAAACTATCCAGCGTATGGCTTATCACCCCTTCGGTGGAGTTCTCGATGGGTACAACACCATAATCAACCGCACCCGCTTCTACTTCACGGAAGACTTCATCAATTGCCGCAAAAGGTACAGAAATGGCCGAATGACCAAAATGCTTTAGCGTGGCCTGCTGGGTAAAAGTACCCTCTGGCCCTAAGTAAGCTACTTTAATGGGGCGCTCTAGCGCCAAGCAGGCCGACATAATTTCGCGGAACAAACGGGCTATTTCTTCGTTGGATAAAGGCCCTTGGTTGCGCTCCATAACAGCACGCAACACCTGCGCTTCACGTTCTGGACGATAAAAAACCGCATCTTTACCGTCTTCAGCTACTTTAACCTGAGCCACCTGCTGCGCACATTTGGCACGTTGGTTAATCAGCTGATGCAACTGCTGGTCTATTTGGTCAATTTCTTTTCTAACGTCTGCCAAATCTGGCAGTGATTTACCCTGAGTCATTCAGGCTTAACCTCTTGTTTTAGCAAAGTCATTCATAAATTCAATTAGCGCATCTACCGCTGCTTCGGGTACGGCATTATAAATACTGGCACGCATACCACCCACGCTACGGTGACCGGCTAGGTTTAGTAATCCAGCATCGTCTGCCTTAGCTAAGAAAAGCTTATCTAAACTGGCATCGGCCAAACGGAAAGGCACGTTCATAATCGAACGGTTTTCTAATGCGACTGGATTGCTATAAAAGTCGTTAGCATCTATCGCAGCATAGAGTTTGGCTGCTTTACGCTGGTTAATGTCTGCCATCTTTTCAAGACCGCCAACATCATTTTTTAACCAATCAAACACTAAGCCAGAAAGATATAAAGCAAAGGTGGGCGGCGTGTTATACATGGAAGCATTTTCAGCACACACCTTATAGCTAAACATGGTGGGAATTTCTGCTTTGGCTTGGTCAAGTAAATCATCACGTACAATTACAAGCGTTAAACCGGCAGGGCCAATATTTTTTTGAGCGCCAGCATAAATTAAACCAAACTGGTTAATATCTGTAGGCACGCTAAGAATATCGGACGACATATCACAAACTAGCGGCACATCACTGGTAGGAAGATAGTCAAACTCTAAACCGCCAATGGTTTCGTTGCTGGTGTAGTGTAAATAAGCGGCATCGGTACTGGTTTGAATTTCAAACTGACGTGGCACTCGGCTTAAACCATTAACTTCAGCGCTGCTACCCGCCAAATGTACTGGCATATAACGCTCGGCTTCTTGAATGGCTTTTTTACCCCAAATGCCCGTATTTATGTAGTTAGCTGTACCACCCTTGCCGCCTAGGTTTAAAGGCACCATGGCAAACTGGCTGGAAGCACCGCCCTGCATAAATAAAACTTTATAGTTAGCAGGTATTTTTAATAAATCACGCAGGTCGGCTTCGGCTTTATTGGCAATGCTGACAAACTCATCGCTGCGGTGACTCATTTCCATAACAGACAGGCCCTTGCCTTGCCAGTCTAGCATTTCATCACGCGCTTGCTTTAACACTGCTTCAGGTAAGGCCGCTGGGCCAGCACAAAAATTGAATTTACGGCTCATGGATAAGGCTCTTGTCGATAAAAAAGTAAGAAAAATTGCCAACAATCATACAGTAAAAAGCAGCTTGTCGCTGCTATCTGTTAGCAGAATGCATTAGCAGCGGCACATCGACTAGGCAAGAAAAGAATCAATTTACAAAATAAGCAGCTGATCTGCCAAGGCATCGGCATCGGCTTGCCTATGGGTTACTAATAACGCAACTCGGCCAGAGTTTTTTATTTCTGCCTGCAACCACTGGCCAGCCACTTGGCGTAGGTCGTCATCTAAGGCACTAAAAGGTTCATCTAGCAAAACCACTGGCATGGGTCGCAAGACGCTGCGAATTAAGGCAAGGCGCTGCTGCTGTCCACCCGAAAGCTTGCTGGGTAAACGCTTTAATAAAGGCGTTACTTCTAACAGTTCACAAGCCACTAATACCTGCTGCCATTGTTCTGAGCTAGGTTTGCCTTTGTTAAAGCCTAGTTTTAAATTTTGCTCTATGCTGAGGTGTTCAAAAAAATTCTGCTGCTGAAATAAATACGAAACAGGACGCTCTTCTGGCGGCAGGCTTTCTATGGCTTGCCCGTTAACCAAAATACTACCCGAAGCTACTGGCAAAAAACCCGCTACAGCATTTAATAGCGTACTTTTACCGCTACCACTGCCGCCCATAATCACCACCAACTCACCGGCCTCAACCTGCAAATGATGCTGCCAAGTTTGTTCGCCTAGCTTTAACTCAAGATGGTTTATTTTTAGCATTGAGCCTCACTCGTTTTATAAGTCACTTAAGTCACTTAAGTCACTAAGATAAACCAAAATCAAACTAACTGATTTGCTCAAGTAGCTTAACAAGAATATAATGCATTATATTGTACTTAATTTTGTACAAAAAATCACACGAGGCTTACTATGAAAACCAATTTAATTTTAGCCGAAAAGTCCGTAAGTATTTCTGCATTACGTAGTAACCCAGCTCAATACTTTGTAAATGAGCCAGTGGCTGTACTTAACCATAACAAGCCCGCTGGCTACTTAGTAGGGGCAGCTTTATTTGAAGAGATGGTTAACAGGCTAAGCGTCTTAGAAGAATCCCAGGCCTTTATAGGTCGCTTCCAGCCTAGAGGCGCTGAGCTTGCTGAGCTTTGTAAAAAGGGTGCAGATTTAATGCTAGAAACAACCCAAGAAGAAATGGCGGACTTTGCTGAGTGATTCGTGTTTTTAGATATACACTCACAAGCTAAAATTAGTAATGTTATGCGAAAGATTGGTGAGCAGGCAGAAATTTTTCGCATGAAGTATTAATTTCTTACAAGCTCTTGTTTCACTTCCTTTCCAACAGCATTAACCCTATAAAAGCCAGACCCAGAAGCCAAAGCCGCTGCAGCTAGTAGCTTCTTGCTACAAATGTGGCGCAACGCTACAATCGTAACTCCACACAAGGAGAAAATTATGTCTACCACAAGCATCAGGCTCGACCAAGCACTCGTAGAAAAAACCTCCATCATGGCTAAGGCTTTTAGCAGAACAACACCTAAGCAAATTGAACATTGGGCAAAAATTGGAGAAATGATGGAGGATAATCCTGATCTTCCCTACGAGTTTGTTAAGCAAGCCATTATTGCCCAAGCAGAAAAAGAAGCAGGTAAACTTGAGGAATATACTTTTGGCTAGAGTAAACCGCATTTTACAAACACCAAGCTTCAAAAAAACGGTTAAAAAGCTGCACACAATGACACCTTCCGCAAGTTTGCTCGCCTAGCTTTAACTCAAGATGGTTGATTTTTAGCATTGAGCCTCACTCTAAATTGCTTCTAAATTCTTAACCTAAGATTATTCACCACTTCATCAATTAGAGCCTTTGGAACTTGGTTATCTATTGCAAGTTTGTTCCAACCTGCTATTTTTTCAATGGTTTCATCAAGTACATTATTAATAAAATGACGATTAAAAAGTGGACTCAGTTTTTCTAGCGAATAAAAGTCTTTACGCACAAAATCATCACGTTTACCGTTTAAGCTCATCCAGTGGCTATTTACCCACTTACTACCAGGTTTATAGCTATAAGCTAAATCATAAGCAGGTGCTAAAACCCACTTATCTTCTTGCAACATAAAACCAAAGTTCTTTGCATGATCATCATGATTGCGAGCTACGATATTGAATACCATACGCCGAAATAGCTGCTCAGCATCAACAGCAGTTAACTTCAGCTTCCTTAACACACCAAAAAGCTCAGCATAGGAAAAAGAACCTGGCTTTTTATAATCAACATGCGCAAGACCATTAAGTGTTTGCACATGAACTTTATCATTACCCATTCGATCAAAGCGTTGGGTAATAAAATGCCTGCGGTGACCTTCAGCTAATAAGTAACAAGGCATCATGTCAATACCGCACTCTTTAGCCAGTAGGTAGTACACATATTCCATCGCACCGAAACCCAGTGGGTCACCAAAGGTTTCTTGGTATTTATTCTGCTCGCTAACACCATCAAACTTCATTAAGTAATGTGTAAACCCTTCAGGTGCAGCTACTTGCCCAGAACGTGCTTCAGTAAAATCCGTATTGAATGCCAGCACTGCTTTTGGTCTTGCCCCACCTGCGCTCATACCCACAGACACTAGTGAAAGCATTGCCTCTCGATCATCTTGGTTGTTGTTATTGAGTTCTACAGAAAAGTCACTACGCGTATTTAAAATGTCTTGAGCAATTGAAACAAGAGAATCGACTTCGACTTCCTGTGATGCGTTAAGACTTTTAATCTGGGTGGCTGGCTTATATTCAAGCGCACCCATGCCACGTGTTCCAGTGTATTGTAGACGTTGCAAAGGCGTAATAGTATTTGGTGATTTGCCACGCATCGCCATCCACGCATTTAGTACGGCATTACCAAAATCATCCGGCAGAGAATCGGCAATTAAACCAGGCAGGCCTTTAAAAGTATTAAAGTCTAGCTCAGGAAAACTATAAATACGCTGTGCTAAAGGCATTTTTAACGGTGATAGCTCAATCCCTGTTTTAATAAAACTTGGCGCATACTCAAAAGCACCCAAGCCTGTTTGGGTATCGAAGCTAACTGCACCTACTTCCTGCTGCTTGAAGTGGACTGAGAGAACTTCAATTACCATTCTGACTCATCCTCTTCTTCATCAGGACTTTTTTGACCAGAAGCACGTTGCCGCTGCCGACCTTGCAACTTAGCAAGTTGGATAGGAGATATTTGCTGTTTAGGCAGGAAAAGTTCTAAATGTTCCGTTAAATTTAATGCAACCAAAATGGCCACAAACACTTCAAGCTGAGCTTTACCTTTTTCTGCATTTATTACTAGCCTACGATTAATGCCAACCGCTTTAGCCACTTCAGCCTGAGTCACATTCTGATTCAATCGTGCTTGCTTTAAGCGTTCACCTAGCTCTTCTGCAATAGCTGTTATCGACATTTTAGAAAGGCTCATAAAGTACCTTTTAATACACTTAATAACCATAAAAAGCTTTTAAGTGTAGAATATAGCACTTTATATACTCCGTCAAAACTCACTTCCTTTCCAACAGCATTAACCCTATAAAAGCCAAACCCAATAACCATAACGAAGCCAAGGCCGCTGCGGCTAGTTGGTAACTGCCTGCTAGTTCGTAAATTAACCAAGGCAGGGTGGTGTAGTTAGGCTGTCCAAAAATACCAAATATTGCAAAGTCACCTAAGGTTAATACCAAAGAAATTGCGGCAACTCTTTCGAGCGCTGGCTTTAAATAGGGTAAGACAACTCGCCACCAATACATCCCAAAAGGTAAACCTAAACTAGCAGCTAGCCGTTGGTAATTAACTTGGTAGGTAAATACCGCAGGTTTTAGTTGTGAAAAAGCAAAGGGCAGCGCAATGAGTGCATTTAACCAAATAATGGCTAGCCAGCCCCAATCCATCCAGTTTATAAACGGCATAAAGAAAATATACAAACCCACACTAAGCACCATGCCGGGAATAATTAAATGATGTAGCGCCGCTAAGGCGGCTAGGCGGGTTATAAACCCCTCTAAACTGTTGGTTTTTTTGGGCAGGTAGGCCGGTTGAGTGCTAGACATCCAACTTAGCTGCAAAGCCATTAATACAGCTAATAAACTAGCGGTTAAAGCAAATAACAAAGACCAGCCACTGGCTTTAAGTAGTTTTAACCAAGGTAAACCTGCTAAACCTTGGCTAATGGCTGTAGGCAATAAACCTAACACGGGCAGGGTTAAATAAAGCGCAATGCACAAATAAAAGCCTCGCCCTAACCAGCGAGTAAATAAGTTAGTCGCAGGTCGCCAAGTTTGTCCACCGCTGGCTGGTGCTAACCATTCTAACTTGCCCCAACGGTTAAAAAACCAGAACAAGCTGCCTGCTACTATTAGCTGGGTTACGGCTAAAAATAGCGCTTCAGATGGGTTGAAGTTGTATTTTAAAGCTTGAAATATTGCCACTTCCAAAGTGGTTGCCGCTGGGCCACCGCCTAAAGCTAACACCACTGCAAAGCTGTTAAAGCATAACAAAAAAATAAAACCTAATAAGGCAGGCAATACACTACGCAGAGCTGGCCATTCCACCAATAAAAATCGCTGCCAGCCTTTTAGTTGTAACTGAGCGGCCATTTTCCAAACACTAGAAGGAATGCTGCCCCACTGAGAGGTTAAAACTCGAATCGCCAAAGGTAGGTTTAAAAATACATGCGCCAGCAGAATGCCGGTTAAACCATACAGCGACCAACCTTCACCAAAAACCAAATTCAGAAAAGGCGTTAGCCAACCGGTAAAACCAAACATCACTACTAGACCAGTAATTAAAATTAGGCTTGGCATCACAAAGCACAACAAGCACCAGCGCAAAAAAGTTGCTTTAGCGGGTAGTTGTTTATCCATCACCAAAGCCCTTGCTAAAGGTAGCGCCAGTAACACGGAAATAAAGCTACTTAATACTGCCTGCCAAAGGGTAAATTTTAAAACCTGCCAAAACCAAGGGTCTTGCCAAAGCTGCACTTGAGGCGCAGTTTGCCAGCCTGTTAGCGCCAGCAAAGCTAGGCCACTACTTCCTAGCAATAAAGCTAGTAGCAGCACCAAAAAATACTGACTGAATGAAAGTGACTTCACCCTTAACGGCTAACCGCAGAACGCCATTGGCGAATCCAAGCTTGGCGTTGTTGGTGAATTTCTTCTGGCGTAAAACCTATCGCTTTAGGTTGAATCAGTTGTGAAAAAGCATCGGGCAGTTCCACCCCTTCACGAACAGGCAGCATCCAGTTATTTACGGCAATAATCTGTTGGGCTTCTTCACTTAATAAAAAGGTTAAAAACTGTTTACCTAGTTCAAGCTGTTTAGAAAACTTAGTTAAAGCCGCCACTTCCACTTGCCTAGCATGGCCTTCACTAAACAGCACTGCAGCATAACGGTCTGATTTTTCAGCCATTAAATGGTAAGCCGGTGAGCTGGAGTAGCTCAGCACATAATCCGCTTCACCCTGTAAAAATAAGTTATAGGCTTCAGACCAGCCCTTGGTAACTGTAACAGTACGTTGGCGCATTTTTTGCCAAGCTTGTTCGGCTTGCTCGCCATAAATGGCCTGCATCCAAATTAACAAACCTTGGCCTGGTGTGCTGGTGCGTGGGTCTTGGTAAATAATTCGTGCATTGCTATTTAACAGTTCAGCCATAGAATGAACTGGCTGTGTTTTTTGGCGATCATAAACAAAAGCAAAATAACCTAAGTCAAAGGGTATAAAGTCTGCCGCTTGCCAGTTGAGTTCGGGTTTTAATTTTAAATCGGCTAAATTTAAACCATGTGGTTGTACTAAACCTAAGCTGCGTGTTTCAGTCATTAACGCATCGTCTAGGCCAACCACCACATCGGCTTGGGTATTTTTACCTTCTAAACGCAAGCGATTTAATAAACTAACGCCGTCATCACTGCTGACATAATTCAGTTTGCAGTCGCATTGGTCTTCAAAGGCTTTTTTTAGCTTAGGTCCTGGCCCCCAATCGCTGGTAAAAGAAGAATAGGTATAAACATTTAAGGTGGCAGCGGATAAACTGCCAATAAAGAACAAGGGCAGCAGCAGAAAGCTACGCCATAAAAAATAAGAGAAGTATTGCTTCATGATTAAAATTACCTTGTCCATCCCACTCCCTACGCTGGTATTAACCAGATCAGGTTCAGCGGGTAGATTTTCTCAGCCACACAAGTACAAGCCGTGGGCACCCCGATGAGACAGACCTATTCTAACCTAAAAACAACTTTGCAGCTGCCCGACTTGCCCGCTGATTATCGCCCTTTAAAAGCACCCGAATTTTTTGCTGAAGGTACCGGTAATAGCCACTGGCTGATTACTAGCCCTGTGGGCAAGTTGGTATGGCGGCAATTTGGGCAAGCACCAGGCGTAGACCACCAACGAGAAACAAAACTGTTAACCTGTTTACAAAACAAAGCTTGGGTGCCACGTTTATTGCTGGTTGCTGGTGATTTGGGCGTGTTAATGCGTTTAGCTGAAGGCGAGCACCCTAAAACTAACGAGCTAAGCAATACCGCAAGGCAAAGACTGATCACCCTAGCTCTTGAGCTATGGCAAAACCCTTGTCCTATCGCGCCACAAAATTACCCACAACTGCTGAATAGTTATTGGCAGCTTGCTGGTAGCAAAACAGACAACCGCCCTTTATTAGAGCAGCTGGTTTATGAAAGTTTACGCTGGCCTACTAGCTGTTATCGCTTAACCCACCATGATTTGCATGCGGGTAATCTGTTACTGAATAACGACCGATGGATATTGCTCGATTGGGAATATGCAGCCTTAGGAAACCCTTGGCTAGATGCAGTTTCTTTAGATAGGTTTATGCACTTAACTGCCGACGAAAAAGCACAACTAGAAGCAGCCTTGCCACCCCTAGCTGTTTATACCAACCCTTGGCGAAGTCTAGGTCGCTGGTTAACAGATCTAGATTCATTGTGGCAAAAGGCTTTAAAAACAAGCTAGGTATTAAAACCATGATCCAACACAGCTTTAAAACTAGTGTTTCTTTATTAACTCAGATTACCTACAATCAAAACTTATAAATAAACTTTAAGAGACAACACTATGTATTGGTTTACACTCATCATACCTGTGATTTCAGCACATTTTTTGGCTAAGTATTTATCAAAAATAGCAAATGTTAGTAATCAAAACTTCTATGGTGAAGCAATGGCAATTCTAGTTACTATCCAGTACCTATCATTTTTTATTGGTAAAATAATATAAACATTTATGATGTTTTTATATTACTGCATCCCCATTTCTTTTAGTTTAGTTTTAACACCCCTATGAAACTTTGTGACTTGCTCTTTAACAGCATTATTACGACACTCATCCATATCTTTTATCATTTTAATGTATGGTGCTAGCAACCCTTTCTGTTCCATATTGAAAGCTAACTTAGCATCATCTTCTAAAGAAATATCTTCATCATTAACATTAGGATTCAAGATTCTAGCTAATTCCAAACTATGATAAGAGTTTACTATTATCAACTGTTCAGGATTATATGCTCCACACTTAGCTATCAACCATTCATCATAAAAAGCTGATCTAACCCCAAACTCCTCGTTAGCTTCTACTGCAGTTAGTAAGTCCACTTCATTTGATGGTGCTTTAAAAATACGTTCGATAACCTTATCTGGAACCTCTATTTCTTTCAAGTACTCAACACTATCCTTTGTAAGCTGAACATATTTTTTTTGAGCCTCATATAAAGAGAGGCTTGAAAAATACCCATGTTCATACCTAGGTCGATGAAGTCCTATTTCACCTATAGCAATCCTATCTACCCCTGCTGCCCATATAAAAACACATGCACTATAACACTGCTTATCTGTCCATACAGGCACATTGCTCAATCTAATAAAACGTCCTATTTTAATTGCCTCTTGAATATTTCCACCATAAGATGATATAAGAAACATATTTGGCGGCTCATCTAAATTAGAAAAAAGTAATGCAACTTTTTTTGCATCTCCCTCCTCTATAATTCCATCCATAATAAAAACCCCACCATTTGAAGATATCTCCAATGCGTAAGATTGTTTAGAAAACACAACAATTAAAATAAAAAAAACCAATCTCATATTGATAGCATCCCTTTAGCCACTTAGATTCAAATTTAAAATACACAATAATAAAAAACCTTAACGCCCATCTATACATATCAAGCCCTAATTGATTAACAAGCATCCACTTCTTTGTTTTTAACTATGCCTAATTTCAAAGCATTGGTGAATTTTGCTGTTGCGCTCAAAATCTGGGTCTAGCGTTTGATGGGTAATGTCTTTAACTTCATACTTTTCTAAAATTTCTGGGCTAATTTTAAAGCCACGCAAGTTATTAGAAAAAATCAGCAAGCCATCGGTGCTTAACCGCTGCATGGCTAAATCGACTAACTCTTCTTGGTCGCGCTGTATATCCAAGGTGCCTTGCATACGCTTAGAGTTAGAAAAAGTAGGTGGATCCATAAAAATAAGGTCGTAAGCATTGCTTTCTTGCTTTAACCATTCACGGCAATCGGCTTGTACACGGGTATGCTTTTTCAAATCCAGTTTATTTAAGCGCAGGTTACGTTCTAACCAATCTAAATAAGTTTTAGATAAGTCTACACTGGTGGTATGAATGGCTCCGCCTACAGCTGCATGAATGGTTGCTGCACCCGTGTAACAAAAGAGGTTTAAAAAGCGTGTGCCTTGGGCTTCTTTAGCTAGACGCAAACGTATTGGCCGGTGGTCTAAAAAAATTCCTGTATCTAGGTAGTCAGTTAAGTTCACTAACAACTCTACCTGCCCTTCAACCACAGGAAAAAACACCCCTTGGCCAGCAAACTTTTCATATTGCCTTTTACCGGTTTGTTTACGGCGGGTTTTTAAATGAATTTTGTTGGCTGCCACTTCAAGTACACTAGGAATGGCTTGCAGCGCTTCCATTAAACGCTTTTGCGCCTTGCCTTCATCAACGCTTGCAGGGGGTGCATATTCTTGTACATGCACCTGGTCGTTATACACGTCTATGGCTAGGGCGTATTCAGGCATATCGGCATCATAAACGCGGTAGCAATTAATATTCTCGCGTTTTACCCAGCGTGAAAACTTCTTTAGGTTTTTAGCTAAGCGATTAGCAAACATCTGTGCGCCTTCACTTAACGGCCTAACATTAATAGAGGTTTCAATGGGGTCTTGGGTTTCAGTAACTTCATTAACCTGCTTTACCTTCTTAATAGCAGGGCTAGTACCCGCTTCAGGCACTTCAAATAAATATAAGCGGCAATCTAAGGTGGCATTGTTAATGGGGTAGCTTTTATAAGGTTTAAGTGGAATGCGGTAAGCCAGTTCTTGGTTATTGGTGTACAGCGCAAATTTCCATTGGGCATAATCTTGGCAAACTCGCTGACCTAAGTCAGCATACAGCTTTGCTAGCTGCGGTAGGTTATCTAAACGCTCACCATAGGGCGGGTTAGTAATTAACAAGCCTCGCGCTGCAAAAGCAGGCGGTAATTCGTTTAAAGGTCGCACAAACAAGCGCACCTTGTCTAACAGGCCAGCACGTTCTAGGTTATCTTTTGCCATAGCAATAACCCGTGCATCTTGGTCACTGCCTTCAAAATTTAAAATTTTATTTGCTCCAGCAGCGCGTCTGGCTTCGGCTTCTTCCACCAAAGCCTGCCACACACTTGGCTGATGACCTAACCAGGTTTCTAAACCATGCCAAGGGCGCAACAAACCCGGTGCAACGTCTAGCGCGATAAAAGCAGCTTCAGCTAACAAAGTTCCCGAACCACAGAAGGGGTCAAACATTACGGCTTCTTCAGCTTCTGCAACCATCGCAGGCCAGCCAGCACGTAACAGCAAAGCAGCCGCCAAGTTTTCTTTTAAAGGGGCTAAACCTGCCTGTAAACGGTAGCCTCTTTGGTGCAAGCTAACACCACTTAAATCTAAGCTTAATACGGCTTTTTGGCCTTTATCAAAACGTAAATGAAAACGCACATCGGGGCGTACTTTATCTACTGAAGGGCGGCGATCTTGCTGCTGTTTGAAGTAATCAACAATGGCATCTTTCACTCGTAAAGCCGTATCGTGGCTATTGCGTAAGTGCGGTGTAGTGCCAGACACTTCCACAAATAAAGTACCATCACCTAACAGGTGTTCGCTCCAATCCACCAAGGCCAGCCAGTTGCTTAATTCCTCTGCTGTTTCAACAAAAGCGGTATCAATTTGTAACAACACACGGTTAGCTAAGCGGGACCACAAAATAGCGCGATAGGCACTTGCTAAACTAGCCTGCCCTGTTACCCGCCCCACCCTTGCGCGAGCATCTATAAAGCCCAGGGTTTCTAGCTCTTCAGCCAGTAGTTGTTCTAGGCCGCGTGAACAAGTGGCATGAACGGTATAGGTAGCATTTAAGGATGTCATGGTAACGCCTTTTATGGTGGAGCAATTATATTGAACAATCGGAAGTGCAATAACGATAAATAAATAAAGCTATCAATCTTAACTCTTCTAGCTTATCAATAGAGATGAGGCATTCAAGTGACCTGCCGTAGAAGAAAGCACCATCTTAACAATAAACAAGAGGCTGTACTCTATGAAGCGTCAAAAACGTGATCGTACCCAAAGCGTTTATACTCGTGGTTACAAAGTTGGTTTAGCTGGGCAATCAAGAGAGAAATGCCCTAATCAACAAGACGACCTACGTACTAGTTGGATGAATGGCTGGCGAGAAGGTCGAGAAGACCGATGGTCAGGTATGAATGGCGTATCTGCTATTCATAAAAACCCCGCTGTTACCCTCGGCAGCTCCTGATACCTTTTAAGGTTCATTCCTATATAGTTCGATCACTCCGCATTGAACAAACTCACTTAGAACCCATGCTTAAGCATGGGTCTTTTGCTTTGGTAGCTTCATCCTTCAGGATCATGGATAATACCGCACTAATCGAATGAAGGATTTCTTTAATGTGGTTTAAAGCCTTACGTATATATCAGGCGCGTAGCAAGCAGCCTTGGAGTAGTGACTCCTTAGAATCAGCCCTAGCAACTAAACCTTTTCGCCCTTGCACCAGCAGTGAAGAAAGTACCGCTGGCTGGGTTTCGCCATCGAATAGTTCCATGCTAGTGCATAGCCAGGGTGATCACTGGCTAATTAAATTAAAAATAGAAGAAAAAATTCTTCCAGCGAGTGTTGTGCGTGAACAATTAACTGAAGAAATTGAGGCCTTAGAAGCTGCTGAGAATCGTCGTATAGGTCGTAAAGAACGCAAAGACCTAACAGACGAAGTGCGTTTAAGCCTTTTACCTAAAGCTTTTACCCGTTCACGTTATGTTTGGGTGTGGTTAGACGGTAAAAACAACCGCATTATGCTAGACACCACTACCGACAAACAAGCAGAACTAGCCTTAAATTTGCTGCGTGAAGGTTTGGGCAGCCTGCCAGTGATTCCTTTAAATACGCAGCTAGCACCTGTACAAGTCATGACTAATTGGGTAGCTAAACAACCACCCCAAGGCATAGAATTACTTGATAGCTGCGAACTTCGTGACGCAGAAGACGATAAATCCATTATGCGTTGTCGAGGACAAGATTTAGCCAGTGATGAAATTCAACAACTCTTAGCTGCAGATAAACGCGTAACCCAGCTAGGCTTAAACTGGCAAGAGCAATTGAGCTTTACACTCACTGACAGCCTAATGTTAAAAAGCTTAAACTTTGCAGAAGAGCTATTAGAAGAAGCTGCAGATGTTAATCCAGATCAAGACCCTTTAGTTGCACTGGATGCTGAATTTATTTTAATGAGCAATACTTTAAGCACGCTAATTGACCAACTGGTGACTTACCACCAGGGCCTAAGTGATAACCTACAAGCAGACGAATAATAAAACCTGAGGTTTGTTGTAACGATGGAAACCAGCTTAATGAATGCCTCTCCCGAGGCCTTTGACGAAATACGCCCCTACCGTGATGAAGAAGTCCGCGAGGTGGTTGAACGGCTAACCAAAGATGCTGAGTTTAAAAAGGCTATTTTGCGTTTTAAATTTCCTAAACTAGCCAATTCGCTACTTGCCTTACCCTTGGCTTGGTTAGTAGGGCGTGAGCTGAGCAAACGTTTAGCAAAAATTAATACAATACATGACCTACAAGTTTACGTTGAAAGCTATATGGCTGAAATGATCGCCAACACCACTCAAGGCTTTAGTGTCGAAGGCTTAGAAAATCTAAAAGCAGATGAAAGCTATCTATTCATTAGTAATCACCGTGATATTGCTATGGATCCAGCCTTTGTAAACTATGCCTTACACGTTAAAGGTAGGAACACAGTACGCATTGCTATAGGTGACAATCTTTTAAAAAAGAACTATGTCAATGATTTAATGCGTCTAAATAAAAGCTTTATCGTTCAACGTTCAGCTAAGGGTGTCAGGCAAATGATGGCTGCCTTTAACCTCTTATCTCGCTATATTCATCATAGTATCAAAGAAGAGAACCATTCTATTTGGATAGCTCAAAAAGAAGGCCGAGCTAAAGATGGTATCGACCGAACAGACCCTGCCATTATTAAAATGTTTTATATGGCAGAAAAAAAATCGGGTAAATCCTTTGGAGAGTGCATAGCTGGTTTAAAAATTGTACCCGTTGCACTCAGTTATGAATACGATCCACTAGATATAGACAAGTCACGCGAACTCGTTCAAATAGAACAAGAAGGTCACTATGCTAAAAGTGAATTTGAAGATATAACCAGCATTGCTCAAGGCATTGCAGGGTTTAAAGGCAAGGTGCAAGTGGCTTTTGGCCAACCGTTAGGAAAGAACTATGCCGATGCTGATGCAGTCGCTGCTGAGGTAGACAGGCAAATACGTCAGCTTTACAAACTTTACCCTAGCAACTACCTAGCCTTAGAAGCTTTAAATGAAGCGGAAGATTTTACGATTCCTACATTTGATGCACGCACTAAAGCTGAATTCACTCAACGCCTAGCCACCTGCCCTGAAGATTACAAACAACAATGGCTAAAGCTCTACGCTAACCCAGTTAAAAACTACCTAGGTAGGCTTTAATAGCAAGAAACACTTCCAAACAGGTAATAAAAATGCCTAACAATCGAGCAGCAGAAACACGCGCTGCACACAAGGTTACTTTAATAGGCATGCTAGTTAATGCCCTCAATGCCTTAGCTAAAATTTTAGTGGGTGTTTGGGCTAACTCTAGCGCGCTGATTGCAGATGCCATTCACTCCTTCTCTGACTTACTTAGCGATGCCTTAGTGTTAGTCGCCACGCATTTTGGTCGCCAAAAGCCAGACGAAGACCATCCTTATGGGCATGACCGCTACGAAACCCTTGCTACACTGTTACTTGGAACTATTTTAATTGCTGTAGCAGGTGCTTTAGTTTGGGATAGCCTTAGACGCTTACTTCAGCCAGGCGAACTCATTATACCTGGCACTTTAGCCCTAGTGGTTGCAGCTGCCTCGGTATTAAGTAAAGAATGGATTTATCGCTACACCTTAAAAATAGCCAAAAAAATCAACTCTAAACTGTTAGAAGCCAATGCTTGGCACCACCGTACCGATGCGCTCTCATCCATAGTGGTGTTTATTGCCCTGCTTGGTAGTTTGTTTGGTTTTAGTTGGTTAGATCAGCTAGCAGCTGTAATAGTAGGCATTATGGTCGCTAAAATGGGTGCCGAGCTTATTTGGGAAAGCTTAAAAGAGCTAGTAGACACTGCCCTACCCGCAGAAGAAACAGACAGAATTTATAGTGCCGCTAGAAGTATTCCGGGTGTAAGAGATGTTCACCACTTGCGTACTCGTACTATGGGAAGCCGTACTTTGCTAGATATTCACCTACAAGTTGCTCCCTACTTAAGTGTTTCTGAAGGCCATGAAATTGGTGTTTGGGTAGCTAGAAAGCTACGCGATGACTTTGAGCACATTTCTGATGTTACCTTTCATATAGACCCAGAAGATGACGAAGAAACTGATAACCCAGATCCAGCCAATATGCTGCCTTTACGCCCTAATATTATGGCGCAGTTGCATAGCTGCTGGCAGGGTGACGAAGACTATGAACGACCCCACCACACTACCTTGCACTACCTAGACCTCAGCATAGATGTTGATCTGTTTTATCCAGCCGATCAAATAGAAACCTCACAAATTAGTGATTTTGAAACACGCTTAAAAACCAAGGCAGAGCACCTACCTTGGTTGCGTGATGTAAAAGTGTGGGTGGGCTATATCACCCCTAGAGAAACCGCTAAAAAGCAAAAAATTTACTGTGTTAAAGAAATATAGGTTATAACCATGAGAATACTACACACCATGCTTCGTGTTAGTGACTTAGATAAGTCTCTACATTTTTATACTCAAGTGATGGGTATGCAATTATTGCGTACTAGCAAAAATGAAGACTACCGTTACACCTTAGCTTTTGTTGGCTATGGTAATGAAGCTGACACTGCTGTGATTGAACTCACTTATAACTGGGATACAGACCAATACGATTTAGGCACTGGTTATGGGCATATCGCCATAGAAGTAGAAGATGTATATAGCAGCTGTGACAAACTGCGAGCGGCTGGTGCAAAAATTACCCGTGAACCTGGGCCTGTACTTGGTGGCAGCACTGAAATAGCTTTTGTTGAAGACCCAGATGGCTACAAAATAGAATTAATTGCCAGCAAGGGTGCTGGTCAAGGCTTAGAAGGTTAACTGATGACTGTAATAACCCCCAGAAGCTAGCTTTTGGGGGTTATTTTTTTAGGTGTTTAAGACCAGCAAAGTTTAAATAGAGCGGGCAATCTTTTCCATTTCTTGCCCTGCTTTTGCTACTGAAGCACTCTGCTGGGTAATTTCAGACGTTTCATTTTGCAAAACAGCAACAGCTTCTGCTAGATGAATTATATTGCTATTCACTTCTTCCATAGTAGTCTGCTGCTGAACAGTTGTGCTTGCTATTTGCAAATTCATCTGCTCTAACTGGCTAACAGCCTGTTGAATGTCTGTCAGTGCCTGCTCTGCTTCTTTTGAATACTCTACAGTTTCTGTGGCTTGTTTAGCACCAGCATCCATAGTGCTAATTGCTTGTACAATTAAGCCTCTTAGGTTCTGAATAACATCTTGTGTACGTTCAGTCGATTCTCTAGTTTGCTCTGCTAGGGTACGCACTTCATCGGCTACCACAGCAAAACCTCGACCATGCTCACCCGCACGCGCAGCTTCTATTGCCGCATTAAGGGCTAGTAAGTTGGTTTGCTCAGCAATGCTAGTAATGCTATCAAGCACTTCACCTATTTGCTCACTAGAGTGGTGCAACTCTTGTAACTCTTTAGCAGCATCACTAATACGGTCAGACAAGGCACTAATTTGCTTCTGGTTATGAACCAAAGCTTCATGCCCTCTATTAGCCTGCTCTTTAACCCGAACACTATCATCTGAGGCAAGTTTTGCATGTTGAGCAACCTCCTCAAACGTTTGCGTCAGCTCACTGGCTGCTGAAGCCACTTGATCCATTTCTTGTGACTGCTTACTTACTTGCTGACTCAGTGTTGAACCAGTGTTTTCTAGTTGGTTGGAAGCCTGAGTAAGCCCTTCTGCCACCTGAACAATGCTAGAGACTGAACCTCCTAACTTTTCCATAAAAAAGTTAAAGTTATTAGTGACTGCACGTATTTCTTTTGGTCCTGTCGCAATAAGACGAGCATTAATACCCTTATCGTCACTCACAAGGTTTTGCATTGCTTCTGCCAGCTTAGTTATAGGTTTGGCCTGCGACAAACTAGAAAGCACAATTAACACAACAACCAGCCCTAAGCCAAACAACATAACCAAAACCAGTGTAATTGAAAGGCGATTAGCACTGGCATAAAGTTCAGTTGAAGGAAC
This sequence comes from Marinospirillum insulare DSM 21763, assembly GCF_000686905.1. Lineage (GTDB taxonomy): Bacteria > Pseudomonadota > Gammaproteobacteria > Pseudomonadales > Halomonadaceae > Marinospirillum > Marinospirillum insulare. The sequence continues at coordinate 64,222 of NZ_JMLW01000004.1, forward strand.
AGAAACACCAAACGTCCAGCCAGGAGTGTTGGCGATTTGTGTAAAGATCATGGTGACTGACTCACCTTGAATATTAAGAATGTCACCCGTACCACTTTCGCCTGCAATCATACGCTTGCCATGGAAATCTAAACCAGTAAACCCACTTTTATCGGCGTCAGTTACATTGATAGTCATACGAGCTTTTTCTGAAGGGTGAGCAACTAATAGTCCTGTACCATCGGCTATCCATGCATAACTACGGTCAGTTAACTTAGTTTTATCGGTGATTTCACTTAACATTTCTAAGGTTACAGTTATTGCTAAGGCACCCACAATATTGCCTTGTGGATCTTTCACTACTTTTGCAATAACAGAAATAGGCTGCTGAGTAGCAGTAGAAATAACAGGATTGGTTAAAACTTCAGCTACACGGCCACTAAGTAGGTCTTTAACATACTGGCGCTTACTAAGGTTGGCTTGCCCCATTTTTCCATCTCTGGTTACAAAGGTAGCCTCGAAGTTAGTATCAACAAAGAAAAGCATTTCTGCTAATTTCAACTCGGGTATATTGCCCTTAAACCAAGCAGGTAAATCCTTTTCTCTAGTAGCTGAAGCAAGTAACGGTGCTGTTGCAAGTACCGCTACTTCTTCTTGTAAACCATTGAGAATTGCCGCTACCTCTGCAGCATGACCTTGCACAACCTGCTCACCCGATTCGAGCATAATATGTGAAGTCTCTGACTTTATTTCATTATAAATCCAAACAGTTAAACCACCCATCAACACAATAATGGGCAGCATAACAGTCACAAGCATCTGGGTTAGCAGTGGTGTTCCAGATGTAGAAGCTACAGGGGTGCTTGGGTTGGGCATATCTAACTTTCTCCTTGTTTTACAGCTAAGTGTTGTTTTTTTAATTTCTGTTTAGATAACTAATTGTTACATTTTATGCAAAGGACATACATAAGTCGACTTGAATCCACAACAAATATTAGCCTAAAAAGCACAAAAGGCCAGACTCTTTAAAGCCTAGCCTTTTATTTATTAGTAAAACTTACTCTTTTTTCTTGGGTAAGCTAGCTAACTTTTTCACCACCCGCTTGTTTGTCAGCATGGTAAGAGGAGCGTACTAAGGGGCCGGAAGCAACGTGTTTAAAGCCCATTTTATAAGCTTCTTCACCTAACCAGTCAAACTCTTCTGGCGTTACCCAGCGGTCTATCGCTAGGTGATTTTTAGAAGGCTGCATGTATTGGCCTAGGGTTAGCATATCAACATCGTGGGCGCGTAGATCACGCATTACTTCTAAAATTTCTTCATTGGTTTCGCCTATACCTAGCATTAAGCCAGACTTGGTTCTTACCTCTGGGCAACGTTCTTTATAACGTTTAAGCAGGGTTAGTGACCACTGGTAATCGGCACCTGGGCGCACTTTACGGTAAAGGCTAGAAACGGTTTCTAGGTTGTGATTAAACACATCTGGTGGTGATGCCTCTAAAATATCGAGTGCAATATCCATACGACCACGAAAGTCAGGCACTAGCACTTCAATTTCTAGCTCGGGTCTTCGCACACGCAGCTCGCTAATACACTGAGCAAAATGATCTGCACCACCATCACGCAAATCATCTCGGTCGACAGACGTAATCACCACATACTTTAAATCCATTTCAGCAATAGCAGCTGCCATTTCTCTGGGTTCATCTGGGTTTAATGGGTTAGGGCGACCTGTAGCCACATCACAGAAAGGACAACGGCGGGTGCAAATATCACCCATAATCATAAAGGTTGCCGTTCCACCATGGAAACACTCACCCAGGTTAGGGCAAGAGGCTTCTTCACAAACAGTGTTTAAATTATGTTTACGTAGGGTTTCTTTAATACGCGCCACTTCAGGTGAAATGTGCATTCTCACTCTCAGCCAGTCTGGCTTAGTGGGCAGCGTTTCAGTTGGAATAACTTTTATGGGTATACGGTCAGTTTTATCAGCGCCCCGTAGCTTTTCACCTTGGATAACTTTCTTTTTCTGAGTGCTCGCGGTCATACCGACTCCTGCCCATGTAAATAAGTAATGTTTGTGTGGCCTAAACGGCGAATAAGGATTGCTAAAAGGGCATCTTGTGCCTGTTGAAAACTGCTAGTGGGTACTAAGTCAATTAAACGTGCTACTGGCATTCCTGCATAACCGCAGGGATTAATGCGCTGAAAAGGACTTAAATCACAGCTCACATTAAAACTTAACCCGTGAAAGCTGCAGCCGCGGCGTATTTTTAAACCCAAGGCAGCAATTTTTGCACCAGCAGCTGAGCCTTCTTTTAAATACACGCCAGGTGCATCAGGTCTGGCTTCTGCTGAAACACCTAAACTAGCAAGGTACTCAATAAGACTGTCTTCAATTAGGTTAACTAAATGACGTACACCATAATTAATACGACGTACATCTAACAGCAGATAAATAACTAACTGACCAGGGCCATGCCAAGTAACTTGACCACCCCGATCAACTTTAACTACAGGTATATCACCTGGGTTCAGTAGGTGTTCTGCTTTGCCTGCCTGACCTTGAGTAAACACTGAGTCGTGTTGCACTACCCAGAGTTCATCAGTGGTTGCTTCATCACGAGTGGCAGTAAAGTCTTGCATAGCCTGCCAAACAGGTAGGTAAGGCTGTTGACCTAACAACCTAATGTTTAATGGCATTAAAGAACCATCTGTACTCGACCCGTGTCTTTCAAACACTGGTGCAACTTAAATAAGTGGTCTTCACTTTCTGCCTGAATGGTTACCCGAATGGATTGATAGCGACCTGTTCGGCTATCAACCACACTAACAGTTTCTTGCTTAAAGCTAGTTTCAGATTCAGCTAAAACATCTAGAATGCATGCTTTAAAATCTGGTGCAGCTGTACCCATTACTTTAATGGGGTAATCACAAGGAAACTCAATTTTTGGCGGGTTATCTAAGGGACAAACGCTAGGGTTTTGCATGGCATCACCATAATTCTGACTAGTTTAATCAAGTATAACGCTTCTTAAGCTGTTAGTGCAGCCTAAGAAGCTTAGAGGTTAACTAAAAAGGTTAATAAAAAACATCACTAGGCTATGCCAAAGGCTTTTAAAGAAGCCTGCTTTGTCGATATTGTCTAAGGCTACCAGTGGTTTTTGGGTGATAATATCATCACCTAAGCGTACCACTAACCTACCTAGCTGATCACCCGCACGAATAGGTGCTTGGATATTTGGGTTAATCTGCATATCCGCATTCAGCTTATCAACATGGCCGCGAGGTAGCGTTGCATAAAGGTCTTCGGTGACACCTAGCTGCAAGGTATCCTCTACACCCTTCCAGAGTTTGACTTTATTTAACACTTGGTATTGTTCATATAAACGCGTGGTTTCAAAGTACCTAAAACCATAAGTTAAAAGTTTCTGGCTTTCTTGCGCTCGCCCTTCTTCACTGCGTGCTCCCATAACCACGGAAATCAAGCGCATTCCCTTATCTTCTGCTGAAGCAGCTAAACAGTAGCCTGCTGCATCTGTATGGCCTGTTTTTAAACCATCCACTGTTTCATCACGCCACAAAAGACGATTACGGTTAGACTGGGTAATGTTGTTGTAAGTGAACTCTTTTTCCGAGTAGATTGCATAGTGGTCAGGGTAGTCTTGAATTTTAACCTGTGACAAAAGTGCTAAATCTCTAGCACTTGAGTAGTGATCGTCTTCTGGCAAACCAGTTGAATTTCTAAATTGGGTGTTTTTCATGCCTAGTGCACGGGCATGCTGGTTCATCATATCTGCAAAGCTTTCTTCACTGCCTGCTAGGTGTTCAGCCACGGCAACCGAAGCATCATTACCTGATTGAATAATAACGCCTCTCAATAGGTCACTTATAGAAACATAGGTTCCTTCTCTAATAAACATACGCGAGCCAGGCATGCGCCAAGCTTTAATGCTTACTCTTACCTTGTCTTCTAAGCTGACATTGCCTTGTTTAAGCTCATATTCAAGCAGATAACTAGTCATCATTTTAGTTAAGCTAGCAGGTGGAATGCGCTTATCTGCATTGTGTTCGGTAATAACCTTGCCACTATTGGCATCAATTAATATCCAGGCAGTAGCTGATAACTGTGGGGCTGCAGGAATCATGGGTTGAGCTTGAACTAGCGTACTAGCCAGTAGAGCAACAATTAAAACGCCACCACTAAAAAAACTCATCACCAATCTTTTAAAGCTTAAAACAAACATTTGATGGTCAAACCTCTTTTAAAAAAATCATAATCACTAACTTTTAACTTAATAGCGCACCATTAAGGGACGGCCTAAATCGGTTGCTTCTAATTGCTGGATTGCAGTTTGCACTGAGTTACCTTGTAAGGGTCCTACCTGAACTCGGTAGAGGGTAGGCGCACCCTGAGACAACACTCTTACTGGAGCCTGAGTAAGCTTACGAACTCGATGCTCTAGACGCTTGGCTGCTTGAGCATCACCTAAGGCGGCGACCTGTAAAAAAACACTGTTTTGTGAAGCATTAGAAGCCACTAGTCGATTGCTCTGGGCTTTTTTTGCTTGCCACTGCACTGGATCTATGGCTTCTACTTTAACTCTAGCGGTACCCGTTTTAATCATATCTAGGCGATAGGCTGCAGCATAAGATAAGTCAATAATACGGTTACCAACAAAAGGGCCACGATCATTAACCCTCACGATTACTTGGCGATTATTATCTAAGTTGGTTACTTTTACATAGGTCGGCAAAGGCAGACGTGTATGGGCTGCACTCATGGTGTACATATCATAAACTTCACCATTAGAAGTTAAGTGACCATGAAATTTTTTACCATACCAAGATGCAGTACCCGTTTGTGTAAAGCCTCGGCTAGAATTTAATACTCGGTAAGACTGACCAAAAACCACATAATTAGAGGCATTACCTCCTCTACTTTTAGGTTCTACTTTAGGTATAGCGTCTGGAACACGCGAAACATCAGGTGGATTAGAGGGCAAGCTATCGATACGTTGCGTATAGCGACCTTTACCTGAGCTAACAATTCTATCTTCTAAAGTGTAGACACCTTGCCCTTTATTATAGGCACCATAAACCCCGCCACCTTTACCTACCGAACAAGCGGTTAAAAAGAAAAGAGTGGGTAGCAAACAAAGTAAATATAAGTTAATTCTTAACGCTTGCATGAGTTAGTTTCGTAAAGCCTCGGCTAGTTCATAAACGGCTAATGCATACATTCGACTATGATTGTAGCGGGTGATCGTATAAAAGTTCTGCCTTCCCAAAAAGTAAACCTCGCCCTCTTCTAGTGCAAAAGCCATAGGAATAACTTCCAAATCATCTTTGAGCTTTTGATTAGCAGGGATGATTCCTGCCGATTTAGCCTCACCCAAAGTGACGCGATTAAAACGGTTCAATCTAAGTTCGGGTAGCTTTTTATCTGATTTGAGTGTTTTAACTGGCTCTACTACTGGCTGATCTTTTTGCCAGCCATGCGCCACAAAGTAATTAGCAACCGAGCCTATGGCATCCACTGGGTTAGTCCAAATATCGGCAAAACCATCGCCATCATAATCGACAGCAAAGTCACGGTAGCTAGTAGGTATAAATTGCGGGTAGCCCATAGCACCAGCGTAAGAGCCCATAGGTAAAAGTGGGTTTAAACCTTCTTTATTAGTTAAGTTTAAAAACTCAACCAACTGGCCTCGGAAAAACTTAGCCCTAGGTGGATAATCAAAAGAAAGGGTAGCTAAGGCATCGATAACTCTATGGCGACCTTTGTTACCACCATAATAGGTTTCCACACCTATAATGGAGGTAATCACTTCTGCTGGCACACCGTATTCCTGCTCTGCACGCTTTAAAGCAGCTGCATAGTCAGTCATAAATTTGTGACCTCCAGCTATACGCTTAGGGGTAATAAATATTTTTCTGTACTCGTGCCAACCTAAAACCCTTTCTGCAGGCTTAGCAATTAAATCCAGTATATCTTGACGTTTATTGACCTCTTTAAAGACTGCTTTTAAATGAGCTCTGTCCATTTGATGCTCATTTACCATTTCTTCTATAAACTCAGAAACATCTTGGCGTTGTGCAGGATTATAATCACCAGCATGTAAGTGACTGACTAGTAAGAAACTCAACAACGTACAACCTAAAAGACGCAAAAACATTTTCTACCCCTGAAAATTCTTAACCTAACCAACAGCCATACTTTTATGAGTATGGATTGACATTAAAATTCCAAAACCAGCCATAATGGTGATACTTGATGTTCCGCCAAAGCTCACTAAGGGCAGTGGAACACCCACAACGGGTAACAACCCACTGACCATGCCTATATTAACAAAAACATACACAAAAAAGGTTAAAATAACAGCCGATGCCATAAGCCGGCTGAAGGTATCAGTCACTGATAAAGCTATTAACATTCCTCGCCAAATAATGAGCATGTAAAGCGTCAGCAGCAGAGTAACGCCAACTAAACCTGTTTCTTCTGCTAAGACTGCAATAATAAAGTCAGTATGCCTTTCTGGTAAAAATTCTAATCTAGATTGAGTACCTTCTAACCAGCCTTTACCATGTAACCCACCTGAGCCTATGGCCGTTTTTGATTGAATAATGTTCCAGCCTGTTCCTAAAGGGTCACTTTCAGGATTTAAAAAGGTTTTTACACGATTTTTTTGATAGTCATGCATCACCATCCATAAAGCAGGAAGTGCCGCTAATGCCAAGGCAAAGAATGAAGCAATTAAGCGCCAGCTTAAGCCAGCTAAAAAAAGCACTACAAGGCCTGCCCCCGCAACCAAAATAGAAGTACCTAAATCAGGCTGTACAGCAATCAAAGCGATAGGAATAACCATTAAGGTCATTGCTATAAATAAATTTTTCCAACCTGGTGGTAAATGACACCTAGCTAAATATGCGGCCAACATCAGTGGCAAAGCCAACTTCATCAGCTCTGAAGGTTGTACCCTAAAAACACCCAAGGATATCCAGCGCTGCGCTCCTTTTGCATTAATACCTAGAAGAAGCACGGCCAAGAGCATCAGCAAAGTTAGCCCATAAATAATAGGCGCCCAACGTTGCATATAACGGGGTGGAATTTGTGCAATCACCAGCATACCTAGCAAAGCCAAGCCAAAACGAGAAGCTTGCCCTAGTGTTGCATCTAAGCTACCGCCGGTTGCACTGTAGAGTACAAACAAGCCGCTTGCCATTAATGTAAGCAAACCCAGCAGTAGCCAACCATCAAGGTGTATTCTAGACAGAAGACCTTCTTTACGGCGCAAATCCCGATGCCCGCCAGGCAGACTCCATAAAAAATCACGGGGCACGATTACTCTCCTTGCCAGCTAGTCGCTCAGGGGTGAGATAAAAGTCTAAAATTTTTCGTGCTAAGGGTGCAGCCACTGTACTTCCTCCCCCTGCATTTTCCACTACAATCGCTAAGGCTATTTGTGGGTTTTCTACCGGTGCAAAACCAATAAAAACGGCATGATCCCTTAAATGCTCGGGTAAATCAGTCTTAGTTGTATTTTTTTCTTGGCTTAAGCTATACACCTGTGATGTACCAGTTTTTCCTGCAATTCTATACTGAGCACCCCGCCCCGAAAAACGTGCTGTCCCTTCATAGCCGTGCATAACATCAGCCATAGCATCAAAAACATATTTCCAGTTTTCAGTATCTTTAAGCTGAATATTTTTTTTATTCACTATTTTTTTAGCTAAGGACTCTGTTTTAGTTTCTTTATTTGCTAGAAACCTTGGCTGCACCCATTCACCTTGATTAGCTAATACCGCTGTGGCAGTGGCTAACTGTAAGGGGGTGGTTAACCAATACCCCTGCCCTATACCCGTACTTAAAGTTTCGCCAGGAAACCAAGGCTGTTTTTGGGTTGCTTTTTTCCATTCTCGGCTAGGCATTAAACCTGTACGGGCATTATTGACATCTAGCGCGGTGTCTTCACCAAAACCAAAACGACGCATGAAAGATGACATTTCATCTATTCCCAAGTTATAGGCAAGGTTATAGAAAAAAGTATTGTTCGATACGGCTATAGCCCTTGCTAGGTCGACTAGACCATGACCTGACCGTTTCCAGTTTCGATACAAGCGATCATCATTAGGTAACTGGAAGTAGCCAGTATCCTGCAGCTCATAGTCGCGTGTTACTACGCCATTTTCTAGGGCAGCAACTCCAAGCATGGGCTTAATGGTTGAACCAGGCGAGTATTGGCCACGGCTAGCACGATCAAATAAAGGTAGGTTTGGGTCTCGACGCAGCTTATTAAACTCTGATGAATCTAGCATGCCGATAAAAACATTAGGGTCATAACCAGGCGAACTAACCAGTGAGAGTATTCCCCCTGTTTTTGGCTCAATAGCAACAACTGCTGCTCTACGACCTTCTAACAGAGCGTAAACTTTCTGTTGTAATTCAGCATCTAAATAAAGCTCTAAATCTTGACCAGGAATAGGTAGCTCTGACTCAACTATTTTGATAACTCGACCGCGGGCATTAGTTTCTACTTTGCGATAACCCACTTGGCCGTGAAGCTGGTTTTCATAAAAACGCTCAACACCTGTTTTACCCAAATAGTGAGTGCCACTATAAGCGCGTCTATCTAAGGTGCGCATGTCCTCTTCACTAATACGACCCACATAACCCAGCGCATGAGAAAGTGCTTCACCACCTGGGTAGTTTCTTAATAACTGAGCTGAAATATCTACCCCAGGTAATAGGTGTCGGTTAACAGCAATGCGAGCTATTTGCTCTTCGGTTAACTGATCAACAAGTAAGGCAGGCTCAAAAGGACGGCGGCGTTGAAAGCTGCGTTCGGTTAAAGCTTCTTGGCAGGCTGCATCTAGCTCTAACAGCATGCAAATGCGCGCTACAACCAGTTTTACATCGTCAGTTAATTCTCGGGTTAAAGTAAGACTGTGGCTAGGTAGGTTGTCAGCTAACAATCTACCTTGTCGGTCATATATTAATCCGCGAGTTGGAGGGATAGCTTCTACACTGGTGCGATTACGCTCCGATCTGAGAGTGTAAAGATCGTATTGAAAAACTTGCAAATAGGCCATTCGACCTAGCAGCACAAGCATGAGTAGCACGACAAAAAAAAGCAGTAGCCGACCACGAAATAGAAAGATTCGACTTTCTTTTTCTGGGTCTTTAATTTGACGTCTAAATTCAGTCATAATTACTCAACGGTGATAGGGGTGACCCGAAAGCAGTGTCCAAGCACGGTAGAGCTGCTCAGCTAAAAGCACTCTAACCAATGGGTGAGGTAGGGTAAGCGCAGACAAAGACCAACGCTGTTCAGCTAGCTGTAAACATTCTTGGGAAAGCCCGTCTGGCCCGCCTATAAGTAAAGCTAGGTCACGCCCTTCCATGCGCCAATCTTCAGCTACTTTAGCTAAATCTTCACTGCTCCAAGACTTCCCCAGTACATCTAAAGCTATAACTTTTTCTTTCCTATTTTTTAATTTAGCTAAAATAGCGGCGGTTTCTTGCTGCATGGCTTTCTTTAAATCACTGCCTGGTCGCCTAGCACCCAAGGGAATTTCTTCAAACTCAACTTTAAAGTCATGCGGAAGCCGCTTAGTGTATTCAGCAACTCCCTGCTCGACCCAAGCAGGCATTTTTTGCCCTACAGCTAGTATTCGTATTTTCAAAACTTAAGCCTGATGGTTGATTGGGCTAGCAAACTCACCCCAGAGCTTTTCTAAATCGTATAACTCTCGAACCTGAGGCTGCATGAGATGAACAATAATATCGCCTAAATCAACTAGCACCCACTCGCCTGCATCTAAACCTTCCACCCCTAGCGGCTCAACATTTAACTCTCTAACTGCACTTTGTACATTGCGAGCTAAAGCTATGACTTGGCGAGATGAGGTACCACTGGCAATAATCATATAGTCGGTAACACTGGTTGCTGCTTTTACATCTAATACAATCAAGTCTTGTGCTTTTAAATCTTCTAAAGCTGCGACTATTGTTTGCTTCAACTGTTCAGTTTGCATTTCTGCTCCGGAAAGAAAACAGCAGGGTTAGTGCTTAGACTGGTAAAGCTGCTGCTGGTGAATAAAATCTAACACTTGTTCTGGTAGTAAATAACGTGCTGATTGCTTGTTAGCTAAAAGCCTACGAATATATGTGGCTGATACTTCAAAAGAGCTAGGTAAGCTTAAACGTAAAATACGCCCTGCTGGACTAGCATTTAAGCTTTCTCCAGCTTGTAGCTCATGTTTATCTAAAAGCTGCAAAACTTCTTCTGCTGGCTCATGCATTTGGCCGGGTCGTGCTAGCACAATAATGTGTGCCAACTCTAACAATCGCTCACTTCGAGACCAGCTAGGCAAACCAAGAAAAGCATCCCAGCCTAAGAGCATTGCTAGGGGCTGCTGCTCTCCGTAGTCTTGACGCAAACTGGCTAAAGTATCGACCGACCAAGAAGGGCCTGCTCTTAGTAGCTCTCGATCATCACCATAGAGCAAAGGCTCAGCTGCTATGGCTAAATTAAGCATTTCAAGCCGCTGCTCGGCTGTAGCAGACGGCTGACTACGATGTGCAGGAAGCTGACAAGGCACTAGGTGTACTTTTTTTACGGGTAACACCTGAGTTAATTCTAAAGCACAACGCAAGTGCCCATGATGAATCGGGTCGAAAGTACCGCCAAACATTAACACTAAAGAAGGTGTTTTGGCAGTTTTAGCCACGTATTTGTCCATCACCCAGCACTAGGTATTTTTGTGAGGTTAAGCCATTCAACCCAACAGGCCCTCTGGCATGAATTTTATCCGTTGAGATGCCTACTTCGGCACCTAAGCCATATTCAAACCCATCGGCAAAACGCGTAGAAGCATTGACCATAACAGAGCTTGAATCGACCACGGCCATAAAACGTCTGGCACGGGTATAGTTTTCGGTAATAATGGCATCGGTATGATGTGAACCATAAGTATTTATATGCGTCATGGCTTCATCTAAACAGTCAACCAGCTTAACGGCTAAAATGGGTGCTAGGTATTCTGCTGTCCAATCGGAATCAATGGCTGCCAACATACTTGGCGCTACTAATCTACTACGCACACAACCACGCAACTCAACACCCTTCGCTTCATAAGCTTCAGTTAAAGCAGGTAGCAAACTGGCTGCTTGCGACTCATGAATTAAGAGTGTTTCCATGGTGTTGCAGGTGCCATAGCGGTGAGTTTTAGCATTAATGGCTATATTTAAAGCCTTTTCTCTGTCTGCATAGCTATCAATATAAACATGACACACACCGTCTAGGTGTTTAATAACTGGTATTTTGGCATCAGCAGTGATTCGCTCAATCAATCCTTTACCACCCCTAGGCACCAACACATCAATGTATTCACTGAGTGTTATCATTTGTGCTACGGCTTCTCTGTCTATGGTTTCTACCACTTGCACTGAAGTTTCGGGTAAGCCGGCAGCTTTTAAGCCTTGCATTAAACACTGAGCTATAGCTTTATTTGAACTAATCGCTTCTGAGCCACCACGCAAAACTGCAGCATTACCTGCCTTTAAACAAAGACTAGCTGCTTCCACAGTTACATTAGGGCGTGATTCATAAATAATACCCACAACACCTAAAGGCACACGCATTTTACCCACTTGAATACCACTAGGGCGGTAGCTCATCTCGGTTATTTCACCCACAGGGTCTGGAAGGCTAGCAACTTGGCGTAAGCCTTCTATCATTGCATCGATACGCTCATGGTTAAGCTCTAAACGATCGAGTAAAGCCGCATCTAGCTGTCGAGTAGCGCCAGCTTTCATGTCTTCATTATTGGCAGCAAGCAATTCTTCTCGCTGTTTGTCTAATTCTTCAGCAGTGGCTAACAAGGCTGCATTTTTAACTTCTGTTGCTGCTTGAGCTAGTTGACGCGAGGCTTCTCTAGCTTGCTTGCCTAAAGTTTGCATATATTCTGCAATATTCATTTTTATGCTCTTTTTCTATTACCAATTTGTTAACTTTCACACAGTATACTCAAGGCTAAGAGCTTACCCTAGCCCTAGTAGTAATTCTTCTGCTCTCTTAGTTTCCTAATAAGACAACATTAAGTTACAATGAATCCGCCAGGGGATGGTTAGGTCAGCCGGAGAGGCACTATATTTTTTAATAAGACCGGGTACGCCGCGTCTCGGCGCAAGATATTTACTGTAAGGTTTTACCAAGTTATGGGACTACTCGTGTCCATACGTTCGCTTGTATGGTGCCAATTTTTGGCCTGCAGCTTTTTTATACTGTTGTTTGGCTGGCATATTTATCAAGGAGATGACTTAACTGCCTTGATGTACCTTAGTGGCTCCGTGGTTATAATTTTCACGTTACTGAGCGGTCAAGACCCATCTAAAAAAAACTTACAACTTTTAAATCGCTTAGTCTTTGCTGGCTATACCCTCGTATCATTAATTCTACTGCTACTTGCCCCACAAAAAAACAGCTTTCTTCACCTTAGCTTATACCTAGCCTACCCTTTATTAGCCTTTTATTTATTACCTTTTCGGGTAGCGCTGCTGTTTGTTATAGGCTTTTCTATACTCGCCAATCTTTTACTTATGCTACAGCTAGAAGGTGCTTTTAGAGCCATTTATATTCTTGCCTTTTGGCTAGTTACGCTCTTAACCAGCTTGAATCGTTTTACACATTTTACACGCCAAGAAGCCTTACAAAAACAACTTAATCGTGACCCTAAAACACAACTACTCAACCAAGACCAACTTTTTACCGACTTACAAAAGGAACAAGAAAGAGCAGAGCGTGAAGCAACTTGTTTAGGAGTTATTTGCTTCACCAGTATAGAAAATTTTAGCTTAGTAGAAATCAAAGAGTTGAAGGGTTACTTTGCACCCTATGAAGGGATTTATTCAGTCCAGTCAGCCAATAAACTAGTTGCTCTAGTTCCCTTAGCAACCCCTCAAGACTTGCAAGCTCATAAAAAGAAACTTACCCAACACCTACCCCATTTAACGCTAAGTTTTCAGATCACCAGCACCGAGCAGTCTTTGGCAAGTGACTTAAAAGCTTTTACAACTGAGCCTGGGTTAGCTAAATGAGCAGCGAAGTTAACCCTACTTACCCTAGAGCCTCGGCAAGTCTCTACCTGGTATTAAGCTTAGGCTTAGGTGCTTTGGCTTTTAAGGTTTATTTATCTGGCTACTACCAAGCCATTCTTTTGCCTACCTTACTAACACCTATTTTTATCGCCTTAGGTAGTTGGCGCTGGCACACGGCTAATCGTTATACCCATGACCCAGCAGCTGTAACAGCCTTATTAGCCCTAGGTTTACTTTTATTATTTCAGCCTGAAACGTCTACAAATATTACCCAATGGCATTGGATTGCTTTTTGTTATCCACTCTTAGCTTTTTACTTACTACCAACAGCCCTTTCTTTAGCCTTTTGTTTGCTGTTATTAGCCGGGCTACTCCACCTAAGACTGCACAGCCACTCAATTGAAGATCAGTTAACTTTTTCTGGTCAGTTTTTACTACTCATGTTTATTGCCTGCTTTTACGCTATTTCTAATCTGTTAAAAATTAAACAACTAGAACATTTGGTTGGCCTTGATAAAGTGACAGGCTTTTTTAATCGCCGTCATTTAACTCAGCGCTTAAATGCCGAGGTTAGTAGAGCTAGAGCAACTAAAAAACCCTTGGCTCTACTTTTAGTTGAATTGAACCAATACCCAGAAATTCAAAAAGAATTAGGTCAGTTGCTAGCAGATAATTTTATTCGTGAAGCCAGCAAACTATGTAAACTTAACTGCCGTACTGGCGATGAGGCTTACCGTTATGATGAACAAACCCTGTTACTTTTAATACCCAACACCACCATTAATGGTGCTTTAGTGCTTAGGTCTAGGCTTTACCAACATCTACTGCAAGAGCTGACTAGTGATTTAGGTCCGCTGGATGTCATTATTACGCCCCTAGAACTGCAAATAGGGGAGCAGGTTGCAGACTTAGAAATGCGCATAGCTAACAGCTGTTACCACTCTTTAAGTGACAGGGTCGAAGACAAGCTTTAATCTTCGCCCCATTTAGCGACCAGGTTTTGATCTAAACCCAAATGATCCATTACTCGGGCAACTACAAAATCAATTAAATCTTCGATACGTTTAGGCTGATGATAAAAGCCAGGGCTAGCGGGCATAATAACAGCACCCATTTGTGCCAATTTCAACATATGTTCTAGGTGAACTTGATGCAGCGGCATTTCACGAGTAACTAAAATTAACTGGCGGCCTTCTTTTAAAGCCACATCGCCCGCTCTTTCTATTAAATTATTACTGGCACCGGTTGCCAAGGCTGAAAGCGTACCTCCAGAGCAAGGACAAACTACCATGCTAGAAGCCGCCCCTGAACCTGAAGCAGCAGGTGCAAACCAATCTTCACGACCATAAGCCTTAACCTGCCCTGGCAACTGAGAGTAGCGCTTCATTAATTGCTCGGTTAACTTCTCTGCATTGGCAGGTAGCTTTTCTTCCGTCTCTACTTCTATCACTAGGTGGGCTGCTTTAGATATTAATAAATCCACTGCACAGTTTTGAGCCAATAAACACTCTAATAAACGTAAACCATATTGCACACCTGTAGCGCCGGTAATGGCTAGCGTTACTCTTTTTTGCTGTTTGCTGTTGCTCATTCTTCTGCTGCCCTAGTTGTTAATGCCTGCATTATTTCTTGGTGCAAACCACCAAAACTACCGTTGCTCATCAATACCACCCAATCATCTGGTTTTAAGTCGGTAAGCAACGCAGTTTTAAGGGCGGCTAAATCAGTAAATGAATGACCCACATTTAGCTCTTGAGGTGACCAGCTCATTTTGGGTGACTGATACCAATAAACGGCATCAGCTAATTCAACACTGGCAGGTAAAGCGGCACGCAAAGTACCTAACTGCATGGTGTTAGAACGTGGCTCTATCACTGCAATTAAACGCCCTTTACAACCAGGGCGAGCGCCCTCTAGGGTGGTTGCTATAGCCGTTGGATGGTGAGCAAAATCATCGTAAACCTGCACACCTGCTACCTCGCCTAGCAATTCCATACGGCGCTTTACACTTAAAAAGCTACCTAGTGACTCTAATGCCTTAGCTGGTTCTACGCCCACATGCCTAGCTGCAGCTAAAGCTGCTAAAGCATTGCTAATATTGTGTTCGCCCGTTAACGACCAATTAACTTCACCTAGGTACTCACCTTTTAAGTAAACTTCAAAAGCTGAACCAGCCGCATCCTTTTTAACCGCTTGCCAATCGGCTTTGTTACCACCTAGGGTTTCTTGTTCACTCCAACAGCCTTGGGTAATCACAGCTTGTAATGCTGTATCAGCTTGTGGGTAAATAACACGGCCATTAGCAGGTAATAAACGCATTAAGTGGTGAAACTGCGTTTGAATCGCGGCTAGGTCTGGAAAAATATCGGCATGATCAAACTCAAGGTTATTAAGTACTAGGGTTCGTGGCTGGTAGTGTACAAATTTAGAGCGTTTATCAAAAAAAGCCGTGTCATATTCATCAGCTTCAATAACAAAAAAATTTGTGCCACCTAAACGAGCAGGAATACCAAAGTTAGCAGGCACACCACCAATTAAAAAACCTGGATTCATGCCAGCATCTTCTAATAACCAAGCCAACATACTGGCTGTAGTGGTTTTACCATGTGTGCCAGCCACGGCTAATACCCAGCGCCAAGGTTCTATTTGACTGGCGGAAGGCTCTAGGCTTTGGGTTAATGTATTCGTTTGCTCTTGCCCACGCAGCAGGTAATCATGCAGCCATTGCGGACCAGAAGTATAAGGCAGCTTAGATTCTAACAAGGCTTCAACGCAGGGTTGCCCACGACTCATAACATTGCCGACTATCACTAAATCAGGGTTAAAGTCTTCAGGGTTATAATCAAAACCCTCGTGTAAATGAATGCCAGCAGCCAGCAGTTGGTCACTCATGGGTGGGTAAACCTGTTGATCTGAGCCGCTGACACTATGCCCCATTTCTCTAGCTAAAATAGCCAAAGACCCCATAAAAGTGCCACAAATACCTAAAAAATGCAGGTGCATAGTTGAACTCGTTTTTTCTGTTTATCTAAAATATCACCTAAAAAGCCGTTAGAGTTTACCACCGCTGCCATTAAAAGTGGCTTTATCTAATGCAAGTCATCATGCATAGCTAGGTTAAATCCGTTAGAATAACAGCAACGCTTAAACCTTTATTATTAAGATGCCCATAAAGCAGGTTATTAACCTTGCTAGGCATTTACTTCTTAACCAAGCAGGAGCTTTTACTAACGATGAGTAAGCAAAACGCTTTTTATGCCCAGTCGGGCGGCGTAACGGCTGTAATTAATGCCAGTGCCTGTGGTGTAATTGAAACAGCACGCAAGCATGGTGATTCTATTGGCACAGTTTACGCTGGTCGCAATGGTATTCTGGGTGCTTTAACAGAAGAATTAATAGACACCTCCGCTTTATCTGACGAAACAGTTGCTGCTCTGCGCCATACGCCTGGTGGTGCTTTTGGTTCTTGCCGTTACAAGTTAAAAGATGTTGAAACTCACCGTGCCCAGTACGAGCGCTTAATCGAGGTTTTTAAAGCGCACAATATTGGTTACTTCTTCTATAACGGTGGTAACGACTCCGCAGATACCTGCTTAAAAATTGCTCAATTAGCTGAATCAATCGGTTATCCATTAAAAGCCGTCCATGTTCCTAAAACGGTTGATAACGACCTACCCATTACCGATAACTGCCCTGGTTTTGGCTCTGTTGCTAAGTACATAGCGGTTTCTACCAAAGAAGCGGCTATGGATATCGAATCCATGAGCGCGACCTCTACTAAGGTCTTTATTCTTGAAGTAATGGGTCGTCATGCTGGCTGGATAGCAGGTGCGGGTGGTTTAGCAGGCGAAGGGGAAGGCTCTGCGCCGCATTTAATTATCTTCCCTGAAATTCCTTTTGACCGTGGCACAGTAATGGCTCGAATTGATGACTGTGTTAAAAAGTTTGGCTACTGCGTTATTGTGGTGTCTGAAGGTGCACGTTATTCAGATGGCAGCTTCTTAGCCGATGCAGGCACAACCGATGCCTTTGGTCATAAACAGTTAGGTGGTGTAGCTCCCTCTTTAGCCGCCATGGTTAAAGAAGACCTAGGATACAAATACCACTGGGCAGTGGCTGACTACCTACAGCGCTCTGCACGTCACCTAGCCTCTGCTACTGACGTTGAGCAGGCTTATGCGGTAGGTAAAGCAGCCGTTGAATTTGCTCTGGCAGGTAAAACCTCGGTTATGCCAGCCATTATGCGTACCAGTGAAAGCCCTTACGCTTGGGAAATTGGCGAAGCACCTTTATCTAAAATTGCTAATGCTGAAAAATTCATGCCGCGTGACTACATTACGCCTGATGGTTTTGGCATTAGTGACCTTGGCCGTAAATACTTTACACCACTGATTCAAGGTGAAGACTACCCTCCTTATAAAGATGGGATGCCCGTTTATGTTAAGTTGCAGCATAAGTTGGTAGAAAAAAAGCTAGGTGACTTTGAACCCTAAGGTTAGGTTAATTAGTTTTAGCTAGTAAAAAGACCGCTTTGATAGCGGTCTTTTTTTATGCAAACTAACCTTCTAATACAACAAAGGCTAAAGCCATTTCCTTTTCATCGCTAATAGTAAGGTGAACAGTGTTTACACCCTTGGCACTTGCTAGCTCAGCAGCCTTACCACTTAACTGCATTATAGGTTTGCCTAGCTCATCATTGCTTACTTCCATGTCTTGCCAACTTAAACCATTGCGCAAACCAGTGCCTAGTGCTTTAAGCAAAGCTTCTTTAGCTGCAAAACGCTTGGCTAAAAAAGCGGCTTGGCTAGCAGCCTGCTGCATGGCTTTGGCTTCCTTAGCCGTTAATAAGCGACGCGTAATAGCCTCTGCTCGTCTTTGTAAAATTGCATTAAAGCGTTCTATTTTGGCTAGGTCTGTGCCAATTCCAATAATCATTAGTCGCGAAAGTTAATGTACTGAAGCGGCATATCTAGCTCTGCACCACGCAGTAAAGCCATAACCTGTTGTAGGTCATCACGTTTTTTACCCGTCACCCTTACCTGCTCGCCTTGTATCTGGGCTTGTACTTTTATTTTTGAGTCTTTTATCATTTTCACAATCTTTTTAGCCAACTCAGTTTCTATACCTTCACGCAATTTCACTGGCATACGTGCAGTTTTATTGGCTTCTTCCACCTTACCTTCTTCCATACAAGCGGCATCTATGCCCTTGCGTATCAACTCTGCTTGTAGAATTTCTAATAACTGCTTAACTTGGAATTCTGCTTCAGCATGCAACATAACGTCATTATTAGTGGTTAGCTCAAAGCGTGCATCAACACCTTTAAAATCAAAGCGATTCCCCACTAATCGATTAGCCTGGTCTACAGCATTGGTTACCTGGTGCTTATCTAATTCTGAGACGACATCAAAGGATGGCATAACAACTCCTTAACTAAAATAATAATCATTGTGCGCCTAGTATAACCCTAGTCACGGCAAAGCTGATATCTTGTTGCAGCTTAAGATGCTAGGCGTTAAGGTAGCGCCTTAAGTTTTGGAGTAAACATGGCAGAACGTAGTTGGTATGCAATTCAGTGCAAGGCAAAAGAGTCTTTTCGAGCCGCTGAGAATTTACAAAATCAGGGCTTTGAAGTTTTTCATCCCTTTATCGAAGTTGAGAAAATACGCTCAGGCAAGCTAAAGCTAATAGAAGAACCCTTATTCCCCTATTATTTATTTATTTATTTAAGTGATGCTACAGATAACTGGCACCCTATACGCTCAACTCGTGGCGTACTTAAAATGTTAGCTTTTGGCAGTACACCAGTAAAAATTCCTGATAGTTTGATTGAGGAGTTAAAGCAGCGCATTCTTCCTGCACCTGAAAATGTATTTAAAGCAGGTGATCAGGTGCTTATTAATGAAGGGCCATTTAAAGGACTAGAAGCTATTTTTGCTACCAAGAAAGGAGACGAGAGGGTTATTTTGCTGCTTAACCTTTTACAAAAGCAGCAGCGTATAGAAATTGCTACTCGCGCTGTTCGGCCTCTTTAATAGCCAAATAAACAGACTGGTGTGCTTTAAGATCTAGCTTTAGGGCTTTAGCTGCTTTTAAGAGTGCACCGGTTATGTAATCAATTTCAGTTTTTTTGCCTGAACTTATGTCTTGTAACATAGAGGAACGATTAGCTGCAGTCGATAAAATGACCTGTTCTACCCTGTATTTTAGTCCGCCCTCAGGTTCTTCTATTCCTAAGCGTTTAAATACTTGCAGCACCTCTGCACATAAAGCATCAACCTGAGGCTTGTAATCTCGGCTAGCCAGAGCGCCATTGTCTATATTATTGATTGCTGTTAAGGGGTTAATAACCGAGTTGACTGCGAGCTTATGCCAGAGCACTGGACGTATAGGCTCAGTCACTTCTGCTGTTAAACCTGCAATGGTTAAGCGGCTGGCCCAACGAGCAGCGGCATCTTTTCCTGCACCACTCCAACGTCCTAATTGGGTTTTACCCTTAGACGCATGAATCACGGATCCTGGCTTTGCTAGGTAAGCGCCTTCTGTAACACTGGCCGCTAACAAGGTTTGCTGGGCTGTTAATAACTTAGCGACTTCTGCTTGGCTACCCATACCATTTTGCAGCATTAAAATTTCTGCATCATCCGCCAAACTGCTTTGCCAGTTTTTTAGCGACTGAACTGCTTGCCCTGCTTTTGTAGCAAGTATTAGCTGTTGAATTTTTATCTCACTGCTTGGTTCACTTCTAACCCTAACAAAAACACGCTTAGCTAAGGCTGCCTCTCCCTCGCTCAGGGTAATACCTAAATTTAAAGCTGAAGTTTGGCTAGGCTTAACTAACAAGCAAACAGTTTTACCTGTTAAGGCTAAACGTGCTGCGTAAAGTAGGCCTAAAGAACCAGCGCCTAGAACATAAGTAACCTGCTGCATTTTAACTTAACTCCTGCCTAGCCTTAATGAGTGCTCGATACCAGTCACGCTTAGGGGCAACAACTAAAGGTGGGCGTAAACTTAAAAAGCTGACTGGGGTATTAACACTACTGGTTTCATAGTTAGAGAGCATTTCTAGTGTTTGTGGCCTTGCACCATAGGTATCCACTAAAAAGTCACGCGCTTCTTCTGTTAAGTCGACTCGATAGTGCTTAACTAGTGCAACGGCTAGCCTTTCTGCAGCATGACTCATATCTTGTTGCACTTCGCGCGCCATAGCTGAGCCTAGAGCGGCTTTTTCTGCAGCGCTCATATCTGGTTCTAGCCCACCCAAATAAGAGGCATTGGTGGCATTCAAGCCCCGTTGAATAGCAGGCCGTGAAAGGTGTATATGTGGTTCTAAAGCTAAGGCAACTTCTACAGCCAGCTGTCGAGCACCTTCCAGTGTTAAAGGGCGTGAGCGACCATCGCGACGTGTAAAAAAACGTCGACCACGTTTTTCAAGTTGTTCACCATGTAAGTATTCTACTAGGTGCTGACAAACGTCTACTTTTTGTTCATCAGATAAAGACACAATCCGTTCAATAATGCGTAAACCATTGCGGCCTGGGCCAAGTCTTAATTGGCTTTCTGTATCGCTAAAACGGTCGGCAAGTTTATTCCAATTTTTTGATGCATCTAATAGGCCTACATGCGCTCGACCTAATTGCTGGTAGCCCAAGCGAGCCGCTTTATAAAGGTTAAGTGACTTAGCTAAGACTTCTGCCTTGCCTCTTAGCTCAGTTAAGCTTGTTAGTTTGCGCTTATTTGAAAGCTCAACTAGGGCTAAAACATCACTGGCAACCTGATCCATAATTTCTTCAATGCCGCCAATCAACTCATGGGCAGAGGTTCCATAAGGCAGTTGTTCGTGGGTCGCTTCATCGGTTTCAACCAAAAAACCTGCCAAGGCACGAATACGGTTACTGCCACTAGCTTGAGCTATACGATAATGACTACGCTTTTCTTCTAGCTGATCTATGGCTCTGGCCAGTTTCCATTTACCTGAATAGCTAAAAATTAACATGGGTATTTCACGCCCATTAATTAACTCAAAAGCTAGAATCAACATTTCTTCAACGTCTTGCAGGGTCATTAACAGCAGGTTGTCTTCTTCAATGGCTGCCAATACACGTTCTATAAAGTACTCATCTCTCGGCACACCTTTTTCTAACTGAGGTGCATCCCCACTAAAGCGCTCTCTTAGTACGCTGGTTGCTTCTGGTGAAGCTTCATTGAGCCACTGTAAAGCTGTTTCAATGCGTTCACGGTGTTGGCGATTTAAGTCTCTAACGCGAGAATATAAGCCTGCACGACGGTAGGTTTCAATTCGACCTAAAATTTTTGCTAGTTCACTATCACCGGTTAACTCTTGAGCGGCAAAAGCCACACCATCAGGGGTTAACTCTATTCGTCGTAATAATTGCAATGCTGCTTCACGCGGGCGCACTTCTTCTTCATGGCTTTCTACAATTAAGTCACGAACAGCTAAGATAAGGTCAGCTAACTTATCTATAACTTCTGTAACATCTTGCTGAGCCTGCTCTGCAACATGACCACGTGTCATGTCATAAACAACCTTAGCAAAAAAGGCGATCAAACCTGACAAAACCGTAAAGGTGAAAAAATAAAGCAGGGTTTGTACTGGGGGCACCTTGCCATAAGCTAGGTAAAACCCACCTAGCAGCCCTAGCATAGTGACTGGACCGGCTGTCCACATAATGCCTAAAATAGTGCGCGTCCAGTGAATTTTATGTACCACCTGACTTATGCGCTCAATTTGCTCATTACCTTCACGCTCAAGCGATACCCTAGCTCTTAAATCACTTAGGTCATTCTTGTTGCGGGAACCAAACAAACGCTCAATCATTGGTTAACCACCTCATCTTGTTTTTTTGCAGCTGGGGATGCTTGAGACGAAACACTGGGAAAGTGTCGCATAATCACCCATAAAAGCGGCAATCCAACCAAGGCAATAATTGCTGTTAAAATAAAGAAAAGTGTCCAGTCACCATTTAGCTTGTCGACCATCCAGCCGCTAGAAGCAGATAACCAAATTCTGGCTAGGTTACCTAAGGATGCCAAGAGTGCATATTGTGTTGCCGTATAAGCTGAGTTACACAGGCTAGAAAGGTAGGCTACAAACGCAACAGTGACTAAGCCAGTAGTAAAATTATCACTGACCAAGGCAACAACAAAAACTAAGTAAGATTGCCCAGAAGCAGCCAACCAAGCATAGGTAAGGTTAGTTGTTGCCGTAGCCAAACCTGAAATAAATAAGGCTTTTAACATGCCCACCCTAGCAACCAGAATACCACCCAAAAGAATACCTACAATATTACCTGCAAAGCCATAGAGTTTAGAAACCTCGGCTATTTCCAATAAAGAAAAGCCTAATTCACGGTAGAAAACGCCCGACATACGCCCGAGCAAAGCATCGCCTAGTTTAAAAACAAAAATAAAGACCAGTATCCATAGCCAACCACGTCGGCGAGTAAACTCTACAAAAGGTGCTAGCAAGCTAACATATAACCAGCTTATTGCATGGCGAAAATACTGAGGAAAAGCTCTAAAAGCTTCTAGGCGAGCAATCACGCGTGACTCTTCAGCTAGAGTTTCAGCTGAAATGGCTTGGTCCGGTTCTGAACTCATCAGTATGGCAAGCATTCCAAGGACAATGCCTGTGGCCAAAACCATATAAGCAGCATTCCAACCATAGTATTCTGCAAGGTATAAACCACCCGCCGCACCTACTAGCGTGCCTCCCAAATGCCAGCCCCAGATAGCAGCTGCCGTACCAGCACCATACAAGTGAGGCTCTAGTAACTCTATGCGGTAAGCATCAATAACAATATCTTGGGTAGCAGACATAAAGGTAACAAAAAGCACTGCCATGGCTACTAGCATTAAATTTTCTGCAGGGTTAGTTAAAGACAACAAAAGAATAGCTACAACTAACAGGCTTTGAGTCAACAAAGCCCAGCCTCTGCGTCGTCCAAATTTAGCTGAGAGCCAAGGTATTCTTAGCCTATCAACCAAAGGTGCCCAAAGAAAATTAATAGCATAAGGGGTAGCTGCTAAAGCAAAAAGGCCAATGTCAGTACGACTAACCCCTAAGTCTCGCAGCCAAATTGAAAGGTTGGAAAACACTAATGGCGCAGGCAAACCACTAGAGAAGCCTAGCAATAGTAGGGTTAACATTCGCCTATCATTATAAGGCGCAAAGGTTCTGGCCAGTCGTTCCTTAACTGGCACTAAACCTAGCTTTTTTAGCATCAAGCCCTAGTAGCCTGCATTATAGCTTTCATTTCTTTAATCGCTTCAACCAAGCCTGTAAATACAGCACGTCCAATAATGGCATGACCAATATTTAATTCATTAAGGCCTGGTATGGCAGCGATAGCCTGCACGTTATGGTAATGCAAACCATGACCAGCATTAACAATTAAGCCTTGGCTAAGGGCATAGGCTGTACCTTCTTGAATACGTTGGAGTTCTTTTGCAACTAATTTCGGGTCTTTGGCTTCTGCATAAGCGCCTGTGTGTAGCTCTATGGCTGGTGCGCCAGCCTTAACAGCTGCATCAATTTGTTTAGGATCGGCATCTATAAACAAAGATACTTCACTGCCTATTGCTGCTAAACGCTTGCAAGCTGCCGTTATGCTGTCTAGCTGTGCAAGCACATCTAGCCCACCCTCTGTAGTCAACTCTTCTCTACGCTCTGGTACTAAACAAATATGCTCTGGCTTAATTTTTTCAGCGTAGCTCAACATAAACTCTGTCACAGCCATCTCAAAATTCATGGGGGTGTGCATCACTTGTTTAATCAGCTCTACATCCCTTTCTTGAATATGGCGACGATCTTCACGCAGGTGCAAAGTAATACCATCAGCTCCTGCTTGCTCGGCTAGCTGTGCTGCTAATACAGGGTCTGGATAGTCTGTACCTCTAGCTTGGCGCAGAGTAGCAATATGGTCGATATTAACGCCAAGCAATAATCGCTGGTTCATTTTAATCTCCAATAAGAGAAAGTTATTTGAGGCTGGGCTTTTTCATTTGCAAAAAAAGCTGCCGACTGAGTAAAGGCTTGTTTCCTAGCAAGGGTGCTAAAAGCTGCCGTGTTAAAGCTTTGGCAGTTTTTCGTGTTAGTTTTTCTTGCCAATCATCGTTTGCTATCGCAAGCAGGCTTGCGCCAGTGTAGGTTCTATTATGAGGTTCAGCTATTCCCTGAACCATTAAAAATCCCTGCTCAGGTAGCCAGCGATACAAACATTCTTTAGCAAGCGGCGCTCCTAAATGATCATTAAATAGTAAAGGGTAGCCTAGGTGTTCTAGCAGGCTTAATTCAAAACGCCGTAAAGCTGGCTCACGTTGGTCAGTATTATTTAATAATTGTAATAACAGGGAATAGTCACGAAAAAGGGCTGGGCAAGCCTGACTTGGCAAAAGTAAACGACTTAATAACTCATTAGCATAGAGCCCACAAACCAAAGCTTCACCACTTAACCAATGAGGTGCAGAGGTTGCTTCTAGTCCTACCAGGTTTTTTAATTCGTGCTTACCACTGACTCTAACAAGCAAGGGGGTAAAAGGCTGTAACAGGGCACGGTAACGACTTTTTTTTGTGCGCACACCCCTAACCACAGCATTAACTCGCCCTTCTTCTAAGGTTAGCAACCAGGCTAGGGCACTGGTTTCCCTGTAGGGGCGTGAGTGCAATAGCCAAGCGGGTTGAAAGTCACTGGCCTGCGACATGGGGTTTAGTCCTGCCCAGTGTAGCCTAAGCTTTTTAAAGCGCGTGCGTTATCTGACCAGTTACTTTTAACCTTAACCCAGAGGTTAAGCATTACTTTGCTTTCAAAAGCTTTTTCCATATCTAGGCGAGCATCTCGACCAATCAGTTTTAACTGATTGCCCCTATCACCAATAATGATTTTTTTCTGACCTTCACGCTCAACCAGTATTAAAGCATGAATATGCAATACTTTACCCTGTTGCTTAAACTGCTCAATTTCAACGGTTGTTGAATAGGGCAGCTCTTCACCTAGTTGGCGCATAATTTTTTCTCTGACTAGCTCAGCAGCTAAAAAACGCAAACTGCGGTCAGTTACTTGGTCTTCAGGATAAAAGTGGGGGCCTTCGGGTAAGCGTTTTTGTATCTCATTAACTAGGCTGTTCACTTTTTTACCACTGAGTGCAGAAATAGGCACTAGGGCTGCAAAGTCATGTTTTTGACTAACTTCTTCTATAAAAGGCAAAAGCGTACTTTTATCTTCTAGCCAATCGACCTTGTTAATTACCAAAATAACTGGACACTTCAAGTAGATTAAACGCTCTAGTACCAACTGGTCTTCAGGCATCCATTTAGTACGGTCAATGACAAACACCACTAAATCAACGTCTCGCAAAGCCTGTTTTGCCGTATCATTCATATAGTGATTAATGGCTTTATCACGTGTACCTTCGGCAAGGTGCATACCAGGCGTATCAACATAAATGGTTTGTACTTCACCTTCAGTATGAATACCCATAATTTGGTGACGTGTTGTTTGTGGCTTTTTACAAGTAATGCTTATTTTTTGCCCTAAAATACGATTTAAAAGTGTAGATTTACCTACATTCGGGCGACCTACTAGGGCCACATAACCACAACGACTACTAGTCATTTAACCTTAACCTCCAATGCCTGCAAAACCTTTTCAGCGGCTTCTTGCTCGGCAAATCGACGACTAGAACCTATGCCTAGAGGTCGATAATCTAACTGATCTATCACACATTCAACTGTAAAAAGTTGTGCATGGGCTTCGCCTTCAACGTGTATAACATCATACTGGGGTAGGGGTAGTTGACGCGACTGAAGGTATTCTTGTAAACGTGTTTTGGGGTCTTTCTGAGTGTCATTTAAGCTCATCGCTTCTAGTCGCGAAGCAAACCAGCTTAAAATACGATTTTTAACTACTTCCATGCCTGCATCTAAATAGATAGCACCTATCACTGCTTCTAAAGCATCGGCAAGAATTGATTCTCGGCGGTATCCGCCACTTTTTAACTCACCAGAACCCATACGCAAGTAATCACCTAGCTTAAATTCTCTGGCTACTTCAGCTAGGGTGGTGCCTTTTACTTGACGAGCTCTAAGACGAGACAACTGCCCTTCTCTTGCTTGAGGAAAGCGTAGGTATAAGTCTTCAGCAATTACAAAATTAACGATAGAGTCGCCTAAAAACTCTAAGCGTTCGTTATTATTATTACCAAAACTACGGTGCGTAAGCGCCAGCTCTAATAAACTAGAGTCGCTAAAGGTATGGCCTAAAGCTTTGATTAGTGGTCGTAGGTTATCTTTCACTCGGATCACTCAATTAAACGAACATCACCAAACTTAGGTAAGCTTAGCAGTTTAGGCCAATGCATCCACACAGCAAAAGCACGCCCTACTAAATTTTCTTCAGGAACAAACCCCATAACCAAGGGTGCACCACGGTCATTAACGTAACCAGGAATAATTAAACAACCTGCTTCATTGCGTGGCTGACCCTGGCACCAAAAACGACTGTCATTACTATGGTCACGATTATCACCCATGACAAAATAGTAACCTTCAGGCACAGTTATTTCAGGAAAATTAAAAGTAGGCTGCGGATAGTTATAAACTGAATAGCTGGCCTCTGCCAAATTCTCTTGCCACAAATCTTCTTTGGGTGACTCTACAGGGCTTTTTTCTACAAGCTGTCGCTCTAAGGGTTGGCCATTAATTTGTAACTGACTATTGTGGTAACTAATTTTATCACCCGCAACGCCCACTACTCTTTTAATGTAGTTTAAACGCTCATCTAGCGGGTAACGAAACACTGCAACATCGCCTGGCGATGGGTCATCCATTGCTATAATTTTTTTATTAACTACCGGCAAACGCACACCATAGCTGAATTTATTAACCAGAATAAAATCACCTATTTTTAGGGTAGGCAACATTGACCCTGAAGGTATTTGAAAGGGTTCAAATAAAAAAGAACGTAAAATTAGTACCAGTGCTAAAACCGGAAAAAAAGAATTGGAATACTCAACCACTAGGCCAGGCTTTTTATCTTGAAAGCGACTGGCTGCTCGGCGTTTTTTTAATACCAGCTTATCTAGCAACCAAACCAACCCTGTTACAAAGGTTGCTAGAACCAAGATAAGTGAAAAATCTAGATGCATAAGTGAATTAATTCCTAGTTATCAACCTGCAATACAGCAAGGAAAGCATCCTGTGGAATTTCCACTCGACCGACTTGCTTCATACGCTTCTTACCGGCTTTTTGTTTTTCTAAAAGTTTCTTCTTACGACTAGCATCACCGCCATAACACTTAGCCAGAACGTTTTTACGCATTGCTTTTACGGTAGAGCGTGCAACTATTTGTCCACCCAAGGCAGCTTGAATAGCAACATCAAACATTTGCCTAGGTATTAGTTCCTTCATTTTTTCAACTAAACCGCGACCTTTGCTAACCGCTAAGTCGCTATGCACTATCAAAGCTAAAGCATCCACTTTTTCGCCATTGATCAGCACATCTAAACGAGCCAGCTTAGCTACTTCAAAACGATTAAAGCTGTATTCAAGTGAAGCAAAGCCGCGAGATACTGACTTCAAACGGTCGAAGAAATCTAATACTACTTCAGCTAATGGAATATCATAAACCAGTTGTACTTGGCTACCTAGGTAAAGCATATCTACCTGCATACCACGTTTTTCTGTACACAGAGTAATACAAGAACCCACCATTTCTTGTGGAGTTAAAATGGTACAGCGAGCGATAGGTTCACGCATTTCTGCAATGGCTGCAGGGTCTGGCATCAGTGTTGGGTTGTCTACTTTTATAACGTCGCCATTTTTTAAAACCACTTCGTAACTAACGGTGGGTGCAGTGGTGAGCAGGTCTAGATTATATTCGCGCTCTAAGCGCTCTTGAATAATCTCCATGTGCAGCATACCCAAAAATCCACAACGGAAACCAAAACCTAGTGCTTCTGAGCTGTCTGGCTCAAAAAATAGCGAAGCATCGTTTAATGAAAGCTTGTCTAGCGCATCACGAAAGTCTTCAAAGTCTTCAGCCGAAACTGGAAATAAACCAGCATAAACTTGTGGAGATACTTTTTTAAAGCCGGGCAGGTTTTCTACTTCGGGTGTTTTAGCATGGGTAATGGTGTCACCTACAGGCGCACCATGAATTTCTTTAATGCCTGATACCAGATAACCAACTTCACCTGCTTTTAAGCTACCTGTTTCTACTCGCTTAGGAGTAAATATACCTACACCTGTGGCATCCCAAGTTCTGCCAGTCGATTTAATAACTATCTTGTCGCCTTTGTTCAGCGTACCGTTTTTAATGCGTAACAGGGAAACAACACCTAGGTAGTTATCAAACCAAGAGTCAACTATTAAAGCCTGCAAAGGAGCATCTACTTCACCTTCGGGTGGTGGTATCTGCTTGATTAGCTGCTCTACTACATCTTGTATGCCTAAACCACTTTTAGCAGAGCAACGCACTGCATCGGTGGCATCTATGCCTATCACGTCTTCTATTTCTTTGGCGACACGTTCTGGATCAGCTTGAGGCAAATCCATTTTATTTAAGATAGGAACAACCTCTAAGCCTTGTTCAATTGCGGTATAGCAGTTAGCTACTGATTGAGCCTCAACCCCTTGCCCAGCATCCACAACTAATAAAGCGCCTTCACAGGCAGCTAAAGAGCGCGAAACTTCATAAGAGAAGTCTACGTGGCCAGGCGTATCAATAAAGTTAAGCTGATAATCTTCACCCTCTAAAGAGGTGTAATTAAGCGTAACGCTCTGCGCTTTAATAGTAATACCGCGTTCGCGCTCAAGATCCATAGAATCGAGCACTTGCATTTTCATTTCACGGTCGCTTAAACCTTCACAAAACTGGATAAAGCGGTCTGCAAGGGTGGATTTACCATGATCTATATGGGCGATAATAGAAAAGTTACGAATATGTTTAAGGCGCTTCACGTTCACCTACATCGAAATTCAGATAAATAAAAGAGAAGGTAATACGTCTAGCTAGGCTAAGGCGTATTACCCGAAAAAAGTGCGCTAAAGTTTACCTGATATGCTCTAGCAAAGAAATGCCACTAAATAAGTGTTAACTACTCATTAACGCGTAGCGCAACAAATATAGGGCTACCTCGTCTGACAAGTCTAACAGCTACAGTCTGACCTGTTGCTAGGTTTTCTACCAGCTTGGCAAATTGCTTAGGACTGACAATATCTTTTGAAGCGATAGAAACCAGCACATCGCCGCGACGTATTCCTGCAGCTGCCGCGGCTCCTTCAGGACTCACCTCTGCCACTTGAACACCGTTGCTAATTGACCACTTATCTTTTAAGCCAGCTGGTATTATTTCTACCTGCAAACCTAGCTTGCCGGCTAAAATAGGTTCAGATTCAGCTGCACTGTTTAAACCTAGCTGCATTTCATCTGGTCGCTCACCCACTTGAATGCTTAGGGTTTTACGCGAGCCATTACGCAGCACTAAAAACTTACCCTTGGCATTGGGGCGAATACGGCCCACTGCTGGTGGTAAATCTGAGGAAGTATTAATGGTTTGCTCATTAACCTGCAAAATAATATCGCCTGCCTTCAAACCACCTTTAGCACCTGGTCCATCTGGATCAACATTGGCAACTAGAGCACCTTGTGGTTTTTTTAATCCAAAAGACTCAGCTAAATCACGATTAACATCTTGAATAGCCACGCCTAACCAACCCCTACTCACTCGACCCTGGTCTTTTAACTGCTCAGCTACTTCTAAAGCAACCTGCATAGGGATAGCAAAAGACAAGCCCATAAAGCCACCTGAGCGAGTGTAAATTTGCGAGTTAATACCCACCACTTCGCCATCCAAGTTAAATAATGGCCCACCTGAATTACCAGGGTTAATGGCTACATCGGTTTGAATAAAAGGTACATAAGTTTCATTAGGTAGCGAGCGCCCTTTAGCACTCACTATGCCTGCTGTTACTGAGTGGTCAAAACCAAAAGGTGAACCTATAGCCAGCACCCATTCACCCACTTTTAATTGATCAGAATTACCCATCGTCACCAGCGGTAAGTCTTGAGCATCTATTTTTAAAAGTGCCAAGTCACTTGAAGCATCACTACCTACTAGCTCTGCAACTAATTCTCGCCTATCACTTAAGCGCACGACTATTTCATCTGCATTTTCTATCACATGGTTATTGGTTAAAATATAACCATCATCAGAAATTATAAAACCCGAACCTAGTGATTGTCGCTGTTGCTGAGAGGGTCCTTGTTCAAACCCTTCTGGTAGCTCACCAAAAAAGTGCCTGAAAATTTCGGGAACTTCCTGTGGAATACGCGTGGAACGTTTTTGAACTTTTTGCGTAGTACTAATATTGACCACTGCAGGCGCGGCTTTTTCTACCAGCTGAGTAAAGTCTGGCAAATTAGCTGCTGATACAAAAAAAGAGCAAGCAAGTAACAAGGTGGCTAATACTGCTTGTAAAGAAGCTCTTTTACTCAACATGAGTTAACTCCAAATTATTCTTAGCTTTGGTTGAAGGAAAGGGGGTGAGTTGTTTTATTAGTTCTAGCTGACTGGTGGCTGCTAGTTTTCTAGCCAAAAATAATCCACTAGCCAACCCAATAAGTGCTATAAAAAAAAGCAAGAGCCCAGAGGTAACACCTAAATACTCAGCCAGCAAAGCTGCTGCTAACAAGGTGAACAGAGGTAATAAAAATTGCAGTATTGCAGCTCGATTTAACTGAGCAGCATTGACACCCAGTAAAACTCGATCACCTGGCTGCAGGGAAGTTTCTGTAGATATAACAAGTTTGGGCGAGCGATTTAACAACCAGCGTGACAAAACACCCTGCCCACAGCCACCTGCTAAGCTACAGGAACCACACCCCTGAGATGCACAAGCTTTAACTTGCACTTGCCCTAGGCTTTGTTCTGCTATGACTTCTGCTTCTTGTGTTACCCAAGTCATGCTCTACTTCCTAGTTAGTTAACGCGATGAAACGGGTGTAAAACTTTGCTGCCTAGACTGAGGCGAGCTAACCAGAGGGGAATAGGCTTGAACCTTGTCACTACAAGGTTTGCGCTGCAATATTTCTACAGGAAAATCGATCGCTGTCACACCCGAAAAACTGGAATTTTGGCAATCAGATGCAACTTGGCTAGCCTGCATTAGCGGGCTAGTTATGGGAGGCGCAGCTTCTTGTGTTGCAAAAGCATTCGCTGGAGACTCACCTTCTTGGCTAAGATTATAAATTTGCGTACCTGTTATCACCAAAAGCGCAACTGAGGCAGCTAAGGCTCCACCACGCAACCACTGACCACGATCTTGGTTCTTGGGTAAAGTAGCAGTCTTGCTAGGCTCTACCACTGAAATAGGTTCTTCTGCTTGGCTTGAAGCGAAGCCTAGCTCACTAGCCGCTCCAGCATCTGTAAAGTTGAGGCTTTCATTTTCTAACTGCTGCATAACAGCTGCAGAAATATCCATTTGGGCTGTTTTGGGGTTTTGCTTACCACGCAACTCGCCGCGTAAAACACCTTGAGCTAAATGATAACGACGCCATTTATCGCTTAATGCTTGGCTGGTAGATGATGACGCCTGCATGGCATTAAGCAGGCGGGGCAGTTCTAAGTCATCACCTGCGCCATCCATAATAGAAGAAAGAGACTGGTACAGCTTGTCTGTCATGCCAGATACCTCATAAATAATAAACAATCCAACTTCAGCTTCTATCCTAGACAGTGGACAATCCATTTGGTTTTATCTAATTGCAAAAATTCCCATATATTTTTTGCGATTATTTTTCTGCTGTGTCTATTTTGCAACAGAGTTAGGGTCTAACAAGGGTGCTATTGCTTTATCTATAGCTTCACGCGCACGGAAAATACGCGACCTAACCGTACCTACCGGACACTGCATCACCTCAGCAATTTCGTCATAACTTAACCCTTCAAACTCGCGCAAACTAATGGCAGTTTTTAAATCATCGGGTAGCAAGTCTATCGTGGCAAAAATACGTTCCTCTAGCTCATCACGCATTAGGTTAGATTCAGGCGAATCGTTATCTCGCATACTCGCTACTAGGCTAAAGTTTTCTGCATCTTCAACATCTACATCGGTTCCAGGCGGACGACGACTTCTAGAAACCAAGTGGTTTTTAGCGGTATTTATCGCTATACGGTACATCCAAGTATAGAAAGCACTTTCTGCACGAAAATTACCAAGCGCTCGATAAGCTTTAATAAATGCTTCTTGAGCAACGTCTTGCTGCTCATGAGGGTCATTCACATACCGCCCTATCAGAGCAATAATTTTATGCTGATATTTTTTTACTAATAGATCAAAAGCACGTTTATCGCCCTTTTGTACACGTTCGACCAATCGCTGGTCTGTTTCCCTTGCGCTCGTCATTCAGGAACTCCAAGTTTAATAC
This sequence comes from Marinospirillum insulare DSM 21763, assembly GCF_000686905.1. Lineage (GTDB taxonomy): Bacteria > Pseudomonadota > Gammaproteobacteria > Pseudomonadales > Halomonadaceae > Marinospirillum > Marinospirillum insulare. Next base: position 96,750 of record NZ_JMLW01000004.1, read on the forward strand.
GCAAACCAATCGAAGGATCAAGACTTGCCAGACAGGCTAAAATAGATATACCTTAGCACGGCTAAGCCTTGTCAAGAAGCCCGAAGGCCATTGATCAACAAGCATTTATTATAAATTAGGACCCCTACCTTATGCCTGCTTCTCAACATTATGATGTTGTTATTATTGGTAGTGGCGCAGCAGGCATGACTGCTGCACTGCATCTAGCCAACACCCACAGGGTTGCTCTACTCAGTAAAGCTAGCCTTAACCAGGGCTCAACACGCTGGGCACAGGGCGGCATAGCAACAGTTGTCGACCCTGAAGACTCCCTAGAGGCACACATAGAAGACACTCTTATAGCCGGAGCAGGGCTCTGCCACCAAGACACGGTAGAGCTGGTAGTAAAAGAGAGCCGTAAAAGTATTCAGTGGCTTATAGATCAAGGCGTTCCCTTTACTCCTGCTGAAGAAACACTAGGCCCTCTCAACAAAACAGCGCCCTCCCCTCTGAACTACCATTTAACACGTGAGGGTGGACATAGTTTTCGGCGTATTCTACATGCAGATGACGCAACAGGCTTAGCTATTTCTGAAACCTTAACAGCCAGAGTTTTACAGCATAGCAACATCGATATTTTTGAAGACCACCTAGCAGTCGATTTAATTACCCGTCACAAGCTAGGTTTAGCAGAGCAAGCCTGCGTGGGTGCTTATGTTCTAGACACCCAACTAGGTAAGGTAAGGGCACTTGCTGCTAAAGCGGTTATTTTAGCCACTGGTGGCGCCAGCAAAGTTTATTTATATACATCCAACCCAGATGGCAGCTCTGGTGATGGTATTGCTATGGCTTGGCGTGCTGGCTGCTCTGTTGCCAATATGGAGTTTAATCAGTTTCACCCTACCTGCCTTTATCACCCTGCAGCTAAAAGCTTCTTAATTAGCGAAGCATTACGCGGCGAAGGTGCGCGCCTTACTCTACCCAATGGCGAACCCTTTATGCACCGTTTTGACGCTCGCTGTGAACTCGCACCTAGAGATGTGGTGGCTAGAGCCATAGACCATGAAATGAAGCGCCTAGGGTTAGACCATGTTTGTTTAGATATTTCACACCAAGATGCTGATTTTATTCGAGGGCATTTCCCCACCATTTACCAACGCTGCTTAGAACTGGGCATAGACATTACCCAAGAGCCACTTCCAGTGGTACCAGCTGCCCATTACACCTGTGGTGGCATACAAACCAGTGCCAAAGGGCAAACAAACCTTCCAGGCCTTTACGCCATAGGAGAGTGTGCCTTTACTGGCTTACATGGTGCTAACCGTATGGCTAGCAACTCACTTTTAGAGTGCGTTGTTTTTGGGCGGTTAGCCGCTGAAGACCTACTCACTAAGCTAGATAGCTTTAAAGAAGCACCTGAACTAGAAAGCTGGGATGAAAGCCAAGTGACTGACTCAGATGAAGACGTGGTTATTAGCCATAACTGGGATGAAATTCGTCGCTTTATGTGGGACTACGTGGGGATAGTTAGAACCGATAAGCGCTTAGAAAGAGCTCAGCATCGTATTAAACTTTTACAGTCTGAAATTCATGACTACTATTCTAATTACCGTATTTGCAGTGGCCTGTTAGAGTTACGCAACCTTGCCACCGTGGCCGAATTAATTATTCGCTCAGCACAACTAAGAAAAGAAAGCCGCGGCTTGCACTACACCCTAGATTATCCACAGGCAGCTGCCGAGGCGCGTGACACCTTACTTACGCCCGATAGCTGGTAATCAGTTTAATGCCAAGTGCGTAAAAAACAACGTAATTGATGGTGCTCTTTTGGGCTAAGTGAATCAGGCCAGAGCAACCAAGGCCAAGCGAACGGACCAGCAGGTTTAAAAACCAGAATAAAACGGCTAAATAAAACAGCAGGTGGCTGTAAAAGCTGCTGCTGCCCTCTAGCCAACTGCCAATAAAGCTCTTTATCTTTTAAGAGCAGAGCAACAGGGGCTGCTACGCCAAAAGCTTGGCGCCAACTCCACCAAGCATGTAACAGTAGAAGTGCAATAAACCCGTTGGCTAACCAAGAAGTGTGAGAAAGTAAAACAACTATTAGCCCCGTATAAACGAGCAGGAAAAATATTCTTCCTAGTTTAGAGACCTTTATATTGATCCAAACTGCCATTTTCTGCATGATCAATAATTGCTTGAATAATAGGCTGCAAACTAGGGTCGGTAGCTGGTTCGCGGCGCATCAGCCAAAGAAACAAATCTTGATCTTCTTCCTTTAGAAGCCGTTTATAATCAGACTGCAAAGCCTCTGAAAGCTGACTTAAGCAACCATCTAAAAAAGGCACTAGCATTAAATCTAACTCCCACATGCCACGGCGACTTTGCCAATACATGCGGTTACGCTCAGTTATTGCAGTTGTTGATTCAGGGGAAGCAGGGGTGGTATCTGTCATGTTGGCCTCAAAAGTCACTTTTACTATAAATTAATAAGCAAGCTCCAAGTTTAAGCGCAAATACTCAGTAAACCAAACACTTGTAGCTCTAACTAGCTAAATGCTTGTTTATAAGCTAGTTATTGTGTATTAAGTAAAAGGTAACTATGCTAGTTAATTCAAAAACCTAACACCCAGAGACGGAGTGAAAGGCGTGACTAAATCAGAACTTGTAGACCAAATCGCACTGCGTAAAAACAACCTAAGCTTAAAGCAGGTAGAATCAAGCGTTAAACTACTACTCGATTATATGACTGACACCCTAGCTACGGGCGGTCGAATAGAAATCAGAGGTTTTGGTAGCTTCTCTCTACACTACCGACAAGCACGCAAAGGCCGTAACCCTAAAACAGGTGAAAAAGTACACTTAACGGGCAAGTATGTTCCCCACTTCAAGCCTGGCAAAGAGTTACGCGAACAAGTAAATGCGAGCTAGTTGCTTTAAACACCAGGAAAAAGTATGAAATTAATTAAATCGCTTTTTAGCCTAGCACTACTTATAGCTTTATTGTTGCTAGGCATCTGGTTCACTTTGCGTAATCAGCAACCCGTTCCCTTAGACTTACTGTTTATAAAACTACCCGAAAACAGCCTTGCACTCTGGTTAATTCTTAGTCTCATTGTAGGGCTTAGTTTAGGACTAGTGCTTATGTTACCTTGGGTAGCTCGCTATAAAGCAAAATTACTCAGTAACCAACGCCTACTCAAACAACAGAAAGAAGAGCTTCATAAACTAAGAACACTTACTTTCAAAGCACCTGAATAACACCCGCTCACTAACGACAGACTGTTTATGCCACTGGAAATACTTTTATTTGCCCTACTCTTTTTGGCACTCGCCTTAGGTTGGTGGCTGGGTCGTAAAGAACGTCGTCGCCTTACTCCACCTCCGGGTACTTTAGGGGAGCTAAGTCATGATTACTTTGTTGGCTTAAACTACCTGCTTAACGAACAGCCAGATGAAGCCATAGAAACTTTCATTAAAGCACTAGAAGTTAACTCTGACACCATTGAAACGCATATTGCCCTAGGTAATCTGTTTCGTTCACGCGGCGAGTCAGATAAAGCCGTACGCGTACACCAAAATCTTTTTGCCCGCCCCAGCCTTACTAAAGAACAAGCAGCCCGAGTACAGCTAGAGTTAGCTAGAGACTTTATGGCTGCAGGCTTGCTAGACCGAGCTGAACGCCTACTAAGCGAATTAACAGGCTTAAATAATGCCACAGGGAAAGCCAGCCAATTACTACTGGTGGACCTATACGAAAGAGAAAAAGAATGGCAAAAAGCCATACATACCATTTCTCCTTCCATGCTAAAAGAAAACCATCATCTAAAAAAAGCCGCTGCTCACTATGCTTGTGAACTAGCAGCAATACAGCTAGGCCAAAAAAACTTTGCGCCCGCACGCAAGCTATTAAAGCAAGCCACCGCTTTTGATGCTGCCTGCATTAGAGCAACCCTGCTTATGGCACAACTTGAATTACAAAGCGGCAGCGCCAAGGCTGCAATACGCATACTGCTTCGCCTACCTGAGCAAGATCCCAATTACATACCTGTTATGTTGCAAACGCTAGTAGATGCCTACCAGCTTCTTGACCAGCCCAAAGAACTGGTTAGTACACTAGAAAAACTACTCGCTGAACATAACTACACTTCAGTGATGATTCACCTAGCAGAAGTATTAAGAAAGAAAGGCAGGCACCAAGAGGCATTAGAGAAAGTGGACCATTACATGCTTAGGCAGGGTTCGCTTAAAGGTGTTGATTACTTAATTAATCTTTACTTAGATCAGGCGCGTGGTGATGAACGCGCCCACCTGCTAACCCTCAGAAACCTAACCAGCCAACTGTTAGAAAAAAAGCCAGAACATCAATGCAATAACTGCGGCTTCGCAAGCAAACAGCTCTATTGGCAATGCCCCAAGTGCAGAGAATGGGGCAGTATTAAGCCAATTATTGGGGTAGAAGGTGAATAATAGCTTCTAGCGCCTGGTTAGGTTCTTTGGCCTGAGTAATCGGTCGACCAATAACCAAATGGGTGCTACCTGCTGTCATGGCAGCTTCAGGAGTCATAATCCTTTGCTGATCATCTGTACTGCTAGTGGCAGGCCTTATTCCAGGTGTTACCTTCAAAAAAGCTTTACCTAGCTTCTCTTCAAGCAAACTGGCTTCCTGTGCTGAGCAAACTACACCATCTAAACCCGCCTGATGGGTAAGCTGTGCTAAGTTTAACACCTGCTGCTCTAAGGAACGCTCAACACCTAGCTCTTGTAAGTCAGCCTGCGACATACTCGTTAAAACCGTAACAGCAATTAGTTGAGTTTTTAAACTGTGCTTAACTAAATTTTCTTTGGCTGCCTGCATCATACGTAGCCCACCACTGGCATGTACATTCACCATCCATACACCCTGATCTGCAGCCGCTAAAACAGCTTGAGCGCAGGTATTAGGAATATCGTGGTATTTAAGGTCTAAAAAAACCTCAAACCCACGTTGATGCAAAGCAGTAAGAATACTCGGCCCTGCACGGGTAAAAAGCTCTTTACCCACCTTCACTCTGCAAAGCTTAGAGTCAAGCTGATCAGCTAAAACCAAAGCCTGTTCGGCGGAAGGAAAATCGAGTGCAACAATAATTGGGCTCACATAGGTCTCCATTAAAATCTGCAAAAAAAGTAGAGAAACCTAACTAATAGATTAACTCTTGAGTCGAATCAAAAAACAAGGTCGTTCTGCAACATTTCTCTGCTAGCTGAAGCCGTATTTGACTTCTAGTCTAAAGAAGTCAGTTTAGCAAAAACTGGCACTTTCAAAAATGAATCGAGAGGAATTAAAGATGCAGGGAAATTCTATCAAATTCAAAGGCCTTCTTTGTGCTTTATTGCTACTTATAACTTTTAGTGGCAGTGGTTTAGCCAGTGGACAAGCCACCTCAGCCAGTCAAGAGCAAGCAACCATTCAACAATCAGCTGCTCGCATTAATATCAATCAAGCAACAGCAGAACAGCTCAGTAGCTTACCGGGTATAGGGCCTGCTAAGGCAGAAGCCATTATACTAACGCGAGAAAAGCAGGGTAGGTTTACTAGCACTCAAGAACTACAAGCCGTTAAAGGCATAGGTGAAAAAACTGCTGCAAAGTTAAAGCCATTAATTAGTTTTTAAAAACTAAAAAAAGCTCACCTCAGAATTTGAAGTGAGCTTTTATACTTCTGCTGACTAGTAGTAAAGCTTAGATGCGCAAAGCACCATCACACTCTACAACACGGCCTGAGAAGTAATCATTCTCTACTATATAGCGAACAGTGTGCGCAATTTCATCTGGCTGACCTAAGCGCTTCAAAGGAATACCAGCAGTAATTTTACCTAGCACTTCTTCTGGCATAGCCGAAACCATATCGGTAGCTACAAAACCTGGGGCAATTGCGCCAGTACGAATACCGTAGCGAGCAAGCTCTTTAGCCCAAGTAACCGTCATAGCCACCACAGCAGCTTTAGCAGCTGCATAGTTAGACTGACCCATATTACCAGCGCGAGAAATAGAAGAGATATTAATGATAACGCCCTGGCTACCTAGCTTAATCATCTGCGCTGCCGCTTCACGGCCACATAAAAATACGCCAGTTAAGTTAACATCAATAACCTGCTGCCAGTTAGAAAGGCTCATTTTACCGGTTACTTCACCATTTTTAGCTTTCACTAATAGGCCATCACGGGTAATACCCGCATTATTGACCAACACATCTAGCTTGCCAAAATCTTTACCTATCTGTTCAAAAGTGCTTTCAACAACGACTTCATCAGCAACGTTAGCTAAGTAATAATGGCCATCACCACCCGCTTTTCTAACCAAGTCTAGTGTCGCTTTTAGCTTGTCTTCATCTAGGTCGATCAGTGCTAACTTAGCACCCTGGGTAGCTAAATTAAGCGCCATCGCTTGACCTAAACCCTGCGCACCACCAGTAATTGCAATCACTGCTTCCTTAACTTGCATAAATCACCTCGATCATTTTTAGAATAATAAAAAACTTAGCCTATACTTACATTTCCTAACCAATATAACGCATCATCTCGCAGTTGCGAAATAGAAAAGCGAAACTTATTGAAAATAATTGACTGAAGCGTCATTTTCAAGAAATGTGACCCACCCACTTGAAGATCAACCTAAGCGTCACCACTTCTTACTTACAACCTTCAAAACAAGGCTTAAAAAATGCCATTACTCTTCTTTTTATTAGTTTGGCCCTTAGCAGAAATTTGGCTAATGATCCAAGTTGGTCAGCAAACCGGGGCTTTTTCTACTGTTCTACTTATTGTTGCCACTGCAGTCTTAGGTCTGGTGTTAGTGCAGTTAGAATGGCAACGCTTAATGCTGGCTATGCGCGACAAGATGAATAAGGGTGAAGCAACCCTAGGCGTTGTCTTAGAAACAGCCGCTGTTGGTTTAGCGGGTGTATTGTTATTTATACCCGGTTTTATTTCAGATTTTTTAGGGCTATTGCTACTCCTTCCCTTAACCCGCCAATTTCTTATTCGCCCCTTGAAAAAAAGAGGGCAAGGCACCACTTATCAAGAGCGCCAGAGTTATTACTACACATCCAGTAATAAAACTCAGCAGCGAGAAAACTTAGATGGTTCTGGACAAGTGCTTGAAGGAGAATACCAAAGAAAAGATGACCAAGAGACTTGAAATTTTTTTCTACATCCCCATTTAAAGTTAGCAACATAATTTCTGCTTGTTCTTTTCCAAGAGCAAGCAATCCGGCTAGCCGGAAAGGCAAGTAAAACAAGCAAAATGCTTAAACAATAAGTTGACCAATCAGGAGACATTCAGCAATGAAAATCCGTCCTTTGCACGATCGCGTAGTCGTTCGTCGTATGGAAGAAGAAACCACCACCCCTGGCGGCATTGTTTTGCCAGGCAGTGCAAAAGAAAAGCCTCAGCAAGGTGAAGTTGTTGCTATAGGTGAAGGTCGTTTTGTTGATGGTCAGCTGCGTCCTCTGTCAGTTAAGGCCGGTGATAAGGTCATTTTTGGCAGCTACGCAGGCAGCACTATCAAAATTGATGGTGAAGAACTACTGATCCTGAACGAAAGCGAAATTTTCGGTGTACTAGAAGGCTAAGCGCTTTCTTACCAACACCCCTATATCTATCCAATACAGTTATTTAAGAACAGGAAACGAAAATGGCAGCTAAAGATGTACGTTTCGGTGATGACGCGCGTAAACGCATGGTTACCGGTGTTAATATTCTAGCCGATGCAGTAAAAACCACCCTAGGCCCTAAAGGTCGTAATGTTGTTTTAGACAAATCTTACGGTTCACCAACTGTAACTAAAGATGGTGTATCGGTAGCGCGTGAAATCGAACTAAAAGAAAAGTTCGAAAACATGGGCGCACAAATGGTTAAAGAAGTGGCTTCTAAAGCTTCAGATGAAGCAGGTGACGGTACTACAACAGCAACTGTTCTAGCCCAAGCGATAGTCAACGAAGGCTTCAAGGTAGTAACTGCGGGTATGAACCCTATGGACCTTAAGCGCGGTATCGATAAAGCCGTTACCGTAGCCGTTGAAGAAATTAAAAAACTAGCTAAGCCTTGCACAGACACCAAATCAATTGCCCAAGTAGGTACTATTTCTGCCAATGGCGATACACGCATTGGTGAAATCATTGCTAACGCTATGGAAAAAGTGGGTAAAGAAGGTGTAATTACCGTTGATGAAGGTCGCGGTTTTGAAGATGAGCTAGAAGTGGTTGAAGGTATGCAGTTCGACCGTGGCTACATCTCACCTTACTTTGTAAACAACCAGGATAATATGTCTGCCGAAATGGAAGAGCCCTATATCCTGCTAGTTGACAAAAAAATCTCTAACATCCGTGAACTACTGCCAGTGCTAGAAGCTACTGCAAAAAGCAGCAAGCCTTTGCTAATTATCGCTGAAGACATTGAAGGCGAAGCTATGGCAACGCTAGTTGTTAACAGCATGCGCGGCATTGTTAAAGTAGCTGCAGCTAAAGCACCAGGCTTTGGCGATCGTCGTAAAGCTATGCTACAAGACATCGCTATTCTAACTAACGCTACGGTTATTTCTGAAGAAGTTGGCCTAAACCTAGAAGATGCAACCCTTGATCACCTAGGTACAGCTAAGCGTGCAGTGCTAACTAAAGAATCAACTACCATCATTGATGGAACCGGTAGCCAAGACGATATCGAAGCGCGTGTTAAGCAAATTCGTGCACAAATGGAAGACACCACTTCTGACTACGACCGTGAAAAGCTACAAGAGCGCCTAGCTAAACTAGCTGGTGGTGTTGCGGTTATTCGCATTGGTGCTGCTTCTGAAATTGAAATGAAAGAGAAGAAAGCCCGCGTAGAAGACGCTCTACACTCAACGCGTGCAGCAGTAGAAGAAGGTGTTGTACCTGGTGGTGGTACTGCTTTAATTCGCATTCTTGCAGCCGTTCAAGCTGTTAAAGGCGACAACGAAGATCAAAACCACGGTATTGCTATTGCACTACGTGCAATGGAAGCACCTCTGCGTCAAATCGTTACCAACGCTGGTGAAGAAGCTTCTGTGGTGGTTGCTAAAGTTAAAGAAGGTACCGGCAACTTTGGTTACAACGCACAAACTAGCCAGTATGGCGACTTGATTGAAATGGGTGTACTAGACCCAGCTAAAGTAACGCGTACTGCGCTACAATCAGCTGCTTCTGTGGGTGGTCTAATGATTACTACAGAATGTATGGTTGCAGACAACCCTGAAGAGCAAGCCGCTGGTGGTGGTATGCCTGATATGGGTGGCATGGGCGGTATGGGTGGCATGGGCGGTATGATGTAATCCGTTTTGACCCTAGCATGACCCGCGCTAAGCGCTAAAACAAAACCCCGACTTAAAAATCGGGGTTTTTTTATACCCATTTATTCAATCATCTAGCATCACTAAATGCCGATTATTTTCTGGATGATAATAAGCCGTTAACTCTGCTTTATAAACGCTGGAAATACGCTGCAAGTTTAAAACTTCAGTAGGTTTTCCTAAAGCTTGCACCTTACCTTTATCTAACATCAATAAACGATCGGAAAAAACACTAGCTAGGTTTAAATCATGCAGCACGCACACTAAACTCCAGTTGTGCTGTTTAACCAGCTTTTTAAGGTTACGTAACACCTGCTGTTGTTGGCCTAAATCTTGTGCTGACATGGGTTCGTCTAACAACAACAAAGCGTTGGGTACTTGCCAAATTTGCGCTAAAACTCTAGCTAACTGCACCCTTTGCTGTTCACCACCGGAAAGGCGGGTAATTTTACGCCCCAATAATTCATAAGCACCAGCGGCTTGCATCGCCTCGGCTACAATAGGAGAATCAGCCGTATCATCGCCCCAAGCATACCGTCCTAGCGCTACCACCTCTTGGGTTAAAAAATCAAAACTTAATGGAGTCGATTGCTCCATACGCGAACGGCAGCGTGCTAATTCAGCAGCAGGCCAAGCATTTAATGGTCTGTTTGCAACCAATACTTCACCGCTGCTGGGCTGTAATTCTCCGGTTAACAAACCTAAAAGGGTTGATTTTCCTGCACCATTGGGGCCACAAACGGCTAAAATTTCACCTGAGTTAAGGTCTAAGCTCATCGGCTGTAAGCGCCAACTATCTGGTTTACCTAAACTAACTTCTTTAACGGTAAGCACTGGCTGTTTAGCGGTTGTTTGCGTCATACATCACCTCTGTTACGCCCACGCGCTAACATCCATAAAAAATAAGGGCCGCCAATTAAACTGGTTAACAAACCTACAGGAATTTCCGCAGGGGCTGCTAAACTTCTAGCCAAAGCATCGGCAAGTAGCAATAAAATAGCACCACCCAAAGCCGAGGCTGGCAATAAAAGCCGATGACCTGGGCCTAAAAGCATCCGTAGCAAATGTGGAATCATCAAGCCTAAAAAGCCAATAATGCCAGCCAAAGCCACGCTAACGCCTACCGTTAAAGCTGTGCCTAGCACCACTTTTTGGCGTAGTTTTTTAGCATCTAAACCACTGTCGGCGGCAGCTAAATCGCCCAGTTGCAAAACATCTAGCTGTTTACGAACCGATAGCAATAAAAACAAACCGGGCAGCATTACCAAAGCACCCACGGCAAGTTCGCTGCCACGCACAAAACCCAAACCACCCATGCCCCATAAACTCATTTGGCGCAGCTGTTGGTCATCGGCAACGTAGCTAAGCAAACCATTAAAAGCGCCCGCTAAGGTATTAATGGCTAAACCTGCTAACAACAGCCACAGCATATTGCCCTGCCCATTTTGCCCTAAGCGAAAAATTAACCAACAGGTTAACCAACCGCCGACACAGGCAATTAACATTTGCCCTTGCCAAGTCCAAGCATCTGGCAAAAATGCCGCTACAGGAAACACAATCCATAAGCCAACTGCCAAACTTGCACCGCTAGAAACCCCTAATAAACCTGGGTCTGCCAAGGGGTTGCGAAATAACCCTTGCATGGCTGCACCTGCCAACGCCAAGCCGCTGCCAACCAACATAGCCAACAACAAGCGTGGCAAGCGAATGGCTGTCCAAATTTGCCAGTCATAACTTGTCATGCCGCCAGTAATAAACTGCCAAGGCCCTAAAGCTAAAGTGCCGGTTTGTGAAGCAATTAATAAGGCTAGCAATAAAGCGCTACCCAATAAAGTTAAAGCCCGTGTCGCAGGTTTTAAACCTAATAACCAAGTCATGGTGTTCATTGCCTAGCCGCAGTATTAACTTTTTTAGCTGAAGAATGCAGTTCTAATAGCGCAGCGTGTAATGCCAATACCGACTCTGCTGTTCTGGGGCCAAAGCCTAGAAAAGCTAAATCATCAACCACGACTAGCTGGTTATTCTTGGCGGCTGGGGTTTGCTGTAAACCGGGTAGTTGCCACACTTTTTCTTTACCACCTAAAGCTGCTAAACCGGCTTGGGTTAAAATCAAAGTACTTGGTTGGGCGGCAATAATGCCTTCGGTACTAATCGGGCGATAACCTTTAACGCCTTGAATGGCATTCTTTAAACCAGCCAACTGCATCAGTGAATCAGCACTCGAACCCTGCCCTGCGACCATCGGCGCACCCATACCCGCATGGCTTAAAATAAACACGCCTTTTAGCTGTTTAAAGGGCATTAGCTGGGTAAGTTGTTCACGTTGTTTGGCTAAAGCTGCTAATAAAGGTTTGGCTTCTTTTTCTAAATTAAGTGCTTCAGCCACAGCGTTCACTTTTAAATCAACACCGTCTAAATCTTGCTGGTAAGGAATACGCGCTACTTTAATGCCTGCCGCTTCAAGCCTTTCTGCTAAAGGCGCAGGGCGTGCCGCATCGCTTAATAGCACTAGATCCGGTTTAAACGACAAAATCCCCTCTAAGGAAAGCTGGCGTAAATAACCCACATCTGGCAAGTCATTAGCGATTTCTGGAAACATGCTGGTGGTGTCTCTGGCAATCAGGCGATCACCCGCGCCCAAGGCATATACAATTTCTGTAACATCACCCCCTAAGCTAATGACACGCTGTTTAGAAGAACCAGCGTCAGCAAGGCTTGTTAAAGGCAATAGAAAGAGAAACCCAGCCATTAGCTGGGTAAATAATTTATTCATAGCAAATCCCTCTGCTTTATTTCACGCTAGTATTTACACTAGGCAAATGGGTTAATAACTCTGTCCAAGCTGCTTGCTCAGGGCCATTCTCTTCACGTTTTGCATACATTTGCAGCAATAAAGTACCAAACTTATCAAATACTTCTAAACTAGTTACCCAGCCACTAGACTGCGGCTTACGCGTTACAAAAGCCCTAAAAAAACTGTCAGGATTGGCATGCAGAGTAAAATTTTCTTCAAAAATATTTAACCAGCCACGCATTGGTTTAATGCCTTGCGTTTTACCTGTATAAATTTGTACGCAGCCACGACTACCCACAAAAATCATGATTTCCATTTTTTGCTCAGCCGTTGCGTCCACCACCTGCTGAAAAGCATCCACAGAAACTTCACGACTTAAATCTTCTGGTACTGCTTGTACAGCAGAAAAGCGAGTAATACGGTGACGGCGTATCAAACTAAAAAATTGATGCACATCTTTCATCTGCCGCCATTCCTCAGCCACTTGGTTAGGGCTAACAGGTGCAGGATGAGCTACAGGTTCTGCGGGCGTAAAACTAGGCAAAGCTGCAGTTTTATCAGTAATCGCTTGCTCATTCACCAACTGCTGCCAAGCGGCCAAATCGGTTTCTTCTAGAGAAAAGATTTTATGTACAGCACTACCATGCTTATCAAAGAACTGTAGACTTAAACGCTTACCTTTGGCAGTTTCTTCTTCAATTGCACAACCCCAATGCCAATGTCCCATAAACAAGCGCAGGTCTAAACCGCCGATATCTAAGAATATACCCGCCGCATGTTGACCAGCCTCACCTAACTGAGGTTTAGGATAAATTCCCTTATATTCATTAACTACGCCCTGGTTACGAGTTAGTGCTAATACTCGACCTAAACTTGGCAAAGCTTTTAAAACAGCCAGAATATCTTTTAAAGGCCAAACTTTTTCACGCCCAACACGGCAGGCCTGAAGCGCTCCCTCACTAGAATCTAATAAAGCAGCCCAATCCACCATAAAACCTGGTGCTTCAGATTCACGTAATTGTTGTAAGGAAGAAAAAAGAATGGCTTGCTCATCTTGAGCGTCCAGAGTCATATTCATTGCATCTACTCCAAGGGTTGCAGAAAAACTGACGTGCTGGCTGCCTTGGAAAGTAGTAGTTATACCTGGGTGGCTTGCACACTATAATTCCAACAATGTTACTTAAACACTTTCGCAGATGTCAATCATTATAATTAAGTGTTGACAATCATTTAACATCAATTATCATTCACTACGTCAGCCAGCCACGTCCCTTCTTATTTTCATTTCGTTAAGGAACTGCCAGCCAGCAATTTATTTATTTCTGTGCTTAGGGAGTTTTTTAATGAGTCGCTGTAATTTTAGCTGCTTAGCTTTATTGGGTCTGACTTTAACGGCTACACATCTGCATGCAGATTCTCAAAACGAATCTACTGACCCTCTCATTAAAGTAACTCAGTTAGACAGCATCCTAGTGACTGGAACTCGCACTGAAAGAGCTTTAGCTGATGTTCCAGTACGTACTCAAGTTGTGACTGCTGCTGACATTCAAAAAACTCACGCTAAAGATTTACAAGAGGCTTTACAGCATGTACCTGGCCTACAATTGCGCCCAATTCACGGTAAAACGGGTTCTGGTGTTTGGCTGCAAGGTATCGATGCAAACCGTGTACTTATTCTAGTTGACGGCAATCCTATTTCTGCCAGCACTGGCTCAGCGGTGGATACTAGCCAAATAGCAGTAACTGATATTGAGCGCATTGAAATCATTAAAGGTGCTGCTTCAGCTATGTACGGCACTTCCGCAATGGGTGGCGTGGTTAACATTATTACCCATCAACACAAAAAACCTGTTGCCGCATCCATAACTGCCAGCGGCGGTAGTTGGGGCGACCAAGACCTTAAAGATAACCCTTTAGCGCAACGGCATTTAAAAGGCCAAATAGCATTAAACAATGAAGCCTGGAGCTTTAATTTAATGGCTGACGCTCGTGACCAAGACGGCTGGACAGCAACACCTAACAGCCTTAGCAACCAGGGCTACGTTGGTCACAAACTCAACCTTGCTAGCCAAATTCAATACCGCTTTACACCCAATTTAAAGCTCACTCTTTCACCACGCATTTATCAAGAAGACCTAACCAATGGACAAAGTGAATTTGCACCAGGTATAGGCAATATAAAAGTAAACAAAAAAGAACAAACCACCACACTGCATTTAGGTGCAAAGCTGGAAATGGGCAGCAAAGATGCATTTAACTGGTCTATTAATGCATTAGCAGAAAATTTTGAAGGTGAAACCGCTCAAGATAAACCCGCAACTCAACTAGTTGACCAACAGCGTAATACTGATATGAACCAACAGCTGTTGACCCTGCAATTTAACTACCCTACTGGTAACCACAAGCTATCTTTTGGTGGCCAAGTATCACAGGAAAGTATGGATGTAGTTCAGTACAAACGCACAAGCAACAGCACCGAGCGCCTAATTGAAGTTGATGATGCCACAGCTAAAACCCAAGAACTGTTTATGCAAGACAGCTGGTTTGTAGGTGAGCACCTAGAGCTGTTACCTGGCTTTCGTGTGCACAGGGATAAAGAAGCCGGTACACATTTATCCCCCATGATGAATGCCATGTTCTTTAATACCCTAGCCAGTGGCGACCGTATTAACTTGCGTTTAGGCGTAGGCAATGGCTATCGGGTCCCCAATTTAAAAGAACGTTTTTTTGTATTCGACCATAGCCAGTTTGGCTATAAAGTGATGGGTAACCCAGGTTTAGATCCTGAAAGCTCTATAAGTTACCAAGCAGGTATTGAATGGTTAAAAGCATCCAATAATGCACGAATAGAGTTAAGCGCCTTTCGTAATGACATTACTGACCTAATTGAATCTGACCAAGATTTTGCAGAATCAGCCGCACAAAATTTACAAATTTTTCGTTACCAAAATTTTGAAAAAGCTCGCACTCAAGGTGTTGAGTTAGTTGCATTCACACCGCTAGCTTACGGATTAAGCTTTAATTTAGGTTATACCTGGATGCAAGCCACCGACCGCATAACTGGTAACGACCTGCCCAGCCGCCCAGAACATTTAGTTAAATTAGGCTTAGATTGGCAAACACCACTGAAGGGATTACTGCTAACGGCAAAAGCCAAACATGAGTCCCAACAATTCACAGACAGTAACAACACCAATAAAACACCCGCCTTTACTGTTTTAGATTTAAAAGCCAACTACAGCTTTGCTTCTCACTGGCGAATTTTTAGTGGTGTAAACAACGCCACCAATATCCAAAAAGATTTCACTCAAGCAGATAACCGCCCCGAAGAAGGACGATTTATCTACCTAGGCATGGGTTGGGAATACTAAAACCTAGCAACTGATGTACTCCACCTTAATCAATAAGAGGCAATAACTATGCAACGTAAAACCCAAAGTTCATTAAAATTCAACAAAAAGCCCTTGGCTATTAGTCTAGCCCTATTGCTGCTTGCAGGTGGTCTGCAAGGTTGTAACAGCTCATCAGATGATGACAAGGATTCGTCTAATAATGGTTCAACACCGCCAGCCACTAGCTCAGCTAATTTAGCAACCCTAGATGCAACCAAAGCCAAAGCCCGTATTGATCTTGCTACAGGTAAGGTTGTTGCAGAAGAAGAGCCATGGCAGGTTGCTTATCAAAAATACATTGGTTTTAGTCTTAAAACAGGGGTCAAAGCTTGTTTAGCGCACGAAATAACCACGCTTTACGATGCAGACAGCAAACCAATTGAAGCAGAGTTTAATAAACTTAATAAAGATAATACATTAGCCAGTTTTAATGCGGTGGATATTAACAATACTGATATTTGTACGCCGGTAGCAGACACAGTAAACCCTCAAATTTCAAGTGATGCTTGGTGGACTTATAACCCAGACCCAGCAGCAGCTGGCAAAGTTACGGTTCATACCGATACTAGCAATGGTTGGATTTTAAAATCGGCTGATGGCCAAGCTTATGCACGCATTAAATTTACTGAATTTGCGACTCGCCAATACACCATGAAAATGAATGTTGAACAATGGAGTGGCAGCAACTTTGAACCTGCTGTATCAACCCCCGATTTAGATTTTAGCAGCAGTGCTGTTTATTGGGATTTAGAAACCAATAGCGTCTCCGCGACAGATAATGGTGATTGGGAACTGAAATTTTCTAAACAAGGCCGTGATATTTTAATTCAAGTCAACGGTGGTGCTTCAGGCAAAGGGCAAGCGGGCGTGGCTGGTAAAGACGGTGCATTGCAAGTGGCTTCTGTTGATGATGTAACTGACCCCACCAACACCGCACAGGTTTACAAATATTTTGCCGACAGTGCCGAAGGTGCATTTACTAAACCAGGTGACTTTGGCCCCTTAGAATACGGCGTAGGCGAAGGTAACCATGATATGTGGCCTACTTTTGCAACTTATTTAATTGAAGATAACAGCAATTTTTATAAAATGCAGGTGATTAGTAATAAAGGTGAAAGTGGTTCAGACCCTTCAGCAACACTGGTTATTCGTTACGATGAAGCCAAAGCCAAATAAAGCTAGCCTAGTTTTACCAGCCAAAAGAACAGCTTAAACTAAAAGGGCAGAGTCAAAATAACTGACTCTGCGCTTTTATTTATAAAACCAATAAGCTGAGTTTAAGCAAAGCGCTTGTTTAAATACTCAATAATATCATTCGACTCATACATCCAACGCACCTTGCCTTCTTCTTCAATACGCAAACAGGGTACTTTTACACGACCGCCCTGCTCTTGTAATTCTTGGCGAAACTGTGGATTATTTTTTGCATCACGCAGTGCGATATCAATATTCAAACCATGCATTGCACGGCGCACTTTCACGCAAAAAGGACAGGCTTTAAACTGGTATAAAGCTAACACCTTAGCTGCTTCATCTACCGCTGCTTGCTCCTCTGTACTACGCTGCTTTTTTTTGGGGCGCGTTAACCAATCAACAAAAATAATTAACTGACCCAAACCATTACGCAAACCTTTAACAATCATTGCCTTCCTCTTTAACTATTAACTAATCAACTAGTTTTTCAACACTCTTACTCCATTAAGAGTGACTCGCAAGCCAGTCTACTTTACTTTGTTTGGAATAACACAATTTACCTTATGGCCAGACTTGGTAAGACAGCAAAGGCTCACTCTAGTTAGCACTAATACTTTCAGCTATCTAATTAGATGCTCATAACGCTGGTCTGTTAAAGCTTTTAGAAATTCGATTAAATCTTGTTTATCTTGCTTAGATAAGGCTGGCATCATTAACTCAGCAAAATGAATGTGTTCAGGAAAACTTGTTGTACCCCAAGGCTTATCTGTTTCAGGGTTAATTAAGTTCGATGAGTTGTTAGGGCGACTCCTAAAGTTATAAAACTCTAGCACTGTGTCTAATTCAGCAAATACGCCATTGTGCATATAAGGCCCAGTAACTGCCACATTGCGTAAGCTAGGCGTTTTAAATGCACCTTTATCTAAGCCAGCATCTTTAGCTGTTATCCCAGTTAAGTCTTGTACAAGCAAGTTGACTGGCGCACCCACATTTTTATACAGATAGTTGGTAAACATTTCTTCAGGTGCTGTTAGGTTTCTATCAAGTGTATGGCAGTTAATGCAGCTAGATAGACTAGGAGTATAAAAAATGTCTTTGCCTCGCTCTTCAGCGGGTGTTAATTGATAGCTACCTGCTAACCAACGATCATATTTTGAATCAAAACTAGCAAAGCTTTCTTCACTCTGCCAACTAGCTAAACTGCTGGTTAAAGCGTTATAAGCTTGCTCAGTCGTAGCAAAAACTTCATCACCAAAAACCTGTTTAAAGCTTTGTGTATAAAAGCTTTTTTCTTGCAACCTAAGAATGACAGCTTCTTTACTTGGCATATTCATTTCAACAGGGTTGAGTAGTGGCTGCCCAGCTTGTGCTTGCAAACTAGCAGCTCGCCCATCATGAAAAAAACCACCCTCAACTTCAGCACCACTAGTTAAGTTAAAACTAGGTGTTAAGTAGGCATAAGTTAAGGCAGGCGCATTACGCTGCCCTAAACTTACACCGTCATCACCCAGTGAAACAGCACCTTTAGCTGAGTTGGGGCGCGTATCAATAAAAGCCTGCTTTGCATTGTGGCAACTAGCACAAGACTGGCTTCTATTCAGCGATAAATTAGGGTCATTAAATAAATAGAAGCCTAACGTTTGCTTACTACTAACTGCTTCACTAGGCAGTAAAAATGCATCATCTTGCGTTGAGCCTTTTTCTTTAGAGTGACTGCTAGGGTTGCTGTTAGAGTCACAACCTGCCAACAAGAAGCCAAAAAGTACCAAGCCTAGTGAAGCCTTCAGCTGTTTTGACATTGCTCATGCCTTTCCTATCAATTCATTAATATCAAAAAACCATAACGTATAAATCCTAGCCCACTCTAATCTATTTGATTATCGATATCATTACTTATTGCGACCAAGTTTCATTTGCGTTAAATTAAAAACAATTGACCGCCCTTCTCATTTGCTGGTTTTTCTGGAGTTTTTTTATGTCCTTTCCTTGCAACAAAATTGCCTTAGGTTGTTTAGCGGCTTTAAGCCTTCCTCTACAAGCACAAACCGTGCAACTTGATGACCAAGTTATTACTGCGCGTGGTTATGAAAGCGACAGTTTTGATACGCCTCAAGCCATTAGTATTATTAAACCCCAAGCCACCGACCAAGGGCCAGTGGGTGATTTATTAGTTGGGCAGCCAGGTTTGGCGGTACAAAGTGACGGTGCTTGGGGTAAAAACCCAGTAGTACGTGGCATGAAAAAAGAAAGCATTGTTGTTATGGTCGATGGCATTCGAGTTAATTCGGCTCAACCACAGGGTGCGCTGGCTTCATTTTTAGGCTTGGGTTTGTTGGATAGAGCTGAAATTATCAAAGGGCCAAATTCAGTACTTTATGGCAGCGGTGCTATGGGCGGTGTAGTCAATATGCTAACGCCTGCACCTAAATTCACCCAAGAAAGCCAGTTAGGTGGGCGTTTTGGTGCTTCAGCCAGCAGTGTTGACAAAGGTTACAGTGGCGCTCTTATATTAGAAGGCAGCAACAGCCAACAAGGTTTTGTGGTGGGTTTAGCTGGCAGTGATGTGGGCGATTATAAAAGCCCTAACGGTCGTGAAGACAATACGGGCTATCAAGCCACCAGCGCCTTAGTAAAATACCAGCATAAGCTTGCTGAAGATTGGGTTGTAAGGGCTAATTTACAACGCCATGACGATGAGGATGTTTGGTACCCAGGTTCTGCCCGCACGGGTGGACAACCGGGTGGTGCGGGTATTCCACTGCCACTTGGCAAAGTTACTATTCATTCACCTAAGCAACACCGTGAACTTTATAGCCTAGGTTTAGATGCACCTTTAGCAGGTGGTAACTTATCAACGGATATTTATCACCAAGAAGTGTTTCGCCAAATTCGGGCTAACTCACAAAAGCTTAATCGAGATTATGTTAGAAATGATGTTACTTTTAAAACCACTGGTTTACGCAGCCAGTGGAATGGTCATTTAATGGACAGCCATTGGTTAAGCGTGGGGGTTGAAGGTTGGAAAATGACCGGCAATCCTGCACGTTATATGGATAACAACCCACCGGCCTTTAATAGCAATACACGCAACGACCCTTTTAGAGACGGTGAAGTCACTTCGATGGGTCTTTTCTTGCAAGATGAATTTGCTATTGGTGAAACATTATTCACGGCTGGTTTACGTTTCGACCAAGTTATGGGCGATGCTAAGGTAAAAGGTGCTGGGCCTGCTGCCCAAACAACAGGGTTAAAAAGCACAGATAACAATGTGTCTTGGTCGTTAGGTGCAGTGCAGCCTTTAACCACTAGCTTAAATGTTTATGCCAATGTTGGGCAGGCTTACCGTGCAGCAGACTTGCGTGAACGCTTTGAAGATTCAGCGCGTGGCGATGGTTATTACCATACGGGCAACCCACAGTTAGACCCAGAGCGTTCTTCCAGTGTTGAACTAGGTTTGAAAGCACGTGATGGTTTAATGGCTTATCAACTAGCTACTTTTTTTACCCAAGTGGATGACTACATTGCAGGGCGAGTTACTGGGCAAAATCACCCCCAAAATAACCTACCCATTAAGAAAACTGAGAACCTAGATAAAGTTGAAATTTACGGTTTTGAAGGCAACCTTGAAATGCCGGTTAGCGTTTTATTAGTTGATGCTGGTTTTACTTGGATGCGTGGCACAAACAAACAAGACGATGAGCCCTTGTATCAAATGCCTGCCAATGAATTGCGCCTAGGGGTTGGCCAGCCAGCAGAAACAGGCTTTAGTTGGCACACAGGTGTGCGTGCGGTTGCCAAGCAAGACCGAATTGCTACACAATTTACGAATGGCAGTGAAAATGAAACGTCTGGTTTTGTTACGCTGGATGCACGTTTAGGTTATAGCTTTGGCTCTATGGCTGGCTTAAAAACTAGCCAAGTTAATTTACAACTAAACAACCTAATGGACAAAAAGTACCACGAGCATTTAACCGATGGTATTAGCGGCCAAGAGTTAAAAGCACCGGGTCGTGGTGCGGTTCTAGCCTTTAGCGGGAGTTTTTAATGCATACTAAGCGCAGGTTGTTTTTAACAACGCACTTTTTAACCGCCTACCTTTTATTAGCCAGCCTTGTGCTGGCAAGCTTTAGCACTACAGTTATGGCACAAAATAAGCTGCCTAAATTAGTGCTGGCAGGGCCTTTTTCTTCGGTTGCTAATCCACTCGTTCACATGGTTGAATCGGGCGCTTTAGATGATTTAGCTGAAGAGGTTGAGTTTGTAAGTTGGCGTGACCCAGACCACCTTCGCATGTTGGCACTAAATGGTGAAACTGACGTACTAGCTATGCCAGTGAATGTGGCTGCAAATCTGTATAACCGTGGCGCACCAGTAAAATTATTAAACGTTTCTACTTGGGGTTTATTATGGATGGTGTCACGCGATAATAACCTAACCAGTATTGAAGATTTTCGTGGCAAAGAAGTAGCTATGCCTTTTCGGGGTGATATGCCTGATATTATTTTTGGCGTGTTGGCTGAACGGGCAGGCATAGACGTTAAAAAAGATATTAAACTACGCTATGTTGCTTCACCTTTAGATGCTATGCAGCTGTTATTAATGAGGCGGGTTGACCATGCTTTATTAGCTGAGCCAGCTGTTTCTATGGCACTGCGTAAAAGTGGTTCTTTTCCAATTGGTATTATTGCCCCTGAATTACATCGTAGCTTAGATTTACAAAAAGCTTGGGGGCTTAGCTTTGAAAGGCAAGGCCGTATAGCCCAAGCAGGTATCACCTTGGTCGGTAAGCAACGCAACAACCCTGAATTGGCTGCACGTATTGCTGAAGAGTATAAAAAATCATTAGCTTGGTGTTCTGAAAACTCCAATGCTTGCGGTAAAATGATTGCCAAACGTGTGCCTATGTTAAATGCTGAAGCGGTCGCCGATGCCATGGCAGTGAGTCAAATGGAAGCCATTTCAGCCGAAGATGCCCGTTTTGAAGTAGAGTTTTTACTCAACCAACTTTTTGCCAAAAACCCTGCATCCATTGGTGGTAAACTACCTAACGATGATTTTTATTGGCAACAACCCAAGTAAACACTAGGTTTTTTAATGCACTTACTGCGTAGCACTTTGCGTGAACTGCCAAGTTACTTATGGAGTGGCTGGGGTGCTATTTGCAGCCTTTTATTACTTATGGCTGCTTGGCAGTTGGTTAGCGAGCTGTATGGTTCATTAGTTCTAGCCCAACCTTTAGAAGCTTTTGCTAGCTTTAAACACCTTTGGAATAATCAAACCCTGCCTGAAGCCCTAATCATTACTGGGCGACGGGCTTTGTCAGGTTTATTGCTGGCTTTAGGCTTGGGTACAGGTTTAGGTTTATTAGCAGGGGTTTCAGTAACCGCTGCCATGATGTCTAGGCCTTTGGTTACCGTGCTGTTAGGTATGCCGCCCATTGCATGGTTGGTACTGGCCATGCTGTGGTTTGGGGCAAGTGATGGCACGCCCATTTTTACAGTCTTTGTTGCTACCTTCCCTATGGTGTTTATTGGTGCTTTGCAAGGTGCCAGAACGGTTGATAATCAGCTGAATGAGATGGCACAAACCTTACAACTTCCTAAACGCATGATGTTGTTTGACGTGTATTTACCCCATGTATTTTCTTATCTTTTTCCTGCTTGGGTGGCTGCTTTAGGTATGTCGTGGAAAATTGTTGTTATGGCCGAATTGCTGGCTAACCAAGATGGTGTGGGTGCATCTTTGGCAGTAGCACGTTCACATTTAGACAGTGCTGCCAGTATGGCGTGGATTGTTGCTATCGTGCTTTTATTATTGGGCATAGAATATTTATTCCTTGAACCCATTAAACGGCAGGTTGAACGCTGGCGAGTAACCGAAGCATGAGCAGTTCACTTAATAGAAAGCCAGTAAGCCAAAAAGGTTATTTGCTGGTAGAAAATGTAGAACATGATTTTGTACGCACCCAAGTTCTGCAAAACATTGGCTTTACTGTTCAAGCAGGTGAGGTTTATGCCCTCGTTGGGCCTTCTGGTTGCGGCAAAACGACCCTACTACACTTATGTAATGGTTTGCTAGATTTGCAAGATGGCATCATTGAAAACACTTTCCAAAAAACTGCTAGCATGTTTCAACAACCACGTTTACTGCCTTGGAAAACCTGCCTAGATAACATGACCTTAGGGCTTAAAGCCAAGGGTTGGAATAAAAAAGACCGTAATCTTAAAGGCTTAAAATTGGCCAAGCTAGTTGGTTTACAACCTAGTGACTTAGAAAAATTTCCTCACCAACTTTCAGGTGGTATGCAAAGCCGCGTAGCACTGGCAAGAGTACTTTTATTAGAGCCAGATTTACTATTGCTGGATGAACCCTTTTCAGCCTTAGATATAGGTTTAAAAACGGAGCTATATCAACTACTGCTTGAACAACAAACCCAGCAGGATTTAGCAGTCTTAATGATTACCCATGATTTAATGGAAGCCGTGCGCTTGAGTGACAACATTTTGCTGATGAAGAGTAAACCTGGGCGCATTGCAGCAAGCTTTAAGTTAACTAGACCCCCAAGCCTGCGTGACGATGCTTGGGTGTATCAAACCACGGCTGAATTATTACAGCAGCCAATAGTGCGTGAAAGTTTTGAACTACCCCCGCCAACCAGCCCCAGCCCAGTAGATTTAGCCACCCGCGAATGGAGCTATACGTGCTAAACCACCCCGTTTGCTTATGCGCTTTTAGGCCATTTTTTTTATTAAGTTTAGTCAGTGGCTTGATTAGCCTCTTTTTATGGCTAGGTTTTTTGCAAGGTTGGTGGGTACTGCCAGCAACGACTAGCGGTATTATTGTTTGGCATGCTCATGAGTTACTGTTTGGTTTTGTTATGGCATCTTTGGCAGGTTTTATTTTAACCGCCATGCCAGAGTTTACTCGCACACCTGATGTAAGGCGGCAAATATTTCTTGGCCTAGCTGTCCTTTGGGTTTTAGGTCGCATAACTTTTTGGGCAAGTGGCTGGCTAGGTATTGTGCCAACTGCTATCACCAATGTAGGTTTTAGCCTAGGTTTATGGCTGTATTTACAACCACGTTTATTAGTTAACCCTTTGCGTCGTCAGTGGCTTTTTTCGATGGGTTTAGCTGGCATGGCAGGCATTAGCATTGGTTTTTATAGCGACCTATTAAGAGACCTTTACCCTATGCGTTGGTTACATGCAGGTATTGGCATGATGATGGCATTAATTGTTATTACTGCCAGCCGCATTGCCATGCGTATAGTGAATGAGTCGATTGAAGCTTTACCAATTAATAAAGATGAAAATGACCAAGACCTACCCGATGAATACCGCAGCACCCCACCACGCCGTAACCTAGCCGTTTTTTGTATTCTACTTTACACCGCAACGCATTTTATTTGGCCACAAGCCAGTGTGAATGGCTGGTTAGCTTTGGCTGCTGCTGCCAGTGTATTTAATGTTTTAAATGACTGGCACGTTGGCAGAGCCTTGTTTAGCCGTTGGCCTTTGCAGTTTTATGCCGTTTATTGGTTTATGGCTGTAGGTTATATTGTATTAGGCTTACAGCACCTAGGTATGCCTATTCCTGCCAGCAGCGGTTGGCATTTATTATCTATAGGCGGTATGAGCTTATCGGTTTTTTCTGTTTTATGCATTTCAGGAAGAACCCACAGCGGACACCAACTAGACGAGCGCAACTGGGTAAACTTGGTTACTTGTTTAATTATTATTGCTGCTATTAGTCGCGCTTTGGCAGGTTGGCTAGACTTACCCCTTAACCTGCTTTACCTAATTAGCGGCAGCACTTGGCTAGCAGCTTTTTCTATTACGCTTTATTATTTAGCCCCCGTGTTTTTAAAACCCAGACCAGACGGTGGCAAAGGGTGCGAAGAACCTTTGTAGCCTTTACTATCTAGAACCCCTTAACTTTGTGAGGTCTTATGACACCACCCCTAGTTTGGATTATTTTAGGTCTATTTCTGATTCTTACCGAATTAGTTGCTACCAGCATTATTGCGGTGTTTTTAGGTATCGGTGCTTTAGTGACAGGTAGTTTGCTTTACCTAGAAGTTATTACTACCCCGGCTGTACAGTTACTAACTTTTAGTGCCGTTAGCCTGCTGAGTTTATTAGTGGCTCGCCGTCGCCTTAAAACATTTTTTGTTGGCAGTACCATTGAAAAAAACCAACACTCAGACTTTTTACAACAAGCCCTAGGCCAACGTGTAAAAGTTGTTACCAGCTTTGAGCAGGGAGCAGGTCGGGTTGAACTAAATGGCGTACAATGGTCAGCTTATAGTGAAGAAGCACTACAAAAAGGTGATACAGCCTGGGTTATTTATAACGAAGGCATAGAGCTGCATGTTGCTAGCCAACCCAATACCCTTTAGTTCAATAAGGTTTAACAAGGAGTTTTTATGAGTTTCGATTTTGGTACTATTTTAGCCTTGGGTGTTGCACTTTTTGTCATTATCACCCTTTTTAAAACAGCACGCATTGTTCCACAACGTAGTAATTTTGTAGTCGAAAGACTAGGTAAATACAGTCGCACTTTAGATTCAGGTTTTCACATTTTAGTCCCTTTCCTTGACAAGGTAGCCTACCAACACACGCTAAAAGAAGAAGTGATTGATGTAGAGCGTCAGGCTTGTGTTACTAAAGACAATATTCAAGTCGGCATTAATGGTGTGATGTACATTCAAGTGATTGATGCACATAAGGCTAGTTACGGTATTAACAACTACCGTTATGCTGCCTCCCAGCTAGCACAAACCACCATGCGCTCAGTTATAGGTCAAACCGATTTAGATAAAACCTTTGAAGAACGCAGCAAAATTAACGAAGAAGTGGTTAGAGCGCTCGATGAAGCCGCTGCGCCTTGGGGTATTAAAGTTTTACGTTATGAAATTTCTGATATTGAACTACCTGGCAGCATTAAAGATGCCCTAGAACAGCAAATGCGCGCAGAGCGTGAAAGACGTGCAGCGATTGCTAAGTCTGAAGGTGAGCGTCAATCCATGATTAACGTTTCTGAGGGTCACAAGCAAGAAGTGATCAATATGTCTCAAGCGGAAAAACAGAAACAAATAAACGAAGCTGAAGGTCGAGCTAAAGAAATTGAGCTAATTGCCAGTGCAACAGCAGAAGGCCTACAAAAAATTGCTCTAGCCATTAAAGAAGAAGGCGGGCATGAAGCAATGAACCTGCGTATAGCCGAGCAGTATGTAAAAGAGTTTGGTAATCTTGCTAAAACTAACAACACCATGATTATCCCAGCTGAACTTTCCAGCGTAGGCGGTGCAGTGGCTGGCTTAACCGAAATGCTAAAAACTAAGAATATTAAGTAAACCATGACCCAATATGATGCGCGTGCCATAGAGGTATTAACCGGCCTAGACCCAGTTCGTAAACGTCCAGGCATGTACACAGATACCACTCGCCCTAACCACCTTGCCCAAGAAGTAATCGACAATAGTGTTGATGAAGCTTTAGCAGGCCATGCAGACCTAATAACAGTAACACTCCATGCTGATAACTCACTTAGCGTAATGGATAACGGTCGTGGAATGCCTATCGATATTCACCCTGAACACGGTGTTTCAGGTGTGGAGCTTATTCTTACTCAGCTTCACGCTGGGGGTAAATTCTCTAATAGTAACTATGAGTTCTCGGGTGGTTTACACGGGGTGGGTGTTTCAGTTGTTAACGCCCTATCAGAAAACCTAGAAGTCACCATTAAGCGTGATGCAAAAATAAGCCGCATTACCTTTGCTAAGGGTGAAAAAACCAGTGAGCTTGAAGTCATAGGCAAGTGCGCTAAAAAAGAAACAGGAACAGAAGTAAAGTTTACTGCTGAAGCCAAATACTTTGATAGCTCACGTTATGCTGTAAACCCCTTAAAGCACCTACTCAGAGCTAAAGCAGTTCTTTGCCCAGGTTTAAGGGTTGTGTTTATTAACGAGCAAGAAAAAGACCCAGAAACAGGCACTAGCCAAACTATAGAATGGTGCTATAGCGAGGGTTTGAGCGACTATTTACAACAGGCTTGCCAAGGTTATGAAACACTGCCGAGTACAGCCTTTCAGGGTAGTTTTAAAGCTAAGCAAGAAGCGGTTGATTGGGCAGTTGTTTGGTTTCCTGAGGGCGGCGAGCTAACCCAAGAAAGCTACGTTAACTTAATACCTACCGCACAAGGTGGTACCCACGTTAATGGTTTGCGCAGTGGTTTATTAGATGCCCTGCGCGATTTTTGTGAATACCGCAACTTGTTACCTAGAGGCGTAAAGCTAGCACCCGAAGATTTATGGCATGACTGTAGCTATGTTTTGTCGTTAAAAATGCAAGATGCTCAGTTTTCTGGTCAAACCAAAGAGCGTTTATCTTCACGCCAAAGTGCCACTTTTATTAGTGGTGTAGTTAAAGATGCCTTCTCACTCTGGCTAAACCAACACACGCTAGATGCAGAACGGTTAGCTGAACTGGTGTTAAGCCGCACTAACCAACGCTTGAGAGCGGCTAAAAAAGTAGTGCGTAAAAAAGTTACCCAAGGCCCTGCGCTTCCGGGTAAGTTAGCTGACTGTACCGGGCCAGACACAGCACGCAGTGAGTTATTTTTAGTCGAAGGGGATTCAGCAGGTGGCTCTGCTAAGCAGGCTAGGGATAGAACTTTTCAAGCCATTTTACCTTTACGCGGCAAAATTCTTAATACGTGGGAAGTTGAGTCATCAGAAATTCTTGGCTCACAAGAAGTTCACGACATTGCTGTTGCAGTAGGTATAGACCCAGGCTCAGAAGATTTAAGTGGTTTACGCTATGGTAAAATTTGTATTCTTGCCGATGCTGACTCAGATGGTTTGCACATAGCTACGCTCATCTGTGCTTTATTCTTGCGCCACTTCCCTGCATTGGTAGATAAAGGTCATGTTTTTGTAGCCATGCCACCCCTCTACCGTATTGATTGCGGTAAAGAAGTTTTTTATGCGTTAGATGAAAGTGAAAAAGATGCTGTCTTGGATCGTTTAAGTGGTCGCAAAGCTAAAATAAACGTGCAACGCTTTAAAGGCTTGGGTGAAATGAACCCTTCGCAACTACGCGAAACAACTATGGCACCAGAAACACGCCGCTTAGTGCAACTAGTACGTGAAGATGATGACCAAGCCATGGAACTGCTCGATATGCTTTTAGCTAAAAAGCGTTCGCCTGATCGTAAAAACTGGTTGGAATCTAAAGGCAATTTAGCTGAGGTGTAAGCCTCAGCTGTTTACTTCATTAACTTTGCTGCTCTTCTTCTAGTTCGTCAAGCAAGCCATCCATTGCATCATCGCCTACCTCTGCTTCGGGTGGCTCTTCTTCAGTTAGTTCTTCTTCTGAGACCAGCTCTTCTTCTGAGACCAGCTCTTCAGGCGAATCAGCTAATTCTTGCGATTCTGCTTCCTCAAAAGCACCCTCAACTTCTTCTAAGCCTTCAGCTTCTGGAGCTAAGCTTTCATCTTCTAGTGGTAAATTTTCATCTAGGAGTGCAGCTTCTTCTAAATGCTCTTCAGGCTCTTCAGGCTCTTCACTCTCTAGCTGGGTTTTAGCTTTTTTCTTAGCTAGGGCTGCTAACTTCTGTTTCTTTTGCTTTTCTAAATTGAGCTGTCTTTCACGCTGTTTTTGTATGAGTTCTAGGGTTTCTTTACCTGGTTTAATGTCTCTGCCTTTAATGATTTTTACAGGCAAAGTGCTTTGAGCACGAATAATTCCTGGGCGGCCAGTAGTTGCAGGTACGCTCACTTGGTTAGATGTTTGCTCATCAGCATCTGGGTAGCTACTTCGATCAATTTCATTACCCATTAAAAAGTTTGCGACAGCGTACATATCTGACTGAGATATTTTAAAAGTATCTAAACCACCGTACATTTGAAATTCACGCTTTTTATAAGCCACAAAAGTACGGTTAATGCTTTGTGTTAAGGCTTCTACAAAAATAATGTTTGACTGGTTTATACCTGTGCCAATAATGCTACTTTTTAGTGCCTGAATAAATAGCACATCAATGGGCATATTTTCAAAGGTACGCTGACTACCCTTGCTACGAGTTAAGAGCACATCTAGGTTTTCGGTTAATCTTTCGCGCAGCTTTTTACTAACGTGCTTGTAAAGGTCAACCGGGTTTTGCATCGCAATTTCACGACCTTTAACATTACGACTCCAGTCGCCTCGGTAATTAACCTCAATTTTACCGTAAATAGCACGACTACTAACCAAAGTAATTCCGTAACTATGTATAACAACCTGATCAACATTAATGGTGCGATCTTCATCGAAGGGCATGCGTATATCATTTAGCAGCAACACATCTTCGTTATTTTTAAACGCATTACGCAGGCGCGTTGCAGCTTCTGCACAAGTTTCTTCAGAGCGAGAATCAGCATCTGGGCGGTGTACATAGTCTTTTAAAATCATTACAAGTCTCCCTGACTGCAGGTTTAGCAACCAAAATTAAACTGATTATAACCAGTGACCTAGCTAACCGATAGCCACTGCAACACAAGGAAACAATCTTTACCTAGGTTAGCGACTTAAATCTGTATATTTAATCAGCTTATTATTTTGCACTCTACCCGCTTCAGGTTACACTAGCGCTCCAATTTGGATAGAAGGACGATTACTTAATGACTAGCTATAGCGAGTTTGTCGATGACAAATTTGAGCGACAGAGTCTGAGTCAATACACGGAAAAAGCTTACTTAGACTATTCCATGTATGTCATTCTCGACCGCGCTTTACCTCATATTGGCGATGGTTTAAAACCAGTACAAAGACGTATTGTCTACGCCATGAGTGAGCTTGGTTTATCGGCTAGCGCTAAGTATAAAAAGTCTGCCCGTACTGTAGGTGATGTGTTAGGTAAATTCCATCCACACGGTGACTCGGCTTGCTATGAAGCCATGGTGCTTATGGCACAAGACTTTAGCTATCGTTATCCACTGGTCGACGGCCAAGGCAACTGGGGTAGCCCAGATGACCCAAAATCTTTTGCCGCCATGCGCTATACCGAGTCACGTTTAGCGCGTTTTTCTGAAGTTTTACTTAAAGAACTAGGCCAAGGCACAGTTAATTGGATACCTAACTTTGATGGCACTATGGATGAGCCAGAAGTTTTACCTGCACGCCTGCCGCATATTTTATTAAATGGTGGCAGCGGGATTGCTGTCGGTATGGCAACCGATATGCCACCTCATAATGTACAAGAGGTTGTACAAGCCACCTTACACCTTCTAAAGAAACCAACAGCCAGTATTAGTGAGCTAATGCAGTTTATTCCAGCACCCGATTTT
Organism: Marinospirillum insulare DSM 21763; assembly: GCF_000686905.1. GTDB lineage: Bacteria > Pseudomonadota > Gammaproteobacteria > Pseudomonadales > Halomonadaceae > Marinospirillum > Marinospirillum insulare. Next base: position 126,781 of record NZ_JMLW01000004.1, read on the forward strand.
CCTACGGGTGCGGATATTATTACTTCAACTCAAGACCTACATAAAATTTATTCTACTGGGCGAGGCTCAGTTAAAAGCCGTGCCACTTGGCACTTAGAAGAAGGTGAAATTGTTATTGAAGCTTTGCCTCATCAGGTTTCACCTAGCAAAGTATTAGAACAAATTGCCGCACAAATGCAGGCTAAAAAACTACCTTTGGTTGCTGATTTGCGTGATGAGTCCGACCATGAAAATGCTGTTCGTTTAGTTATAGTGCCACGTTCTAACCGTGTGGATATAGAGCCGCTTATGGCGCACTTATTTGCCACCACAGACCTTGAAAAAAATCATCGCGTCAATTTTAACATCATAGGTTTAGATGGGCGTCCTCAGGTTAAGCCGTTAAATACCCTATTGAATGAATGGCTACTATTCCGTCGTACAACGGTTATCAATCGTCTGCAAAGCCGTCTTAACAAGGTAGAAGATCGCTTACATCTTTTAGCTGGTTTGTTAATTGCTTACCTTAACCTAGATGAAGTTATTCGTATTATTCGGGAAGAAGACGAACCTAAAAAAGCACTTATTAAAAGCTTTGGTTTAAGCGATCGTCAGGCAGATGCCATTCTAGACTTAAAGCTTCGCCATTTAGCACGTTTAGAAGAACAAAAGATTAAAGGCGAAGAAAATGAGCTAGAAGATGAGCGCAAAAAAATCACTGAGCTTTTAGCTAGCGATAAAAAACTCAGCAACTTAATTGCCAAAGAATTAAAAGAAGATGCAAAAACTTTTGGTGACGAGCGTCGCTGTCAATTGGTTGAGCGCAAAGAAGCAAAAGCCTTTTCAGAATTAGATCTAGTCGGTGCTGAACCTATCACCCTGGTACTTTCTTACAGAGGGTGGATACGTTCTGCTAGAGGGCATGAAGTAGACCCAGCAGGTCTAAACTACAAAAGTGGTGACAAGTTCTATTTAGCAGTGCGCGGTAAGTCTAACCAACAACTGGTAGTTATGGATGATACTGGGCGCAGTTATGGGCTGACAGCACACGACCTACCTTCAGCACGCGGCCAAGGTGAACCTTTAAGTAGCCGCATCAACCCACCTGCAGGCTCAGAATTTAGAGGCATGCTGATTGGCGAAGAAAGCCAACAGGTCTTAGTTGCTTCCGATGCTGGCTATGGTTTTATAACAACCTTGGGCGATATGGCCAGTAAAAATAAAGCAGGCAAGGGCTTATTAAATGTTCCAAGTGGAACCGAAGTTTTACAACCTCAACTTCTGCCTGAGCAGCCTTTAGAAGAACTTAAAATTGCAGCTGTATCTAACGAAGGGCGCTTACTAGTATTCCCGTTAAACGACCTACCCCAACTAAGTAAGGGCAAAGGTAACAAAATTATTGATATACCTGCTCGCCGCTCTGCTGGGCGAGAAGAATACGTTAAAGCTTTAGTGGTCTTAACCGCTGAAGATCATTTAAAAATCACTTCAGGCAAACGTAACCTTACATTTAAACCAGCGGACTTAGAACATTACCTAGGGGAAAGAGGTCGCCGCGGTAATAAGCTACCTCGCGGCTTCCAAAAAGTAGATCAAATGGAAAATGATTCGCTTTAAACCCTTAAATCAACATTGTTCCCCAAACTGCCATCGGGTTGCGGGGCGGGGACAGCAGCAATTAGAGACATAATGGCATCACCCTGCGCTTCTTGAGTATCTTTAAGCAGGCCAACTTGAGCTTCAAGCTGGGTCTGCGTTTCACGCTGCTGCAAGGTAGCACTAACTAAACGTTCTGGGCTTACACCTGAAATATCCATACTAACTCCTTAATACCTAGTCATTTAAACCAGCTTAGCAAGCTTAAAGCAGTTTTTATAGCGTTTTTAGATAAGAAGTCTTTTTTTGTTATAATTTTATTTTTTTGAGGTTCGCGAGTGACTGCTACTACCAACAATGAAGCCCAACAATTTTTAGGTGTATTCCGTTACACCCGCCGTGCAATTGAACTGGTTTGGCAAACTTCACGCCGCTTAACTTTGGGATTAGTGCTACTCACCCTAGTAGTAGGGAGTCTACCCGCAGTGGCCGCTTACTTAGGTAAGCTTATTGTTGATGCGGTACTTATGGCCATGCAGGTTTATCAAACCACTGGCCTAGTAGAATACCAGCCCCTGCTTAACTACGTGCTTTTAGAAGCTTTAATTTTAACCTGCCTGAGTGCTGCACAAAGAGCCACTACAGCTCATCAAGCCTTATTAAGAGGTTTGTTAGGGCAAAAAGTGAATGTCATGATTTTAGAAAAAGCCCAAACCTTGGCTTTAGCTCAATTTGAAGACTCAGAGTTTTATGACAAGCTCACCCGTGCCAGACGCGAAGCTTCCACCCGCCCCCTAGCTTTAGTAAATAAAACCTTTAGCCTGCTACAAAATGGCATTGCCTTAGCCAGTTTTTCTTTCTTACTAATTCAATTTTCACCCTGGGTTATGCTGCTACTATTTGTGGGCGCTCTACCCGTTTTTATTGCTGAAACTAAATTTTCTGGCGATGCGTTTCAAATCTTTCGTTTTCGCTCCCAAGAAACCCGCACCCAAATTTATTTAGAAACCCTTCTCGCGCGAGAAGACACCATAAAAGAAGTCAAGCTTTTCCAATTAGGTGACCTGCTGTTAGGGCGTTATAAAAGCATTTTTGACAAGCTTTTTGTAGAAAACCGCCACCTAATACTTAGGCGTGAAACTTGGGGCTTTATTTTAGGGTTACTGGGCACCCTCACCTTTTATGCTGCCTATGCTTGGGTTATTTTTGAAACAGTCATCGGCAAAATAACCCTAGGTGATATGACCATGTACCTGCTGGTGTTCAAACAAGGGCAAACCGCTGTTAGCGCCAGTTTAACGTCTGTAAGCGGCATGTATGAAGACAACCTTTATTTGTCTAATTTATATGAATACCTAGAACAACCCACCCCCACAGAATCTGGGCAAGGCAATACAGGAAGCCAGCCAGGCGATGGCTTACGCTTTGAGCAGGTTAGTTTCACCTACCCAGGTGCCAACAAACCCGCCTTAGAAAACATTAATTTGCATATAAAACCTGGCCAAAGCCTTGCGCTAGTGGGTGAAAATGGTTCAGGTAAAACTACACTCATTAAATTATTAACCCGCTTATATGACCCAAGCACAGGTCGAATTTTATTAGATGGCAGTAATTTAAAAGATTGGAATCCGCAAGCTTTACGCCAAAGGGTTGGGGTTATTTTTCAAGACTTTGTGCGCTACCAATTTTTAGTGGGTGAAAATATTGGCATAGGCGATATCAGTGCTTTTGAAGATGAAGAACGCTGGCATAAAGCCGCCAAAGCAGGCATGGCAGATGATTTTATTCAGCGTATGCCAGAAAAGTACCACACCCAGCTAGGGCGCTGGTTTAAAGGTGGGCAAGAACTCTCAGGTGGGCAGTGGCAAAAAATAGCTTTGTCGCGTGCTTTTATGCGTGAAAAAGCCGATATTCTAGTTTTAGATGAACCCACCTCAGCGATGGATGCCGAAGCCGAAGCCCAAATGTTTGATTACTTTAGAAGCCACACACTGAACAAAATGGCTATTTTAATCTCTCACCGCTTTTCAACCGTACGTATGGCAGACCAAATTGTGCTAATTAACCAAGGGCAAATTTTAGAAGAAGGTAACCACCAAGAGCTAATGCAATTAAACCAACGCTACGCCCAGCTATTTAACTTACAAGCCAGTGGTTACCGTTAGGGGTTGATTATGTATAACTGAATTGGCGATACTCATCCACCCCTACCCAATATTGTGCCCTAGTTTCTAACCCCAACTTTAAAAGCTTCATTTGGGAGTCGGCTGTGGTGTACTCAATCAACTGGCCGTCAAATTGTTGTACTCCAAAAAGGGTCATACTGCCAGTCTTCTGGAAATCCCATCCTAGCCTGATCAATTTCAGCGTAGGTGTTTAGCAGCGCTATTAAATCGTTTTTCCAATCATCATGTGGGCTAATCTGCAGCATAAAGTACTGTAATAGGCTTACTATAACTGCTACACGCGTATTATCACGCGTGCTCTGCTGATAATCAGGCCAAGCGATTGAGCTGTGTTTAGGTAGCTCAGGCTTGATACCCAACTCTCTATTCCATAAACGGCTGTGATGCGCACAAATATTACGAATTGTGGTTAATGTTTTGAGCCAAGATTCTAGTAACGGCATCGACAAACCAAACGCACGTGCAATCGCTTTTTTATCAGCATCTTTAGCCAGCCCCGCATACAGGTGTGATAGGTCACCGAGGGTTAACTCTTCCAGCATCGCCCAGCCAGGCATTAAATCAGGCTCTGAGTAAGTCAATGGGTAATGACGAGCGTAACTCTCTTTGGCACGTCGCACCTTTAAAGCTTTTTTATCCTGCGCTGATTTATCACGGGCTTTATCTATGCGTTGTGATTCTCTTTGGTAGCTTTTTAATGAGTCAGACTGTTTGCGATCAATGGTCTGTAAAAGACGGTAATACGCATAGTGTTGCTTGAACAGCTTGCGGTCTAAATACCAGTGTGGATTGTTATATTTAGGCCCTAAATAATTACTCACTACCGCACGTACCGAAACTTCAACGCGCTCAATAGCTGCCATAACTAGCAGCCTGAGCTTGCGATCAAATTCGTAGGTCTGTGTGATCTGCTTAAAGGTTGCTCCAGACCTAAAACGATGTGTTGGGTCATGATTGATTTGATAAGGGCGCATATAAGCGCTTAAACGAAAAAAACTGACCGATTGTAAAAACAGCTTAGCTTTGGCTTCGTTTTGAATACTCAAACCGCGCTGCTTAAGTACGGCGATTTGCTGCTCAACATCAATCACCGGCTTGGTGAAGTTACGCATAGTCACAGCCTCCAATGTTAAGAGGCACACAGCACTGGCGCGCAGTTTTTTTAGGGAGGCTAGAAATGAAAAACCCGCTCGATTTGTGCGTAACTTGCGAACAAGTCATAGGCATGGCGGGTATATTGCTGATAACTATAAAGCTAGACAGCACGGCTTGTAAAGCATTACTTATACATACCTGTAAAGCCAACACAGTATTTTGTAACTGCTGCTGTTGCCTAGTCTGGCATTTAAGCTTAGCTTGTCTGCTCATGAATCAAGCGCTCCTTACTCAAATTTCGTTTGCTTCAACGCCTCTGATGCTTTTTGTAGCGGGCTTTTTAGGGCTTGCTCTAGCTTACTCATGTATTGCAGATGCCAGGCGATGGACTGCGTCCATGTGTCTTGATTGAAGCCATCGACGGCCTTGGTAAACTGAATTCGGGATGATTTTCTGTCATCCATGCGTAACCACTCTAGCTTCTCACCGAATGTTTGCTCAATTTGTTCTTTATGCTGGACTAGATAATCAAACAAAAATTTATTTTCCTCTGTCACGCTGCGAGCAAGGTTAAGCGCGACCCATAACTCTTTTTGTAAAAAAAGCAATTGATACGGACAGCCACTTAAACCTGACCCTGCAGATAACCAGTGATCTTTACTTGGGCTAATATTGTTATACAGGGTGCAGTCACTTTTCTGGAAGGTCTCCAATAACTGCCCCCAGTATTCAAGTCGTACGTTGTGGCGATTTTTCAGCACTACTTCGGTGCTTTTCTCTTCAGCTTCCTTGACGCTGATTCCGATCATCAGCTCTTTCACTTCTGGCGTGGGAATAATCTGATCGATGTTAATCAGTAGCTGCTCACCTAGTGCATAAGGTGTGACTTTAAAACACTGAATATTAATACCCTGAGCAAGCAGCCAAAGTGCCGTGCTGGTGACTTCTTTACGGAAGTTAGCCGCAACAAGAATTAAACGTTGGCTGTTACCCAAGTTGAGCTTGACCTCATCAAGGTCAGGCGCATTTAAAAATTCACAGATACGATGACTGGCATTGACTGGTGCGGCGGGTGAGTCGGTATCGGTACAGGATGGCTCATACATATCAAGGTATTGCTGATAAATTTCGACAATTTGTGCCTTGCTGAGACTGGCGCAATAAGAGGCGTATTTAACCGCTTGCCACACCACATCGCGGCCACTGTCATCGAGTTTGTTTTCGATAATCACCAGATTACCGTCTTTATCCAGCGCCAGTAGGTCAAGGCGTTCACGGGTTTCGTCAAAGCCAGCAAACTCTTTCTGAATAATCAGCAGCTCTTCGCTCCCTAGCGCATTAGGTTTATGTGCCAGCCACTCTTGCAGGTGCTTGCGCTCAGAAAAGCCCAGCTCGTTAAAGCTTTTTGCCTTCACGGGTTTGATACGATTGTCTTGGCGACTAATGGTGAACACCTTATTTTGCTCCCTACTGCTTAAGAATAACCAGATGCTTCTTTTAGCGGCGCATCATTTAACTCAATGGCATTCATCTCTTCTTTTTGGAATTTTATTTCATCTATAGTACGGCTTGTTTGCTGGGCTCTAGCAAGGTATCTAAAACGGCGCAGCACCACCATAGGTAAAATTACATCACAGTATTTACCACGCACCTAAACATCACGCAAGCAATCGTCGGCAATGCTCCATATAAATGAAACGAGTTTGTTGTGTACGCCGTGATTCATGTTGATGCCTTAAGATATAGAGGGTCAGCTTATAATAGTGCTGCTTGGGCATTAGGTTTGGGGCGGGAACATGTCCCAGAGGTATTTACCTCGAAACCGCTTTTAAGCACAGCTTAGTGGCGGTAATTTCATTTAAGAGCATTACGCAATAAATCAGATAAACGAATAACGCCTAGTAGATGATGCTGATCATCGACCACAGGAATGTCTTCAACCCGTCTTTCTGCTGGCTGCTGAAAAAGATCATGACGATATAAGATATCATCTATTTTTTCATTATCACCAGCACACATTACCCTGTCACTCATATGATCTTCTACGCTACCCAAGGTAATTCGCTCAACCATTTCTCGCAAACTAAGGCTAGGGTTTAGCTTAGCCAGTAGCAAAGTTGTTACCTGCCAAAAACCTAAATGACCACGCACTTTCCCTTCATCATCCAAAATAAATAAATCACGTCCTTCTGGATCATCTAATTACAATAAAGCCGCATCTTTAAGGCTAGATTCTCCAGTTATCGTTAATGGCTTAACTGGATGAATTTTCAACCATTCACTTGTCTTCATTTACTAACCCTCTCTTGGTTATCAACTGCCTGCCCCAGCTCACCAGCTCGCGCCAAACCAAAACGTGTAGCCACTGCACCTAAGGTTTCAGTTAAAATTGTGCTAGCCGTAATAATATTAACCACTAGCAATGCTGAGTCTCCAAGGCTAGGTAGATTAGTTAACATTAATGCCATGCCTATGGCGACACCCCTTGTGGCAGCATCACCAAACCTACGTTATCGCTTATTACCCGCGGTGCTCCAGCCAAACGAGCACCCAACTTGGTTCCATAATTTGACCTGCAGCCCTTAATAAAAAATCAGGAGCAAAAGTGATTCCTGCCAATATATAGCCCACCACGCGTGGCATACGAAGCAGCTGACTAACCAGCACACCAAACATTAAGCCAGTTAGCATTAATAAACCTACCAGCAAAATTTCCATTTCAGCTCCTTAATTCTGAGTTGAGTGGTTGAACTCTACTGGCCTTTGCCACAACCCCGACCTTTACTTTGTCCTTTGCCGCGCCCTGTACCTTTACCACGCCCACTTAAGCCTCGTCCTTCCACACAACGTTGAAAGGCAGGAAGATGCCGCTCTTGTGATGCTCGTTGTAAATTTTCTAACACCATTAAAATATCGCCACGCTCAGTGGCTGCAAATAACCTTTCATAAAGTTCTGCATTAGCAATTTCATCTTCAACACCAGCCTCACAAGCTTCTTGTAAGCTAGTAAAGCTAGCAATTTTTCTAGGATAGGGATTATCAGGAATCGGAACCCCATAACGCACAAACAATCTTTTAAGCGCTTCTATATGCCGCCCTTCGGCATCACGAATATTGCTAAAAGGACGCACTTCACCAAAGTCATTCAGTACCTGATCGTAAGTCGACCAAGCTTTGTACTCATCATCTAGTGCTTCGTGTAAAGCGTTAATTTCTGTTTCTGATAAATTAGGCATAGTTAAACTCTCCCAATACAAGCAACCAAACAAAACACCAACTTAAATTACTAATATAAAATATACACTAGCACTTTAAACTAACTTTAGGACATTTACCTTCTTACTAAATAGTTTTGGCTAGGTAGCGTAGAATAGGCTTCTTTTTTATTATCGGTATCCTTATGAGTCTGTTTGCTAAGCCCCGTAAAAACTCAGCTAAAGCTAAAACCCCAGCTAAAAAACCTCAGCTGCCTAAAAATCCTACTATTCAAGATGAAAACTTAGCAGGCATGGCTATTTTGCGACTAAGCCATGAGGGCCGTGGTGTAGGCCGCAATGCCGCGGGTAAAACGGTATTTGTTGAAGGTGCTTTGCCGGGTGAACGGGTTACTTACAAGGTGCGCTTTACACGCAGCCGTTACGATGAAGCCGTTTTAGATAAAGTTCTACAACCTTCGCCGCAACGCCAAGAACCCAAGTGTGAACACTATGGGGTGTGCGGTGGTTGTAATTTACAGCACTTACAAACAGCAGCCCAAGTTGCATTTAAGCAATCACTGGTTGCTGAACTTATGCAGCAACCTGAAGAAACATTTCAGCCAGCCATTACCTCTCAGCCGTTTAGTTATCGTCGCAAAGCCCGCTTAGGTATTAAGTGGCGTAAAGACGGCAGCCTGTTATTAGGTTTTCGAGAAAAGTCATCGGCCTTTATTACCAATATTCTTCACTGCCCTATTCTTACTGAAAAGCTACAGCCTTTATTACCAGCCTTGCACAATTTTTTGCCCCGTTTAGAAGGTAAAAAGCATTTAGGGCACATTGAATTAGTAGCAGGTGAAAACCAAATTGGTGTGTTAGTGCGTTTACTGCGCCCTTTGGCACGTTTAACCCATAACGACCAAGGCTTATGGCAAACTTGGGCTAAAGAACAAGGCATTCTTTTATTACTACAAGATGAAGAGGGCTTTCATTCTTTAGACATTGAAACAGATGCTGATCTTGATAATCAGAATACGTCCAGTTTGTTTAGCTACCCACTAGAAGACCAAACCTTGTTTTTTGCGGGTAATGATTTTGTGCAGGTGAATGCCGCTGTTAATGAACAAATGGTACACCAGGCGTTAAGCTGGCTAGATTTACAAGGCAATGAAAAGGTTTTAGATCTTTTTTGTGGTTTTGGTAATTTTACCCTGCCCTTAGCTAAACAAACCTCACAGCTTGTAGGTGTGGAAGGTTCACCATCTTTAGTTGCTCGTGCCAAGGCTAATGCAAAACATAACCAACTCACTAACACCCAGTTTATTAGTGCTGACCTTAATTTGCCTTTAAAACAACAGGCTTGGCTAACAGAAGACAACAATAGTTGGGATGTGGTTTTATTAGACCCTCCCAGGGCTGGGGCTGAAGCTATCTGTCAACAAATAGGTAAACTGGACGTAAAGAAACTCCTGTATATTTCCTGTAACCCAGCCACTTTAGCTAGAGATTCTGCTCTGCTGTTACAAGCGGGGTTTGAACTAAGCAAGCTAGGCATTATGGATATGTTCCCGCAAACTGCCCACGTTGAAAGCATGGCTTTGTTTGTGCAGCCCTAGTCAGCTTAATGTTAGAATGCTGCGCTTGCTTATACTTAACTTATAAATAAATAGCCGGATAAACCCCATGCTGTTGATGATCGACAACTTTGATAGCTTCACTTTTAATATTGTGCAGTACCTTGCCGAGCTAGGTGCAGAGGTACGTGTAGAGCGTAATAACGCCATCACACTAGAACAAATTGAAGCCATGCAACCTAGCCACTTGGTTATTTCGCCTGGCCCCTGCACACCGAATGAAGCGGGTATTTCTGTTGCCGCTATTCAACACTTTGCTGGCAAAATTCCAATTTTGGGTGTTTGTTTAGGCCACCAGTCTATCGCCCAAGCTTTTGGTGGCCAGGTGGTGAGGGCACCTCAGGTAATGCACGGTAAAACGTCTTTAATTGAACACGAAAACACCGGGGTTTTTAGTGGCCTAGAAAACCCTCTTTTAGTTACTCGTTACCACTCCTTGGTGGTAGAAGAAGCTAGCCTTCCCGACTGTTTAGAAGTCACTTCGCGCGTTATAGCCGACGACCCAACACCCGGGCTAATTATGGGCATTAAACATAAAACGCTAGACATTGAAGGGGTACAGTTTCACCCAGAATCAATTATGTCGCACCAAGGCCACCAACTATTAAAAAACTTCTTGGAGAAAAAGAATGGATATGAAGCAAGCCATTGACGCTATTTCACGTTTTAAAGATTTATCACGCGAAGAAATGCACGATGTAATGCACTTAATTATGACTGGGCAATCGACCCCCGCCCAAATGGCTGGCTTTTTAGTTGGTTTACGCATGAAGGGCGAAACAGTCGAAGAAATTACTGCCGCTGCTGAAGTCATGCGTAACCTTGCCACCCCAATTAATATTGAATCTGAACAGCTGGTTGATATAGTCGGTACGGGTGGTGATGGTGCTAATCTGTTCAATGTTTCAACCTGTACTTCCCTCGTTGTTGCTGCCGCAGGTGGCAAGGTTGCTAAACACGGTAACCGTTCTGTATCTTCTTCTAGTGGCAGTGCCGACCTATTAGATTTTGCAGGTGTCAATCTAAACCTTACCCCAGACCAAGTTGCCCGTTGTGTTAACGAGATGGGTGTAGGTTTTATGTTTGCACCCCAGTTCCATACTGCCATGAGACATGCTGTTGCTGTTCGTGGTGATTTGGGCATACGCACTATTTTTAACACCCTAGGCCCACTTACCAACCCTGCAGGCGCCAAACATCAACTACTCGGTGTTTATACGGCAAAATTAGTTAAGCCACTAGCCAAGGTGTTAGGCAATCTTGGTCTAACCCATGCACTGGTTGTGAGTAGTGACGATGGCTTAGATGAAATTTCAATTGCTGCACCTACCCATGTTGCTGAGTATCGTAACGGCCGAGTCATTGAGTATGTTATTAAACCTGAAGATTTTGGCCTACAACCTCATTCACTCGACCCCTTGCGTGTTAACTCATCAGAAGAATCCTTTAACCTAGTTAAACAGGTTCTAAACAACGAACCAGGGGTAGCTCGTGATATGGTACTGCTCAATGCTGGTGCAGCGCTTTTTGCTGCTGATGTAGCTGAATCAATTATTGAAGGTGTAGCTATGGCACAAGATGCATTGGCATCGGGCCAAGCTGCTGAGAAACTAAAGGTTCTGGTGAATTTCACCCAGAGCCTTGCCTGAAAAGGGTTTTAATTATGTCGAATGACACCCCCACTATTTTAAAGAAAATTGTACAGCGCAAACATGAAGAAGTGGCAGAGCGCAGCCAAGTAACGCCTATAAAAGAACTTTATAAAACAGCAGAAAAGGCTAGGTCTCCACGCCTATTTACTCAAGCCATGTTAGATAAAGCCGCTACAGGTCAACCAGCTGTTATTGCAGAAATAAAAAAAGCTTCTCCTAGTAAAGGCATACTGCGTGAAAACTTTATTCCTGCTGAAATAGCCTTACGTTATGAAGACTGTGGTGCAACTTGCCTATCAATTTTAACTGATAGAGACTTCTTTCAAGGGCAAGAAAAATTTTTAATGGAGGCCCGCGCAGCTTCTAGCCTGCCAGTTATACGCAAAGATTTTATCGTTGATCCTTACCAAGTGGTTGAAGCACGCGCTATCAATGCAGATTGTATTTTATTAATTGCTGCTTGCTTAACTGATAAGCAAATGAGTGAACTCAACTTGTTGGCTCATGAGCTAGGCATGGATGTATTAATAGAAGTACATAATCGTGCTGAGCTAGATCGTGCGCTACAAGTTCCCAACCGTTTAATTGGTATCAATAACCGTGACCTACATACCTTTGAGGTAAAGCTAGAACACACATGGGACTTGCTACCCTTTATACCAGAAGACAGGTTGGTGATTACTGAAAGCGGTATTTTAAACCGCGAAGATGTAACGGCTATGCAAGCCCATCAAGTGAATGCTTTTTTAGTGGGTGAAGCCTTTATGCGAGCAGAAGACCCAGGCAAAGCTCTAAAAGAACTTTTCTTTTCTTAAGTTGCCTTTCATTCACTTGTTTATTGACCTGAGTCAAACTTACCTAAGCTCTTCTTGTTAGGCTGGGAATAGTGATCTAAATGTTTAATATATAGCATTTTTTCAATCTATCTCTCTATCTCGAGGAGCCTCATCCATGACAAACCATCCTGCTGACCCTAGTCGCCGTGGTTTACTTAAAGGCATGGCTGGAGTTGCTGCTCTAGCTTCTGCACCTTTACCTTTTCAAAAAGCTCAGGCTAACACCAACCCATCCGCTAGCCATTCACCCGCTGGTCAATTTGATGACACAACTAAGCGTACTTGGAGTGCTTGTACGGTTAACTGTGGTAGTCGCTGCCCCTTACAAATGACCACCCAAAATGGTCAAATTCTTTATGTAGAATCCGATGACACAGGCACAGATACCTACGGCGAAGACCACCAAGTAAGAGCCTGTTTACGTGGTCGCTCTATGCGCCAGCGTGTTTATGCACCAGACCGCTTAAAGTACCCTATGCGTCGTGTAGGTAAGCGTGGCGAAGGTAAATTTGAGCGTATTAGTTGGGACGAAGCTTTTAAAGACATAGCCGACAACCTCAAACGCATTAGTAAAGACTATGGCAATGAAGCCATTTACTTAAACTATGGTACAGGTACTTTAGGTGGCACAGTCACTAAATCTTGGCCACCTGCCGGCTCGCTTATTGCCCGCTTAATGAATTGCCACGGTGGTTACCTAAACCACTATGGTGACTACTCCACCGCACAAATTGCGGCTGGCTTAAACTACACCTACGGTGGTTGGGCTAGTGGAAACAGTATTTCAGATATCGAAAATACTAAGCTAATTGTTCAGTTTGGTAATAACCCTGCAGAAACTCGTATGAGTGGCGGTGGCATTACCTATTATTTGCAAGAAGCAAAAAAGCGTTCTAATGCACGTTTAATTGTGATTGACCCGCGCTATACAGATACTGCGCTAGGTAAAGAAGATCAATGGATTCCAATTCGACCAGGCACTGATGCTGCCTTAGTCAATGGTCTAGCTTATGTAATGATTACCGAAGACTTGGTTGACCAAGCTTTCTTAGATAAGTATTGCGTAGGTTACGATCAAAAAACCTTACCTGCAGATGCGCCAGCTAATAGCCATTACAAAGCTTATATTCTAGGTGAAGGTGATGACCAAACACCTAAAACGCCTGAATGGGCAAGCCAGCACACAGGCATTCCTGTAGCCACTATAGTTCAGCTAGCGCGTGAAATTGGCCAAGCCAAGCCTTGCTACATAGCTCAAGGTTGGGGACCACAACGTAGCCGTAACGGTGAAAACATTTCTCGTGCCATTGCGATGTTGCCGATCCTTACTGGTAACGTAGGTATTCAAGGTGGTAACAGTGGAGCGCGTGAGTCTAGTTATGCCATTCCTTTCCAGCGCTTCCCAACTCTGAGTAACCCTATAAAAACCAGCATTTCCATGTTCACTTGGACAGATGCTATTTTGCGTGGTGAGGAAATGACTGCCACTGCCGATGGTGTACGCGGCAAAGACAAACTTGATGCACCCATTAAGTTTATTTGGAACTACGCTAGTAACTGCTTAATAAACCAGCACGGTGGCATTAACCGTACTCGCGAAATTCTAGGTGATGAGTCTCGCTGCGAAATGATCGTAGTAATAGACAACCACATGACTTCAAGTGCTGAATGGGCTGATTTAGTCCTACCCGACTTAACCACCTCCGAACAAATGGACTTTGCTGCCGATGCAAACTTCGGCAATATGAACCTAGTTATTTTCTGTGACCAGGTCATTAAACCACTTTTTGAGTGTCGCTCCATTTACGATATTTGTAGCGGTGTGGCTAAAGCCTTAGGTGATTACCAAGGCGAATCAGTTTTCGATAAGTTCACTGAAGGCCGCACTCAAGAAGAATGGTTAAGGCATATTTACGCAGTGACTCGTGCTAAAGACCCTAGCTTCCCTAGCTTTGAAGAGTTCCGTGAAATGGGCATCATTAAGCGCCGTGATCCCAATGGCCACTTTATTGCCTATAAGGGTTTCCGCGATAACCCTAAAGCCAATCCCTTAAGCACGCCCACTGGCAAAATTGAAATCTACTCGCAAGCCTTGGCTGAGATAGCTGCCACTTGGCAACTGCCGGAAGGCGATGCAATTACCGCCCTACCCGAACACGTTTCTACCCTAGATGGTTGGGACGATGAAAAACGTAAAGAGCTTCCTTTACAATTAATTGGCTTTCACTATAAAGCACGTACCCACTCAACTTATGGCAACGTAGAACTACTTAAAGCGGCTAACCCACAAGAGGTTTGGATTCATCCCCTAGATGCTGATTCACGTGGCATTAAGCATGGCGATCTGGTTAATCTAAAAAATGATTACGGTGAAACCTTCACTCAAGCCAAGGTTACTCCTCGTATTATGCCGGGTGTTGTCGCCTTATCAGAAGGCGCTTGGTACCAACCGAACCAAAAAGGTGTAGATACCCAAGGTTCGTTTAACGTACTAGCAACCCAAGCTCCCTCCCCTTTAGCCAAGGGCAACCCATCACACACCAACTTGGTAGAAATCAAGTTATTGGCTGCTAAAGCTTAATTAGCAGAGTGACCCTTTTGTAGGAGGAGAGAAAGATGACTCAACAACACGGTTTTTATATAGATACTGAAAAATGCACGGGTTGTAAAACCTGTGAACTCGCTTGTAAAGATTACAAAGACTTAGGAACAGCAGTTAATTATCGTCGAATTTATGAGTACACAGGTGGCGACTGGCATCAAGATGCTGCTGGCTGTTGGATTCCCGATATTTTTTCTTACTATGTTTCTATGGCTTGTAACCACTGCAACAACCCTGCCTGTGCAAGCGTTTGCCCAACGGGTGCTATGCACAAACGTGACGATGGTTTCGTACTTGTAGCAGAAGACATTTGTATTGGCTGTCGCCATTGTGAATCGGCCTGCCCTTATGGTGCGCCACAATACAATGCTGAAAAACGCAATATGACTAAGTGCGATGGTTGTTATGAGCGGGTAGGCGAAGGTAAACAACCCATCTGTGTTGAATCTTGCCCACTTAGAGCCATCGATTTTGGCCCTATGGATGAGCTAACAGAGAAGTACGGCTATCAGCGTGATATAGCGCCTTTACCGCCTTCGCATTTAACTCAGCCTAATTTAATTATTCGTTTAAACCCTAATGCTAAATCAACTGGCTCTCGTGCTGGCAAGTTAGCTAACCCGCAGGAGGTCTAACCATGGCTAAGGACTTTCCCCTAGTAATCTTTACCCTGCTGCAACAAATGGCAACCGGTGGTTTTATTATTTTAGCTTTGCTTTTATTAACCAAAGCCATCGATCAAAATAATCGCTTACAGCTTTCTAAGCGGTTGCTGGTTATTGTCATTTTAAGTGGCTTGGCTCTGATGACCTCAACCCTGCACTTAGGTCACCCTTTCCGTGGTCCTAACGTGCTTTTTGGGTTAGGTCGTAGTTGGTTAAGTAATGAAGTCATTATTACTGGTTTATTCTTTGGCTCAGTTGCCAGCTATTGGTTGATGTCTTGGCGTTTTCCAGAGTGGGCTAACCTTAAGCAACTTAGCCTAATTGTTGGTCTGCTTAGTGGGCTAGCTGGGCTGTCTGCTATGTCGCTAACCTACATGATTTACACAGTGCCCGTTTGGGATACTTGGCATACCGCCGCTAGCTTCTTTACTACGGCATTAACTGCAGGCGCACTACTGGCCTTGTTAATTTCACAATCACTGGCAGGTGAGAAACCAACTCAGTTTATTCATTTAGTAGGTTTAATTGGGCTGATAAGTTGCGCCTTAGTAATGGCAATGCAGGCACAATACTGGGGTGGTGTTAGTAGTGCAGTTACCACACCAGTAGAACAGTTTCCTGGTTACGCTAGCTGGATGCTAACCCGCGCTGCTTTGCTACTTTTAGCTGCTTTAGTTTGGCTGGCAGTTTTAATCACCCGCAAGACTTCTTCTTTCGTTATATTCCTCACCTTAGCCCTAGTGCTAATTGCTGAAGGTATGGGGCGTGTAGTATTTTACGGCGTACACATGACAGCAGGGCTATAACTTAAGTGAATCTATCTTTACTAAACACTCTACAGAATGAAGCTCATGCGCTAGGTGCACTGTTTTATTACGGCCCTAGCCATGAGGCTAGTGAAGGGTTGTTTCAAGCAATAAACGAAGGCAGCATTTCAGAGTTCTTACCCAACCTACCTGTCAATGAATGGCAAGCTGCCCTAGCTGAACCCGATTTACACTCAGCTTGGCAAGCTAGCTTTTACGGCCCAGATTTTTTAGATGCACCACCTTGGGGTTCAGTTTATCTTGATCCTGAAAGGGTTGTTTTTGGCGTGTCACTCATTGAGTTAAGGTCATTCCTTAATGACCTTAAGCTAGAGCTAACTACCGATATGAATGAGCCAGAAGATCATTTTGGTTTATTATTATTGCTAGTTGCACAACTTGCAGCAGAACAGCAAGCCAATCAATCTAAGGAAGTCTCTAACCCACTTGTCCAGCTTCTAACAGTTCACCTTTTACCTTGGAGTGAGCGTTACCTTAGCTGCCTATCGAATAGTGCCGAACATCCTTTTATTAAATGCTTAGCTGACTACTCAAGGTTACGCTTAGTTAATTGGCAAAAAGAACTGAACCTAAAGCCAATTATTAAAGATTTATATTGGCCAATAACCTAGTGTGTTTTTAAAATACAGGCCTTAAAGACAGGTCTCTAATAACTAGGTTCATACCCTCTGACTCAACCAAGCCTTTTTCTTCTAAGTCTTTTAAAACACGACCTGCCATTTCTCTAGAGCAACCTACGAGTTGCGCTATTTCTTGCCGTGTAATACGTACCTGCATTCCATCTGGGTGAGTCATAGCATCTGGCTGCTTGGCTAGCTCTAATAAAGTACGAGCGACTCTGCCTGTTACATCTAAAAAGGCTAGATCACCCACTTTTTCTGTGGTTGCACGTAAACGGACTGCTAGTTGGTTTCCTAATAAAAACCAAAGGCATTGCTGTTCTTTTGCTAAGGCTGTAAAGCGCTGATAGCTCATTTCTGCTAATTCACAATCGCTTTTAGCTCTAACCCAGGCGCTACGACTATATATTTCATCAAACAAGCCTAGCTCACCAAAAAACTCGCCTTTATTAAGGTAAGAAATGATCATTTCTCGACCCTGTTCATCTTCAATGTAAACTGCCACACTGCCTTTAAGAATATAATAAACAGAATGTGCATCTTCGCCTGCATGAATAACAAGCGATTTTTTGTTATAACGTCGCTTATGCGCTTGCTCTAAAAATACGGCTAGAGCTTCTTGTTTAACATCTGCATAGGGCGAGTTCATGTACTTTCCTTCCATGTTTTTATAAAATTTGAAATGCAATAACACCCTAAGCCAATAAGCCTAAGGTGTCACGAGAATACAAAGCTATCTTTGGGTAGTTACAGAGCATGTAAGTCTGCAAGCTGTAAATTAAGAATAAGTATAGATGGTAATAGAAATTTTACACCGACGGAGATCACAAAATGCAAGCAAAGGTTAAATGGACAGACGGAGTACAGTTTGTCGCTGAGTCTGGTTCAGGTCATGCTCTAGTTGTAGATGGTGCCGCCGAAGCAGGTGGGCGCAACACAGGGCCAAGACCCATGGAATTATTGTTAATGGGACTAGGTGCTTGCAGTAGCTATGATGTGGTATCTATTTTAAAAAAATCTAGACAAAATATTATTGATTGCCAAGCTTCTGTTGAAGCCGAAAGAGTGGATGCTGTGCCTGCTATCTTTAGTAAAATACACCTGCACTTTGTTGTGACAGGTAAAGACTTAAAACCGGCCCAAGTTGAACGTGCAGTTAGCTTATCTGCAGAAAAATACTGCTCTGCTTCTATTATGCTGGGCAAGGGTGGCGTAGACATTACTCATAGCCATGAAGTGGTTGAAATCTAAACTAGTTAACCCCTAAAAAACTTAAATAAGACCTTCTTAGCACTAGCCAGAAGGTCTTTTTTAATACTGCTAAGAGAAAGTAAGTGGACGCTCACCTTGCTCATCACGAATGTTAGTTGTTAAACCCATTTGATTGAGCAGGTTTAAAAAAGGTGTAGGTGGCAACTCTTCTACATTCACCATCTTCTCTACATCCCAAATACCTTGAGCAACTAAAATGGCCGCTGCCACAGGTGGCACACCCGCGGTATAAGAAATACCCTGAGAACCCACTTCGTTATATGCTTCTTTATGATCTACAACATTATAAATAAAAACTTCATGCTCTTTACCATCTTTTTTACCTTTGACTAAATCACCAATGCAAGTTTTCCCAGTGTAGTCAGCTGCTAAAGATGTTGGATCTGGCAGTACCGCCTTTACCAGTTTTAACGGTACAACTTCTAAACCCTCTGCTGTTTTAACAGGCTGCTCTGATAACAAGCCTAAACTATTTAAAACAGTAAACACATTAATGTAATGCTCACCAAAACCCATCCAAAAGCGTATATCGGGCACATCAAGGTTTTTAGATAAAGAATGAATTTCATCGTGCCCTGTTAGATAGCTAGTTCTTTCACCCACCACTGGCAAGTCATCGGTACGCTTCACTTCAAACATTTTATTTTTTGTCCACTGGCTATTTTGCCAGGACCAAACTCGACCGGTAAATTCACGGAAGTTAATTTCTGGGTCAAAGTTGGTTGCAAAATAACGGCCATGGTCACCCGCATTAATGTCAATAATGTCGATAGAGCTAAGGGTATCGAAGTAGTCTTGCTTGGCTAAGGCTGCATAGGCATTCACTACACCTGGATCAAACCCAACACCTAAAATGGCGGTAATTTTTTTCTCTGTACATAGCTCTTTACGCTTCCATTCGTAATTGCCATACCAAGGTGGCTCTTCACAAATTTTGTTTGGCTCTTCGTGGATAGCTGTATCTAAATAAGCAGCACCCGTTTCTATGCAGGCACTAAGAACGGACATATTAATAAAGGCTGAACCAACATTAATAACGATCTGAGATTGGGTTTCACGAATTAAAGCAGCTGTAGCAGCTACATCTAAAGCATCCAATGCATAACACTGAATTGTTCCTGCTAGCTTCATGCTGTCTTTTTCTACAACACTTTTAGCGATGGCTTCGCATTTTTCTAAAGTACGAGAAGCCAAAGCTATCTGGCCAAGAAGATCGTTATTCTGCGCACACTTATGTGCAACAACCTGGGCGACACCACCAGCACCAATAATCAGAACGTTTTTTTTCATTTTAGGTCCAACTCCACTTTAAATAGGGTTCAAGCAGGGCTCAGGAGAGCCCTTGCACAAAGTCGTTGTAAGTGAACTCCTTAACGAGCTCTACACAACCATCTAGCTGCTTAATTGCAATGGCAGGCATTTTTACACCGTTAAACCAATTTTTCTTAACCATCGTATAACCAGCTGTATCTTGAAAAGACAGCCGATCACCTATTTGCAAAGGCTTTTCAAATTTAAACTCACCAAAAATATCACCAGCTAAACACGATTTACCACAAACCATATAATCATGCTCGCCTTGATTGGGCAGCAGTTTGGCTGCTTCACGGTAAATAAGCAGGTCTAACAAGTGGGCTTCTATTGAACTATCAACAATTGCCAGATGCTTACCATTAAACAAGGTGTCTAACACGGTGACTTCTAAAGAACAGCTATTGGTAATCGCTGCTTCACCCGGTTCTAAATAAACCTGTACGCCCCAAGTTTGCGCGAAGCTTTTAAGGCGCTGGCAGAAGGCATCTATTGGGTAATTTTCACCCGTAAAATGAATACCACCACCTAGGCTGACCCATTTCACTTGCTTTAGTAGCTCACCAAAGCGGGCTTCAATACCCGTTAACATTTCATCAAAGCGTTCAAAGCTATCGTTTTCACAATTATTGTGGAACATAAAGCCAGAAACTTTATCAATAACGGAGGTAATTTTAGCTGGGTCGTGTTCACCTAAACGGCTAAAAGGGCGGGCAGGGTCGGCTAGACTAAACTCGGAAGTGCTAACGCCTGGGTTAACTCGCAAACCTCGCGTATGCTCACGGGAGACGCTTGCAAAGCGTTCTAGCTGACTAATCGAATTAAAAATAATTTTGTCGCTGTTGGCTAAAACTTCAGCCATTTCATTGTCAGCATAGGCGACACTATAAGCATGGGTTTCGCCAGCAAATTTTTCACGGCCAAGTTTTACTTCAAAAAGTGAGGAGGAAGTGGTGCCATCCATATAGTCTTGCATTAAATCAAACACAGACCAGGTGGCAAAGCACTTAAGTGCTAGAAGGGCTTTAGCGCCTGACTGCTGACGAACATAGGCAATTTTTTCCATGTTCTTTAGCAATAGGCTTTTATCAATTAGGTAATAGGGCGTTTTTAGCATCGCAAGCCTCACACTTAAACCCAGCTTTAAACTGGGTTTAAGCTTAGTGTTAGCAAAGCGCGCGATTATATACGATAAACACTCTTAGTCATTACTTTTGATACTAATGACATGGCTTTTTTAACTGGGGTAGGAAACTCTATACCACCAGCACTTAAAGCCCACTCAGCATGCTGCGCTTCATCTTCATGCATTTGGCGCAAGATAGCCCGAGAACGCTCATCTTGTGCAGGCAAAGACTCAAAGTGCTCTTCTAAATGCTGGCACACTTGATCTTCAGTTGCCGCAACAAAACCTAAGCTGTATTTATCGCCTGCTAAACCTGCCGCCGCACCTATACCAAAAGATAAGCCGTAAAAGATGGGGTTAAGCAAACTGGTTCGGCTATCTAGTTCTTGAAGGCGCTGATCGCACCAGGCTAGGTGGTCTATCTCTTCTTCAGCCGCTTGCGTCATTTGTTCGCGCACTTCTTCCAATTTAGCCGTTGCCGCTTGGCCTTGATAAAGTGCTTGAGCACAAACTTCACCTGTGTGGTTAATACGCATCAAACCTGCCGCATGGCGACGCTCTGCATCGTCCATATCAGCTTGTTCATGTCCTAATGCTGGGTTAGGCCTGTGAGGCTGAGCCGCTTTAGGCACTAGGGTACGCAAAAGCACATCAAACTGGCTAATCAATTGATCAACCTTGGTTTCTTGTCTGGGAAGAGACATACCACCCTCCTGATTTAAACCTTACCAAGTTAAAGCAACACCTAGCTGCTTTAACGTATGGCGAGCAATCATTTTTTCTTCATTGGTCGGAATCGCAAATACCCTCACTCGGCTATCATCAGCAGAAATCAGGTATTCGTTAGCCGCGTTACGCGCAGGGTCTAGTTTCATACCTAACCAAGCATTTTCTTTAACCACAGCTGCACGCAAATCAGCATCGTTTTCACCCACACCGCCAGTGAAAACAAACACATCTAAACCACCTAAAGCCGCTGCTAAAGAGCCTGTTTCACGTGCTATACGATAAACCAGCATATCAATGGCTTTTTTAGCCAGTGGGTCGTCTGATTTTTTCAAGGTTAGCATGTCTGAAGAAATGCCACCCGAAACACCAAACCAGCCACATTCTTTGTAAAGGAAGCTTTCTAACTGCTTAGCGTCCCAGCCTTTTTCTTGCATAAGGTAAAGCATAACACCTGGGTCTAGCTGACCAGAACGCGTACCCATAGGCAAGCCTTCTACAGCAGTAAAGCCCATAGTAGAAGCTAGGCTTTCACCCTTAGAAATAGCACACATAGAACTACCCGCACCCAAATGGGCAACCAGTAGTTTTTGTTTGGCTAGATCAGCATCTAAGCGCTCTAACTTGTCATGAATGTATTCATAAGACAGACCGTGGAAGCCATAACGACGAATACCTTCTTCGGTGAGTTTTTGAGGAATCGCAAACTCACGCGCTACAACAGGTGTAGTGCTGTGGAAGGCAGTATCAAAACAGGCAACCTGAGGGCTATCGGGTAAAAACTCACGGCAAAGGTGAATCAGCTTAAGGTTATAGGGCTGATGCAAAGGTGCAAGCGGAACAAGTGTTTCTAAAAATTCGAGAACCTCTGTATCAACCACTACTGGTTCAGCATAACGATCACCGCCATGCACAACCCTGTGACCTACCCAAGCTACTTTAAAGTGGGGCGTGTTGGTTTCTATCCACTCTAACACCACTTTTAATGCACTGGCGTGAGCTTGCTGATTAGCTACATCTAGCTGTTCTGCTGTTAAGGTTTCTTTGTCGACAAGAATGCCATCTGGATTAACACTATGGTCATAAATTTCTAAACGGGCTGGGCCAGCCAAATTGGCAACTTTAACCCGAAAGTGCTGATTAATTTCATCGCCCTGCACATCAAACAAAGAACATTTTAAGCTTGAAGAACCAGCGTTGATAATCAACACCATATTAGTTTTAGCGGTCATTATTTACTCCAGACGACCCAGTTTACGTGCAACCATAACAGCCACTGCACAAGAAGATAGACGCTCAAGAGATTTAGCCGCTCGACTAGTTAAGATAACTGGCACACGCGCACCCATAACAATACCGGCTGCTTTTGCACTGGCTAGGTATTGCAACTGCTTAGCAAACATATTCGCCGACTCTAAATCGGGCGCCATTAGAATATCAACATCGCCAGGCACTTCAGACTTAATGCCTTTGTCTAAGGCTGCTTCTAAAGAAATAGCATTATCGAAAGCTAAAGGACCATCAACAACTGCGCCTGTAATTTGTCCACGATCAAGCATTTTACAAAGTGCAGCAGCATCTAAGGTTGATTGAATGTTTGGCTTAATTTTTTCAACAGCAGAAAGAATGGCTGCTTTAGGCATTTCAATACCTAAAGCGTGAGCACAATCGATAGCATTTTGTAAAATATCACGCTTTTCCATTAGTTTTGGCGCAATATTAATAGCTGCATCGGTAATGAATAATGTTTTGTGGTAACTAGGAACGTCCATTACAAAAATATGTGAAAGACGACTTTCGGTACGCAAACCATTTTCTTTGGCAACTACCGCGCCTAATAACTCAGCGGTCGCTATAGAACCTTTCATCAGTGCGTGCACTTCACCACACTGTGCCATTTTTGCTGCTACATGGGCCGCTTCATGGCTGTGCTCTGTATTAACAATTTTGTAGTCTTTTAAATCTAAACCTGCTTCTTCAGCAACAGCACGAATTTTTTTCTCTGGACCTACTAGAAAAGGAATAATAATAGTTGCTTCAGCTGCTTCTATAGCACCTTGCAGACTATTGACATCAGTAGGGTGCACCACAGCGGTTGGAACCGGCGCTGCATCCTTGGCTTGCTGTAAAATAGATTCCAAACGAAAGTGTTTTACATCCTTATCTTTCGGTGCGTGAGGTGCTAATACCTTCTTGATTGCATCATTCATGTTTCTAGGATTCCTCAAATTTAAAAAAACTACTTTTACTACCTAAGCAGGCCGCTTAACTGATACTGATCAGCCAGGAGGCCAGCTCAAACTACGGCCAGCCAATACATGCATATGAATATGCCATACTGTTTGACCACCATCTTCATTACAGTTCATCACTGTGCGGTAACCCGCCTCAGCAAAACCTAATTCTTTAGCTAGCTTTGCAGCCACTACCTGTAAACGACCTGCTAAAGCCTCATCGCCATCTTTTAAGTCGTTCAAAGTAGTAATATGACGCTTAGGTATGACTAATAGATGATGCGGTGCCTTTGGGTCAATATCATTAAAGGCAATCACTTGATCGTCTTCAAAAACTACAGTTGCTGGCAACTCATGCTTAGCTATTTTACAAAAAATACAGTCTTGCATTGGACACCTCCAAGTTATTATTTTTTATTCAGTCGTCCTAACTTAGCTCACTTTAGCGTTCTAGGTACTTAAGCTTATCTGTTTTACCATCCCACTCTGCGGCATCAGGTAGTGGGTCTACCTGTTCAGATATATTAGGCCAAACCTCAGCTAACTCTGCATTTAACTCTATATAGTTTTTCATATTTGCAGGTAGTTCGTCCTCAGAGTAAATGGCATCTGCTGGGCATTCAGGCTCACACAAAGCACAGTCTATACATTCATCTGGGTGAATCACTAAAAAGTTAGGCCCCTCATAAAAACAGTCTACTGGGCAAACCTCTACACAATCTGTGTATTTACAGCGAATACAGTTCTCAGTTACTACAAAAGTCACCTGAGCCTCCTCAATTTAATAATTATAATGTTTTTAATCATCAACTAGTTTTTTAAAGCTGTAAAGCAGATCTAATGCCTGCTTAGGTGTTAAATCATCGGGTGTTATTTTGCGTAACTCATCTAGCAATGGATGAGACTCTACAGCAAACATATCAGCCTGTAAGGGTGGCAAATTCGCTTGCCGAGTGATTGGCTCCTTAACTTGTTGGCTTGGTACTTGTTGGCTTGCTGCTTGAGTCTCCAATGCTTCTAAGTCTTTTAGCTTTTGTTGTGCCCTAGCAATAACGTTATTAGGTACACCTGCCAAGCGTGCTACCTGCAAACCATAGCTTTGGCTGGCTGGCCCTGCTTCTACCTTATGCATAAAAACTAGGTAATCATCCTGCTCGCTAGCAGATAGATGCACATTAGCTACCTGGGGTAAGTCATCAGCTAAGCTAGTAAGTTCAAAATAGTGAGTAGCAAATAATGTCCAAGCGCCTAAAGCAGCCAGTTCTTCTGCGCTTGCCCAAGCCAAGGATAGACCATCAAAGGTACTGGTACCTCGGCCTACTTCATCCATTAACACTAAACTTTGTGACGTAGCATTATGGAGTATATTAGCCGTTTCAGTCATTTCCACCATAAAGGTTGAACGCCCTGAAGCTAGGTCGTCAGATGCACCTATACGGGTAAAAATACGGTCTATTGGTCCTATTTGTGCTGCATCGGCAGGTACGGCTGAACCAATGTATGCTAACAAAACGATTAAAGCGACTTGGCGCATAAAAGTTGATTTACCACCCATATTAGGGCCAGTAATTACCAACATTCTTGTAGCTGGGTCAAAGTTTAAGTCATTTGCCACAAAAGGATCAGTCACCACCTGCTCTACTACTGGATGCCGACCAGCAGTAATAGCAATACCTTCTTGCGTGCTTAATTCAGGCACACACCAGCATAAAGTTTCAGCCCTTTCTGCCAAATTATGCAGCACATCCAACTCTGCTAGTGCCATGGCTGTTTGCTGCAGACTAGCTAAATTTTCATTCAGCACATCTAGCAGCTCTTCATATAACTGCTTTTCACGGCTTAATGCACGACTTTGGCTAGAAAGCGCCTTATCTTCAAATACTTTTAACTCTGGGGTAATAAAACGCTCAGCATTTTTAAGCGTTTGGCGGCGCTGGTATTCAACCGGTGCTTTATCAGATTGCGCTCGGCTAATTTCAATAAAATAACCATGCACTCGGTTGTAACCTACTTTTAAAGTAGATAGCCCTGTGCGTTCTTTTTCTTGTTCTTCTAACTTTAATAAAAAACCACCCGCGTTTTCTCTTAAGTCCCTTAATTCATCTAGCTCAACATCATAGCCTGAAGCAATCACCCCCCCGTCACGAATAACCACTGGCGGATTTTCAATAAGAGCACGCGCTAGTTGGTCAGCTAACTCTGGCAAAGGTGCGAGTTGTTGGTTAATCGTTTTTAGCAGGGGTGCTTTTAAAGGGCTAATTTTTTGCTTTAATTCTGGCAAGCCAAGTAAAGCATCTTTTAGCTTAGCTAAATCACGCGGCCTAGCTGAGCGTAAGGCTATACGCGATAAAATACGTTCTAAATCACCAACGCTTTTAAGGTTGCTGTCTAACTCTAATTCAAACAAGTTGGCTTGTAATTCCTGCAAAGCAGTTTGGCGCTTTTGTAAAACAGCAAGATTGCGTAAAGGCCTATGCAACCAGCGGCGCAATAAACGCGAACCCATAGGTGTAGCTGTGGCATCTAGCACTTCCATTAGGGTATGGGTTTGCCCACCAGACAGGTTGGTATCTAGTTCTAGGTTACGTCGACTAGCCGCATCTAATAACAGAGCCTCATCTTCATTTTCAACCAATAAAGAGCGCAGGTGCGGTAAGGCAGATTTTTGGGTTTCCTGAACATAGTCCAACAAAGCGCCAGCAGCAGCTATGGCAGGATTTAACTCATCGCACCCAAAGCCACGCAAATCTTGCACAGCAAACTGCTGGCATAGCTTACGAACAGCGGTTTGTTTATCAAACTGCCAAGGTGGAATACGACGCAGACCTTTTAGGTTTTCCCATTCGGCAGGTAGTTGCGTTAACTCACCAACCAATAATTCTGAAGGGGCTAAACGCGCCAAGGTAGTTTCTAACTGAGTTTGACCTACCACCTCAGCCACCACAAAACGGCCACTGGCTAAATCTAAGTTAGCAACACCCCAAAGGGCTTCTTCGGGTTTTGAAGCATCACCCTGTGGATAAATTGCTACCAGCAGGTTGTCGCGCCGCTCATCCATTAAGGCTTCGTCAGTTAAAGTACCTGGAGTAATAATTCTGACTACTTTTCTTTCTACTGGCCCTTTACCCTCGCCTGCTTGCCCTACTTGTTCGCAGATAGCGACTGACTGACCTGCTTTCACTAAGCGTGCTAAGTAACCATCAGCTGAATGGTAAGGAATACCTGCCATGGGTATTGGGTTACCATCTGAAGATCCACGCTGGGTTAGCGTAATATCTAATAGGCGCGCACCTTCTTTAGCATCTTCAAAAAAAAGCTCGTAAAAATCACCCATTCGATAAAATAGTAGGGTAGTGGGGTAATCACGCTTAATGGTCAGAAACTGCCGCATCATCGGCGTATGGTTGGAAAATTCCGCGTCGCTCAAGCCTTAAAACTCCCAAATGCTCGAAGATAAAATTCGCCTCTATGATACCCGAGGCAGGAGTACGAATACAGGCTCAAGCTTTTTCCTCTGCTACTTCTGGGCGCTTGGCATAGTGTGCAGCTAACTGCGCACAAGCCATTAGCTGTATTTGGTGGAAGATCATTAAAGGCAACAACATAGGACCTAATAAAGCACCACTAAATAAAACCTGCGCCATAGGTACGCCGGTTGCCATGCTTTTTTTAGAAGCACAAAACACGATGGTAATTTCATCTGCTTTATTAAAACCTAGCCTGCGAGCTAGCCAAGCGGTTAAAAATAAAACTAGGGCTAACAGCACAGAGCAAGCCAAGGTTAACCACAAAAGCTTATTGAGTGGAACATCCTTCCACAAACCTGCCACCACTGAAGCACTAAAGGCGGTATAAACCACTAACAAAATAGACGTTTGATCGACTTTACTTAACCAGCTACGTTGCCCTGCTATCCACTCACCAATAAAAGGACGCAGCAAATGCCCAGTTACAAAAGGTACAAGCAACTGCAAGCTAATACTGATTAAGGTGTCTAAAAAAGAAAAGCTAGCACCCGAAGCCTCTAGGTCTAACAGAATTAAAACCAGCAAGGGCGTAACCAAAATACCTATAAGACTAGAAGCTGAAGCACTACATACAGCAGCGGCTAAGTTACCTCTTGCTAGTGCAGTAAAGGCAATGGCTGACTGTACCGTGCCAGGCAAGGCAGTAAGGTAGAGCATTCCCATGGCTAGTTCGTTACCTAGCAAAGGACGTAGCAGAGGCAGCATTAGCCAGCCTAGAAGTGGAAAAGCAATAAAAGTAAAACTAAAAACCAAACCGTGTAAACGCCAGTGCATAATGCCAGCTAAAATAGCCTGTCGAGACAAGCGTGCACCATGTAGAAAAAACAGCAAACCTATAGCAAAGCGAGTCAGCCAAGTCATTACTAGCTCAGCTTGCCCAACCGCAGGAACAAAAGTAGCCAGCAGCACCATACCCAAAAGCAGAAGCGTATAGTTATCAAAAAATCGCCTAAATACTTGCCACATGACCAACACCTTTATTTTAATTGTTACTCGTTATTTAAGAAAACAGCCGCTAAGCTATAAAAATAAGTTTTAGAATATACAGGAG
The DNA here is from genome assembly GCF_000686905.1 of Marinospirillum insulare DSM 21763. GTDB lineage: Bacteria > Pseudomonadota > Gammaproteobacteria > Pseudomonadales > Halomonadaceae > Marinospirillum > Marinospirillum insulare. Next base: position 154,917 of record NZ_JMLW01000004.1, read on the forward strand.
AAGAAGCATGCTGACACGCCTAGCACTCGTTCAGAAGATTGCCGAGCAAGCAACAACAGCTAATTACCAGCTAGCTACAGCAGAATCTTGTACGGGTGGCGGTGTAGCCAAAGCACTCACTGAAATAGCAGGCAGCTCAGCTTGGTTTACTAGCGGTTTAGTCACCTATTCTAACCAAGCTAAAAAAAACCTTTTAAAGGTTGATGAAGCCAGCCTAGAAAAACATGGCGCGGTAAGCGAAGCTGTTGTAAAAGCCATGGTAAAAGGTGCTTGTAAACTAGCCAAAGCAGACTTAGCTGTTGCTATTAGTGGTGTTGCTGGCCCAGCTGGTGGCAGTGCCGAAAAGCCTGTAGGTACTGTTTGGCTAGCTTGGGGCAATACAGACAAACAGTTAGCAGAAGTTTTTCACTTTACAGGTGACCGTAGGCAGGTTAGAGAAGCCAGCATAGATAAGGCATTAGAAGGCTTGCTTGCTTGGCTTGAAAAAAGTGTATAAATCAGTTCTTGCCTTCCAGCAAAATACTGTTAACCTATACAGTAATTAACAAATTACTGAATTTTAATCGACTCTACCAATAGATCGCACAACAAGGATATTCTCTATGGCTTCTGATGAAAACCGCCAAAAAGCACTAAGCGCCGCACTAGGCCAAATTGAAAAGCAGTTTGGTAAGGGTGCAGTAATGCTTATGGGTGATCAACCCAGAGCTGCTATTCCATCTGTTTCAACTGGCTCTTTAGGTCTAGATATAGCCTTAGGTATAGGTGGCTTGCCCTTTGGTCGTGTTGTTGAAATATACGGTCCAGAATCTTCAGGTAAAACCACCTTAACCTTATCGGTTATAGCCCAAGCACAAAAAATGGGTAAAACCTGTGCCTTTATTGATGCTGAGCATGCACTTGACCCTATCTATGCTGAAAAGCTAGGTATTAACCTAGATGATATGCTGGTTTCTCAACCAGACAATGGTGAGCAAGCCCTAGAAATTACCGACTCCTTAGTTCGCTCAGGTGCAGTTGACGTCATAGTTGTAGACTCAGTAGCAGCCCTTACACCTCGCGCTGAAATTGAAGGTGAGATGGGTGACTCACACGTTGGTTTACAAGCACGTTTAATGTCTCAAGCCCTGCGTAAAATCACCGGCAACATTAAAAATGCCAACTGTTTGGTTATTTTCATCAACCAAATTCGTATGAAAATCGGCGTTATGTTTGGTAGCCCAGAAACCACTACTGGTGGTAACGCACTTAAATTCTATTCATCGGTACGTTTAGATATACGTCGTATTGGTGCTGTTAAGCAGGGTGATGAAGTTACGGGTAACGAAACACGCGTTAAAGTTGTTAAAAATAAAGTAGCTCCACCCTTCCGCCAAGCTGAGTTCCAAATTCTTTACGGCAAGGGTATTTACCATGCAGGCGAAGTGGTCGACCTAGGTGTGCAATGCAAGCTGGTAGAAAAAGCAGGTGCTTGGTATAGCTATCAAGGCACTAAAATTGGCCAGGGTAAAGCTAATGCAGCTCAGTACCTAGAAGATAATCCAGCCATTATGGAAGAAATTGAAGCGGGCGTACGCGATCAGCTACTAGCTAAATTTGACGAAAAAGCTGAAGCCAAAGAAGAAAAAGCTGCAGACTCCAAAAAAGCAGCTAAAGATGCACCCGAAGATCAACTACCGCCTTTAGACTAGGTTAAGTTAGTTTACTTATGCAGGATGATCTTGCCCTAGATTGGATTAAAGCCCGCCGCGAGCGGGCTTTTCGCTTATTAGCAGCGCGTGAACAAAGCCTGCATGAGCTACAAGAAAAACTACTTAAGCCCACCTCAGCAGAAACAGCCAACCCTGAAAAAACACCCAGCCAAGCAAAATGTACTGAGCTCATTGATCAGCTTATAGACTGGCTTTTAGAGCACGATTTACAAAGTGATGAACGGTTTATAGAAAGCCTAACCAACAAGTACCTACGCCAAGGTAAGGGCCCTCTTGCTCTTCAACAAGGTTATTGGAAGCACCAGCTAGATAAAGACCTAATTACCCAGCAACTTAAACGCTTAGAGCCACTTTGGTATGCACAGGTTATGCGAGTTAGAGAAAAGCGTTTTGGTCATCTAGCTCCAAGTGACCAACGTGAGGCAGCTAAAATGCAACGTTTTCTAGCTTCTCGCGGCTTCACGCCCGACCAAATTCGTCAGGCAGTATTTCTAGATTAAGCGAGGTTATCATTTTGCTACGAACTCCGTATAATAGTTGCCCAGCTTAACCCGGCAGCTTAATTAGCATACAGAGAGGCATCATGAAAAGTGCTGAAATTCGCGAGGCTTTCCTGAAGTTTTTTCAGTCCAAAGGCCATACTCTAGTTCCATCCAGCTCCCTTGTACCTCAGGATGACCCTACCCTGCTATTTACCAATGCGGGTATGAACCAGTTCAAGGACTGTTTTCTTGGGCATGAGCAGCGAGGCTATACTCGTGCCACCACCACTCAAAAATGTGTACGCGCTGGTGGTAAACATAATGATTTAGAAAATGTTGGTTATACCGCTCGTCACCACACCTTCTTTGAAATGCTAGGTAACTTTAGTTTTGGTGATTACTTCAAGCAAGATGCCATTACCTATGCTTGGGAATTTTTAACAGGTGTCGCTAAACTCCCAGCTGAAAAACTTTGGATAACAATTTACCACACTGACGATGAAGCCTTTGATATCTGGAATAAGTCAGTGGGTGTTCCTGCCGAGCGCATTATTCGTATTGGTGACCAAGACGGTATTGCTTATAACTCAGACAACTTTTGGGCTATGGGTGACACTGGCCCTTGTGGTCCTTGCACTGAAATTTTTTATGATCACGGCGAACACATTTGGGGTGGCTTGCCCGGTTCACCCGAAGAAGATGGCGACCGCTTTATAGAAATCTGGAACGTCGTTTTTATGCAGTTTAATCGTACTGCAGAAGGTGAAATGCTACCACTACCAGCACCTTCCGTTGATACGGGCATGGGGCTAGAAAGACTCGCTGCTGTTTTACAGGGCGTTCATGCTAACTATGAAATTGACCTTTTCCAAAATCTACTCCAAGCCTCCTCTATTGCTATAGGTTGTGAAAACACTGATCAACCTTCACTTCGCGTTGTTGCAGACCATATTCGCTCATGTAGCTTTTTAGTGGCTGATGGCGTACTACCTTCCAATGAAGGTCGAGGCTATGTGCTGCGTCGTATTATTCGTCGTGCCTGCCGCCACGGTCATAAACTAGGTGCTGAAGGTAGTTTCTTTTACAAAATTGTGGCTGCCTTAACTAAAGAAATGGGTGCTGCTTTTCCAGAACTAAAAGAAAAACAGGCTCAAATAGAAAAGGCCATTCAACACGAAGAAGAACAGTTTGCTAAAACCCTAGATCAAGGTATGAAAATTCTTGAGCAGGACTTAGCAGAACTTAAAGGCAAGGTTATTCCAGGCGAAGTTGCTTTTAAACTCTACGATACTTTTGGCTTCCCCTTAGATTTAACTGCTGATATTGCCCGTGAAAGAAACCTAGAAGTGGACGAAGCTGGCTTTGAAGAACAAATGCAAGCACAACGAGAGCGTGCACGTTCAGCGAGTAACTTTGGTCTAGATTACAACAGCATTATCAATATTGACCGACCAACCAGTTTTACTGGTTATAACCAAGCCAGTGACCAGGTAGAAGTGCTTGCCCTCTACCTAGATGGCAAACCAGTAGACCAATTAACTGAAGGCCAGCAAGGTATAGTTATTCTAGACACTACACCTTTTTACGCTGAGGCAGGTGGTCAGGTGGGCGATACGGGTCAACTGTTAGGTAAAACACAACGCTTTGACGTACAAGATACCACCAAGGCGGGTGAAGCTTATGCCCACCAAGGCTTAGTGGCTGAAGGCTCACTAAAAATCGGTGATCAACTGACTGCTCAGGTTGAACTGTCTATTCGAGAACCTACGCGCCGTAATCACTCAGCAACCCACTTATTGCATGCAGCTTTGCGCCAAGTGTTAGGTGAGAGTGTTCAGCAAAAAGGCTCGCTAGTTGACTCAGAAAGACTGCGCTTTGATTTTAGCCACAATGAAGCTGTCACACCTGAGCAGCTGGCTGAGGTCTCACGTCTAGTCAATGAACAAATTCTTGCTAACACCGCAGTTAAAACTGAATTACTTGATTTAGAAACCGCAAAAAAACGTGGCGCTATGGCATTATTTGGTGAAAAATACACCGAAGAAGTTCGCGTATTAAGCATGGGTACACCTACAGCTACTCAGCAAGGCGAGCAGAGCTTCTCTATTGAGCTTTGTGGCGGCTTACACGTTCTTCGTACAGGCGATATAGGTTTGTTTCACCTAACGTCTGAGTCGGGTGTTGCTGCCGGTGTACGTCGTATAGAAGGCATTACGGGTAAAGCGGCCCTTAACTTTTTGCAAGACCGAGAGCAGCAGTTATTAAAGGCTGCGAGTCAGCTTAAAGTAAAACCAGACCAGCTGATTGAGCGTTTAGAAACTAATCAAGAGCGTACGCGTCAGCTAGAAAAAGAGTTACAGCAGCTTAAGAAAAAACTAGCTTCGGGTGGTGGCGGTCTAGACCTAGCCAGTCAAGCTGAAGAGATAGCAGGCATAAAAGTTTTAGCCACTTTAATCGATGGTGCAGACGTTAAAACACTACGCGAAATTATGGACCAAATGAAACAAAAGCTAGAGCCCGCCGCTGTAGTTCTAGCTGCTGTTGAGGGTGACAAGGTTAGCTTGATTGCTGGCGTATCGGGTGCAGCTAAAGACTCAATTCATGCAGGCAAATTGGTTAATCATGTTGCTCAACAAGTCGGAGGCAAAGGCGGTGGTCGCCCCGACATGGCGCAGGCGGGTGGTACTCAACCCTCTAGCCTGCCCGCAGCCCTAGCTTCAGTTAAGGCTTGGGTTGCAGAACAACTGGGGTAGGATTAATTCCCTTACATAACCCAAAAGGATACCTATGGCACTTTATGTACAAAAGTTTGGCGGCACCTCAGTCGGTAGCGTTGAACGTATTAAAAAAGTAGCAGAGCGCGTCGGTCGCTTTCGTAAAGAAGGGCACGATGTTGTTGTAGTCCTGTCAGCTATGAGTGGCGAAACCAACCGCCTACTCGCTCTAGCTGAAGAAATTCATAAAACACCTTCACCGCGTGAGCTAGACATGCTTATTTCCACAGGTGAACAGGTGACTATTGCGCTTTTAGCTATGGCAATGGAGCAACAGGGCATACCTGCGACTTCTTATACCGGCGCACAGGTTGGCATAGTAACCGACAAGTCATACAACAAGGCGCGTATCAAAAAGATTGATACAGAATCGGTTAGCAGCGATTTAAAAGCTGGGCGTGTTGTAGTAGTTGCAGGCTTTCAGGGTGTTGATGAAGAAGGCAATATCACCACACTGGGCCGAGGCGGCTCAGACACAACGGCAGTTGCTTTGGCTGCAGCTCTAAAAGCTGATGAGTGTCAAATTTATACAGACGTTGATGGTGTATATACCGCTGACCCACGTATTTGCTCTAAGGCAAACCGTTTAGAAAAAATCACCGTAGAAGAAATGCTCGAGCTAGCCAGCCTAGGCTCTAAAATTCTACAAATTCGGGCGGTTGAATTTGCTGGTAAATACCAAGTACCCCTGCGTGTACTTTCTAGCTTTGAAGATAACGAAGGCCCAGGCACACTCATAGTTGCAGATAGCGAGGAGCAAAACTCGATGGAAGATCCACTAATTTCTGGTATCGCCCACCACACTAATGAAGCAAAAATCACTATTTTAGGTGCACCAGATATCCCAGGTGTTGCCGCTAAAATTCTTGGCCCCATTAGTGACGCCAACATTGAAGTCGATATGATCGTTCAAAATGTTTCACCTAATGGTGAGTCAACCGACTTCTCTTTTACAGTCGGTCGTGGTGACTATACAAAAGCTTATAGCTTGGTAGAAGAGTGCGTAGCTGAAATGGGCGCTGGCCGTATTCTTGGCGACAATGCTATGGCTAAAGTTTCACTGGTTGGCGTAGGTATGCGCTCTCATGCAGGTGTTGCTAGCCTAATGTTCAAAACCCTAGCAGAAAACAGTATTAACATTCGTATGGTATCTACTTCTGAAATTAAAATTTCGGTAGTGATCGACGAGAAGTTTACTGAGCTAGCAGTAAGAACACTTCACTCAGCATTTGGCTTAGATAAATCTGAGTAATCCTCTCCAATTAGGGATAATGACAGTAAGCCAAGGAAGGTTTCTATACTTATATAGAAAATTCATCTAACAAATAGTTAAAAATCATTTAACATTTTTATGCTATTGACCGATAATGAATAGGTCTGATAAGTGAACACTAGCCATCGGAGATGGTCTACACTTAAACCAGACTCATGGAATAAAGCACTAAAGCATTATTCTACGCCTGTTGAGATGTTATATCTGGACTGAATGATATGGAGATTCTACTATGCTGATTCTTACTCGCCGTGTTGGTGAAACACTTATGATTGGTGATGAAGTTACCGTTACTGTTCTAGGTGTTAAAGGTAATCAAGTTCGCATTGGTGTTAATGCACCTAAAGAAATTGCAGTACACCGCGAAGAAATTTACCAGCGAATCCAACGTGAAAAAGAGGAAGGTGGCGATCAAGGTAATTACTAAATTTCCTTTATTGACTGCTAACTGAAAAAACCGCAACTAACCTATCAGTATCTGAGTTAAGTTGCGGTTTTTTTGTCTAAATAAAATTTAAGTCTTTGCTTAAACAAGTTTTTTTCAGCAAAGGGTAGACAAAAAAATAACAGATGGTATTATGTGCGCCGTGTTGGAGAGGTGGCCGAGTGGCTGAAGGCGCGCCCCTGCTAAGGGCGTATGGGAGAAATCTCATCGAGGGTTCGAATCCCTCTCTCTCCGCCACAAATTTTAGATTAGTGTATTGAGTAATCCGCGCTCTTAGCTCAGCTGGATAGAGTACCTGGCTACGAACCAGGCGGTCGGAGGTTCGAATCCTCCAGAGCGCGCCAATACATAAACGTCTAAAGCTTGATATTAGTTAAATGCGCTCTTAGCTCAGCTGGATAGAGTACCTGGCTACGAACCAGGCGGTCGGAGGTTCGAATCCTCCAGAGCGCGCCAACTAAGACTCCACGCCCCCTTTGTTGCTAACCCTAACTTATTATTCACTCTAAGCTCACCAACAGCATCCCTGCTAACTTTCTTATTTAAATCGTCTACCCTCTAAAATTTCTTGCATTCTTGGTAGCATAATTAATTCTATGGCCAGTGGCATTTTTGCACCCGGAATCACCAAGGTATTAGGGCGAGACATAAAGCTATCTTTAATCATGGAAAGCAAATAAGGGAAGTCTGCTTTTTGAGGCCCACGAAAACGAATGACAACCAAACTTTCATCGGCTGTGGGCACACTGCTTATCACAAAAGGGTTAGAAGTATCTACAACGGGAACACGCTGAAAGTTAATATGAGTACGCGAAAATTGCGGCAGTATGTAACGCAGATAATCTTCCATTCTTGAATGAATAGTATCGATCACCGCCTCTTGAGAATAACCCCTTAGCTTAGTATCTCTTTCTATCTTTTGAATCCATTCCAAGTTAATCGAAGGCGCTACACCAATCAACAAATCAACATATTGGGCAATATTATAGCTTTCAGTTACCAAGCCACCATGCAGTCCTTCATATAGCAGCAGGTCTGTACCTTCAGCTAGTGTTTCCCAAGGGGTAAAAGTACCCACCTGATAACCCGCCTCTACCTGCTCCTTGTCTTCAGCATGAATGTACTGACGATACTCACCTGTACCACTAGCAGAGTAATCCTGAAATAGTTGATCGAGCTTATCGAGCAGGTTAGCTTCTAAAGCAAAGTGAGAAAACGACTGACGCTCTTCTGGGTGTGCTTCTAACAGCTTTTCTAGTTCATCTCGCGTATAACGATGAAAACTATCACCATGCACAAAAGCAGCATTCACCCCTTCACGAGCAAACATGCGCGCAAAAGCATCTTTAACCGTTGTAGTGCCAGCTCCCGACGAACCTGTCACAGCTATAATAGGGTATTCTCTCGCCATATTAAGGCCTTTTTGCTAATTGAATAAAGTTTTCAGGCACTGCTGCTGCTTTACGCGCTGTATAATCAAAAAACACCACGCCTACTTTTGCTACAGCCACTTCAACCCCTTCTTTACCTACGACACGATGATAGATTTCTGCACCCTTAGAGCCAATTTCACCTATAGCTAACTCAACTTGCAGCTGATCATCGTAAAAAGCTTCTGCACGGTAGTTAACTACCAACTCAGCTACGACCCAACCCAAAGATTTACCATCGACTGTAAGCTCTGTTAAGCCGTGTTCAGCTAACCAGCCGCAACGTGCATCGTGTAATAACGAAACTAAAGTATCGTGACCTAAGTGATTGCCATAGTTAATATCGCTAATGCGTAAACGCACTGGATGGCTGTAAATAGCAGGGGCTGGAAATTCCAAGGTAACTCTCGACATAAACTACTTCTCCTAAGAAAAAAAAGCCCAGCAAGAAACTGGGCTTATAAAGTTATAAGATTTGCTTTAAATTACTTATTAGCTTGTTCCCGAGCTATTGCACGGTAACCTATATCACGGCGGCTAAAACAGCCTTCCCAACTAATTTTGTCTAGGGCTTGGTAAGCTAAGTTTTGTGCTTGGGCCACAGTAGCGCCCAAAGCGGTTACACAAAGCACACGACCACCACTGGTCACTACTTCATCGCCCTGCATAGCAGTACCTGCATGAAACACCTTAACAGCTTCTTGCTCTTGTTGGGGTAAACCTGAAATCACCTGACCTTTCGTGTAATCATTAGGATAACCGCCAGCAGCTATTACCACACCTATGGCTGGGCGTTTATCCCATTCCGCTGTTACCTGATCCAGCTTTTTATCTAGGGCAGCCTGGCAAAGCTCCACTAGGTCAGACTTTAAACGTAGCAATATAGGTTGAGTTTCAGGGTCACCAAAACGGCAGTTGTATTCAATCACCTTAGGCGTGCCACTGGCATCAATCATTAAACCGGCATACAAAAAGCCCACATAGGTATTACCTTCAGCAGCCATACCTTTAACTGTTGGGTAAATAACCTCATTCATGGCTCGCTGATAAACTTCATCGGTAACAACAGGAGCAGGAGAGTAAGCACCCATACCACCTGTATTCGGGCCTGTATCACCATCACCTACCCGCTTATGATCTTGACTGGTTGCCATGGGCAATACATTTTCACCATCAACCATCACAATAAAACTGGCTTCTTCACCTTCTAAAAACTCTTCAATCACTACACGAGCGCCAGCCTCTCCAAAAGCATTGCCCGATAACATATCAATAATCGCGGCTTCGGCTTCTTCTAAGGTCATGGCAACAATAACGCCTTTACCTGCTGCCAAACCGTCTGCCTTAATAACAATAGGTGCGCCTTTTTCACGAACATAAGCTAACGCTTTATCTACTTGTGTAAATACACCATAAAACGCGGTTGGAATGTTATGACGTGCTAAAAAATCTTTAGTAAAAGCCTTAGAGCCTTCTAGCTGCGCCGCTCCTTTAGCAGGACCAAACACAGCTAAGCCTTCTTTTTCAAAGTAATCAACTATACCTTCAACCAAAGGCACTTCAGGGCCAATCAAGGTTAAGGCTACATTTTCAGCTTTAGCTAGGGCAGCCAAGCCTGCAAAGTCGAGAACATCTAAAGCGATATTGCGTAGTTTTGGTTCCAGCGCAGTACCTGCATTACCTGGCGCAACTAGCACCTCTGAAACACCTGCTGACTGAGCTGCTTTCCAAGCCAAGGCGTGCTCGCGTCCACCGCTGCCGACAACCAATAATTTCATGTATTTTACTTCCTATGCTTTGCTTAAGATTTAGGCCAAAAATAATTTTAAGCATTATACAGTTATTTTGCCCTAGGACTCTATTCAGCCCTAACAGGCAATAACAGCACTTTCAAACACCTGTATAAATTCAATACTATCAACCAAGATAAAAAAACAATTATAGAAAATATAACCAAACAACAAGATCAAACATCTTTTTCTTCTGCACAAAAGTAAAAACACGTTATATACCGCTAACGTATCGATCTAGACAGCAGACCATTGAAATGCTAGTAATCACCTGTGGAACTATACTGAGCAGTGATTTAGTACACCCAACCATGTTTACTCGGTTCGATTTTTCAAAAAATCAGCCTAAAAACTTACCCTAGGAAAACAATAAAATGAAAAAAACTTTTCAAAAAACTCTTCTTAGTGCAGCTGCTGCAGGCCTACTCCTAGGCAGCAGTTTCGCTAGCGCAGCCGATACAATAAAAATAGCTTTGGCTGGCCCAGTTTCTGGTCCTGTTGCTCAATACGGTGATATGCAGTTTACTGGCGCGCAAATGGCCATTAAACGCATCAATGCTAAGGGCGGTATTAACGGTAAGATGTTAGAGAGTGTTGTTTACGATGATGCTTGCGAACCACGTCAAGCCGTGACTGTAGCCAATCGAATTGTTAACGATAACATTAGCTTTGTTGTAGGCCACCTTTGTTCTGGCTCTACCCAGCCTGCAGCGGCAGTTTATGATGAAGAAGGCATTCTGATGATTACTGCGGCCTCAACCAGCCCAGAAATTACTCAGCTAGGCTACCGATCCATCTTCCGCACTATTGGCTTAGATACTATGCAAGGCCCTGTAGCTGGTGACTATATAGCAACTAAAATTAAGCCTAAAAAAATGGCTGTCTTACACGACAAGCAACAGTATGGCGAAGGTATTGCGCGTGCAGTGCATAAAACCGTAACTGACCAAGGCATCAACGTAGTTATGTTTGATGGTATTAATGCGGGTGACCGCGACTTTTCTGCAATTATTTCGCGCATGGTTCGTGAAGATGTAGATTTTGTTTACTATGGCGGCTACCACCCTGAATTAGGCTTAATGTTACGCCAAGCGAGTGAGCAAGGCTTAAAAGCACAATTTATGGGCCCTGAAGGTGTGGGTAACCCAGATATCACTGCTATTGCAGGTGAAGCTTCTGAAGGTCTACTGGTAACCCTGCCACCCGCTTTTGAACAAGATCCACGTAATGCCGATCTAGTTAAAGCCTTCCACGACAACAAAGAAGATCCTGCGGGTCCTTTTGTTATGCCTGCCTACACTGCGGTACAGCTTATGGCTGAAGGCATGATTGGCACTCAATCTGAAAACCCAGAAAAAGTGGCTGACTATCTGCGCAGTAATACTTTCACCACTCCCATTGGTCAAGTTCAATTCGATGAATATGGCGACCTAAAAGCCTTTAATTTTGTTGTATTTACTTGGCATGCTGACGCAACTCGTACTGAAGCACCTTAAGGGTTGCAGCTAATAACTTAAATATAAAAGCCCCAGCCTATTCTGGGGCTTTTCGGGTTATCGCCTGAAATTAAGCCGTGCTGAACTTACCACGAACAGCCTCGCGCATTACTAATGGTACCAACCATGAATGAATCAATTAGTTATTTTATACAGCAAGTCATTAACGGATTAACCGTAGGCAGCACCTACGCCCTCATAGCCATTGGCTACACTATGGTTTACGGCATCATTGGCATGATCAACTTCGCCCATGGCGAAATTTACATGATTGGCACTTACATTACTTTTATTGTTATTGCCGGCCTAACCCTTCTAGGTATAGAAAGTCTTCCTTTCATTTTAATCGCCGCCTTAATTATCAGCATGATGGTAGCAGGCGCTTATGGGTTTACTATCGAACGAGTTGCCTATCGACCCGTTCGCAACAGTAAACGCTTAATTGCGCTTATATCTGCAATAGGCATGTCTATATTTTTACAAAACTACATGCGTTTAGCTCAGGGCTCACGTGACTTAGCTTTGCACAGTGTTATTTCTGGCAGCTGGTCTTTGGGTACCGATGAATTCAGTGTCAACCTTGCCTATATGCAGCTTATTATTTTTGGTATCACACTTGTTTGCATGATTTTGCTAACCCTGTTTATTAGTCGATCAAGAGTAGGACGAGCCTGCCGCGCCTGCTCACAAGATGCAGGAATGACTAACCTGCTAGGTATAAATACCAACCACATGATTGCAGCTACTTTTGTTATAGGCGCTATGCTGGCTGCTGTCGCAGGCGTTTTACTAGGGCTTTATTATGGGGTAGTCAACCCAATGATAGGCTTTATTGCTGGACTAAAAGCCTTTACAGCTGCAGTGCTTGGCGGGATAGGCAGTATTCCTGGCGCAGTGTTGGGTGGGCTTATACTAGGCACTGCCGAAACCATGACAGGTGCTTATTTCTCTGCTCAGTATAAAGACGTGGTCGCTTTTTCTTTGCTCTGCTTAATTCTACTTTTCCGTCCTAGTGGTTTACTAGGCAAGCCAGAGGTTGAAAAAATCTAATGCCAAAAAAACCTCTCTTCGCTAACTTAACCTCAGCTTTTTTTGCTGCAGGCCTTACGCTTTTTCTTGGTGCTTCAGTGATGGGCTTACGCCTTAACTCTGAAGGCATTACCCTAGGTGTTGAACTCGCTAGCACTCAAACCTTTGTGGAACTAGGTCTAGCTGGCTTACTGGTCTTTCTTTTCCAGCTTTTCCGCGACCACCTTCCTAAACTCAGTAGCAATACCAGTGCCAAACTAGCCATCCCCTCTTTTTTGCGTACCGACAAGCAACAACGCTTATGGTTAATGCTAACCCTAGGGGCACTACTCTTATTCCCTTTCACTACAGGTCGCAGCAATATCGACCTAGCAACCCTAGTGCTTATTTACATTATGTTAGCTATAGGGCTCAACATAGTGGTTGGTTTGGCAGGCTTGTTAGATTTAGGCTACGTAGGGTTTTACGCTGTAGGTGCTTATACCTACGGTCTGCTTTACACCTATTTCGGATTTAGCTTTTGGCAAGCCTTGCCGGTGGCTGGCCTATTTGCAGCCATTACTGGCTGGCTGCTTGGTTATCCTGTGCTCAGGCTCAGGGGGGACTATTTAGCCATAGTAACCCTAGGCTTTGGTGAAATAATTAGGCTACTACTCAACAACCTTACTGAGTTAACGGGTGGCCCTAATGGTGTTAGCCGCATTCCTAAGCCCACACTCTTTGGCTTAGAGTTTTCCCGTCGTGGCGATAACACCTTCCATGAATTTTTTGGTATTGCTTACGATCCAGTGCATCGGGTTATTTTTCTTTATATTCTAGCCTTATTGCTTGTCATACTTTCTATCTACGTAGTACGCCGATTAATAAGAATGCCCATAGGCCGAGCTTGGGAAGCCTTGCGCGAAGATGAAATTGCCTGTCGTTCCTTAGGCATGAGCCCCACCAATATTAAGCTTTCTGCCTTTACTATTGGGGCGACCTTTGCTGGTTTTGCGGGTGCTTTTTTTGCCACTAGGCAAAGTTTTATTAGCCCAGAATCTTTTGCTTTTATTGAGTCTGCCATTATTCTTGCCATAGTTGTCTTAGGTGGCATGGGTTCTCAACTAGGCGTTGTGCTGGCAGCCATAGCTATGGTGCTACTGCCCGAGTTAGCCAGAGAGTTTAATGAATACCGTATGCTGCTCTTTGGTTTAATGATGGTGCTTATGATGATTTGGCGTCCTCAAGGGTTATTGCCGGCCAAGCGCCCGCATCGCGAACTAAAAACTACTAACGCAGAGGTAAAATAAATGACTCAACCTTTGCTAGAAGTAAAAGACCTAGTTATGCGCTTTGGAGGTCTAAGGGCGGTTAATCAGGTTTCTTTGGATGTACAGGAAGGGCAAATAGTTTCGCTAATTGGCCCCAATGGTGCAGGTAAAACCACTGTATTCAACTGCATTAGTGGCTTTTACAAACCATCCGCTGGCGAAGTAATTTTTAAAGGTAAACCCATGCACCGGCTACCTGGGCACCTAATTGCTCGGCATGGCATGGTTCGCACCTTTCAAAACATTCGCCTATTCAAAGAAATGACAGTGCTAGAAAACCTGCTAGTAGCCCAACACATGCAAGCAGAAAGAAACCTATTAAAAGGTTTATTGAACCTGACTGGCTACCAATCCAAAGAGCAAGAACTAGAAGACAGATCAGCTGAGTGGCTTGAAAGGGTTAACTTAATCGAATTTGCTAACCGTGAGGCAGGAACCCTTGCTTATGGTCAACAAAGGCGCTTAGAAATTGCTCGCTGCATGGTAACTCAGCCCACTTTGCTCATGCTAGATGAACCAGCAGCAGGGCTTAACCCACAAGAAACTCAAGACCTAGATCAGTTAATTATGGAGTTACGCGATAAGTACAAGGTAACCCTGCTTTTAATTGAGCATGATATGAAACTGGTCATGGGTATTTCTGATCAAATAGTGGTTATCAATCAGGGTGCACCCTTAGCCAAGGGTACACCGGCAGAAATTCTTGGTAACCAAGATGTTATTAAAGCCTACCTAGGGGAAGAGTAATGCTGCAGCTAGAAGATGTTCACACTCACTATGGCGCAGTACACGCTTTAAAGGGCGTTTCTCTTGATGTAAAAAAAGGAGAAATAGTCACCCTTATTGGTGCCAATGGTGCAGGTAAAAGTACCTTAATGATGACCATTTGTGGTGACCCTAAAGCAAGCCAAGGTCGAATAACCTTTCAAGGTGAAGACATTACCCATACGCCAACCAATAAAATTATGCGTAACGGTTTATCTGTTGTTCCTGAAGGTCGGCGTGTTTTTACAGGTATGACTGTAGAAGAAAACTTAGCCATGGGTGCTTACTTTCAAAGTAAAGACATTAAGGAGCAGCAAGAAGAAAGGGTTCTTAACCTTTTTCCACGATTAAAAGAACGCTTTCATCAGCGTGCTGGCACTATGTCGGGTGGTGAGCAGCAAATGCTAGCCATAGGTCGTGGGTTAATGGATGAGCCCGAGCTACTCTTGCTAGATGAACCTTCCTTAGGTCTAGCACCTATAATAATTAGCCAAATCTTTGAAATCATTCAACAGTTACGTGAAACAGGCACGACCATCTTCTTGGTTGAGCAAAATGCTTTAAAGGCACTCGCTATTGCCGACCGAGGTTACGTTTTAGAACACGGAAAACTGGTTATGCAAGACACAGGCAAAAATCTTTTAGCCAACGAGGATGTTAAAAAAGCCTATTTAGGTGGTTAAACCAAGTTTTTCACTATAAAAAAGCCAAAAAACAAGTTTTTTGGCTTTTTTTTGATTTCGGGTTTGACGCTTATTGTGCAGTGCACTATATTAAACACACTTGTTGCGGTGCAGCAAAGTAAATGAAGTATTATGTAATTTAAAGGAGTCGCACCATGTTCCAGAAATTTATGACTGATATGCAAACCATGATGAAGCCCTACCAAGAAAGCCTGAACGGTAAGCAGTTTCAGCCTATTTCTAACCTAATGGTTATTCAAGCAAAAGCACTAGAGAAGCTTGGTAGCGAACAAACACGTTTTTACACCGAGTGTGTAGAAGCAGTTTCTAAGCAAGTTGAAAACACCAGTAAAACTACTGATGCGGCCAAACTACAAGAAGCTCAGTTTAATTTTGCACAAGATTTACAAAACCGTGTTGGTCGTTTATTCAAAACCAATATGGACATAATGACTGAAGCACGTGAAAGTGCTACAGCTGAAGTTGAAACACTTAAAACTCAGGCTAAGCCAGCTAAATAAGCCTAGTTTTTAAAAAGTTTAGCAGCCGTACTTCAGCAAATTCCCTCTGCCTGATACAACGCGCTGTTATTTTTGCCCGGCCACTTGGCCGGGTTTTTTATTCGCTACTTTTACTTGTCATCGGTTTTTTTATCTTCAGGCGTTTTATCAACGACAGAACGACCCAAGCTTCCACCCGCCAAACTTTTCCATAGCAAAAGATTTTGTTCAGCAACCTTGCGCATAACATCCATAGGACTAGCTGCTTGCATAGGGTTAGCTTTAATAGCTTGTTGCATTTGCTCACGCAGCAATTTTTGTTGCTCCATAAAAATATTAACGCTTTGCTCTAAGTAACCACTCATAGAGCCTTGCATTGAGTCTCCATAAAAGCGTATTAGCTGCTGCAAAACCTTGTTACTAAACATAGGACGGCCTTTTTCATCGCCTCCCTGGTTCTCTTGCTCAGTAATGATCTGCAATAAAATATTGCGCGTTAAGTCCTCACCGCTTTTTGAATCTTCAACATAAAAATTTTCCTGATCTACAATCAGCTTCCGAATATCCTCTAGCGTCACATAGCGGCTTTCTGAGGTATCATAGAGGCGTCGGTTGGCATATTTACGAATGGCTCGCAAAGGTTACTCCTTATATAAAGCTTGCTAAAACACAAAGACCTACTTAATTTTGAACTTACCCTAACAGCACCAATGGCTTAGATACTTACTCAGACCATTTAGTTACTATTATTGTATAACTCTTAGCCAGACTAAGAAAAAGCACTAGGAGAGCATGTATGTTAATTAAAATTCACCTGGATTCAACTCTCAAGTGCAACTCATTAAACTAGGATTGGATGGCAAGCTGCTGTAGCATCTTATGCTTTTCAATCGACCAAGAATGAGA